>DKRV01000038.1:294-4597 GCA_002472405.1 Clostridiales bacterium UBA7273 | reverse complement strand
ATCCGCGCCGTAGGCGCTACATTGTTGACAGATGTATCGATTTTGCCGGAACTTAAATCTATAGCCGTAGGGGCGAGCATTGCTCGCCCGGTTCAAAAATGTAGCGGTTAGCACCGCAGATTTAATAACACCTCATCCGTCACCAAAGGTGACACCTTCCCCTCAAGCTACGCAGGGGAAGGCAAAAGGGACGGTCTGTGACCGTCCTAATGAATAATGAATAATTAATAGTTAGTGAATAATTGCCGATACGGTTGTTGCGTCAGCGCGACCGGTGGATGCCGGCAAAACCTGGCTAAAAAAACGATCACTGATCGCCCCTACGATCAGTGCAGACTAATGGGGTGCGAAACGTCATGGTTTTCTCAACATTTTCGATACCGGGTTCACGCAATAACCGTATCCGTAGGTGCGTCAATGCGCCTCTAAAAATATTGATAGTTAATTAACTAACATTACAAAACGTCATGTAATACATGAATTTTATTCGCTTGCTTAATGTGACTTTCGGTAGTATTATGATATCAGAAAGAGAAAGTTAAATCTCTGACAAGCATAAAAACCAATTCGAATAATTATAAAAGGAGTTTTTAAAATGAGTAGCGAAGTAAAAAATTTCATCCGTAAGATCATATTCACCGTCATCGCTTTCGCAGCACTGTGCATCTTCTGCTTCGACATGTTTGGCTCCACCGGCAATTCGCACTTCGGATTCCTGGCACTGCTCTTCCCGGTACTGGGTGTTCTTGAGTACATGCTGCCGACCCCCGATTTCACGAAATAAGATCTTCCACGATTTTAAACATTACCTATCCCTATTAAGAAATCCCGTCCGAATGGAGCGGTGACGTAAGAAATTTTTGAAGCAAGGAACGGTATAGTCTAACGGCTATGCCGTTCTTTGCTGTTTTACTGTAAAAGACTGGGCTTCTTCCAAAGCCCGTGAAAAGTCAAATGCACCGATAAAGTTATAGACAATGGTAATTTCTCTTGTCCGCGACTTCTTATCTGTATGGGAAACCTCAATGCGGTCAATGAACTCTCGGAGAATGGTTGCGTCAAGCTCCTGCATATCCGTGTACTTCTTGACGGCTGCGACAAAAGCCTTTGCATTGATTTTCTGCTGTTCCTGTTCTTTCAGGTCTTTGCGTAAAACCTCTGCCATAGATTTAAGGTTGCTCTGTTCCAGCTCGTAGTCATGGGACATTTTGATAAACCTTTCATCCGACAGCTTCCCGATTACGTTGTCCTCATACAGACGGGAGATAATGCGGTCAAGCTCTGCAATGCGCGTATCTGCCTTTGTCAGCGTATCGCGTTTCCGGGTGAACTCCGTATCACGATCCCGTGTGCTGATCTCTGCCGCTTCCTGCATGAACTCCGCTTCATGTTCGCTCACATACTGTATTGCCTCACGCAGATTCCGCAGGACGATTTCATTCAGCACAACATTCTTGATGGAATGAGTGGTACACAGGTCTTTGCCTTTGCGGTAGGTGGAGCAGATAAAGTATTTCTGTTCTTCGGTGAAGTTGGTAGCGCGGCATTGATACATCTTGCCGCCGCACTCTGCACAGTAGAGCAGCCCGGAAAACATCCCCATATCGCCCATTTTGGTAGGGCGGCGTCTTGACTTGCGGATATTCTGAACAATGATGAATACGCTTTCCTCAATGATCGGCGGCTGGGTATTTTCAAAAATCACCCATTCTGCCGGATCGTTCCAGAGCTTCTTTTTGCTCTTGTAGGATTGCTTTGTGGTTTTGAAGTTCACCGTATGTCCCAAATAATCCACGCGCTCCAACATCCGGGAAACCGTTTCATTCGTCCATTTGTACGGATCAGAAGATGGCTTGTTCGTACATGGCTGTCCTTTTTCTCTTGCATAGGCCGTCGGGTTTAGTATCTGATGCTGTCTCAGCCATTTTGCAATCTGCGTCGGTCCCAAACCGTCCACACAAAGAGAAAATATCTTTTGCACAATCGCAGCGGCTTCCTCATCAACGATCCATTTCTTTTTGTTCTCCGGGTCTTTAATGTACCCGTAGGGCGGGATCGTTGTCAGATGTTCGCCGGATTTTCCTTTGCTCTGCCACGTTGCGCGGATCTTCTTTGAGGTGTCGCGGGCATACATTTCATTAAAGACATTTCGGATCGCGGTAAACTCGTTTTCACCGCGGGTACTGTCCACACCGTCATTGACGGCAATAAAATGTACGCCGAAGTCCGGGAACAGAACATCCGTGTACATTCCCACTTGCAGATAATCACGTCCGAAACGGCTCATATCTTTTACGATAACGCGCTTGATCTTTCCGGCTTTAATATCTGCAAGCATACGCTGGAAGCCCGGACGGTTGAAGTTTGTCCCGGAATACCCGTCGTCCTCGTCGTAATGACGGTAGGCGGTTATGCCATGATCCCGGCAGTACCTTTCCAAAATCCTTTTTTGATTGGCTATGCTGTTACTCTCCCCATCTGCCTTATCCTCTTGGGAAAGCCTTTCATAAAGAGCGGTAATGCCTTCTTCCTGCTGCTGGGCGCTGCTCTGAACATAGAATTGCAGAACATTGTCCCGAATGACACTGCGAAGCTCATTGCTCAACTCGTTTTGCGGCTGTACGCTCTGATACAGGATTTGTTCTGTCATTTGAGATCACCGCCTTTTTCATCGGCAATCTCATCCGCCAGTTTGTGCAATGCCTCATACAAGCCGAGGACAGCATGAGGAACACTACCGATAAGCAGAGTAACCGAAATCCCATATTTTTCAGCCTTACGGAGAAAGCGCAGAAGATCCCGCTGGTTTCTTGAAATGCGGGATATATCATACGCTACAATCCCGGAAATACTACCACGGGACATTGCTTTACTCAATTCCCGAAAAGCGGGGCGATCAGCAGTTAAGCCGCTGTACCCATTATCCGCATAAAGCAAGTAGTTTCCGTTGGCTCTTTCCGCTGCATCACAAAGAAGCTGGTGCATTTGATTGTCAAGGTGCAAGTCTGTTTGTTTTTGATCCACACGATAATAGTATGCGATCATCTTGTCGGGCTGCTTCATAATTACCTCCTGTTCCGGCAGCCGGACAAACAGGTTAATTATAGTATAGCATAAAACCTGCTCGCCGTCTGCATCCAGGTTGTAAACAATCCTCAATTTTCGGGCTTTTTTACCCGCCTCAGGTCGTTTTGTATCATACGGCGTATCTTTGTCGCGGCATCCTCTTTTACGCCGTCTTTCGTAACGGCGTGTACGATATATGTCATGTCCCCGATTTTGTACTCTCGTACAACGGGGATTTTTTCGTTTTCTGTTTTTGTTTGTTTCAAAGCTATAAATCCCCTTTCATAAAATGGAAAAAAGATCAATGATAAAAAATGGCTTCGTCGGACGGCTGTTAGCAGCAGCCTCACGGGAGTTCCACCCCTGCATGGGTCTCATGCAGCCCTACCCATTGCCTGCGACGCTTTTAACGCTCGGACTGTGGCTGTAAGGGAGTATCATTATGCCTTTTGCGTGTCGTCGCCTGCGGGCTGCTATACCCGCCCTGCGGCGCTGGTGTTTCTCGCTCGTTCCCGATATGGGGAAGTCATGGCGCACCCGCCGCACGGCTCGGCGCAAAAGGAACGTATCCGGTCTGCCTATACTGCGTCGCCGTTATCTTGCGTCGCTTTCTTTATCAAGGAACAATAAGGCTTTGCCAGCCTGTAAAAGCATACCGTTTCCGATATGCTTTTACGGAACGACAAACAGCCCATAACGGGAAGCGTGGAAAGGGGTACACGCTCCCCGCATGGGCTTAAAGAGTTAGCCTACATGAAACGCAAGAGTGCGGGTAATAAGGCGCACTTGCAACCTGTTACGCATTTCTTCGTCCACATAGGAGTAAGTATTGCCCGCGTCGTCTTTCAGCGTTCGGGTACAAAGTTTCGCTATGTAACCTTCGTAATGCTTCAAGATCGCGCACATGGCGTTTGTGTCGCCGTTTGCCGCTGCGGAAATGACAGGGAACGGCAACAGATTTTCAGATTTCCTCACGGTGTTCATCATCTGCTTTTCCCTCCAAATACTGTTTGATCTTCGCAAGCGCGGATTTCCTATGCCGGAAAACCGTCGTGCGTACAACATTCAGCAGTTCGCCAATTTCCGCGTCGCTCATATCCAAGAAGTAGGACAAGAGAACAATATCGCGTTTCCTTTCGGGCAAAGCGTTAAGGGCTTCGGCAAGCAGTTCATTTTTGACGAGTACATCAAAGCCGGACACTTGAAAACGGAAATAATCGCTTTCGTATTCGTCCGT
>DKRV01000038.1:0-251 GCA_002472405.1 Clostridiales bacterium UBA7273 | reverse complement strand
AGTTCGCTTTCGCTCAAATCCGAAAAAGTTACTTCGCGGGCTGCGCGTTTCGCAAGGGTGCGGCGGTAGCTTTTCGCTTCGCCTACCAACGTTTTCTTTGCCAATGCGTCATACTGATGTTGTATTCTTTCCTTGTCGGAAGAAGATAGCTCCATAGAGTTCACCTCCTTCCCGCGTGGAGTAGAGGACGGGAGTTAAGGGCTTGTCCTCTCTGCCCCTTTCGCTCCGTACCCGTTCGGGAGATGGCTCTT
>DKRV01000001.1 GCA_002472405.1 Clostridiales bacterium UBA7273 | reverse complement strand
ATCGGTATCATGGCTCACATCGACGCCGGCAAGACTACGACAACAGAGCGTATTCTTTATTACACCGGCGTAAACTACAAGATCGGCGAGACCCATGAAGGTACCGCGACCATGGACTGGATGGAGCAGGAGCAGGAGAGAGGTATAACCATCACTTCCGCAGCAACCACCTGCCACTGGCGCGATACCAGAATCAATATCATTGATACCCCGGGCCACGTTGACTTCACCGTTGAGGTCGAGCGCTCTCTGCGTGTTCTTGACGGCTGCGTGACCGTATTGTGTGCCAAGGGCGGCGTTGAGCCGCAGTCCGAGACAGTTTGGAGACAGGCCGATCACTACCATGTTCCCCGTATGATATACGTCAACAAGATGGATATCATGGGCGCGGACTTCTATCATGTTCTCGATATGGTGCATGACAGACTTAAGTGCAATGCAGTGCCCATCCAGCTCCCGATCGGCACCGAAGCGGATTTCCGTGGCATAATCGATTTGGTTGAGATGAATGCCCGCATTTATTACGATGATCTCGGCAACGATATGCGCACCGAGGAAATCCCCGAGGATATGCGCGATCTGGCCGAGGAATACCGTGTAAAGATGCTGGAAGCTATCTCGGATTTCGACGACGAGATAATGATGCTTTATCTCGAAGGCGAAGAGGTTCCGCAGGATATGATCCGTGCAGCCATCAGAAAGGCCACATGCGCCGTTCAGATGGTACCCGTGGTCTGCGGTACTTCGTATAAAAATAAAGGCGTGCAGAAGCTGCTCGACGCTATCGTTGAGTACATGCCCTCGCCGCTGGATATTCCCGCAATCAGCGGAACAAACCCCAAGACCGATGAGGAGGAGACCCGTGAGGCATCCGATGATGCACCGTTCTCCGCTCTTGCATTCAAGATCATGACCGACCCCTTCGTCGGCCGTCTGAGCTTCTTCCGTGTCTATTCCGGCACTGTCGAGGCCGGCAAAACGGTTTTGAACTCGTCCAAGGGTCAGCGCGAGCGTATCGGCAGAATCCTGCTGATGCACGCAAACCACAGAGAAGATCTTTCCATCGCTTATTCCGGCGATATTGCTGCCGCCGTCGGCCTTAAAAATACCACGACCGGCGATACGCTCTGCGATGAGAAAAATCCGATCATCCTTGAATCCATGGAATTCCCCGAGCCTGTTATCCGCGTTGCTATCGAGCCTAAGACCAAAGCCGGTCAGGAAAAGATGGCTATCGCGCTTCAGAAGCTGGCAGAGGAAGATCCCACCTTCAAGACCTACACCGACGAAGAGTCGGGTCAGACCATAATCGCCGGTATGGGCGAGCTTCATCTTGAGATCATCGTTGACAGACTCCTGCGCGAGTTCAAGGTCGAGGCTAACGTCGGCAAGCCGCAGGTTTCCTATAAGGAGACCATCACGCGCGAGGCGACCGTCGATACCCGTTATGCCCGTCAGACGGGCGGTAAAGGCCAGTTTGCACATTGTAAGATCACTGTTGAGCCCAACGAGTCCGGCAAGGGCTATGAGTTTATCAACAAGATCACCGGCGGCGCTATCCCCAAGGAGTATATCCCCTGCGTTGATCAGGGTATCCAGGGTGCAATGCAGTCGGGCGTGCTCGCCGGCTATCAGGTCGTAGACGTGAAGGTAACGCTCATAGACGGCTCTTACCATGAGGTTGACTCGTCCGAGATGGCGTTTAAGATCTGCGGCAGCATGGCGTTCAAGGAAGCCTGCGAGAAGGCAGGTCCCACTCTGCTTGAACCTATTATGAAGGTCGTCGTAACAGCTCCCGATGAATATATGGGCGACGTTATGGGCGACATAAATGCAAGACGCGGCCAGATTGTCGGCTCGGACATCAGGAACGGTGCCGCCGTCATCGAGGCTCATGTGCCTCTTGCATCCATGTTTGGCTACGCTACCGACCTGAGAAGCAAAACTCAGGGACGCGCAACCTACAGCATGGAACCCAGCCACTATGTCGAGCTTCCGAAGAATCTCCAGGAGACTCTTCGCGGCACACGCAAGGGCTGATAAACCATATAAGCAAGTAGTTTTAATCAAATCATTTGTATCAATTTAACGGAGGTTATTATTATGGCAAAGCAGCAATTCGACAGATCCCTGCCCCACGTCAATATCGGCACCATCGGTCATATCGACCATGGCAAGACCACTCTGACCGCAGCTATCACCAAGTACCTTGCTCTGCTCGGCGACGCAGAGTACACTGATTACTCTTCCATCGACAAGGCTCCCGAAGAGAGAGAACGCGGCATCACCATCAACACCGCACACGTTGAGTACAAGACCGCTCATCGTCACTATGCACACGTTGACTGCCCGGGCCACGCTGACTATATCAAGAACATGATCACCGGCGCAGCTCAGATGGACGGCGCTATCCTCGTTATCGCAGCATCCGACGGCCCCATGGCTCAGACTCGTGAGCACCTTCTGCTCGCCCGTCAGGTTAACGTTCCTTCCGTCCTCGTATTCCTGAACAAGTGCGATCAGGTTGACGACGAAGAGCTCCTCGAGCTCGTCGAGATGGAAGTTCGCGAGCTGCTCGACTTCTACGGCTTCCCCGGAGACGACACCCCCATCATCCGTGGTTCCGCTCTTAACGCACTCGTTTGCGAGTCCACCGATCCCAATGCTCCCGAGTATGCTTGCATCAAGGAACTCATGGATGCAGTTGATACCTGGATTCCCACTCCTGACCGTAAGGCAGACCAGCCGTTCCTTATGCCTATCGAGGACGTATTCACCATCTCCGGCCGTGGCACCGTTACCACCGGTCGTGTAGAGCGTGGCCGCGTTAAGGTTGGCGACAAGGTTCAGATCGTCGGCCTGAAGGACGAGATCACCGAAACCACCGTCACCGGTACCGAGATGTTCCACAAGATCCTCGAGTACGCAGAGGCTGGCGACAACGTCGGTACTCTTCTCCGTGGTATCGCAAAGAAGGACGTAGAGCGTGGCCAGGTTCTGGCAGCTCCCGGCTCCATTAAGCCCCACACCAAGTTCGTTGGCCAGGTTTACGTTCTGTCCAAGGACGAAGGCGGCCGTCACACCCCGTTCTTCAACAACTACCGTCCTCAGTTCTACTTCCGTACCACCGACGTTACCGGCGTCATCACCCTGCCCGAAGGCACCGAGATGTGCATGCCCGGCGATAACGTCGACATGAAGGTCGAGCTGATCACCCCGATCGCAATCGAGAAGGGCCTGCGTTTCGCTATCCGTGAGGGTGGCCGCACTGTCGGTTCCGGCGTTGTTATCGAGGTTGAGGAGTAATATCCAAAACTCACTGAACTGAAAAGTTCGTATAACTATGCCCCTTGAAGCACTGCTTCAAGGGGCATTTTTCATCTTATCCCATGCATGAACCCGTTTATCTCGGCAGAGTGTATATCGCCGCCGATGACGCGTGTGCCTTTGACGTACAGCACGGCATAAACGGTGCCGTCGCAGCCGTCGTAATTTGTCACCTCGTATGTAAACTGCCTGCATTCAAGCCCCGAATAAAACGCAAAGTCATAGCCTTGATCCGTCTGCATGTCGGCATAGTCCCTGACCGTGCCCTCGAATTTCTTTGGAAGCAGAACAGTGCGCTCGGTCTCGCTGGCCGGATCGATCACCCAGCCATATGACGCGAGATACTTTTCGCGCCCATTGAGCTGCGAGACGTCGAGCATGTCGCCGGTGCTGAAAATGCTTCGCGGCGAGGAGCAAAGGACAACGGCGGCGGCGAGCATAACTCCAAGCATGAGCAGAAGCGCAACTGCGCGTGTTTTTGTCAGCTTTAAACATTTTGTTAACATATGCGTATATTTGCCTTTTCCTATTCAAAAAATCAATACTTTATGTTATAATAAACCCAACTTTTTTCTTACTAATCCTATGCTGAACATGGTGATATTATGCCGCTTATGCGACTTGACAAATACCTGTCCGAGTGCACCGCGCTTTCGCGAAGCCAGCTTCGGCAGATAATAAAAAACGGCAGCGTTTGTGTTGACGGAGTTCCGGTAACTGCTCCGGAGCAGAAGCTTGACAGCGACGCAGCGCACGTTTCACTCGACGGCAAGCCCATCAGATACGAAAAATTCTGTTACTACATGCTAAATAAGCCGTCCGGACTGCTGTCGGCGACCGATGACAAAGAGCAGAAAACGGTGATTGACCTGTTCCCGGCAGAATTTAGAAAGAAAAATCTTTTCCCGGTCGGCAGGCTGGATAAGGACACGACCGGACTTCTTATAATAACAAACGACGGAGAGTTTGCACACCGCGTGATCTCGCCGAAGTCCGAGATCGTAAAGACCTATCATGCCTGCACGGAAAGCCCGGTCGACGATGCCGACGTTGAAGCGTTCAGGCAGGGGATAGTGCTTGCCGACGGAACACAGTGCCTGCCGGCAGGGCTTGAAAAGCTGCCAGACGGAAGCTGCCTCGTGCGCGTTATGGAGGGCAAATACCATCAGGTAAAGCGCATGCTCGCCTCGCGCGGAAAGCCGGTTACAGAGCTTAAAAGGCTCTCGATCGGCGCACTTGAGCTCGATAAAACGCTGCTTCCGGGCGAATTTCGTCAATTGACGGAAAAAGAGTTGTGCAGTGTGAATAAGAAAAAATAACAAAAAATGAGCCCTATATTTGGTGCTTTTATCAAAACAATTATGCGATTTTTTGAAAAACGCACAAAAATAATGTGATTTTCTATTGAAAAACGCACAAAAAAGTATTATCATGTAGAAAGTGTTGAATATTATCTATCGTTAAAATACCCATATACTTCACTGGAGGTAAAAAGACGATGTCCAGCAGAATTTTTCAGAGCGTGATAATACAGATAAAGGAAGCTACGGACCGCTGTATCGGCATCATTGACGATCAGGGCTTTGTTATCACATGCAGTGAGCTGCCCATGATCGGCTCAAGGCTCGATGATTTTTCGAGCATGAGCTATGACTTCTCGGAGCCTGTGCTCGTAAGCGGCGTGCGTACCTATAAGGTGCTCAGCAATAACAGCAGCAAGTTTGACTATGCCGTTTTTGTCGAGGGCTGCGATGATATGGCGCGCATGACATGCATGATGGCTGCCGTCGCCTTTAACGAGGCGAAGATGAATTACGAGGAAAAGTACAATAAGGCTGCTTTTCTTAAGAATATAATTTCAGATAACATTCTTCCCGGCGACGTTTATGTAAGGACCAAGGAGCTGCACTTTGCCCCCGATGTTCCGCGTGCGCTGCTGCTTGTGCGTCAGGTCGAGCGCTCGGACGTTGCGAGCGTTGAGGTTTTGCAGACGCTTTTCCCCGATAAGCAGCATGACTTCGTTATCAGCATAAACGAGACAGATATCGTCGTTATAAAAGAGCTCCCCGGCGGCGACAACAGCGCCGAGGTGAAGGCCATTGCCGAGAGCGTTGAGACCGTTCTGCGCAACGAGCTTCAGATCAAATGCATAATCGGCATCGGAACGACCGCGCGTCACCTGCGCGAACTTGCCGACCGCTATAAGAAAGCCCAGATCGCGATCGACGTCGGCAGAGTTTTCGATTCGGAAAAGACGATCATTAGCTATGAAAATCTCGGTATCGGCCGTATAATATATCAGCTGCCCACCACGCTCTGCGAGATGTTCCTCAACGAGGTGTTCAAGAAAAATCCGCTTGAAACTCTTGACGAGGATACGCTGGAGACGATAAACAAATTCTTCGAGAATAACCTCAACGTCTCGGAAACGAGCCGCAAGCTGTATGTTCACCGCAACACGCTTGTGTACAGGCTGGAGAAAATCAAGAAGATCACCGGCCTTGATCTGCGCGAGTTTGACCACGCCATCGTGTTCAAGGTCGCAATGATGGTCAAGCAATATCTTGACTCGGTCAACAGCAACGGCCGCTGAAATCCGTAGGGGAATGTCCCCGAAATCCTCAGGAGGAAAATGACACATGGTTCAGATGAACAATGTAACGATGGTCTATGACAACAGCGATGTTGCCGCACTCGATAATTTCAGCCTCACGATAAACGAGGGCGAGTTTGCCTTCCTCGTCGGACCGTCCGGCTCGGGCAAGACGACGATAATCAAGCTTCTCACGGGCGAAATTATGGCATCCGAGGGCGAGGTCATTGTAAACGGCTTTAACATGAACAAGCTCAAGCGCCGCAAAATGCCGCAGATGAGAAGAACGCTCGGCGTCATCTTCCAGGACTTCAGACTTATTGATAAGATGACGGTTTATGATAACGTGGCGTTTGCGATGCGCGTTGTCGGTGCAACGAATAAGGCAATTAAAGACCGTGTGCCCCGTGTTTTGGAGCTTGTCGGCCTTGAGGGACGCGAAAAGCGCCTCCCGGCTGAGCTTTCCGGCGGCGAGCAGCAGCGTGTTGCCATAGCGCGCGCTCTGGTCAATAATCCGACCATGATAATCGCCGACGAGCCGACCGGCAACCTTGACCCTGTGCGCAGCCTTGAGCTTATGCTTTTGCTTGAGAAGATCAACGAAATGGGAACCACGATACTTGTGGTTACTCACGAAAAGGAACTGGTCAATGCTTTCTCAAAGCGCGTAATAGCCATCGACGGCGGCCACCTTATCAGCGACGGAATGGACGGGTACTACAGTTATGAAGTTGAATAGATACGGATATCTTATAGGCGAGGGCTTCCGCAATGTGTTTACGCACGGATTTATGTCCTTTGCCTCGGTCACGATAATAATTGCCTGCCTGATAGTAATGGGCAGCTTCACGCTTCTTGATATAAACGTCAACCAGATAGTCGAGGATATCGGCAATCAGAACCAGATCCTTGCCTATGTTGACGAGGATATGACCGCACAGGAAGCTACCGCGCAGATACAAACAAAGCTTGAGGCGCTCGATAATGTCGCAAGTGTAAACTTTGTAAGCCGCAGCGAGGCACGTCAGAACTTCCTTGAAAAGTATGACGAAAGCTATATGGAGGGTCTCAACGAAGAGGTCTTCCGCCATCGCTTTGTCATTCAGCTTGTTGATCTTAGCCAAATGGACGCAACGAAAACCGCAATAGAAAATGTTGATGGTATCGTTAAGGTCAACGCTCCCACCGAATTTGCGGATAAATTTATCTCCGTTCGCAACGTCATAAGCATCGTATCTCTCGTGCTTATAGCTATCCTCGGCTTTGTGTCGCTGTTTATCATGAGCAATACCATAAAGCTTGCGACCTACGGCAGAAGAGAAGAGATCGCCATAATGAAGATGGTCGGCGCGTCCAACAGCTTCATTCGATGCCCCTTTGTTATCGAGGGTCTCGTGCTCGGCATTGCCGGCGGCGGCCTTGCGTTCCTTGCCCAGTGGGGCCTGTATAAGGCGCTGGAGACAAAGGTTGCGCAGAGCCTTGCAATATCCTTTGTGCAGATCGTTCCGTTCTCCCAGGTGTGGGTGATCGTGCTCGTCGCGTTCCTTGCGGTCGGCGTACTCGTCGGTGCGGTCGGCGGCGTTATCGCGATAAGAAATTACCTCAAGGTGTGAGGATTTTGGCATGAACAGAAGATTGGTAGTATCAATACTGGCGATGATCCTTGTGCTGACGATGATACTCAGCCTTGTGCTCACGGTGATCCCGGTGAGAGCCGATGGGGTGGAGCAGGCTTCCGCCCACGAAGCCTCGGAGACCGTGCAGCAGTGTATCGCCGAAAACAATATTTGATAGAATATGAGCTTGACTGGCGGCCTTGCGGCTGCCAGTCAAACGTACTGTTTAGCTGACGAAGGCTCCGAACTGCGGAGCGCCGTAAAAAAAGGAGAGATTGAATGGAAAAACGATCACGCCCCGGTTTCGGCAGAAAATTTAAGTTCATATATCTTATAATAGTGGCTCTCGTGGTTATGGTCGTGACCGCGGCTGCAACTTATCTTATAACAACCGGCGGCTTCGGCGCGCAGAAATATTATAATGACGCCAAGGCGTATGTCGAGATCGAAAAGATCATCGAGGAAAACTATATTGGCGATGCCAACAGCGATACGCTGTATAACGCTGCTGCGTCAGCAATGGTTCGCAGCATTGACGATAAGTGGAGCTATTACATGAGCCCTGAGGAGTATGCGGCGTATAAGCTCTCTTCCGCAAACGAGTATGCCGGCATCGGAGTCAGCGTTAAGCTCAACGATAAGGGCAAATTTGAGATATTCGCAGTCGAGGACGGCACCCCGGCGGCCACCGCCGGACTCAATGTCGGACAGACCATAGTCTCCGTTGACGGTCAGCTGACGGAGGGGATGACGACCGCTGAGCTTCAGGAGCTTATCCGCTCGAAGCTCAATAAAAACTTCCCGATGGTCATTGCAGACGAAAAGGGAACCGAGTCAAGCGTAACGATATCCTGCGAGGTGATCTATAAAAATCCGATATCCTCAAAAATGCTTGAGAATAATATCGGCTATATAAAAATCGCAAACTTTGAGGCCGGAAGCAGCGAGGGCGCGATCGGCGCTATCGAAAAGCTTACGGCAGAGGGCGCAAAGTCGTTCATATTCGATGTCCGCGATAATCCCGGCGGCCTTGTGAGCGAGCTTGTTTCGCTTCTGGACTATCTGCTGCCCGACGGCGATCTGTTCGTCAGCGTTGACAAGGCCGGCAAGGAAACCGTCCAGACCTCCGACAAGGTATGTCTGAGCGCAAAAATGGCCGTTCTCGTCAACGAAAACAGCTACAGTGCGGCGGAATTTTTCGCAGCCGCGCTTCAGGAGTATGATTGGGCGACCATAGTTGGCGAGCACACGACCGGTAAGGCGAGAAGCCAGGTGACCATCGAACTTTCAAATGGCGGTGCGATACACATTTCGACAAAGAAGTACCTCACGCCGCAGCGCGTTGACCTTGCCGAAGCCGGCGGCATCAAGCCCGATATCGAGGCGCACAATACTGAAAAGGACACAACAGTCCAGCTCAATGCAGCGATAAAAGCGCTGAGCTGAGCGCTATAAATAAGGATAATAAAGGAGAGCTGAGTATGGCTACCGAAAACAGATTTAAAATGAGTCAGGAGCGCCTTGACGCGCTCAAAAAGGAGCTTCTGTACCTTGAAACCGATAAGGCAAAGGAAGTTGCCGAGCAGATAAAAGAAGCGCGCAGCTTTGGCGACCTTTCCGAAAACAGCGAATACGACGAGGCAAAGACCGAGCAGGGCAAGCTCTATTCCAGAATTGCCGAGCTCAAGAGCCTTGTTGAGAACGCCGAGATCGTCGAGAAGGTCGATACGGGCATGCGTAAGGGCGCAGTTACCCTCGGCAGCAGAGTCAAGGTTCGCGACATTGACGAAGGCTACGAAGAGGAATACACCGTTGTAGGCTCGCAGGAGGCAAACCCCATGGAGGGCCGTGTATCCGACGATTCGCCCTTTGGCCGCGGCCTTTACGGTCACGTCGCAGGCGAGAAGATCACCGTCGATGCACCGGCAGGCGAGCTGCACTTTGAGATACTTTCGGTAGAAAACGATTAAGAGGGTAGGCTATGAGTGAGAATAAGACGAATGAGAACGCAGCGCCTGAGCAGGAGCTCAGCGAGCTGCTGAAAATAAGACGCGATAAGCTCAAGGCTTTGCAGGAGGAGGGGAGAGACCCCTTCACCCAGACACGCTTCGAAAGAAGCGCGTATTCGACTGAAATTAAGGCAGACTATGACGCATTTGACGGAAAAACCGTCAAGGTCGCAGGACGTATTATGTCCAAGCGCGGCATGGGCAAGGCAATATTCTGCCATATCCAAGATGATCGCGGCACGATCCAGATCTATGTCCGCAAGGATGCGGTGTCCGAGCAGGAGTTTGCAGACTTCCGCAAGTACGATATAGGCGACATTATCGGCGTTTCGGGCTTCGTTTTCAAGACCAAGACCGAGGAAATTTCCGTGCATGTCGAGTCTGTCACGCTGCTTTCCAAGAGCCTGCGTCCTCTGCCCGAAAAGTTCCACGGCATGACCGACAAAGAGCTGCGCTATCGTATGCGCTATGTCGATCTGATAATGAACCCCGAGAGCAGACGTAATTTTGAGATACGCAGTAAATTCGTCGCGTATCTGCGCCGATACCTTGACGGCCTGGGCTTTATGGAGGTCGAGACACCGGTTCTTAGCCCCATCGCAGGTGGTGCGAATGCACGTCCGTTTATTACACATCATAATACCCTTGACATAGACATGTATATGCGCATTGCGACGGAGCTGCACCTTAAGCGGCTTATTGTCGGCGGAATTGAGCGCGTGTACGAAGTCGGCCGTATTTTCCGCAACGAGGGCATGGACACCAAGCACAACCCGGAGTTTACCACATGTGAGCTGTATCAGGCATACACGAATCTTGACGGAATGATGGACATTCTCGAGGGCATTCTGACCGGCGCTGCCAAGGAGATACTCGGAACCTATCAGGTTGAGTGGCTTGGTCATCAGATCGATCTTACTCCTTCGTGGAAGAGAATTACCATGGCTGACGCGGTCAAGAACGTTACCGGAGCAGACTTTATGGCTGTCGAAGGCGACGCGGATGCCGGTGTGATGCTGGCAAAGAGCGTCGGCGTGGATATGGACGGTATTTCCCATACATGGGGCAACGCCTTGTACGAGACCTTTGACCAGCTCGTCGAATCCACGCTCATTCAGCCCACATTCATAACCATGTACCCTGTTGAGGTCAGTCCGCTGGCCAAGCGTAGCCCCTCCGATCCGCACCTGACGGAGCGCTATGAGATGTTCATCTGCGGCTGTGAGATGGGCAACGCCTTCTCAGAGCTCAACGACCCCATCGACCAGTATGAGCGCTTTAAGGCACAGGCCGAAAAACGTGCCAACGGTGACGATGAAGCCGACATGATGGATGAAGATTTCGTTCTTGCGTTGGAATACGGCATGCCCCCCACGGGCGGTCTGGGCTTCGGAATTGACCGTTGTGCAATGATGCTGTGCGGAACAGACTCGATCCGCGACGTTATCCTGTTCCCGACAATGAAACCCTTAGATACACCAAAGGACAAGAATGGTGTACAGAAATCTGAGGATGCTGCAACAACAGAAACGGCGTCTGAAGAGGTTCCGGCGGTGAACGTAAGCGATCCGTCCATGCCGATCTTCGATGCGAAAAAGCCTGACTTTGCAAGCCTCGTGATCGAGCCGCTGTTTGAGGATCTCGTCGATTTCGAGACCTTCTCCAAGTCCGATTTCCGTGCCGTGAAGGTCAAGGACTGCATCACCGTTCCGAAGAGCAAGAAGCTGCTGCAGTTCACGCTGGACGACGGAACCGGCACAGATCGCACCATTTTAAGCGGAATTCACGCCTATTATGAGCCGGAACAGCTCATTGGAAAGACCTGCATCGCCATCACCAATCTGCCTCCGCGCAAGATGATGGGCATCGATTCCTGCGGTATGCTGATTAGTGCCGTTCATAAGGAAGGCGAAGAAGAAAAGCTTCATCTGCTTATGGTAGACCCGAGCATTCCGGCAGGCGCAAAACTGTACTAATAAGTACACCATGGCATGTACTCTTTTGCCGGAAAAACGGTATGTCCTACATTGCCGCTTTTTAGCCGAAATTCACACAAATACACCATAAGTACACCAAAGTGACTGCAAGTCGCCATAAGTCACTGGAATTCGCACATTTTTCCTAAGAGCTCCGATTCGATTCGGGGCTCTTATTTTTTTGCCGTTCCTGATTTAGAACCCACACATTTCAATTTCCTCTGTGTTTTGATTACACTATACGCGGAGGAGGTGATGCGAATGGGAATAAGTTTTGCTGAAAAGCACCCGGAACTCGCTTCTGAGTTTTCAGAGCGCAATTTGCCACTGATGGCTTCAGATATTACATACGGATCAAACAAGAAATACTGGTGGAGCGGCAAGTGTGGACATGAATGGCTGGCAAGTCCTAAAAGCAGACATTCCGGGGAAGGTTGCCCCTATTGTGCTGGGATGAGGGTACTGGAAGGTTTTAATGATCTTGCGTCCATTAAGCCGGAGTTGGTCGATGAATGGTCTTCGGAAAATGAGCCGCTAAAACCCAACAATGTGAATGCCGCATCTCATCGAAAGGTTAGATGGAAAGGCAAGTGCGGTCATGAATGGACAGCAGAAATACGCGCAAGAGTCAAAGGAACAGGCTGTCCGTATTGTTCCAATAATAAAATCATGCCGGGGTTTAACGACCTTGCTACTGTTCATCCAGAACTGGCAAAGGAATGGTCACCAAGAAATCTTCCATGGACACCGGACCAAGCTCCAGC
>DKRV01000010.1 GCA_002472405.1 Clostridiales bacterium UBA7273 | reverse complement strand
CTTTTCGAGATATTTTCGGCTTTCTTTGGTGCAGGTGGGCTGGCGCCCATCAAAGCAAAAAAGGCGAAAATAGCCGGAAGGGCGCGCCGACAGGCGATATGGGTTCGACTCTCGTCAGCTTATTCACTCTTCACTAAAGTCGAGTGTGGGCAAAATGCTGCGGTTCTCCGCGGTTTTTATCACTCAAATGCATTTTTATGCATCGCAGCGCTTGACAAAGCGCAGATTTTGTGTTTTAATTCATCCTGCAAACATAATATTCGCTTCCGTCACCACCGGGTGATGGATCAAAAGCGCACGGGACTTTTCCGTAGGTACGGCGTGGAAACACGTTATAAGGAAGAGCCTCGGGCGTTTTATTGTTTTTTAGGAGGTATAAAGATGAAGATCAAGCCTTTTGAAGTCGAAGAATGGATGAACGCCTATGAAACAGGCGCAAAGTATAACATTGCCGAGACCTGCGTAAATTCCGTCTCAATAGATGAGCTTTTTGAGCTGACAGGAACTGACAAGCAGGCATTCTTGAGCTCCATGTGCTCGCAGCGCCTGACATACGGCTATATTGAGGGCGCGCCGGAGCTTAAAAACGGCATTTGCAAGCTTTACAAGACCCTCAAGCCCGAGGAGATAGTCACCACTCACGGCGCATCGGGTGCAAACCACCACATTTTCTACTCGCTCGTTGAGCCGGGCGACCGCATTATAAGCATCATGCCGACCTATCAGCAGCTGTACTCTATCCCGGAATCCTTCGGCGCGGATCTGAAGCTTCTGCACCTGAGCGAGAAAAACGGTTTTCTGCCCGATCTTGACGAGCTGCGTGCTCTTGCCGTTCCCGGAACCAAAATGATCTGCATAAATAATCCCAACAACCCCACCGGCGCACTTATGTCAAAGGATATGCTCATGCAGATAGTCGAGATAGCGAAAAGCGTCGGCGCATACGTCATGTGCGACGAGGTCTACCGCCATCTGACGCAGGACGACGTGTGGAGCGAGTCGATAGTCGATCTGTACGACAAGGGCATATCCGTCAGCAGCATGTCCAAGGTATTCTCTCTTGCCGGAATACGCCTCGGCTGGATAGCAACGCACGATAAGGACGTCATTAAAAGCTGCATCTCGCACAGGGATTATAACCTCGTTAGCTGCGGCATGCTTGACGAGGCGATAGGGGCCGTTGCCCTCTCGGGCAGCGATAAGCTCCTTGAGCGCAACAAAAGCATCGTGCGCGAGAACCTCGCCATACTCGACAAATGGGTAAACGACACACCGCAGGTGCACTATGTAAAGCCTCAGGCCGGAACGACCGCGCTTGTTTACTACGATCTCGATATCCCCTCCTACGATTTCTGCCGCGAAATGTATCACAAGACCGGCGCGTTCGTAACTCCCGGCGACTGCTTCGAGCAGCCGCACAGCTTCCGCGTGGGCTATGCGTGCTCAAAGCAGGAGCTTATCGGCGGTCTTGCCGCGGTGACGGAGTATTTGAATTTGCTGTGATAAGCCAAAAAAGTCTCAGGATGCCCCTGAGACTTTTTTCTTTAGATCTTAATTAGAATTTCAGCTTTTCCATTCGGTCGAATGCCTCGCAGAGCTTATCACGGCCAACTGTGCAGGCAATGCGCACATGCCCCTCGCCCGTTTTGCCGAATGCCGCGCCGTTTGTGACAAGCACATGCGCCTTTTCAAGCAGCTCAGCACAAAACCGAGCCGAGTCGAGCTTTGTTTTTCTTATCGACGGGAAGAGATAAAACGTTCCGTGCGGCTCGTTAAGCTCAAAATACGGAATGCTCCTTATCCTCTCGGCGGCGTAAAACACCCGCTCGCGGTATTCTCTTATATAGCGTGCGCGGATATCCTCGCGGTCGTGCAGCGCCTGTATCGCCGCGCGCTGCGAGACCGACGGAGCTGTGTAGATAAGCGCGCCGTTTATCCTCTGCATGGTTTTTATAAGCGCAGGCTCCGCTATAATCGTGCCGACGCGCCAGCCGGTCATGAGATAGTTTTTAGAAAAGCTGTTTAGCGTGACGGTGCGCTCAGCCATGCCCGGCAGCGTGCGCATCGGCGTAAACGGCTCTGAAAACATGTATGATGTGTATATCTCGTCGGCAACGATGAGCAGATCATGCTCTTTTGCTGTCTCGGCAAGCAGGCGCATCGTATCCGCGCCGTATGCCATTGCCGTCGGATTTGTTGGGTTATTGAATACCATCGCCTTTGTGCGCGGAGTTATCGCTGCATCGAGGCGCTCTTTTTTTATCGCAAAGCCCTCGCTTGCGTAGGTCGGAACCTCGACGCACACTCCTCCGGCAAGCTCGATCTGCTCTCTGTACATCGGAAAATATGGCGAGAAAACAAGCACCTCGTCGCCGGGGTCGAGAATGCCGAGCATGACAAGCGACATGCCAAGGCAGCTCGATGCGGTCACCAGAATGCGCTCCGGGTCGATCGACTGCCCGAAATCCTCGTTCCATGCACGGCAAACGGCATCAATAAGCTCAGGGTCGCCGTGCGGATCGCCGTAGTGGGTATGCCCTGCCTTTGCATCGCGGAAAGCTGCGTTGATTATTCTCTCATCGGTCACTATATCCGTGTCGCCGATGCTGAGATCTATGAGGTCTGTATATTTTAATATCGCTCCCGTATCGAGAGCAAGTCCGCCGCCGAAGGAGCGGAATCTTTCTGCTATGAATCTTTCCATTGTCCAAAGGCCTTTCGTTTGATCGTTTTATTATGCCACAGCCGCAGCTCATATTCAAGACATGCGGACTTGAAAAAAGCGGAGATGGTGCTATAATACAGACAAAGATATTTATGGAGGGGTTTTTATGAAAAAGATCGCAAAGCGCAGCGTTGAGGTCGAGGTTCAGCCCGAGGATATAAGCCCTCTGGAGCTTTTGCAGCCCGGCAAGCTCAACAAGCGCACGGTTATGCACCTTTTGCGCAAGGTCGATGTCAAAAAGGTCGGCATTGCTGCCGGCGGCGCGGCAGTCGTTTTGTCGGCAGTGAGCCTTACGGGACGCTATACGTTCTATAAAGGCATCGTTTCCGGCGAGCTTAAGCGCCAGCTTGCGCCGGTGAATAAAAAGCTCGACGAGCTGAAGGCTCAGAACGCAGAGCTTAAGGCCGAGGTCGAGCGCCTTAGCGCACAGCAGTGTGAAAACGAAAAAGATGACTGAGCAAAAAGAATATCGGCATAGTCGTTTACCCGACTATGCCGTTTTTTATGTACCAGCAAGGTTCACTCCTCGTCAGGCTTGTATTCCAATATATCTCCCGGCTGGCAATTGAGAACATCGCAGATGGCCGCCAAGGTGGAAAAGCGGATGGCGCTGATATGACCGTTTTTCATTTTTGATAAATTCACGTTGGCAACGCCGACTCTTGCCGATAGCTCATTCAGGCTCATTTTCCTGTCGGCCATGACACGATCCAGCCGCAAAATGATCTGTCCCATTCTTCCTCCTCCTTACAGGGTCTCATCCGATTCCTTTTGCAGCTGAACACCGTATCTGAAAACAGCCACCAGAGCCATGGTTACAACAAACGCAATCAAAATGCCCCACTGAATGCTGACGTTGGTGCTTTTTCCTGCGGCGAAAAAGCTCTCCAGCATCGTCTCGGCGGCAGACGCAAAAACGGCAACCGGAAGAAGCGAAAATCCAAATCCGCGCATTTTGGCTACGACCTCGCCGCAGAACGGTGACTGGCACTTGGTAAGCACGGAAAACAGCCCCCTGAGCATCCAAAGCGCAGCAGTGGCGGACGCTGCAAACAGCGCCGCGAAGATAAACACTTTCGTAAGATCGCTTGCGATATATTCGGCCGGGGAAGCCTCGGCCTGCATGACTTTCGTATTTCCGTCGGAGTGGATCTCGGCAGAATCATATGAGCGGTTAAAGAGCCTAAGCTCCGTTTTAAACTGCTGATCCTCGGGCGGTGTTATCGTACCTGACCCCTCCCCGAGTATCTGCTCAGGGCTGCTTTCGCCCGAATAGCTGAAGCTTCCTCCGATAATATTCCACAATGTATCAAAGCTTTCCGCATTGAAGCGCAGCTCGGTGTTTTCAACAACGCGCACCGTCAGTGCATTATCCGGCAAAGCTGCGACGAAAGCGACCGCAATGCAGCAGAAGATCGTTATAAGCGCCGCTACCACGGTCAAAACCGTCATGACTATCTTTCCCGCCTTGCCAAACAGTCGGAATTTTGAAATAGTATCGGAATTCATGTATGCTGTTCCTTTCTGCGAAAGGCGCTCTGCCCGAGCGTCCCTGTGATAGATAGCTGTATTATAGCATTGTTTTTCGCACAATGCACAAAAAATTAAGAGCGCTGTGCAGCTTTAGAGAGTTCTTCCATTCATCACTGTCCAAGCTGCAATCACGGCCGTCAGCAGAACGGTGATCGCCGCCGATAAAAGCCGCGTCCGCCACTTTTTCTGCATTCCGAGAATGGTTACGGCAACGATTGCCGCACATGATACCACCGTCAGCAGATGCCGTGGAAACGAGCCGAGCATTTGCATAAAATAGCTTACTCCCATAAGAGCGACTATTGTATTTCCTACGCCGAGTATCGCAGCGCCCAAGACATTCTGCCGCTTTGCAAGGAATGCGATCGCTCCGCCGGGGAGGGTCAGCAGAGAAATGGGCAGCCAGATGCCCGTGTAGTAGTAAAGCGCCTTGTCCAAGCCGATCGTCGGCAGCTCAACGAGGTAAATTACCGGCTGGCTTATGAGGAAAAACACAAGGCATTTGAGACCGGCCTCCCATGCACTTTTGCAGTTTGACACGATCAAAACCGCAAACAGCACCCACCACTCGAGCGTGACGGCAATGTCCTGAAACGAAGTATCATGCAAGATCGGTATCTGATTTATTACGCCGACATAGATACCAGTGATCACCGCAAAGCCGCAGACTATCGGCCATGTCATCGGCAGGCTGCCGAACGCAGCGGATATTTTTTTCATGGCTCAGCCTCCGACCGAAGATATCGTACCGTCGGCATTGAAGCTGACCGTTACCGTGTAGTCCTCGATCGCTACGGGCATATCGCCTAATGTTTTTGAGAAAGTGAGCTTGACATTCTCCGTACCGGTACCTTTATGTGAAAACTCGAAAATGTAAGTATCTCCGTTTTCGCGGCAGTCATCCAAAGCAAGCGACTCGGAATCGGAATTTTCAAGATCATATGTTTCGCCGCCGACATACGGAAGCAGGATCGTAAGCTTCGTTTTATCGTCACTCAGCTTATACTGCACATCTTTGTCTATCTCTTTCTGCTCTGCCGGGAACATCGGAATATCATATCCCATTTTTGACTGATAGAGCATTACGCCGATCGATGCCGCAAATGCAACGATCAGAACAGCCGATATAATTGCCGCTGCCTTTGCTCCGGCGCGTGTTTTTCCGTCCTCAGCGCCGAAGTCCCAACCGTCTTCCCAAAGTGCGTCGATCTCGGAACGTTTTGCGGGGCGAATAAGATAAAGCGCCAACGCAATAAACAGCAGCGAGCCGACAACGCAGAACACGATATCCATGCCTGTTGTATTGCTTTCAAACACGGCTATAAAAGCAGAAATATCGGTCAGAGAGTGCATCAAAATAACACCCCAGATGCTCCGGGATCGAAGGAAAACAGCGCCGGAAAACATTCCGATCGCAGTTGTGTAGATGACCTGGATCAGAGCCGCGAAAACGTCGCCGGTCACGATCACATTGACCGCATGAAGAAGCCCGAAAGCGGCACCGGAAACCAGCATACAGCAGAGGATCCTGTTCGGCTTATCCTTCCAGATGCGCATCAGGTTTGACACGGTAAAGCCGCGGCAAAACACCTCTTCGGACACTCCCGGGCCGATGCCATGGAATATAGCGGCGATAACGGCGGTCGTTCCGGCAACAAGCGGAGAGTCATAGACCTTTATCTGCAAAAGATTCCACAGCGGAACGATGAGTTCCGGCAGCGAAAGCAAAATGCCGAGCTTCAGAAATCCGCCTTTAAAACCGAAATTACACCTTCCGCGGAAAAAGATCGGCATTATCAGCATCAGCAATCCGGCGATAATAAGTCTTGCAATATCGTCATTTATCTGATACAGCAGCGAATCCTCACCTCCGATCGACCTGAACATGAGTTCGGTCAAAATGGAAATAGTATCGCGCAGTACAAAAAAGGCCAGCGGAACTATCAGCGCTGTAAACAGCGCGTTATTTAAAAATCTGTGCTTCACGGTTTTCTCCATAAAAGCCACCTCCAGCTGTGATCAACGTAAATTATTTAACGTAAAACGTTAAATTGATAGTATCACCAAGCCAAGGGCATGTCAAGCATTTTTTAATGTTTATCATTAAGAATTTTATGTTTTATATAGGCAAAGCATATAAAAAGCTCCCGCATCCTGTGATGCAGGAGCTTTGCGTCCTTAGTTTGATTTCGGTTCGGTTTTTTCTCCGGCAAGAGGCTTGCCGTTTACCGCGTTGCGTGCAACGACATACAGCACCGAGCACAGCGGAACGCTTATAAGCATTCCGACAACGCCCATTGCATTGCCGCCTATCGTGACGGCAACGAGGACCCAAATGCCCGGCAGACCGACGGATTTGCCGACAACCTTGGGGTAGATGAGGTTGCCCTCAAACTGCTGAAGGACAATGATAAACACAACAAACCACACGGCCTGTATCGGCTTTACGAGCAGTATCAAAAATGCGCCGATAGCTGTTCCTATAAACGCGCCGAACACTGGTATCAGTGCCGTGAAGCCGACGAGCACGGATATCGCCGGGGCATACGGCATGCGGAATATCGACATGCCGATAAAGCACAATACGCCGATGATGACAGCTTCCGTAAGCTGGCCGGTTATGAAGTTTGTAAACGTGCGGTTTATAAGGTCGAGCATATCGAGAAACTTCTGCATCTTCTCGGGCTTCATGAGCTTTGCAAGCACCTTTTTCGACTGCCGCTTGAGCGTTTCCTTCTGAGCAAGGACATAGATGGAAAACGCAAGTGCCAGCACGATGTTTATGACCGCCGTTACGATCGACGTCGTCGCCGACAGGGTGGTGTTCAAAACAGCCGTGCCGCCGTCCTTGAGGATCTGAATAAACTTATCCGTATCAAAGCTGAATTGCGGCAGCTCGACGCCGTACTTATCCAGGCGCAGCGCAAGAGCTTCCCACCAGCTTTCCACCTCGGATACATACGAGGGCACCATGCTCACAAGCGAGGACACGGAATCGCTCAGCTCCGGCATGATGATGAATATGACGGCAAGAATAATGCCGATGACCAGCAGTATGCTCAGCAGCAGGCATATCGGGCGCTTCATTTTTTTGACCCATTTGCCCTTGCATTTGCTCAAAAGCTTCATCCACAGCCGCTCGATCGGCCGCATGATGACATTGACCACATACGCTATGCACAGGCCGATCACAAACGGCGAAATGAGCGAATACAGCTCGCCGATGTATTTAAACAGCAGCTTGTGATTATATATCGCCCATATGAGAAGCACCGTGAACGTTATGATGAGCAATATTCGTTTTACGGTTTTTTTACTGAGTTCCAATGCTAAGCCCCCTTCTCCAGCTCTTACTGCACGCTGAACAGGATATCGCCGTAGGTCGGATACGGCCAGAACTGCTTTGCCGTATTGACTTCAAGCTCGTCAACACTCGCTCTGAGCGCTTCCTGCGCAGGAAGCACCTTGTCGCGGAAAACGGATGCTCTTGTGTAGTTATCCGAATACTCGTCGGCAGACTCGGCAGCCGCCGAAAGAGCGCGAACATTTGTCACCGTTTCGCTCATAAGCGCACTTATTTTTGCTGCCTGATCCTTTTCAAAGCTATTGTCGATGCCGAGCTGCGCTTTAACTATGGCAGTATCGCTCAGCTGCTTTGAGTAAGCGCTTGCCGCCGGGAGAATATCCTGCCAGACCATTTCCTGCATGGTCTGCGCTTCGATGCGAATGACCTTGCAGTAATTATCGAGCTTCATCTTGTAGCGCGCTGCAAGCTCGATCTCGGAATACACTCTGTGACGCGCGAAAAGATCAACATTCTTTATATCGAGGTAATACGGCACGCAGTCCACAGTCGTGCGGAAGTTTTTAAGTCCGCGCGCAGCAGCTTCCTTGAGCCACTCTTCACCGTAGCCATTTCCGTTGAATATGATGCGCTTATGCTTTTTTATGACGCTGCGGATAAGCTCGTGCAGGCTCGTTTCAAAATTATCGGCATTCTCCAAAATGTCGGCATATTTGCGCAGCGACTCGGCAACGGCGGTGTTCAGAACGACATTTGCGCCGGATATGGACGTTGACGAGCCGAGCATACGGAACTCAAATTTATTGCCTGTGAAAGCAAACGGAGATGTGCGGTTGCGGTCGGTCGCGTCGCGCGCAAACTTGGGCAGAACATGGACGCCGACCTTTATCTGCTCCTTTTCCTTGCCGCCGTAGGGCGTGTCGTTTTCTATCGCCTCAAGTATCTCCTCAAGCTCTTCGCCGAGGAACACCGAGATTATCGCCGGGGGCGCTTCGGCAGCGCCCAGGCGGTGGTCGTTTGCCGCGCTTGCAACTGATATGCGCAGCATATCCTGATAATCATCGACAGCCTGCAAGACCGCACACAACATCAGCAGAAACTGCGCATTTTCATACGGAGTTTCGCCCGGTTCGAGAAGATTTAACCCCGTGTCGGTCGTCATAGACCAGTTATTGTGCTTGCCAGAACCGTTAACGCCGGCAAAGGGCTTTTCGTGCAGCAGGCACACCATGTCGTACTTACGCGCAAGCTTCTGCATAAGCTCCATGGTTATCTGGTTGTGGTCGGCCGCGATATTGGTCGTCGTGTATATCGGCGCAAGCTCGTGCTGGGCAGGCGCGACCTCGTTATGCTCGGTTTTTGCAAGAACGCCGAGCTTCCACAGTTCCTCGTCAAGCTCCTCCATGAACGCGGCAACGCGCGGCTTTATCGTTCCGTAATAGTGGTCGTCCAGCTCCTGGCCCTTGGGCGGCTGCGCGCCGAAGAGCGTTCTGCCGGTGTACATTATATCCTTGCGCTTTTCATAAACGCTTTTGTCGATGAGGAAATATTCCTGCTCCGGGCCGACGGTCGTCTTTACGGCTGTGACGTCGTTATTTCCGAACAGCCGGAGCACGCGCAGTCCCTGACGGTTGAGCGCCTCCATAGAGCGCAAAAGCGGCGTTTTCTTATCCAGTGCCTCGCCGCCGTAGGAGCAAAACGCTGTCGGTATGCAAAGGACGTTATCCTTTATAAACGCATACGAGGTCGGGTCCCACGCGGTGTAGCCGCGCGCTTCAAACGTTGCGCGCAGTCCTCCCGTCGGGAAGCTCGACGCATCCGGCTCGCCCTGAATAAGCTCCTTGCCGGAAAACTCCATGATTATTCTGCCGTTATCGCTGGGTGAAATAAAGCTGTCGTGCTTTTCGGCGGTGATGCCGGTCATCGGCTGGAACCAGTGCGTAAAGTGCGTTGCGCCTTTTTCTATCGCCCAATCCTTCATCGCGTTTGCAACTATCTCGGCCGTTTCGCCGTCAAGCCGCTCGCCGAGCTTTATTGAGCGTTGGACCTGCTTATACGCCTGTTTTGGCAGCCGCGCCTGCATGACGCAGTCGTTAAACACCATAGAGCCAAACAATTCAATTACATTTTTCATTAGCAGATCCGCCTTTCGTGCATTGGGGTATAACGTTGCCCTAATAGAGGAATTATATTACCCGATGCTCATTTTTGTCAACGCTTATATGTAAAAGCGTTGACAAACATATCACAGACGTGTATACTAACTGTACTAATAAAACCCATACAGTTGTTCGATCTGCTGCTTGGATTTGTGAAAGAAAAGCTCATGAAAGACACGCTTAAAAACAATCTGCTGTGGATAGCTCTTTTGGCTGCCATATCGGCAATAACGATAAAGATCGTCACGTCCTGCTCAAAAGGCTTTTCGTGGGAACGTTTTGTATGCTTTTTAAAGGGCGCGGATCCTGTGTGGATAATGCTTGCCGCCTTATGCGCATTTGGCTTTATCTACTTTGAGGGGCTTGGCCTGCAGTGCACCTGCCGATTCTTCGGGCATGGTTTTCCCGCCGGAAAGGGCATTATTTTTTCCGCCTCCGATATTTTCTTTTCCGCGATCACGCCGTCTGCGACCGGCGGCCAGCCGGCAGCGCTTATTTTCATGCTCAAGTACGGAACTCCGGCGGCAGTGTCCGCCATTGCGTTGCTTTTGAACCTCGTGATGTACACGGTCGCCATACTTATAATAAGTGCCGTGTGCTGCATCGCCCATCCCGGCATTCTTTTGCGCATGAATCTTGTACCTAAGCTTTTCATAGCCTTCGGCGTCATTGTTCAGACAGCGTTTATCGCACTGTTTCTCATGTGCATTTTCAATGAAAAGCTCATCCTCAAGGTTTGCCGCTGGGGGCTGAGGCTGCTGTGCAAAATGCATATTTATAAGGATTATGACGCGCAGTACGAAAAACTGCTTGCAATGATAAAGCAGTATAAGGAATGCGGCGCACTGCTGAAAAAGGAAACCGGGCTGCTAATAAAGGTGTTCCTGTGCAATCTTGCGCAGCGTCTGTCAGTGATACTTGTTTCGGTCTGTGTGTTTCTTGCGGTCGGCGGCGAGGCAAAGTGCGCGTTCAAGGCGTTTTCCGTGCAGGCGCTTGCCGTGCTCGGCTCGAACGCAGTTCCCATCCCCGGCGCGGTCGGCGTTGCGGATTTCATCCTGCTCAGCGGCTTTAAGCAGATCGTGCACGATCCTGTGAGCGTTGAGCTTTTAAGCCGCGGCATCAGCTTTTATGCAACGATTGTTTTCTGCGGTGTCCTCATGCTCTGCGTACTTATAAAAAGAAAGCTTAAAAACGGTGATAAGATATGACTTCAAAGAAAATGGCCGTCGGCCTTACATGCTGCTATTTCAAGCATCTCGGCTGGCCGGCACGTCAGATAATGACTAACCCAATACTTACCGCAGTGATCGGCGCTTATATGGACACGAAGCTCTCGACCCGGCGTATCAACGGCTTTATCCGCGCAAACGCGCTTGACATGAGCGACTATGTTAAGCAGGATTACCGCTGCTTCAACGACTTTTTCACCCGGCAGGTCAAGGCCGGCGCGCGTCCGATAAACACCGACCGTGACACGCTCATCTCCCCCTGCGACGGATACATGTCGGCATACAAAATAAGCAGCGACTCCGAGTTTGCGATAAAAAACAGCTATTACAACGTCGAAGATCTCGTCGGCGGCGCGGACATCGCGGGCGATTACATAAACGGCACCTGCCTCGTACTGCGGCTTGGCGTTGAGAATTACCATCGCTATTGCTACATCGACGGCGGCTTCAAAAGCCGCAACTGGCACATTCAGGGTCGCTATCATCCCGTGCAGCCGATAGTCGTGCGCAAGCGCCCGGTGTTCATACAGAACACTCGAGAATACTGCATGCTGTACACCGAAAATTTCGGCACCGTTGTGCAGATCGAGGTCGGCGCATGCCTCGTCGGCAAGATTGAAAACTACCGTCAGGCAGGCGTTATCCATCGCGGCGAGGAAAAAGGTCTGTTCCGCTTCGGCGGCTCGACGATCGTCCTGCTGTTCAAGGAAGGCGTGCTCGATCTGCCGCAGGAAATTTTCGAGCAGACCCTGCGCGGCAAGGAAAAGCCCGTAAGATTCGGCAGCGCCATATGCAAAAAGGCGGATCATTAAAGAATCACAAAAAATACTATTGCATAGCAAAAAGCCTGTCCTCCCGGACGGGCTTTTTGATTTCTTAATTCATTTACCTCAAAGTGCGTAGATCCTGCGTTGGTGCAGAAGCTGTTTATCCTGCAAAACCAAGAAACAGAATAAGCCGGAGGATATCGTGAAGCTTTGCATACGCATAGCCGTCGGTACAGCCTGCCGGTGGTGCGTTTCCGTCGCGGCTTTGATCTGCGCGAGGTCGCGATAAGCGAGCACGAATCACTATACGACGTTCCGGCCGAGTTTCGTCGGGAAACGACATACATATGATTGTATAATCGTCATGTCAGCACAAATTATGCACAATTATTTTCTTATATAACTGGCTATTTCGCTGTTTTTAAACTTTTTGTATGAATACCGTTGCAAGTGATGTAATAATTCTGTATAATATTTGTCGTATATTGACACTATGATTTTTGCAAATGGAGCAAGGAGGAAAAAATGAGAACACGAATTATCAGTCTGGTAATGGTTCTGGCGCTCGTATTCACGCTGCTGCCCGTTTATGCCATTGCCGATGCCGTATCCGTCACAGGGAACGACGATACAACGGACAGTCAGAGTATCGATATTCAGGATATCGTCGGGAAAATACAAGCCCTGATCAAAGGCGGCGACGCAAACGGCGAGCTTGAGAAGCTTCTGAAAGGGCTTAATATCGACACGATCGTCCAAATTCTCGAAAAGCTCGGCCTTGACAGCAATACCGCCAATCAGCTCCTTGAAAAGCTCAAGGATATGGATATGAAAACGCTTTACGAGACCTTAAAGAAGCTTCTTGAAGACGGCAGCTTCAACAGCAAGGATATTATTGATATCCTCAAGGACTTATTCGGTGATAGCAACGGCAATATCGACACCGATAAGATTATTGAGATCCTCAAGGGACTCATTGGCGGCGACGGCAATATCGACACCGATAAGATTATTGAGATCCTCAAGGGACTCATCGGCGGTGACGGCGATATCGGCGGAATTCTCGGGAAGCTTGATGCATACACTCTTCTTAAGGCTATCGCCGGACTTATCGGCAGCAAGCTTGATGTTACCGGCCCCAAAGACGTTACCGTGAATGAAGGTGCGACCGCGACCTTCAACGTAAAGGTCAACGGCAATGCATCCGGCCTCAAGTACATGTGGATCGAGCCTTCCGTCGTCAAGGGTCTTGACCTCGGCGGCATCGACTTTTCCGGCAGCAAGCTTGAGATCGCAATGAAGCTCTTCCAGGCTCTGAGCAAGGTTTCCCTCAGCACCACTGACACTCTTGAGCTTAAGAACACCGCAGCCGCGGATAACGGCCGCACCTTCGCATGTGTGATCTATAACATCGCACTTAAGGACATCACCCTGTTCGTAACCGACGAGGCAAAGCTCACCGTTACCCCGGTCGTTCCCTGCCAGCACGTCAAGGTCATCGACACTCCGGCCATCGCAGCCACCTGCACCACTGACGGCCGCACCGAGGGCAGCCACTGCAGCGTGTGCAATGAAGTTCTCAGCGTATCCGAGGTCATCAAGGCCACCGGCCACGATTTCAGCGACCTCGACGGTATCCGCTGCAAAAACTGCGGCGAATACGTTCCTTTCCCCTTCACCGACGTTCCCAAGACCGCTTGGTGCCGCGCCGATGTTGAGTATGTATGGCAGCACGGCATCATGAAGGGCATTTCCGCCACCAAGTTCGGCCCGGACACCAAGATGACGCGCGCAATGTTCGTCACCGTCCTCTATCGTATGGAGGGCTCGCCTTCCGTTGAAGGCATGCAGATCCCTGCATTCACCGATATCGGCGCAAAGTGGTGCTACGATGCGATCATCTGGGCATATAACGCCGGAGTCACCCTCGGCAAGACCGCCACGACGTTCGCTCCCAACGACTCCATAACGCGCGCTGAGATCGTCACCATGGTCTATCGCTACTCCGGTTCCCCGACCGTCAGCGGCGTTCCCAACTTCACCGACGCAGCCAGCGTAGGTGCATGGGCGCGCGACGCGATCATCTGGGCAACATCTGTTGGTGTTGTCAACGGCTACACCGATGGCAGCTTCGGCCCCAACAAGACCGCGCTCCGCTCCGAGATGGCAGCAATGCTCCATCGCTATATGGAGTTTGTCAAAGTCGTCTGATATCTAAAGTCAAAGCTCCTGCAAGATGATCTTGCAGGAGCTTTTTTATATGTGTAGTTATCTTTATCGCATCCCACAGGGCGATATAAGCCTCGACGAGCTGCGCGTTGCCATGCTTTCAGACCTCTCGGAGAAAGAGCTTAACAGCGCTGTCAAGGTCTACAGACACGCATACGGCGACACGATAAGCGAGGCAGAGGCGTTTGAGTAAATGTGCTGTGACGCGCTGGGCAAGATAAGCTGACAAGAGTCGAATACGTATCGCCTGTCAATGCGCTCTTCCGACTACTTTTGCCTTGTAGTTTTGTCGGGCAGATTTTTGCTCAGGCAAGGCAAAGCTCGCTGAGAATACTGCCGTATTGTCAAGAGCTTTAACGCAGCATGAGCTAAAAGCTGCCGTCAAAACCGATGAGTGTTCGACTCTCGTCAGCTTAAACATCTTTACCGGAACGGAGCACGACAGCGCAAACTACGGCAAGGTGCAGGAGAGCTTCCGCAAGCACACCGCCGAGACCGCGAACAAAGGCAGGGCACCGCCGAAAGGTGGGGTGAGGTTTAGCCGTGCTCAGCGCGGCCGGAGTGTCGAGATTGAAACCATGGAAAACAACCGTTTTGAACGGTTGCGTGCTATGCGCGGACATTTGCCTAAAGAATGGTTTGCATTTACTTCTGGAAAGTTTTATATTTACAGTAATCAATCGTTTACTGATTATACGATCTTGGCAACAGCAAATATCACTAAACAGAACAAAGCATATATTGAGGATTTTATAGAGGAGGTTAGTAATGGAACTTTCCCCAGCTCAGAAACATTTAATCAATGGACTTCATCTTTTCGGCGTGGAAAGGGACGCAATAGTTGGTATAGCAATGATGCTGAATACTCCCGAAATGCTCGACGAAATGATGGAGTGGATGGTGGAGCACATCGAGGCAGGAACGCATCAGAGGCTGAAAACGGAATATTTTCTCAGAAAGACAGCCGAGATAACAAAACGGCAGTAAAGAAAAAATTCTCTATGGAAGTGCCCGTAGAGGAAAAGAAAAATCTTATAGCGTTGCACAACCTTGATGAAACAAAGCTTCATCTTGCAGCTCTGTCAAACATATAGAATTTCTCCGTATGTTTTGCGCATCCATGGGCAAGAATTGCGGCTGCATTTAATGCCAACAGCATACAAGAAAAATGCAGCCGCCTTAGAGGCAGCTGCATTCCATCTTTCTGGATTATCAATTAATCCTTATTATTACACGATTCTGCGGTCACGGACCTGAGAGTCGTAGTGCTTATTCAGCAGCGGGCGAATGACATAGTATATAAGCTTGTTTTCGCCATTGGTCATATACAGGGTAAAGGTTCCGACAAAAGCGAGGAAAGCGAACATGGCGACCTTGCCGCCGATCTTTGCAACAGTTTTCATTATTACCTTATCCTCCTATTAATATGCATCGCTGTCGTCAAACTCAACGAGCGTGGGATCAAGAGGCTCCTCGCCCAGAACTACGGACATGTAGCCGTTTACGCAGTTACGCATATCCTGGCGGGAAACAGTGCGGCAGTCCTCAAGGTCATGCTCGATGAAGATGAAGTGGAAGCCGAGATCCCTTGCCTGCTCTTCCATGAGAGCGTGAACGCCGAGCATGCCCTTGCAGGCGATGTTGTCGTTCATGAGCACCATGTCGCAGTTGAAGTTCTTTGCCCACTCCCAGATGGCGTTGACATTGTCCCAGCCGCCGACGGCGTGGTGACGCATGGTTGCCTTCTCGGAGAACAGAGCAAGATCCTTGATTGCCTCGTCGGGATCTTCGGTGTTGATCATGTTGTGACCCATGGTGGAGTCCATGTTCAGGACGATATTGATGCCCCAGCAGTTCTGGATCCAGGTCGGGAAATCGGTGTAGTAAACAGCGGAGGGTCCCCACAGGAATGCGCGGTGACGGGTTCTGCCGCCGAACGGCTCCTTCTTCTCTTCATACGCCTTGCGCATGATCTTGATGACCTGGCGGTCGACCTTGTTGAAGTAAGGATCGGTTCCGTTTACGGATGCCCATGCATACAGACGATAGAGCGTCTCGGCAATGCCGCACAGAGCCGAATACGGGGTCTTGAAGTAGTCCCACTTTTCAAGCTCTATAGTGTTCTGCTCATTCATGAGCTTTGCGTACTTAAAGAGATTATCCCAGTCGTACTTCACGCCGTACTCTTTTTCGACGAAAGCGATGGCGTCCTTGAGCATCTGAGTGGAATACGGATGTGCGCCCGGCTCGTTGTGGATCATGGCCAGGGTTACGGGGAAGTCCGGCATGCCTATGCGGCGGCGCTGGAACATAGAGGTCGCCTCGGATGCGTTGCAAGGCATGTTGGTCGAGATCATTGCCTTACCGATGAGGGGGAATGCGTCGTCGAGTGCAACACCGGTCTCGGCCGCGCAGCGCGAGCAGACGTCGGCAGGAAGTCCGAAGGACTCGGCAACGTCGATGTAATAAGGCTCGATGTGCTGGTCAACGTCGCAGATGATGAACTCGGGCAGAGTCTGGAGGGGGAACGGAACGAGCTCTTTGAAGCCCATCATGAACAGCGGAGGCAGGACCTCGTCCATGGGAACGATGCGGTCGGTATCCTTGCCGCCTCCGAGACGACGGTCGTTGGACAGGCAGAACGCAATCTTCTTGGTCAGGCTGCGGACGATAGCGTGCATGCACTTGTGTGCCGTGACCAGCTCGTAGCCGCGGAAGCCTTCAAACAGGCGGTCAATAAACATGAATGTGCCGAGGTAAGAGCCCATCCAGCGATACTCCCAAAAGCCCTTAAGGCAGGGGATCGGAGCGGATGCGACCATCATTGCCATGGAAGCGAGGTTCTTCAGCCATGCGCCGTAGTCGACCATGGTGTCCTTAACGCCGCGCCACTCACGCCATTTTGCAACGCCGGTCTTGTCGTAGTAACGGTCTCTCTGGCCGCCTACGCCGTTCTCGGCCTGCCATATGGGATCAAAGCGTTCAAGCTTTTTATCAACAGCTGCTATTACTTTATCGAACATCATTACTTACCTCCCTGAATGGACTTGATCTCCAGGGATTCGATGAACGCCTGGAAACGTGTACGAAGCTGTCCGACTGCGCCGAGGGAATACTCCTTCTCGATGGTGCAGCAAGGAATGTGCTTTTCGTTCGTGAAGATGTGGTTTGCAAGAACCTTCTCATAGCTCCAGAACTCGCAGAACTTCATGTTTTCGTAGATGATGCCGTCAGCCTTGAAATCTTCAACGAGCTGGGCCGCGATAGCGTGACGCTGGTCGATCTTGAAGCCATCCATAAAGCGTGCGCACTGGTTCCAGTACAGGTAGTGGCGGCAGATGGCGTCGAACGCGGTCTCGCCTTCCTTGATCTCAATCTGCTCTCTGCTGGGGAACGAGCCGAAGCAGTAGCGGTCGGCAACGACCATTGCGCCGCACATTTCGATAAGCTTTGTGAACTCGGGGTCATCGACCTCAGAGCCGACAAGTGCAACGCGGGCGCGGAACGGGAACTTCTCTTCCGGTTCGCGGGTCTTGATCTCTTCAAGAGTCTCCTTGAGGTAAGGCAGGATCAGCTTATGGGGGCAGACCTGGCTTACGAGCTGGATGACATGGAACTCATAGCCGGTGATGGGCGGATTATCGAGCTTGCGGAAGTTGCCGATCTCGGTGATGATGCGGCTGAGCTCGTTGTGCTGCTCGATAGCCTTGCGCATAGCCTCATCGGAGACATCAACTCCAAGACGGTTCTTCATCTCGTCAACGACTTTGAGCTTAAGCTGAGCTTTGTAGTAATCAAGGTTGGTCTGATCGCCCTTCATGGGAGGATCGATCTGGGTAACGAAGAATCCGTCGTGCTTAACGGGATTGATGAGGAAGAAGTGCTCTTCCATACGCTCCATGGTCGCGCAGCTTTCCGCGCCGAACAGGCAGCTGAGGTAGTTGTATCCGCCTTCGATGGCGCGCTCAAGAATGGAGCGTGCATAGGGGCAGGTACGGTTTGTCATGTAGTAGTTTGCGATATCGCTGGACGTGCAATTGGGAGCGCGAAGTCTTGAAGAGAAGCAGCCTTCAAGATTGAGAAGGACTTCGGGTATGTAATAGCAGTTGTAACCGAGTGCTATCTGCCCATCCTCCACTGCCTTGGTGACAAGCTCATTCTGAGCGTCCTGCAGCAGGTTTTCAAAATAGATCAGATGTTTTAGGTCTTTCATTTGCAACCCCTTCCGCTTATTTAAAATTTTTGCTTACCAGTTTCCAGTATGGTTTCCCATACCCCTTCGCATGATTATACTTTAGGTTTAGCCGAAATGTCAAGTTTATGTCAAAAGTATTTCCAAATTTATTTTGCCAATTCTCAGTTCCCGAACGCTTAGTCAACGCACTGTCCGACTACTCGAACAGACCTCGGCAGATTTCTATATATTTTGGCAGGACGCCCTCGAAATCGAGCCCGTAATGACGCGGCGTATTTCGCTTTGCGGTGCGCTCTATCGCGGCGGTGACAAACTCCTCGGCAGCATTGAGCGCATCCTCAAGAGCCGCTCCGCGAGTCAAAAGTGCCGCAAAGGCCGAGGCAAAGACATCTCCCGCGCCGTGGAAGGTGCCGTCGAGAGCCTCGTTCATGACCGAACACAGCCGGCCGCTTTTGTTATCGCGCGCAACTATGCCGACCTTCCCCGGCTCTGCGCTGACACCCGTCACGGCAACAAAATCCGGCCCCAGCTCGGAGAGCCTGTCGATAAGCTCAGTGACATACGCCATGCTGTGAGTACCGGGTCTGTATTCCATACCGGTCAGGAAGCATGCCTCGGTTATATTCGGCGTTATGATATCGGCCTTTTTTATAAGGCGACGGAAGCACTCCGCCATCCAATCACCGAGGTTCGCGTAGTATTTGCCGTTATCGGCCATGGCAGGATCGACAATGACGAGCGTCTCGTCGTTTTTCAGAAGCTCGATCGCGCGCTCGAGCAGCTTTCCCTGCGCCTCGGAGGCGAGATAGCCGGAATATATTGCATCGAACCTTAGTCCCAGGCTGTGCCAATGCTCGGCGATCGGGACTATATCCCCGCTCAGGTCGGTAAACGTCCAGTCAGTGAAGCCGCCGGTATGGGTGGATAAAAGAGCCGTCGGTATGCAGCAGCACTCAACTCCCGTTGCGGAAACTATAGGAAGAGCAACTGTAAGCGAGCATTTTCCCATTCCGGACAGATCATGAACAGCCGCCATTCTCGGCAGCTTAGGCAGTTTTTCCATAGTGTCTCCTACCTTATTATTAATTGAAATATCGTATTGATTTTAACACAGACCCGGCGCTTGTGCAACTCTATACAAAATCTGTCCAATGTATATATCTTTCAAAATTTTTAACCAAATTTTTATAGCTTTTTGCTTATAAAAAGCTATCTTTACCATAATATGTCTTGAATTCTCGGTTATAATATAGTATCATTAGATATAATATTAATTAATAGCCGCCGGGCTGCTTCCGTGAGCAACGGCTGACTGCTTCCCTGCCGAAAGGCAGAGATAATCGATGCCGCATGGATAACGCTCGCCGGTATAGGTATTAGTATGGATCTTTGGGGGAAAGGAGGACAAAACTGAATAGTATGGTAAAATTAGAAAAGTTCAGCAAGCCTGCGCTTACCGTACTGTTTGTACTTGCTGTTTTTCTGTTTGCTGTTTTTGTGCTGAGCACCAACGCAAGTGCTGATGGAGTCGATGCCACCGCTGCGGTCGAGACAGAATCTGCTACGTCCGTCATGTCGGTATTCGAGGGGATCGGTCTTAAAAACACCGAGTATCCCGACGCAAACTTCATCAACTTCCTGCTTTGCCTGCATGGCTATGAAAAGCTCCCTGCCAACGCTACCGTGACCGTTACGGCATATCTGCCTGTTACCAACACCGTTTTCTGGCGCTCTACCTTTGACAAGGCTTATCTCACTTTCAAAGATGTGATTAACCCGGTGGGATACGGTACTCTGCTCAGGCTTCCTGCCGACTGCGTAATCAAGATCTAAGTCAACGGAGCCGACATTGACGGTTGGGATCTTATCTACGGCAGCACCGTTGAAGAGGCCATCATATGGCATCCCAGCAGCGGCATGTCCGGTCCGGCTGCCGACTATGTTCCCGGCAACGCTACATACATGTTTATGAGCAATCTGGGAGGCCACGTCGTTCACCTGAACATAGATGGTGTACACGGCGGCGATTCCGACGCGGATGCAGATGCTGACGATGATGCGGATGCGGACGCCGATGCGGATGCGGACGCCGATGCGGATGCGGACGCTGATGCCGATGCGGACGCCGATGCCGATGCGGACGCCGATGCGGATGCGGACGCGGACGCCGATGCAGATGCGGATGCGGATGCCGATGCCGATGCGGATGCGGACGCCGATGCCGATGCGGACGCCGATGC
>DKRV01000005.1:1186-10534 GCA_002472405.1 Clostridiales bacterium UBA7273 | reverse complement strand
GGTATGGGCTGCACCGTAACGTCCGACAAGCCGTAAAATCCCTGATCCGGCGTTACGGTCTGCTGATTTTTCGTCGGGGTGACGGCCTTTGACTGTAAGGTATAGTTGCCGCCGCCTTTCACACCCGATACAGTGCCGGCACCGTTGTGGTAGCCTTTAGGGATGGTATAGGTCGCGCCCTCCTGTACGGTGGCGGACACAGCACCTTTGTTCTCGATGCCGTCCACCGCCGTTGCCAGCGCGTCTAATTTTGCCGTAGAGCTTGCAAGCCCCAGCTCGATGAGTTTGTCTCGGATAAGGTTTCTCGCGGTTTGTAGCCTTGTAATTTCTGTCGATGTACTCATGCCCTCTCTCCTTATATTTCATTAAGCAGCGCGTTTATGTTGCCGATGGACGTGTATACCTGCGCGGACGATATCGGGCGCGTGTTGTCCTTTTCAATCTCCTCGGCCATATCAACGCTCAGTGTACCGTTCTCGGTGACTGATAGATTATTGCCGACTATGATGCCGCCGAGCCGCGTCTTTGTGGCCGGTGTGAGGATGCCCGAACCTCCGGTCTGCACGACTATGAGGTTCTCAATGCTGACGTTCATTTTTTCCTCGCCGGATAGCTCAACCTTTAATGGGTCCGTGGTGTCAAACTTGATGTTGAGTTCGTCCTCTGCTTCAAACCTTGCGTCGAATGTCAGCATCAGATCTCACCGTCTTTCAGCACCCTTTCCGCCGTCAGGCTGAATATCTTCGAGGCCAGCGCCGTTCCGTCTGCAAGCCGTATGCGCATTTGTATTTCAACGTTTGTGTTCGGCTGGAGCTGCATTGTTTCTTTCTGTGTCAGCCTGACGGAAACCGTCTTTTCGCTGCATGTCCATTCGCTAAGCGGCTTGTCTATTATGCTTCTTCCCTTTTGCGCTATGGTTATGTACCCTGCCGCTATGGTGCTCGTTTCGATCGGCAGCTCGAATTTAAGCGTGGGCGTTGTTGCTATAAACACTTTGTCACACCTCCGTCTGCAGCGTTCCCTTTGCATAGATTTGCACAATACCGGTCAGTGCGTCTGTTTGATCCGGCGTAACAATTGCTATGTTAGGTGGGGCTTTAAGCGTGCTATATGATGTTCCTTTAGTGATTGCAATACCGTAAACAGCTTCGGCTGCACTATCAAATGATATTTGCAGATTTGGAACATCAGCGAATATAACCGGGTAATACCCTGCACTGCTTGTCGATGTGCAGTACCAGGTTCCAAAGCTCAGGTTAGCCGCCTTGTTTAAAATTCTCAGACTGCACCAACACTCTGCAACACCGCTATTCCATTTGCGATACTGCCAATTGCCGCTTGTTCCCTGCTCGGTAACATAATCGGCGCCCGGTGCAGCATTCTCGCCCGGGTCTCCCTTAGGTCCTTTGAGTGCAGCAAGCTGTGCCTCGGTAAAGTCCGAATAGGTAAATGCATCGCCTTTGTCTCCCTTGTCACCCTTGTCTCCCTTATCACCCTTTGCGCCTTTGAGCCTGCCGAGCTGTTCGGGCGTGAAGTCTGCATAGGTAAAAGCATCTCCTTTATCGCCCTTTTCACCTTTCGGTCCCATTTCTCCGGGGGCTCCCGTGTCGCCCTTGATGTAGTATCCGCTGAATACCGCTCGGCCGCCCGACGGGTTGTAGCTTTCGGCAAACCAGATTGCATAGCGTGTCCACGCAGCTTTGAATGTAGTCGCCCGGTTGTTCTGCTCGCTGCTTTCCTCGAAATGCTCCGCCATCTTCATGAGCAGATAGTCGTAGTAGATCTCAGAAAACGGTGACGGAACAAGCAGTTCGCATTCCCTGCCGTCGAATATCACCTGCACGTCGCCGGTGTCCTCTCCCGGCGTCAGGGTCTGCTCAACTCGTATTTCTCTGCCGTTAACCGCCTCAACGGTGTATTCGCCGTCGTTGAGCTCGCCCGTTATGCTTATTGTGCCGCCGGGTCTTGCCCTAAGTCGTTTCGGCAGCTTCACAGTGTGTTCGCCGTATCGCGCTCCCGGGCACGTCACTATGTCCTCATATGCATAATCTCGGATGCTCTCGGCATCCAGCAGCATGATCTCATATTGGATTCTGTACTCAAGCTCGTTTATCCATGTTGTTTTCTGCTGCGCCGTGAAGCTGTTGAGCTTTATTCCGTCAACATAGTCGATGATTTCCCCTATCGTGGGGTATGTCATGTCGGTGCACCTCCTGTGTCAAGCTGCGCCTCAAGGTCCTGCAAAGCCGTCTGCGCCTTGATTTGATTTTCCTTGCTCTGGTTTTCTATGAGCTGCTGCTTTATCTCTCCCGCTCCGGGGTAATGCAGCTGCTCCATCAGCCGCCAGAACAGTATCAGCGTGCCGGTGTCCTCGCGCGGTCCGAGCGAGCCGTTTGTGAAGAAGTCGTGCGTCTCCTTCCAAAGCTGCTGCCTGTTCGTCGCGTGGTCGCTTTCGTCAACCGAGAAAAGGAAGTCGGTGTTCCAGTAGTATTCGCCCGTTTCTTCGTTCTTTTTGAGAAACAGCCACTTGTTCCACCGTCTGTTGCAGGCGCTTCCGTTTTTGTCTCTGCCTATTATCGGGCGCGGATCGTCGCCGTAGGCAAGCTCGAACTTGAAAAGCATCTCGTTTGCGCGCGACCAGAAATACTTCTTCATAACGCGCTTTGATGCAAACCGGCCTGCCGCCTGAGCTGCGGAATACTGCTTTGCCGTGCCGGACGTTGCAGTCGTGTCCTCCCTGCCCTGAAAGGAATCGGTAATGCCTATGGTGTATCTGGCCTGCTGGTAAAGCTCGTGCATCACCTGAATCGTCTGCGTCACATTCGCCTCAAGTGTGTATACGCCGAATTTTTCCTTGTCTCCTGCGTTTCCGATGCGGAATAGCTTCATCTGTCCGTTTGATGTGTCGAGTCTTGGGTCGTCCGGTACGGTCATGACGCTTCCGCCCTTAAGAACGCCGTCAAGCAGCTTCTGGTTGAGCCTGTTAACCGCATTCTGCTGCCCCTTGATTTTGTCCACGTCGCTTTCGCCCATGAGGCTGCCCCATGAATACACGTTCTGCATAAGCATAAGCGGATAGATGTTGGGCTTGTAAAACGGAATTTTCGTCGGCTGATACTCCGTTTCGCCGTCGTCGGTCGTAACGTATTTTGCGCCCTCTATTTCAATTATCGGCTCGCCGTCGTCATCATAGATGGTCATCGGCTCCCAAACCTCGTCATAGTCGAGCTTGCCCGGAACGAATTTGTTTCCGCCGCACCATGGGCAAACGCCTTCCTTTATCGGCTCATTCGGAACTTCTCTCGCGTCGCTTGAAATGTAGTTTTCTCCGTCGAACTCCCAGCTGCCGCCGCCCGGATAGCTGCCGTCCATTGTGGGAACGGCCATTTTCCCGGTGCTCTCCGTCACAAACAGCGGCTTCGGCCGTCCGCATTTTGCGCACTGCTCGCCCTGTCTCGCCTGGTAGTCGTCATAATCTTCAATGACCGTGTCGTTAATATATGAGAATTTGCCTATGCCGCCGTCAGCATTTCGGAAGTACCTTATCCGCCATGTGACAAGATCCGAGCTTGGATCTGCTCCGTCCGGACCTCTGAGCTCCGGCTTTGCCTCGCTCTCGCCGGAAACGTCTATGCCGAACACTCGCTTTATGTAGCTTTTTGTCGTTGCAACATCAATTCCGCACCAGTCCATGTCCTCAATGTCGCTTGTCACGCCCGGCTGTGGACAGAGATTTTTCGGATGTACGAAGCTTATGTTGCTTCTGCCTTTCCTGTCGCCCTGTTCATACGCTGCGTCCCACTCAACATGCAGCAGACCCGCTCCCTGCTTAGGAACGGTTCTCTCAAGCTGATCGTTTGCAAGCTCCGTCGGCTGCTCGTCCAGCTTGTTTCGGCATAGATCCTCAATAAGCCGTGCGAGGTTTTCCTCTTCCTTGCGCATTGCCGTAACCTTCGGAGCAGGTATCTCCGAATCCACCTGTGCCTCTATAAGCTCATAAACGATGTTCCACGGGCAGCTCGTTTCCTGCACGCAGTCGTCGTCTATGATCTCGTCTATCCCGGTTTTGCCCCGGTATATTTTTTCGCGCTCGTCCATTTTCGTGCGCTCGTCGTTAAACTCCGTGTCGGCGCGCTCCGTGCGCTCCTGCCACATCCGGAGCTTTTCGTCTGTTTTTTCTGACATTTGCCGTCCTCCGAATACTCAAAAATACGCAGCCTGGGGAATGGCTGCGTATTTCGATTTTTGTCAGCTTAAAGAGTGCTGCCGCCGGTAATGCCGCCGACCATCATGCATCTCCAGTCAACAAAGCCTCCGGTGAATCGGGCGTAGCCCTTCCAGATGTTCTCGTCGTTGTCGCCGAGGATTGAGCGCACCTCCATGTCAACGCGGTTCTGGTAGATCGCGCCGTCTGCCTCTTCGTTGTACTTTGAGTCCATGATTATCCACGGCGAGCCGCTCACGAACTGATTGAGATACGGCCACACAACAATGTCAAAGTTGCCGAGCAGGGGGTTTGCATCGTTGTTGTTGCCGCCGGGCTTCGAGTAGCTGTTGAGTGCAGCGTATGCCGCTTCCTTCATTGTTGCGTCGTTCGGGATAATCAGCCTGTCCGGGCACAGTCCCAGCACCTCGCCGTTTTCGCCGCGCAGATTCTGGTATGCGGTCATCATCTTGAAAAGCGCCTGCGCGCTGAAAGCATCGGCATACTTGTTGCTCTGCTTTTCGCCGGATATCTTGCCCTTGTGCTCCTTGTGGAAAAGCGCAAGGCCGTCGGCCGCGGTGCAGTCGAAAGCACGGTTGTTAATAGTTATCGAGGTGCTGCCCTTGGTCGCCTCGCCCAGAAGTCGCGCGAAGAACGACTCTCTCGTGCGGTAGTATGCGTTTGTGAACTTCGTCGCGCGCTTCATCATCGTGCCGATCTGGTTGTCGTCAACGAGCTCGCGGCTTATCGCAAACTGCGATTTGAAAACCTCGTTGTACAGGGTCTTGGGATAACCCTCGGTAAAGCCGTTCTGAGGATGTGCGCCGCTTTCGCCAACGGGAAGCCATTCGTCCATTGCTGTAGTGCCGGTGTAGCCCTCGGCAAAGTGTGTGGATTTCTGCTCGCGGAAGATCAGCGGTGCAACCGCCTTCTGCTCCCACGCTTCGGCCACATCCTCGATGCAGCTTACTATTGGCGCCTGGTAGTCTCCGTACAGGGTATTAAATCTGCCGGAGCCCTCGGTCATCTGAAATTCAGGCATTTATCTTTCCTCCCTTCAGACGAAGCGGCCGCGGACCTTGCTGCCTGCTGCCGTGCCGTCTATTTCTTCAATGAAAAAGTTTTTGTTTGTGGTGCCGTCGCCGTCAACCGTAAGGCCGTCGCTTGTCACGTCTGCCTTTGTTCCAGGAACAAATTCGGTAGCGGCGTCAACCTCGCTCTCGAAAATGATTGCGGGATTGACCCTGATAACCTGAATCAGCGTGCCGGCTGCAACTGCTGCGCTTCTCTCCTCTGCGCAGATGTATTCGGGCTTTGCGCTCGCTGCAAGCTTGCCGCTTGTAAACGCAAGCCCCATGCCGATCTTCGGTGTTATTGCCGAAGCCGGAAGCTTAACTATGCTCGGCTTATATCCGCCGTCATAGCTGTGAGGTATGAAAGCCATTGTTCTTTCTTCCTTTCTCAGAATCGTTTGAGATTGAGAAAACGCTCATACTTTTTCGCCGCCTCCGCCGGAGTTATCCTCGGGTTCTGTGCCCTGTAGCCTGCCATTACCGCCGGCGGAACATTCACCGTCGCGGTCGGCGCACCGCTCGACTTGCTCGAAACCAGGTGGTTCTTACCTGCCGCGGCTCTTGCCGATGCCTGTGCGGCTCTCTCTGTCTGCATGCTTCTGCGGTCGGCCTCCGTCGCTATTTCAAAGGCTTCGGCGAGGGTGTGGTTGTTTTCCCTCACTAATTTCTTGATTTCGGGGTATTTTGCGTGGTTTATCAGATCCTGTGCGGTTCTGATGTTCGGATCGAGCTTTCCAATCTCGCGCAGCTCATCCTTAAGGCTCTCCTCCTGCGCCGCACGGTCGTATGCCTGGCGTGCTTTCTCCATCTCGGCCGCCGCAGCCTTGGCCGCTTTGACGTCGGGGTGAGAGTCGATAATGGCCCTGAGCGTCTCCTCGCTCAGTCCTGCCGCCGCAAGCTCGTCCGCTCTCTTGCGTTTTTCACAGTCGAGGTTGTACTCCTCAAGCTCCGCCTGTGTTTCGATGATCTTGCCGGTGTATGGGTTCTTGCGCCCCATGGCCTTGACTATCGCATCCATTTTCGAGCGATTGCGGCTCTCGATCTTTTCGGTCAGCTCCCGCTCCAGCTGTTCGCGCTCTGCCTTCCTGCGCGCCTGAGCCTGGCGGTGTCTTTCTTCCGGATCCTGCCCGGCGTCTTCAGCTGCAGGTTCGGTGACCTCCTGCTCTCTTTCACCTTCTGCCGCAGACTCGGCGACTGTCTGCTCGTTTGCGCCCTCAGCCGGGGTCTCTGTGACTTCCTCGGCGGCAGTGCTTATGACTTCGTTCATCGTTTTCAGGCAATGCTCACTTGCTGCGGAGGTCCTTGCCTCTGGTCACATTCGCCTTCTTGGCGCTGCCCTGTGTCTTGTTCGCGGCCTTGATTTCCTGTGGACCTGCGTTTGACTGCATCGGGCTGTCGTGCTTGCACTTTGCCATTGCCTATACCTCCTTTAAATTTTTTGGGATATCTCCCTGTATAAAAGCCTACAATAGTCCGACCGTCCGTTTTTACGAACTTTTTTCGGCTGTAAAAAACGCCGGAGGCCTTGCGTATCAAGGCTCACGGCGCTTTTGCCCGCTTAAATTCTCGGGTCTCCCCAGCGTTTTCTCATCATTGCTCTGTCGTATTCGTCTCCCCTTCGGTAGTCGTCGAGCATGTCCTTCGTCCATCCGCTCTTGTCCGTTTCCGGCTGAGTGTCCATGTATTGCTGCTGTGGGCGGATGTAGTGCGCAATGGCAAGCGCCATTATGCAGTCGTCGTGCGCGCCGGCTTCCGCTTCCGGCCTGTAGTCCTCGTTTCGCACGAATGTTAGCATTTCCTCAAGTGTGTCCTTGTCGTTTATGCTGTCCATGTTTTCCCTGCACCATGTCACGAGGTTTGATATGATAACCGGCCGCGTCTTGCTTGTTGTCTCAAAGCCGTATCGTTTCTGTGGCTTGTGCGTGTAGTTGTCGAACGTCTCTCGCACATATTGCTTCGGGTATCCGAGGCGCTCAAGCTCCATCACCGGGTATGTAGAATAGTTTGTCTCCACGCCGATGAGTGCCTCGTTGTAGTATGCGCCCAGGCAGTAAAGTTGCTTTGCGTATTCATCCTCGCCGAACGAGTGCCGCAGTGTTGCCACCTGTTCGCCCGTGAAGTTATCCAGCACCTGCCCGACGAAGCTGTCCGAGCCTGTGCCGGCCGTGTCGCCGCCTATGACGTAGTGCCGTCTTTCCTGCGGCTGTTTGTATATCCGTATCCAGCCGTTTCTTTCGGCCACCCACCTGATGCCCTTTATGCCCGTGCCGTAGTCGGCATATTCAAAATGCCCTCTGTCGCTTTCGGCCGGTATCGTCAAAAGCCGCGCCGAAACCGCCGCGGCGTCAAAAACGCTTTTTCCGAGCACGCCCCATTGCCCCAGAGCATAGACCTGGTAGTAGTACGGGTCCGTGTGCTTGAACGCTTCAAGCACGTCAATGTCCTCCTGCGGCAGGAAGCGGTTGTCCTTGTATGTGCTGTGGTGTGTGCGGATCTTCTTCCTGTCCTTCTCCGGCAGCATCCGGCCGTCCGTGCCGCGCATGTCGAAAAAGCGCCTTTTCAGCCAGTGCAGAATGGATATCGGGTTGAAGGTCACTATTATCTGCTTGCGGTATTTCGTCTTGCCTCGCAGTCGAATGTCGAGCTGGTTGAAGTCCTGTTCCGTAACCTCGCTCGCTTCTTCGATCCATATCCCCGTAATGTTGTAAATGGATTTCAGCTTCTCGACGTCGTCCAGTCCGGCAAATATAATCTGACTGCCGTTTTTGAAGGTTATCCGCAGATCACCGGCATACACTCGCTCGATGCTGTCGCCGTAGTGCTCATATGCCTGACCCACAAGCTGATTGAAGCAGCTCCAGCGTATTGTCTTTGCAACCTTTCGGCAAACGAGCCAGTTGTGCCCCTCCTCGGTCGTGATTCGGTTGAGCACCATGTCGCCTGCGCATATGCTCTTTCCCGATCCGCCGCCTCCGCACATGACGAGGTATCTGTGTCTGTCGAAAAACAGCGGCAAAAATGCCTCGTTGTTCCGTTCCTTAAGTTTTTCGTACCACCATGCCGTTTCAAACAGCCCCGGCGGCAGTTCATTGGTCTTCTTCATCGTTCATGCCGTCCTTAAGCCCCGGAATTTCATACCCATGCGCAACGAGCCATTTGACCTTGTCGTCGGTGGTCATTGGGGCTTTCTCAAGCGCCTTTCTCGTCTCCGCTCCGGCGTCAACCTCAACGCGGTTTTTCCAGCCGAAGTTGTGCGTCAGGTTGAATATGATGCCGCTGTCGCCCTTGCCCGAACCGAGCTGCGTGCACAGGTAGCTTTCTATCTCGTTTTTTGCTGCGTCGCATATGTCCTTGTATTCATCATCGTGCGAATATGCGTTGAATGTGTCCCTGTGCATTCCCAGGAAGCTGCATAACCCGGCCACCGAGGGCTTGACGAAGTATTCCGTTATCCTTGCTTCCTCTCCAAGGGCGTTCTCTATCGTTTTCTTTTCATAGATCTCCTTGCCGTCCTCCGTGTATCCGGTAAGGACCTCCTCCGTAAGGATCTTCTCCCGGCTTATCGACGCAAAATATCTGTTCACTCCGCGCCTGAACGCCGCCGGGCTGTATTTTTTCGGTCTGCCTACAATGTTTCTCGGCATAAAAATCACTCCCTTTAGCTTATCGTAGCTCAAAGGGAGCGTCCGTTTTTACGATTTTTTCTTAAACCAGCTTTCGTAAAAATCGCGTCTGAGATCATATAATCGGCTTTGCGATATGTTGTGCGCAAGGCTTATCTGCACAGCGCCCTTTTCCGTTGTCATCAGTTCAAAAAGCGCAGCAGAATATGCGCCTGCGCATTCGTCGCACAGCCGCTTGATTTTCTTCTGCTCCCACTTCGGCCTGTCTCGGTAATTGAGGCAAATCGCGCGGACAAGCATTTGTTTTTTCTTCGGGAGCTTCACTCCGGATAGCTTTTTATAGGCCATTTCTCGCCGCCCTTATAATGTTTGCGCGCGCATCACGCGCCTTGTCCGTGTCGGGAAACTATTCATTTTTCTTTTTCGGATTCAGTATCACTCTGCCGCC
>DKRV01000005.1:0-1118 GCA_002472405.1 Clostridiales bacterium UBA7273 | reverse complement strand
AAACGTTCTTTTCCCTGACCTCTGCGTCCTTCGGTGTCTTTATATCGCAGTCAGATACGGGAACAGGCTCCGTGTATATCGGCTTGTCCAGTCCGCGCGAGCAGCTCCATTTCTTCTCGTCTGCCATTTTAGATGCGTTTTTCACGATGTAACGGGCAAGATCTGTGTGATCCTTCCTCCCGTCGAGTATCGTGTAGCTTATCTCCTCCTGTGGCCAGTAGCGGCACAGCAGCTCGTATGCGGCTCTGTCCATGACAAGGTGATGATGCAGCCTTACTCTGTCTCCCGTCTTTGAAGAGGTGTCGGATGTGCAGCAAATGTATCTGAGCTTTTTGCCGGTTGCTTTCTTGTATGCTCTCCCCAGATTGCGTATGAATTTCGAAGCTTCCTTTTTTGCCTCTTCCTTTGTGCCGGGAAGGCGAGCATCCGAGTATTTCAGCGTAAGCCAGAGATCTCCCGCTCCGAAGTTTGCGTTTATGATCCTTGCAAGGCGCTGCACTGCCGCCTTTTCGTTCTGCATTATTTTCTTGAGGCTGCTTGCGCCTGCTTTTCTCGGTGCACGTCTACGGCCGGGCTGCGCTCCGACTGCCATACGGCACCGTCTTATCTCTATCACCGGGCCGGATATTATTCTGTATTCCACAAGTCTCACCATGTCTTTCGTCCTTTGTCGTAAACTTAGGCGTTAAAAAGTCCAATCAGAAACGCGCGCACGCGCGTTTTATTTTAATAGTATGTAATCTCCCTTCTTATCGCTGCCGGGGCGATTGGTTTAAGAGAAAATATATAAGGAAGGAAGAAGAGAGGTAAGAGAGGTTTTGTTCTTCCCCGGCAGCGTCCGCCTTTGTCCTGCGCATCCCCGGCGGAACGGAATGCGCCCTGAGCCATCGGCTCAGATACGGCCGATGCGTAATCGGCCATATCTCAACCGGCGAGCTGATTTCTCAGCTCGCTTTTTTCTTCTTTTTTGCCGCTGTTCTTTTCCGCTTTGCGGCCGATATCATTTTCGAGGCCGTCTCGCGGTCAAGTCCCTGCATGGCAAGCTTCTGCTCGATCGTGCCCCCGAAGCATGCGCTCGTGTATTCGCCGTAGGTCATGCCGAGTGCCCTTGCTTCCAG
>DKRV01000016.1 GCA_002472405.1 Clostridiales bacterium UBA7273 | reverse complement strand
TTCTTTATCACACATAAGCAAATAGGCAAGATACTGCATCAGAGCTTGAGCAGGTTCAGGCCGACGTCGGGGTCTGCGTATCTGTCGATCTCGCCGTCGATGACGGTGACGACCATTTCGCAGGTGGCCGAGACCATCGCACGGTTAAGGTGTCCGCCGAAGACCTCGCCCTTGTCGTTGCCGGCGGACATGTGGATGTGCGTGTAAAACTGTCCGTCCATGGTGTTTATGGTGCCGGTGAGGGAGACGATCTCGAACGCGCCCTTGAACTCGTTTGAGTAGTATTTTTTCTCGGCCGTGTTGAAAACGCCGACGGTGAAATCGTTCGTTGCGCCCAGCGCCGAGACTGAGGCGAGCTTAATGTTCTCGCTCAGAGCAAGCTCGCGGATCTTATCGAGTATTTCCTCGCCGCGGTCGATGCGCGCGACTATCGTGTTTCCGAATCTTTTGTACTTCATGCGGTTCACTTTCCTTTCTTCTTGCTGCCGGGCTTTGTGTTTTTCTTGGGCTTGGGCTTTGCCCAGCCCTTGGCGTAGCCGGCTTTTTTCGTTATCTGCTGCTTTTCGGGCGCTTTGGGCTTCTCGGGAGCCTTTTGACGCGGCGGACGGTCGGGACGAACAAGGCACTCCGGCCCGTAGCCGATAAGATCCTCGCGCCCGGCCTCCTTGAGCGCCTCAATGACGAGCTTGCGCTTATCCGGCCGCTTCCACTGCAAAAGCGCGCGCTGCATCGCCTTCTCGTGGAAGGTTTTTGCGACGTAGACCGATTTCATCGTCATCGGGTCGATGCCCGTGTAATACATGCAGGTCGAAACAGTGCCGGGGGTGGGGTAGAAATCCTGCACCTGCTCGGGCTGACGGCCTTTTTTGTTGAGGTATTCGGCAAGCGCAACAGCGTCGGCAAGCGTGCTGCCCGGATGCGAGGACATCAGATACGGCACGACGTACTGCTCCTTTGAAAAGCGGTTGTTCATCTTTTTGTACTTGTCCATGAACTTTTCGTACACGTCGATGTGCGGCTTGCCCATGTAGTCGAGAACGCCGTCGATGCAATGCTCGGGCGCGACCTTGAGCTGGCCGGAGATGTGGTATTTGACAAGCTCGGCGAAGAAATCGTCGTTTTTATCCTCGAGCATGTAGTCGTATCTTATGCCGCTGCGCACAAAGACCTTTTTCACGCCCGGTATCTGCCGCAGCTTGCGCAGCAGCGCCAGATAGTCCGAGTGATCCGCGTCGAGGTTAGGGCAGGGCGTGGGCGCAAGGCAGCGCCTGTCGGCGCACATGCCGCACTTTGCCTGCTTTTTGCACGAATGATGCCTGAAATTGGCCGATGGGCCGCCGACGTCGTTGATATAGCCCTTGAAATCGGGGAATTTCGTGAGCGCCGTGACCTCGCGGATGACGCTCTCGTGGCTGCGGCTCGTGACCATTCTGCCCTGGTGGAACGCAAGCGCGCAGAAGTTGCAGCCGCCGAAGCAGCCGCGGTTGTGTATAACCGAGAACTTGACCTCCTCGATGGCCGGAACGCCGCCGAGCGGCTCATACATCGGGTGATACTGCTTGGTGTACGGAAGCTCGGCCACGCGATCAAGCTCCTTTGTCTCCAGCGGCATCGCCGGGGGATTTACGATGAGGTATCTGCCGTCGTGCTCCTGTATCAGCGCCCTGCCGCGCACGGGGTCGTGCTCGGCGTATTCTATGCGCGTTGCATCCGCATAAAAGCGCTTGCTGTCGCAAACATCGGCAAACGAGGGCAGCGTGACCGAGTCAAACGCGCATTCCGACGCATCGTGCGCCAAAAATGCGGTGCCGCGGATATCGCGCATCTCGGAAACGGGGATCTTCTTCTTGAGCCGCTTTGCTATCTCGCGCTCGGCGTACTCTGCCATGCCGTAAACGAGCATGTCCGCACCCGAATCAACGAGAATCGAGCGGCGCACCTTGTCGTCCCAATAGTCATAGTGCGCAAAGCGCCGTAGCGAGGCCTCAAGGCCGCCGATGATTATCGGCACATCCGCGCCGAAGGCTTCGCGCGCGCGGTTTGAATAGACTATCGTTGCTCTGTCCGGGCGCAGTCCGGCCTTTTTGCCGGGTGAGTAAAAGTCCTCGCTGCGGCGCTTTTTTGCCGCAGTGTAGTGCGCGACCATGGAGTCGAGGTTTCCGGCTCCGATCAAAACGCCAAGCCGCGGTCTGCCGAAGGCCGCAAAGTCTGCCGCCGAGTGCCAGTCCGGCTGCGCGAGCACCGCAACGCGGAAGCCGTCGGCCTCCAAAACGCGGCTTATTACCGCCGGGCCGAAGCTCGGATGATCGACATACGCATCGCCCGTTACGAGCAGAAAATCGTACCACCACCAGCCGCGCTCATGCATTTCCTCCTGCGAAACGGGCAAAAAATCCTGATCTTCAATCATATTAGCTCTCCCCAATACCAGCCCGACGTTCCCTTGTGCTTGACAAGATAGCCGCGCGAGGTTTCTTCGATAACGCTCACCTCGTCGCCGGCTTCAAGCGAAAGCACGAGGTCGGTCGAGTCGTTGCACTTGCAAAACTCCTCGTCGGAGTAAAGATATTTCGTGAGTATCTCCATCTCGTAGCCCGTGCGGACATGGCGCACGAGGGAAAATTCCTCGCCGCGGCGCAGCACCTGCACGTCGTTGTCGCCCCAGCGGATGTAATAGCTCTTTCCGCCGCCGCGCTGCGCGCTTTTCACCCGGCGCACGGGGAAGGGGTCATACGCTTCAAAGGAAAAATTCTCGCTGCCCTCATAGGGGATGATAAGTGCGTTCAGCTGCCCGTCATCCTTGAGCGAGCAGCCGCCGTCGATGGAGATGACGCGGTGCTCGCGGTCGATTATCGGGTTTGCGCAGACATGGTCGGCAAGATACAGCATCACCGGCCAGTGTCCGACGATGACCCACTTATCGAAAGTGTAGCCGTAATTCATAAATGCGTCAAACTTCATGCAGTCGCCGCCGCGCTGCCGCTCGATGGGAATATCGGGCTTTATGCCGCCGTGAGCAAAAATATAGTGCGGCGTTTCGATGACGTGCGGCATGGCATGCAGGAAGTCCCACTCGGGCTTAAATCTTTCCGCAAGCTCGGGGATAAGGCGCTCAAAGTCCATATCCTCGCGTATCTCAACGCCCATTTCCGTGAGCATATCCCACATAAGGCCGCTCTTTTTAAACAGCATGTATTTTACGATGCGCGAGCTCCAGTATTGCCACTCGGCGTCGATCACATCGGCCCATGTGTCGCAGTTGCCGCACACCGCGTGGCAGTTGCCGCGCTCGGCAAGCTTCATTATAAAGCGCAGCGTTTCAAGGCTCCTTTCGCCTTTTTCGAGAAAGTCGCCGTCGATGATAAGCTCATCGGACTCGGAAAAGCCGACCTTTTCGAGAAGCCCTTTAAAATAGGGCATGTTTGCGTGTATATCCGAAACGGCGATGATCCGCCGATCACGCGTGTCAAGCTTCTGCACACGCGCGTTAATGTTCCACATTGACATTGTTATTCAAATCTCTTTTCCATGAGGTAAAGCGGAGCGCCGGCACCGGGCTCGCTGCCGAGTATCTCAAAGCCGAGATCCTCGTAAAATTTTATCGCCGAGGCGTTTTCAGACGAAACGTGCAGCCGCACCTTCTGCCTGCCGAGCATTTCGTAGTTTGTTATCGCGCGGCCGACAAGCTGCGTGCCGAGGCCTCTGCCGCGCAGATGCTCTTTTATGTACACAAGGCTTATCCAGCCCACGCCTGCGCCCTCCGAGCGCTCGGTGTCGGTTTCGACGATGCCGGCAAGCTCGCCGTCGGAGCGGTATGCCTTGAGTATCGCCTTGTTATCCGCGGCAAAATGCCTGCGCGCCGAAGCAAGGTAGGTTTCGGGATAAAAGCCCTTGAGGTCGCCGTGCGCGGCTTTCCAAGAGGCTGCGTAGAACTCCTTGTACGTTTCTCCCTCGCGGTTCGGGTCGAGCGGCTCGTAATACAGATTGTTGGGGTCTGCGCCGCGGGTCTCCTTCTTCCACCAGCTCTGCCGGGCGAAGGTCGAAAGCTCCGGCGGCAGGTGGGAGTTATCGTTGTAATACTCAACGGAAAACGCTCCGTTATCGAATATGAGCTTGCTGACGGCGGTGTTGTCGCCGTGAGGAAGCGAGGGAATATCGCGGCTTGCAACGCCGAGAATGTGCGCAAGCAGCGAGCGGATGGCCATGCCGTGGCTGACGACGGCGACGGTTTTTCCGTCGTTTTTCACCGCTATCTCGGTAACGACCGAAACTATGCGCTCGGTGCACTGGGCAAAGGTCTCCGCCCCCGGGGCGCGCCACTGCGCAGGATCGTTGTTGAAATTGTCCATCTGCACGGGGTCGAATTTATACATATCGCCGAAGCTCATGCCCTCGCACACGCCGAGGTTTATCTCTCTCAGGCGCTCGGTGAGCTGCATTTCCAATGCGTGATACTTCGTTATCGCGCCTGCCGTCGTCACCGTGCGGCGCAGATCGCTTGAATACAGCGCGTCAAGCTGCACGTCCTTGAATCTCTCCGCGAGGCAGGCTATCTGCCTGTGACCGCGCGGAGTTATAAAGCTGTTATGCTGACCCTGCACGATGCGGTAGAGGTTTCCCTCTGCCTCGGCGTGGCGGATCATGTAGATAGTTGTCATTTGCCTTGACCTCAATTAGTTATTAATATATAATAAGTTACCATGATATTATATATTATCTTTCACTGAGAAACAAGTGGGGGTTAACGTGAGAGTTTTGCATCTTATCTCCGGCGGCGATTCGGGCGGCGCAAAAACGCATGTTCTGTCGCTGCTGCGCGACCTTAACGATAACATCGACGCAGACCTCGTCTGCTATATGGAGGCCGATTTTTCAAAAGAAGCGCGCGAAATGGGCATACCGACACGGGTCTTTCCCGGCAGCTTCGGCGTGGGGCTGAAAAAAACGCGTGAGGCTATAGAAAGCGGAAATTACGACATCATCCATTGCCACGGCAGCCGCGCAAACCTTACAGGCGCGCTGCTGAAAAAGCATTTTGACATTCCCTTTATCAGCACCGTCCACAGCGACTACAAGCTCGATTATCTCGGCCGGCCGCTGGCCGCCATGACCTACGGCAGGCTAAACAAGCTTGCGCTGCACCACATGGACTACCGCGTCTGCGTTTCCGACAGTATGCGTCAGACGCTCATCGACCGCGGCTTTGACCCGAACGATCTGCTGACGATATATAACGGCGTTGACTTTTCGCATCCGGCGCCGAGCATCACGCGGCGAGAGTGGTTTGGCAAGATCGGCTGCGATTTTCCCGACGACAGCATAGTTCTCGGCATCGCGGCGCGCTTTGACGCCGTGAAGGACGTCGCCACCACCGTGCGCGGCTTTGCCGGAGCGACGGAGAAAAACGAGCGGCTGCGCCTGCTCATAGCCGGCGACGGCATGGAGCGTGAAATGCTCGAGGGTCTGTGCGAGCAGCTCGGCGTGCGCGACAAGGTGTTTTTCGCAGGCTGGATAAGCGACGGCATGGACGGATACTATGCCAGCATTGACATAAATGCGATAAGCTCCCTGTCGGAAACCTTCCCCTACGCCGTGACGGAGGCTGCGCGCGCCGGTAAGCCGACCGTTGCATCCCGTGTCGGAGGTCTGCCGAGGCTCATAACAAACGGCGAGACCGGCATGCTGTTTTCACCGCGCGATCACGAGACCATGGCGCGCTGCATCCTCGCCCTTGCAAACGACGAGGAGCTTCGCAAAAGGCTCGGACAGGCGGTGTACGAAAAGGCAAAGCGCGAATTTTCAACGGAAAGCACCTGCCGCAGGCAGTTAAAGATATATAAAACCGTTCTTGAGCGCTACTCTCAGCCGCGCAGCGGCGCGGTGATCTGCGGCGCATACGGCCACGGAAACGCAGGCGACGAGGCTCTGCTTACGGCCATCGCCGCCCAGCTGAGGACGATAGATCCCGACATGCGCATAACGGTCGTTTCCAAAAACCCGAAGCACACGAAGTCGGTGCATGCGCTCAGCGCCATAAGGCGAGGCCAGTTTATCCGACTGCGCCGAGAGCTACGGCGCTCAAAGCTGTTTATAAGCGGCGGCGGCAGCCTTATTCAGGATGTCACGAGCCGGCGCAGCCTGTGGTTTTACCTGCACACGATATCGCTCGCGAAAAAATGCGGCTGCAAGGTGCAGATGTACGGCTGCGGCATGGGACCGCTCAACTATGATTACGACCGCCGTCGCGCGGCAAAAACGATAAACCGCTGCGTTGACGCGATAACCCTGCGCGATCCGCTGAGCCTTGAACTTACGCGCGAGATCGGCGTTACCGTGCAGGAGGTGCTCGTCACCGGCGATCCGGTGCTGAACATGCATTGCAGAAGCGACGCCGACGCCGCGGCATTTATGCGAAGCCACGGCATCGACCCCGACGGACGCTATATCTGCCTCGGCCTGCGCTCGTGGCCGGGCTTTGACGAAAAGTGCGGCGAGATATGCAAGGCGCTCCGGGTCTGCTATGATAAGCACGGGCTTACGCCGCTGTTCATGCCCATGAACTACGATCTGGATCTTCCCGTGTCCGAGCAGATAGCAGACGGCCTTGGCGTTCCGTTTAAGATAATGCCAAAAACAGAGGACGCGGAGCTTGAGATTGCGATCATGCGGCAGATGAAAATGTGCGTTGCGATGCGGCTGCACAGTCTGCTGTTTGCGGCCTGCGGCGAGGTGCCGTCGGTCGGCCTGAGCTATGATCCGAAGGTATCAGGCTGTGCGCAGTATCTGGGCATTTCCTGCGTGGATTTTGACGAGGTCACGGCGCAGGGGCTTATTGATGAAATTGACGCGGCGCTGGCCGAAACAGGTGCGGACATGATAAGCCGGCGATTTGAATATATCAAAAACGTTGAAAAGATGAACATTGAAACGGCAAAGTGCCTTCTTGGCGAATAAGGGGGAAATTATATGATAAGGGCGGCGGCACTCGTCTCCGGCGACGGAGCACTGCTACAGACGGTTCTTGATTCTATGTACTTCGGTGAGATCCCGAATTTTGAGCTCACCGCGGTAATATGCACGGAGTCGGACGCTTATGCGCTGCGCCGTGCGCGCAACTCCGGCGTTGAGGCCTTCGTGGTCGAGCCATCGCTTTTCCCCACCAAGCTCAGCTACAGCATGGCCGTGTCAAACAAGCTGCGCGATATGGACATTGATCTTGTTATCCTCGCCGGGTATAACATGCCGCTCGGCGTTATATCAACGCAGTTTCGCAAGCGCATCATCGGCGTGTATCCCTCGCTGATCCCGGCGTTCGTCAACTGCGACGATGCCCCCGAGCGCGCTGCGCTCGAACGCGGCTGCCGCGTGACCGGCGCGACCGCGTTTTTCGCGGATATCGACGGCAACATCGGCGCGATAATCGCCCAGCAGGCCGTTGACATTCTCCCGAACGACACGCCCGAGAGCCTGTCGCGCCGCATCCTCGAGGATGCGGAGTGGAAGCTCCTGCCCCAGACCATAAGTCTGTATTGCCAGGGTCGGCTTGAGATCCACGGCGACAGAGTCATAATAAAATGAATAGTTACCATCGGTTAACAAGGGCAAACACGCCTGACAGCGTGCCTTTTCGGCGCTTTTTGCCCTTTTCGCCTTGACGGGCACCAGCCCGCCTGCACCTCAAAAA
>DKRV01000029.1:14964-35104 GCA_002472405.1 Clostridiales bacterium UBA7273 | reverse complement strand
GCAAAGCTGCCCTGCTCCCCTTGGCAGGAGAGCCAATGTGGTGCGGCGCGAAATTCAGCAACGCACTGCTGGGTTGCGTAGCACCCACGGTTTATTCCAACGCCCCGAACCGGGCTACCAGAGATATATGTATCCGTAGCTGCGCCAAAGCGCCTCTGAAAATGTGCGAGGCAAACACGGTTTCGTCGGTAGCTTCGATACCGGGCCACCAGAGATAACCGTATCCGTAGCTGCGTCAATTCGCCTCTAAAATCTCTTTGAGGGTGAGGTCGGTGCCGGAGACGGGGGTCAGCTTATTGCCGCCGCAGCTCGGGCAGCGCAGCCGCTCGAGGTCGGCGACGAAGCGTTCGCCGCACTCGATGCACTGAGCCTCGCCCTCGACGGTCTCGACGATCATATCGACAGCTGCAAACTCCGTGCCGTCGATGACGGCCTGCCAGCAATCGCTCAGGAAGCGGGGGACGACTCCGGAGAGCGTCCCCACCTCGACGGTGATGCTTTGCACGTTTTGAAGCTGTTCTTCCTCGGCGACATTGCGCAGCATTTTCAGCAGCGCATCGCAAATTCCAAGCTCGTGCATTATTTTTTCACCGCGTTTTTGACCAAGCCGCCTGCGCGCTTGACAAGTCCCTCGGCGACCTTGATGGGCATGGTCTCGAACGTGCCGGCGTGCCAGTCGCGCACCTTTTTGAGATGGATCGCGTCAAACTTGCACTTGGTGGTACACAGACCGCAGCCGATGCACAGATACTCATCGACCTTCGTTGCGCCGCAGCCGAGGCAGCGTGCGGTCTCCTTGCGCACCTGCTCCTCGGTGAAGGTCACGCGCGCATCGGAGAAGGTCTTGGCCTTTGCCTCGTTGTATCCGGGCATCTGACGCTTGCCGTGGTCGAAGTGCGATATATCCAGCAGCGCATGCTCCTTGTCCAGCGCCTTGTAAACGCGCCTGTCGCGGCCCATGGTGAGGGTCTGACCGGGATGCACATAGCGGTGCAGCGATATGGCCGCTTCCTTGCCGGCAGCGATCGCGTCGATAGCAAACTTCGGGCCGGTGTAGCAGTCGCCGCCGACGAAAATGTCGGGCTGAGCGGTCTGATAGGTCAGGCTGTCGGCAACGGCGGTGCCCTTCTTCGTGGTCTCGAGCGCACCGACGTCGAGCGTGCCCCAGTCAACGACCTGGCCGATGGCAGCGATGACGGAGCTGACCGCAATAGTCTCGAACTTGCCGGTTCCGACGGGCTTGCGGCGACCCTTCTCGTCCGGCTCGCCAAGCTCCATGATCTCGACCTTGAGAGCGGACACCTTGCCGTCCTTGCCCTCGATGGCGACGGGCGCGTTGAGGAAGCGGAACTGCACGCCCTCTTCCATGGCCTCCTTGACCTCCTCGGGGTCGGCAGGCAGCTCGTCGGCCGAGCGGCGATAGATTATGTAGGTGTTCTTTGCGCCCAGACGCACCGCCGCGCGGCACACGTCCATTGCGACGTTGCCGCCGCCGACAACTGCGCAGCTTTCGCCTATCTCGGGCTTGTTGCCGAGGTTTACCTCGCGCAGGAAGTCAACGCCGCCGAACACTCCCTCGAGGTCTTCGCCGTCTATTTTCAGCGACTGGGACTTCTGTGCGCCGATGGCGAGATAAAAGCCCTTGTAGCCCTCGCTGCGGAGCTGCTCAATGGTGATATCCTTGCCGACCTCGACGCCGCATTTGAAGGTGACGCCCATATCCTTGAGAATGTCGATCTCGGCGTTGAGAACGTCCTTTTCGAGGCGGAAGTTGGGGATGCCGAGGGTCAGCATGCCGCCGGGCACGGGGTTGCGGTCGAAAACGGTGACGGGGTAGCCCTTGTTTGCGAGGTAGTATGCGCAGCTCATGCCGGCAGGACCTGCGCCGATGACGGCGATCTTCTCGGTGTACGGGCGGCCGATCTGGTTGACCATCTTGGGCACAAAGCGCGTGTCCTCGTGCAGGTCGTGGTCGGCGATAAAGCGCTTGACCTCGTCGATCGCAACGGCCTCGTCAACGCTTGCGCGAGTACACTCGTCCTCGCAGCGCTTGTTGCATATGCGGCCGCAGACCGCCGGGAAGGGGTTCTCCTTTTTTATAAGCTCAAGGGCGTCGGTGTATCTGCCCTGAGCGGCAAGCTTCAGATAGCCCTGAACGGGAACGTGCGCAGGGCATGCGGCCTTGCAGGGAGCGGTGCCGGTGTCGAGGGTGTCCTTGAAGTTCTCGCGGTAATCGGGATTGAAGGTTTTCTTTACGAAAACGGTGTTTGTGAGCTTTGCGTAGCCCGGAGGCGTGAGGTTCTCGGTCGAGCACAGCTTCTGGCCGAGCTTGAGCGCATTGCCGGGGCAGGTCTCGACGCACTGGGCGCAGGCAACGCACTTTGCCTCGTCGATCTCGGCGACGAAGTTCGAGCGGATTGCGTCGCGCGCGCCGAACATGAGTCCTGCGCGCAGGCCGAAGCATGCGCACGAGCAGCAGTTGCAGATAGCGGCGCTGTCGCCGGCCTCCTCGATGTTGGGGATATCGTGCATCAGGCCGTTCTCCTCGGCGCGCAGGATTATCTCCATCGCCTCCTCGCGCGTTATGCGGCGCGCGCGGCCCGAGCGGATGTAGTGCTCGGCGCCCTTGCCCATCTGAACGCACATGTCCTCGTCGAGATGGCCGCAGCCGTCGCCGATGCTGGTGCGCGATGCGCGGCAGGAGCAGGGCGAAACGGAGAAGGTGTCGTACTTATTCAGGTAGTAAGAAAGCTTTTCGTAGTCGCTCACGCCGGGGATGTCCTTTATCGCGCTCTCGACGGGGATAACGCGCATCAGGCCGTAGCCGTTGGGAAGCACAGGGCCGAGCAGCTGCATGCGCACGCGCGTGTACTCCTCAAAAGCCCTGCCGACCTCGGGGTGGGCGGCCATAAGCTCCTTGTTGTTGACCATCATTTCCAGTATGCCGGGCGCGAAGATCTGCATGTAATAGACGTCCTCGCCGAGCTTTTCGTCAAATGTGCGGCGGAAAATGCCATAATAGACGAGGTTATCGAGCTGGGGCTTTATCTCCTCGACGGTTTTGCCGACCTTCTTTGCAAGATACTCGGCCGTGCGCTCCTTGCGCAGGCCGGCGGCGATGGCAATGTCTGCCTCGTCATCGGAAACGATGTTCGCCATGCAGTAGTATTCGGGCGCGTTCTCGTCGATCTTGACGACCATACCGGAAACGCCGCCGATCACCTTTGCAAGCTTGACGATCTTGGGTCTGAGTTGTGCCATAATCAAATTCTCCTCTTCCTTAATTATTAAATGCGCTCACCGGCCATGCCGGACGCAAATATTACATGATGGGGATCTTAATTTTCAGATCGCTCAGCGGATAGGACGAGCAGGCGTGGAACCAGCCCATTTCCTTATCCATTTCGCGCCGCCCGTCGCCGATGGGCGAAACGAATATATCTCCCGACAGCAGCTGGCTGCGGCAGAAGCCGCACTCGCCGTTGCGGCAGTGGGTATCGACCGGGATCGCGCTGCGCTCGAGCGCAACGGCAACGGATTCCGATGCCTTCGCCTCGATGATATCCTCGCGCACACCGCGCACGACGCAAATTTTGAACGTCTTTTTCTCCGTTCCGACGGGGTAGCCGGGCAGGGTGGAGATATCGGCAGGATTGTTGACAACATCGTGGTGGAAGCGCCTTTTTGCAACACCCATCTCGTCAAGCGCCTTGGAAACAAAGCGGAACATTGCGAGTGGGCCGCAGAACATATATGTGCAGTCCGGCGACGAATATTTTTCGATAAGCTCCTTTGTTATGAAGCCCTTTTCGCCCTGCCATGTCGGGTCGTCCGAAAGAACGTGCACGACCTTGACAGCTTTGCATTCGGCGCAGACCTTGTCAAGCTCAGCTTTGAGCACGATATCATCCGACTTCACCGAGCCATAGAGTATCGTGAGCGTGCAGCCGCGCATTTTGCCGTGGGCTATCTCCTTTGCCATGGAGTAAAACGGCGTGATGCCGCTGCCGCCTGCGAGGGCGACTATGTTTTTCGTATCGCGCAGAGGCTCCCAATAAAAAGTGCCGAATGGCAGCGCACCGTCGAGCACGTCGCCGGGCTTTACGTTTTCAAACAGGTAGTCGGGCACGAGATACGGCACGTTGCGGCGCACGGTTATCTCGAAAAACGGCTTCTCGCCGCGCGCCTCATACGGAGCCGAGGAAATGGTATAAGGTCTTGTGAGCAGGCTCTCGCCTATTCTCAGGCGGAAGTTTACGAACTGGCCGCACTGGAACACGGGGATGTGCCCGTCAACGGGCTTAAAGCGGAAGGTTTTTGCGCTGGGTGATGCTTCCGTCACCGAAACGCAGCGGAATTTCATTTCCGCAGGATGCAGCCTGTCGGCAAGCTCGCGGATCGGATCCCTGGGATCGGGCCTGCTGCTTGCGTTTGCAAGCTTTTTGCGGCGCAGCTCGGTAACGCGGCCGGCTCCGCCTATATCTTCAAAAAGTCCTTTAACCTTGATGCTCATTTTGCCGCTGCCTCCTTTTTCGCCATTGCGTCGAGCACGCCCTTTGCGGCGGCTCGGCCGTTTGTTATCTGCGTTCCCTGGCCGTCGCCGGCGACTCCGTGCGCGCCGGCAAACTCAAGGCCCTCGATGAAGTGATCCTCGGCCATCATCGCTTTCTTTGCTATGACGTGGTTATCCATCGAGTGCGAGTAGCCGTAGATGCTGCCCTTCCATGCGCCGACATAGTGCGAAATGGTCATGGGCGTGGATACCTCGATCTCGGCAATGCGCGAGCGGAAGTCAACGCCGCCGACCTTGATGTATTCCTCCATCATCTCGTTTGCCAAACGGCGCTTGAGATCGTAGTATTCCTCTTCCTTTACATTGAGGAAGGGATCCACGGGAACGAGGTTCGTGATCGAAAGGTGCGTATAGCCCTCCGGAACGCAGTCGGGAACCGCGTAGTTGAGACATACGGTGGTTATGAAATTGTAAGGCTCGGTTATATTCCGGCTGTTGCGCCAGATCTCGTTCGTGTCCATCGTTTCGCCGGAGAAGGTGTTGTAATTTGTGATGCCGTTTTCCTCCGGCGTGCCCTCGATAACGAGCATGACCGACACCGGGCAGACGTTGAGGCGATTGCCGTTGACGAATTTGACAGCACCCTCGGGCACCTCGCTTTTCGGCTCGATCATCTGGGTGTACGCGCGGTTGGGGTATGCGCCGCATATGACATAGTCGCAGGCAATCTCGTCGCCGCGGCGCGTTCTTACGCCGCGCACCCTGCCGTTTTTGACAAGGATCTTATCGACCTCCTGCCTGAACTCGAACTGCGCCCCGTTTTCCTCGACTCTGCGCTGCATCTTCATGCTCATCTCGTGCGAGCGATGGCGCGGAACAAAGCTTCCGGCAAAGTAATCGGCCATGCAGTAGGCATAGATCGTAAACGGCAGATTATCCATCGGCTCGCCGACATATATCCAATACGGCGTGAGGATGTCCACGGCTTTCTGCGGCAGGTCAAAGGTCTTTATGACCTCCGTTGCGCTGTATCCGGCGACGCGGACAAAATCCGGGTGCTCGCGCAGCATTTTCAGCTTGCTCATGGGCGTTACGGATATGATACCATCGGTTAACAAGGGTAAACACGCCTGACAGCGTGCCTTTTCGGCGCTTTTTGTCCTTTTCGCCTTGACGGGCGCCAGCCCGCCTGCACCTCAAAAAACAAAAATCACTCGAAAATTCATCGCTGACAGGTGCAAGGCAGTTTTGCCGGAGCAGAAATGCGGACAGACAAGGAAAGACCCGAAGAGAATACTTGCCGTATTGTCAAGGGGCTTGACGCGGTATGGGCGTATTTCTGCCCGTCAAAACCGTGTCTGCCCTTGTTAACCGATGGTATCCATGCTGTCGTACACTCTGCGGCAGAGCTTGAGCAGCTCATAGACCTTTTCAAACGTTCCGGGGCAGGCCTTGTCAACGTCGCGCGCAGCCTGCTCGTAGCCGTCATGCAGCACGGCGTCTATCTCGGCTTTGGGCACGACGACGCGGTAAGGCTCCGGCACGGGCAGCCAGTTAACGTCCACGCCCATCTCGTCGAAGAATCTGCCGACCTTGAGGCGCGCGTTTTTCGGGCCTATCGACATCATCTCGTGCAGCGACGCCTCCATCTCGAAGCCGTTGCGGACATAGTCCGTTGCAAGGCCGCCGGGCATGTTGTGCTTTTCTAAAATCAGAATGTCCTTAACTCCCTTGGCCTGCAATTGCAGAGCGCTTGCCATGCCTGCCAGACCGCCGCCGATGATGACAACGTCATAATGCGGTTTGTAAAAATCCAAGATTATTCCTCCTTCGGTGTTTTGATTACACCAAAAGAGTATATGTTAAATTACAGGCAGGTCAATATAGCCCTTGAATTTTCGGCACAATTTTGCTATGATTTTACTGTGATTGTGATTTAATCACAATCCGCGCAAGGGAGAGATGTATATGAAATTTCAAAAGATAGTAGCGCCGACGATAACCGAGCTTTTCGAGCGGCAGATGCAGGGCGTCATACTTTCGGGTCAGGTGCCGCCGGGGGAAAAGCTGCCGACGGAGGCCGAGCTTGCCGAGAGCATGAACATAAGCAAAAGCGCGGTGCATGCCGGAATTAAAAATCTTGAGCGCATGGGCTTCGTGCGCATCGTGCCGCGCCACGGGATCTATGTCTGCGACTGGGCGGAGTTCGGCAATGTCGATACGCTCATTTCGGTGCTTAAATATCAGGGCGGAAAGCTCGACAAGGGCACTGCAGCCTCGCTTCTTGAAACGCGCACCGCCGTCGAGGGGCTTGCCGCGCGTCTGTTCATTTCGCGCTGCACCAACGCCGATATCCTCGCCCTGCGCAGCATAATAAACGATTTTCGCGCCGAGGCGCAGGTCAAGCCGAGGGCGGACGTGGATAAGCTCGCCGAGCTTGCGTGCTCGTTCCATCGCTATATATGCGTCAAAAGCGGCAACAATGTCATTCCGCTTATCGTAAACGGCTTTCACGACGTGAATATGGCGCTGTGGACGCTATGGATACGTCAGGTCGGGCCGCGCGCTGCCGGCGACGTGCTCGATGAGCTGCTTTACTACATAACGACCGGCAACAGTGACGGCGCCGTCGGATTTTACGGTGAAAACGCAAACGAGTTTCTGTCGAAAATTTAGCGCGTCTTGGGTGCGATATAACGCCTAATAATTAACACGTTGTACAGACTCACTGTATTACATAACCCCCAATTTGTCAATACACGGTTTTTAGAGGCGAATTGATGCAGTCACGGATACGTATATCTCTGGTAGCCCGGTGTCGAGGCAATGAAAAAAACCGTGACGTTTCGCGTAACGCAAGTGCGGTATTGAGTTTTGCAGTGCACCCCATTGTCTTCCCCTTGCGGAGCTTGAGGGGAAGGCAAAAGGCAAAACCTCAGTTGCGTATCGTTATATTAACTGCGCAGATGAGCGCAACATGCGGAACAGGCAAGCCTGTTCCCTACATGAGTGCGGCAAAAAATTCAGCAACGCACTAATGCAGCGCGAGGCACACACGGTTTTGTCGGTAACTTCGACACCGGGTTCACGCAATATGCGTATACGTAGGTGCGTCAATTCGCCACCAAAAAAACGCAGACGGTTTGTCTGCGTTTTTGGCGTTTTTGCGAATTATTTTATCGTTGCCCTTGCGTTGTCGAGGGTGATGACGATGCCGTTCTTTGCGGCGACCTCATTTACCTGAGCGACGAGCTTGGACGCGTAGACGTTCAAAAACTTTACCGTGAGCGCCTCTTTCTGCTTGGGGCTCATCGCGGCGAGGATGCCCTTGACGATCTTCTTGGAAAACTCGGGCGACGCGCCGACGCACTTGCGAATCAGCGGATTCACGCCTTCGCTTTCGGACAGAATCTTTATCAAGTCGGGCAGGAACGTATCAAGCGTTTCGGTGTAGTCAAATTCGCTTACCTGCATTGTTAATTCGATCATTGCAAACCTCCGGTGAAATTGCATACATTATATATAACAGAAGCATTATACAGAAAAGCGCCGAAAATAGCAACACTAAATATTTTTTTGACTTTCAAAAGTTTTTGCCGCAAAAATATTGACAATTCGCAAAAATGTTGTTATTATCTTTAAGCTGAATATCAATGGGAACGGCCATGCGGGCGTAGTTCAATGGTAGAACACCAGCCTTCCAAGCTGGATACGTGGGTTCGATTCCCATCGCCCGCTCCAAAAAAGCGGAAACATGCGCCAATAGCTCAGCAGGATAGAGCAACTGCCTTCTAAGCAGTAGGTCGGGGGTTCGAATCCCTCTTGGCGTGCCAAAATAAAAATATGGTGGGTGTAGCTCAGTTGGTTAGAGCACCGGATTGTGGTTCCGGGTGTCGAGGGTTCGAGTCCCTTTACCCACCCCACAAGTCACAGAGGCCGGACAAAAGCCCGGTCTCTGTGTACAATAGAATAGATTTTAGATGGTGGGATGTAGTGTAATGGTAACACCTCAGACTTTGACTCTGATATAGTGGGTTCGAGTCCCGCCATCCCAGCCAGACATGCCCCAGTAGCTCAGTAGGCAGAGCACCTGCCTTTTAAGCAGGGTGTCCGGGGTTCGAATCCCCGCTGGAGCACCAAAGAAGAAAGACGGTCAAAAAGACCGTCTTTTTTCTTTTCTGATTTTTGCACGAGAACCCCGGACACGATAGCGAAATCGGCGGTTGCCGCTTCCGGCGGCGAGCCGATAGCTAATTCAAATCAAATCTTTTCGCGCGTAAGCGCGCCAAAAGCCGGGGTTCGAATCCCCGCTGGAGCACCAAAGAAAACAGACGGTCTTTTTGACCGTCTGTTTTTTTGCGCATCGGCAGACGAGAGTCGAACCGATGACGGTTCGGCTCTCGTTACCTAACTCAGTCTATGCCTTTTTGCTCGCCCTGCTTGAAGCAGGATTCGTCGTTTTCCCAGCCCTTATCGACGAGCCAGTAGTGATACTCCTCGTCGGCAGCCTTGAGCTCTTCCTCGGTGAGTGCAACATCGCGGCTGCGCTCGTGCTTGAGCTGGCGCTCGTAATTATACAGATCCATGAGCGTGAAGCCCAGACCCATCTCCTCGGCGATGGGGATCAGCACATCCTCGACGACCGATTCGCGTATCTCCAGCGAGCCGGGATACATCATCTCGGCCTGCTCGACCTTTGCGCGCAGCTCGGGGTCGCTGTCGTACTGCTGCAAAAACTTTATGACGTTAAGATTGAGATTCAATGCGTTTCTCCTTTCAGCACAGGCGGAAGCCGGCAGGGATGTTATCGTCGAGCATCAGCAGATGCAGCTGTTCCTTGCCGTCGTGCTCGTGCACGGCGGAGATGAGCATACCGCAGGAATCCTCGCCCATCATCTTGCGGTTGGGCAGGTTGAGGATGGCGACGACGGTCTTGCCGACGAGCTGATCCGGCTCGTAGAACTCGTGGATGCCGGAGAGGATCTGGCGCGGAGTGCCGGTGCCGTCATCGAGCTTGAACTTCAAAAGCTTCTTGCTCTTTTTCACGGCCTCGCAGGAGAGGACCTTGCACACACGCATATCGCACTTTGAAAAATCGTCGATGGTGACTTCCGGCTCGATGGGGTCAAACTTCGGCGCTGCCGGAGCGTTCATCTTCTCAAGCTCGGCAAGAGCCTTTTCCATATCCAGACGGGGGAAGAGGGTTTCGCCCTTGTGGACGGTGACGTTTGCCGGCAGGGCGCCGAAAACGGCGGCGCTGTCCCAGCTTGAGCACTTCTCGCATGCGCCGATCTGCGCAAAGGCCTTGTCGCAGCTTTCGGGGATGAAGGGCTTGAGCATGATGAGGCTTATGCGCAGGCACTCGAGCAGGTTATACAGAACGCTTGCGAGTCGAGCCTTCTTGCTCTCGTCCTTGGCAAGCTGCCAGGGTGCTGTTTCGTCGATGTATTTGTTTGCGCGCTGGATGAGCTTGAAAACCTCCTCGAGCGCGAGGTGGAGCTGGAACTTGTCCATCTGCTGCTCGTACTTATCGCGGCTCGTGCGCGCAAGCTCTTTAAGCTCGTCGTCAAGGGCGTCGGCCTCGCGCTCGGCGGGCAGGGTGCCGCCGAAGTACTTTTCGACCATTGCGGTCGTGCGCGAAACGAGGTTGCCCAAATCGTTTGCAAGGTCGGTGTTTATGGTGGAGATGAGCAGCTCGTTGGAGAAGTTGCCGTCCGAGCCGAAGGGGAAGGTGCGCAGAAGGAAGAATCTGAGCGCGTCAACGCCGAACATGTCGGCAAGCCTGTACGGGTCAACGACGTTGCCCTTTGACTTGCTCATCTTGCCGCCGTCGATGACCAGCCAGCCGTGGCCGTAGACCTTCTTGGGCAGGGGCATTCCCATGCTCATGAGCATTGCAGGCCATATGATCGAGTGGAAGCGGACGATCTCCTTGCCGACGATGTGAACGTCGGCCGGCCAGAACTTGTCGTAATCGTCGTATTTATCGTTTAAGAAGCCGAGCGCGGAGGTGTAGTTAAACAGGGCATCGACCCAGACGTACACGACGTGGCCGGGGTCAAAATCGACAGGGATGCCCCAAGTGAAGCTCGTGCGCGAAACGCACAGATCCTCAAGGCCGGGCTTGATGAAGTTATTTATCATCTCGTTTACGCGCGATGCAGGCTCAAGGAAGGTGCCGCTCTCGAGCAGCTCCTGCACGGGCTTTGCGTATTTGCTAAGGCGGAAGAAGTAGGCCTCCTCCTCGGCGTAGTGGACCTCGCGGCCGCAGTCGGGACATTTGCCGTCCTTGAGCTGGCTCTCGGTCCAGAAGCTTTCGCAGGGCGTGCAGTACATACCCTTATACGCACCCTTGTAGATATCGCCCTTGTCGTACATCTTCTTGAAGATGCGCTGGACGGCCTGAACGTGATAGTCGTCGGTCGTGCGGATGAAGCGGTCGTTGGATATGTTCATGAGCTTCCACAGATCGGTGATGCCGCCGGGGCCCTCGACGATCTTATCAACAAATTCCTTGGGCGTAAGGCCGGCGGCCTTTGCCTTTTCCTCTATCTTCTGGCCGTGCTCGTCGGTGCCGGTCAGAAACATGACGTCGTAGCCGCACATTCTCTTATAACGCGCGATGGCATCGGTCGCCACGGTGCAGTAGGTGTGGCCTATGTGCAGCTTATCCGAGGGGTAGTAGATCGGTGTTGTGATATAAAACTTTCCCTTTTCCATTGTGTGTTTCTCCATTCGTTTAAGGATCAGCGCTTGCTGTTTCTGACGGCGCCGGGCTTTCGGCCGGGGCCGGGGTTTGCGACGGTGTCGGCCACTGTATATTCTCGGGGTGATAGTGGTAGTAGCTGTTTGCCTCTTTGTTTCGGCTTATCAGGTTGCCGTCTTTATCGTAAACGCAGCGGTAGGTCACGGCCTTTGTGCCTATCGCAACGCTCGGATACGTTGTATCATACACCGTCCACGCCGAATAGTCCATCTTAACATAGCTTCCGTCGGTGTCGGTGCCCCAAATTTCTATCGTGAGCTGGCGGTTTTCGCATTTGGTCACGATCTTTATCGGGAATTCGCGGTTGTTTTTGAATTTGAACTCCGGGCCGCCCCAGCTGACCGTTGCGTCCATGCCCCAGGGGACATAGGAAACGGCAAAGCCGTGCTCGTCGCGCGCGACGATCTCAAGATTTGCGTACAGCGCCGCGCAGTACAGCGTCGATGAGGTCTGGCATATTCCGCCGCCTATCTCCTGCACCACCTTGCCGCCGGCGTATGCTCCGGCGGATTTGAATCCGGCCTCGGCCGTGCGCTTGCCGACAACGGTGTTGTACGAAAACGTTTCGCCCGGATTGAGGATATATCCGTTTATCTTTTTTGCCGAAAGCTCAACGTTCGTTGCGCGGTTTGAGTTGCTCGAGGCATAGCCCGTCGTCTGCGAGCCGAGCTTGTCGGCAAAGAGCATTTTATCAAGCTGCTCCTGCGTATATTTCGGCTGAGTCACGGCAAGCGGTATCTTCACCGTTGCGCCGTTTTCGGCCTTATCCCAAAGCTCCCGAGCCTTTTTCGCGTCAAACTCAATGCCGACGCGGCTCTCGGTAGCCTTCTGCGTTTCGGGGTCGTATTTTGCGTCAAGCACCTCGGAGCATATCTCCTCGTGCAGCTTGTCAAAGTCCGGCGCTTCGGCATTTTCGCCGGAGGTCTCGTATTTAACGGCGCCGCTTCCGTCGGAAAACGCCTTTATGATGCTCTGGCAGAGCTTATCGGCGTCGATATCCTTCGTTGACAGGCCCTTTATCATTTTCAGGGTCTGGCTTTCATCATCGACCTCGTAGCCCTTGCCCATGTGCTCGTTATAGTCATTAAGCGCCTTGTCCACCGCCGCGCGAACGCCGTCGGTGCTCGCCGAGGCGAGGATCTCGGCATCGCTCACGCTGCCGGTGATGCTCTTAAAATAGCACACAAGGTCGCCGAAAACATTTCCCGAGTGGCCGTAGTCAAACGCCGCCTGCGCGGCCTGCGCACAGCTCATCGCCATCCCGGCCTGCTCGGCCGATACGGCAAACTCAAAATCGCCCGGGAGCGTAACCTCAACGCTGCCGCCGGCAAAGTCGCAGCCGGCTTTTTCAAGCGCGGCGGTCGCCTCGCTTACCGTCATGTCGCCTATGCTCACTCCGCCGAGCGTCATGCCGGGGTGGATCTTATCCGAATGCCCGGCGAGGTATCCGCCGCCGAGGGCGGCCGCTGCGAGAAAAACGCAGACTACAGCTATTATCAGGACGGCCTTTTTAGCGCCGCCCGAGCGTTTCGGCTTTTTCTCGGGTTTGGTCTTTTCAGACTTTTTTGCGGCTTCGTGCTTGCCTCTTGCCATGCCGTCCCTCCTTTTATCAGTTCAGCTTATCCTTATAGACTGAGGTGAAGCGCTCGTACTCGCCCTGCGGAAGCTCCTGCTTCTTTTCCTGGCGGAACGCGTCGCGCATCCACGGATTGTTCTCGACCTTTGCGCCGGTCTGCGCCTCCAGAACGGCGTTTATGAGCACGTTCGAGATCAAAAAGCCGGCCGGGGTTAGGTGCCAGCGCTCGCCGTCGCGCTCTGCCCAGCCCTTGCGCTCGAACAGCTCGAAGGTCTCCTCTATCGGCTCCCAGTCGCTGCGGTATATTCTATGGTATTCCTTTTCGGATATGCCGTGGGTCGTGCGCATGCCGAGCATGAGGTATTCCGTTGCCTTCTGGATGGGAACTATCTGCTCGTACTCGTCGATTATCATGCTGTCGCCCACAACGGCAGAAACATACCTGTCAAGATCGCGCACATAGCTGTATCTCACGCCGCCGGCGCACGAGTGCGCGCCCGGGCCGAAGCCCATGTAGTCGCCCAGCTGCCAATACTTCAGGTTATGCCGCGATTCGTAGCCGGGTATTGCGAAGTTCGATATCTCATACTGCTTCAGGCCGTAGTGCGCCAGCGTATCGACCGTGTACAGGTACATGTCGGCCTGCTCGTCCTCGTCCGGGATGAGCGGCGAGCCGAGGTAACTGCGATACATCGGCGTTCCCTCCTCAAGCTTCAGGCCGTAGCACGAAAGGTGCTCCGGGTGCAGCTCAAGCGCACGCGAGAGCGTGTCGGCCCAGTCGCCGCGCGTCTGGCTCGGCAGGCCGTATATAAGGTCAAGGCTCACGTTCTCGAACCCGGCCTCGCGCGCCGTGTCAACGGCTATCTCCGCCTGGCGGAAGTTGTGCCGCCGGCCGATGATCTTCAATATGTCGTTGTTTGCCGACTGCACGCCGATCGACAGGCGGTTCACGCCCTCCGAGCGCAGGAGCTTGAGCTCCTCGAGCTTCGTCGTGTCGGGGTTTACCTCGACCGTTATCTCCGAGTCGAGGCGCACATTGCCGATGCGCTTTAGCTCGTCGAGGATCTCGACGATGCGCTTTGCGCCGTAGCAGCTCGGCGTTCCGCCGCCGATGTAGATGCTGTCGATCTCATAGCTCTCTATCGCTTCGGCCGACTCGCTTATGTGCGACAGCAGCGCCGACTGATAGTCGGGCATGCGCTGCTTGCCGCCGGCGATCGAGTAGAAATCGCAGTAGCTGCATTTTGAAACGCAAAACGGTATGTGAATGTAAATTCCAAGTCTATCTCTCATACTTTTAATAGCGCTTTAGCGCTGTACCTATACATTTTTTGCGGTGTCCCGGTTCGAGACTGCGGTGGAAACCATTACGTTTCGCTCTTTTAGAGGCGAACCGACTCCGGCTTTTTGTTTTTATTGCGGTGTCCCCGGTTCGAGACAACGGTGGAAACCATATTGTTTCGCATCCCGGGAATTTGTTCTGTATTAGTGCAAAACTTTGTCTGCACCCTTGTAGGTAACGGGCTTGCCCGTTCCGTTTGCCAAGGTTTTTTCCGCGCTTACCGGTCGTGCTGACGCAGTATGTGTATCGGCAATTATTCACTATTAATTATTCATCATTCATTATTCATTGGGGCGGTCATGGACCGTCCCTTTTGCCTTCCCCTGCGTAGCTTGAGGGGAAGGTGTCGCCTTGGCGACGGATGAGGTGTTATTAAATCTGCGGCGTTAGCCGCCACATTTTTAGTGGCGCTTTTTTAGTGGCGCATTAAAATTTTACCGATACGTTTATTGCGGTTGCCCGACCGGTGGGTACAGGCAAAACCATCACAGCTGAACGGGCAAGCCTGTTCCCTACGAGCTACCTTTGGCCGCAGCGAAGAGCTAACAGCTGATAGTTAATAGCTGTCAACCCCTCGGCAGCAAGCTGCCTGCTCCCCTTGACAGGTGAGCCAATGGAGTGCGGAGCAAAAATCAGCATCGCACTAACGCAGCGCGTGGCAACCACGGTTTCCGCCAATGTCCCGAACCGGGCAACCAGAGATCACCGTATCGGTAGGTGCGTCAAATCGCAATTAAAAAAGACTGCAGACGAGGTCGGCGTAGGCGGTGGGGTCTTCGATCTCGACGCCGGCAATCAGCTCGGACTGAGCGTACAGTATCTTCGACAGGGCAGCGGCCTTGTCCTTATCGCCGTCGTCGTAAGCCTTCTTTATGGCAAGGCAGGCGGCGTGCTTGCCGTTGAGCTCAAGCACACGGTCGGCGCGCAGCTTGCGCATCTCCTCGCTCGGGCCGTTGCGGAAGTATTTTTCCATCTCGAGCGTGAAGCCGCCGGTCGAGGTCAGGCAGCATGCCGACGAAACGAGCTTGCTCGAAAGCGTTACCTGCTTGAGCTTCTCATCGCCGATGCTGTCGCGGATGAAGTCGAGCAGCTCCTTGTTCTCGACGACCTTCTCCTCGGCTGCCTTCTTTTCCTCGTCGGTCTGGAAGCCGAGATCCTCGGTGAGGATGTTGACAAAGCCCTTGCCCTCGTACATGCGAAGCTGCTGGAGCACGGTCTCGTCGATTGGGTGGTCGAGATAGAGTATCTCATAGCCGCGCGAGCGGACCTCCTCGCACTGCGGCAGAGCCATTGCGTGCTTTACGGTGTCGGCCGAGGCGTAGTAGATCGCCTTCTGGCTCTCGGGCATTGCGTCAACGTATTCCTTGAGCGAGCGCATCGAATCCTCGGAGGTGTAGAAGATCAGCAGATCCTTGAGGAAATCGGTGAAGCGGCCGTACTCGTCGCAGACGCCGCACTTGATGTGGATGCCGAAGTTTTTCCAGAACGTTTCGTACTTCGGGCGATCGTCGCGCATCATTTTTTCAAGCTCGGCCTTGATCTTCTTTTCGAGGTTCTGGCCGATGACCTTGAGCTGGCGGTTGTGCTGCAATATCTCGCGCGAGATGTTCAGGCTCAGGTCGGGTGAATCGACGACGCCGCGCGTGAACTCGAAATAGTCGTGCAGCAGCTTGTCGCAGTCCTCCATGATGAGCACGCCGTTGCAGTAGAGCTTGACGCCCTTCTTCGTTGCGCCGGAAATGCCGTTGTCGATATCCTTGCCGGGTATGAACAGCAGCGCCTTGTAGGACACAACACCCTCGGCGTTTATGCGCAGGACCGCTGCCGGATCGGTCTGATCGCGGTTTGTTTCCTTGTACCACTCGACGCACTCATCGTCGGTGACCTCGGTCTTGGCGCGCTGCCAGATCGGCACCATGGAGTTGACAGTCTCGGGAGCGGTGACGTTGACGGTGTGCATGATGGGCTTGCCGTCCTTGTCCTCCTCGCCGGTGGGCTGCTGCTCCTGGTGGGTGATGTCCATGACGATCGGCCAGCGGACATAGTCGGAATACTTCTTGACCAGCGCCTTGAGCTTCCATATCTCGAGGTACGAGCCGTAGATCTCCTCGTCGGTGTCCTCTTTTATGTGCATGATGACGTCCGTGCCGGGCTTGAACTTGTCGCACTCTGTGACGGTGTAGCCGTCGGCGCCGGTGCTTTCCCACTTGACGCCCTTTTCCTCGCCGTACTTCTTCGTGATGACGGTGACCTTGTCGGAAACCATGAACGCGGAATAGAAGCCGACGCCGAACTGGCCGATGATGGATATGTCGTCCTTCTCCGCCTCTTCGGCGCTCATGTCGTTTTTGAAATTATAAGATCCGCTCTTTGCGATGACGCCGAGGTTCTTCTCGGCCTCGTCCTGGCTCATGCCGATGCCGTTGTCGGACACGGTGATCGTGCGTGCGTCCTTGTCAACGGTGATGCGGATGCGGTAATCGGACCTTTCAAGGCCGACCTTGTCATCCGTCAGCGAGATGTAGCAGAGCTTGTCTATCGCATCGGATGCGTTGGAGATAATCTCTCTGAGGAATATCTCCTTGTTGGTGTAGATCGAGTTGATCATGAGGTCAAGCAGACGCTTGCTCTCAGCTTTGAATTGTTTTTTACCCATGTTCAAAACCTCCGTTTACCTTACGGCTGCCCTTGCCTCCAAGGGCAAATTATAATACCTTATTATATCACATTCTCTCCACAATTCAATATTTTTAGAGGCGAATTACTGCACCTACGGATACGGTTATTGCGGTTGCCCGGTTCGGGACATTGGTGGAAACCGGGCGGCTTCGCAGCTGAGAGCTGATAGCTAATAGCAGTTAGCCATTGTGTGTGCTAAAGCGCACGGATTTAATTCAACCCCTCGGCAGCAAAGCTGCCTGCTCCCCTTGACAGGTGAGCCAATGTGGTGCGGCGCAAAATTCAGCGCCGTACTAACAGGGCGCGAAACGCTATGGTTTGTTCAGTTGTTTCCGGTCGGGCAACCGCAATCACTGTATCCGTAGGTGCAGTAATGCGCCACTAATTGTCTTCCCCTTGCGGAGCTTGAGGGGAAGATGCCGCTTGCGGCAGATGAGGTGTAAATAAGTCCGCGCCGTAGGCGCTACCTTGTTGACATATGTATCGGTTTTGCCTGTACCCACCGGTCGGGATACCAGAGATAAATGTATTGGTAGGCGCCCCAATTCGCCTCTAAAAAACCTTGACGAATGAGGGGTTATATGGTATATTAATGATTACCTGTCGGACGAGAGGTCTTTTTTCGTGCGCTTATTTGGGCGCAGGCAGGGATCCGGGTTCCCATACAGGGAGGCAAATGTCCGCACCGTAACGCGGATAAATAAAATAGGAGGTGCCGAAAAGTATGGCTGACAACAGAGTCAAAATCACACTTAGATGTGATGAGTGCAAGCAGAGGAACTACAACACTGTCAAGAACAAGAAGAATACTTCCGAAAAGCTTGAGAGAAGCAAGTATTGCCCTTTCTGCAGAAAGCACACCAAGCACGTCGAAACCAAGTAACTTTCTGAAAGGATGAGTGTAAAAAATGGCTGAAGAGAAGAAAAAAGCTGCTCCTGTCAAGAACACCAACGCCGTCAAGAAAGAAGAGAAGAAACTTGGTTTTTTCCAGCGCATCGGAAAATGGTTCCGCGAGCTTAAAAGCGAGCTGAAGAAGGTCGTATGGCCGACCCCGAAGCAGCTTGCGACCAACACCGGTGTCGCACTTTTCGTTATGGCGCTTGCCGCCGTCGTCCTTTGGGGATTTGACGAGCTGGCAGGTCTGGTCGTTAACGTCATCTTCGAGCTGGCGGGTTAGTGGCCATGGCAGAGGACGCAAGATGGTATGTGATCCATACCTATTCCGGTTATGAAAACGCAGTTGCGGCAGCGATCATGAAGGCTGCCGAGAACCGCAGGATGCAGGATCTGATCCAGGAGGTCAACATCCCCATGGAAACCGTGACCGAGATCACCGACAGCGGCGAAAAGACCGTCGAGCGCAAGGTGTTCCCGGGCTATGTTCTGTGCAAGATGGTGCTGACCGATGATAGCTGGCATCTTATCCACAACGTCCGCGGCGCAACCGGCTTCGTCGGCGCAGGCGGCAAGGCCGTCCCCCTCACGGAGCAGGAAATATATGATCTCGGCGTCGAGCGTCACGAGATCGTCACGGGCTATCAGATCGGCGACACCGTCAAGGTCACCGACGGTCCCCTCGCAGGCTTCCTCGGCACGGTTGAGGAGCTTGAGCCCGATAAGGACAGAGTCCGCGTCGTCGTTTCGATGTTCGGCAGAGAGACCCCCGTCGATCTTGAGCTTGATCAGGTCGAGGAAATCAAAGAATAATAAGAAAGAGGTGCTGAATTATGGCACAGAAAATAGTTGGATATGTCAGATTCCAGGTTCCCGCAGGAAAGGCGACTCCGGCTCCTCCTGTAGGCCCTGCACTTGGTCAGTACGGCGTCAACATCGGCCAGTTCACCAAGGATTTTAACGAGCGCACTAAGGGCGACATGGGCATGATGATCCCTGTCGTTATCACCGTTTACTCCGACCGCAGCTTCACCTTTATCACCAAGACTCCCCCGGCAGCACTGCTGATAAAGAAGGCCTGCGGCATCGAGACCGCTTCCGGCGTTCCCCAGAGGGACAAGGTCGCGACCATCAGCAAGGAAGATCTCCGCAAGATCGCAGAGCAGAAGATGCCTGACCTCAACTGCACCGACATTGAGTCTGCAATGAGCATGATCGCAGGCACCTGCCGTTCCATGGGCGTCCTGGTCGGCGACTGAGGAAAGGCAAAAGTGGGAGGATTTATTCCGACTCAACCACATTTTTAGGAGGAAACGAAATTGTTTAGAGGTAAAAATTATAAAGAGAGCGCAAAGCTCATAGATAAGCAGGCCCTCTATGATCCCATGGAGGCATTCGGCCTGGTAATAAAGGCAAGCAAGGCAAAGTTCGACGAGACCGTCGAGCTGCACGTCAAGCTCGGCGTTGACGGCCGTCACGCAGACCAGCAGGTCCGCGGCGCTATCGTCCTTCCCAACGGCACCGGCAAGACCGTCCGCGTCCTCGTTTTCTGCAAGGACGAGCGCAAGGAAGAGGCTCTGGCAGCAGGCGCCGACTACGCCGGCGGCATGGATCTCGTTGAGAAGATCCAGAAGGAGAACTGGTTCGAGTTCGACACCGTTATCGCAAGCCCCGACATGATGGGCACCGTCGGTCGTCTCGGTAAGGTCCTCGGTCCTAAGGGACTGATGCCCTCCCCCAAGGCAGGCACCGTAACCCCCAACATTGCTCAGGCTATCAAAGAATCCAAGGCCGGTAAGGTCGAGTACCGTCTGGATAAGACCAACATCATCCACTGCCCCATCGGCAAGGTCTCCTTCGGTGCAGATAAGCTGTACGAGAACTATGCAGCTCTCATCGGCGCTATCATCAAGGCAAAGCCCGCAGCGGCAAAGGGCCAGTACATCAAGTCCTGCGTCACCGCTTCTACCATGGGCCCCGGCGTCAAAATCAACGCCCAGAAGCAGCTCTGATAATAAGCATTCAAAAAACCGGAACGGTATCCACCGTCCCGGTTTTATTTTTAGTGGCGAATTGGGGCAGCTACGGATACATATGTCTCTGGTTGCCCGGTGTCGAGGTTACCGGCAAAACCGTGGTTGCCACGTCATACGTTAGTACAAGCTGCGTTTATTGCGGTAGCCCGGTGTCGAGGGTGCAGAGGAAACCGTGGCTGCCTCGCTTTTTCAGAGGCGCTTTGACGCAGCTACCAATACGCATATTGCGTGAACCCGGTGTCGAAGTTACCGACGAAACCGGGAAACTGCCGCCACACGTTAGTGCGGTGTTAAATTCTGCGCCGCACCACCTTTTGTCTTCCCCTTGCGGAG
>DKRV01000029.1:527-14958 GCA_002472405.1 Clostridiales bacterium UBA7273 | reverse complement strand
CTTGAGGGGAAGATGCCGCTTGCGGCAGATGAGGTGTAAATAAATCCGCGCCGTAGGCGCTACTTTGTTGCAATATGTATCGGTTTTGCCGGAACTCAAATCTATAGCTGTAGGGAACGGATTTATCCGTTCCGCTTGCTGTGGTTTCGTCGGCAATTTCCGGTCGGGATACCGCAAAAACCGTATCGGTACAATGTGATTGCGCCACTAAAAGGCGCCACTAAAAATGTGTTTGCCTGACGGCAAAAATTAAAATAACACCTCATCCGTCACCAAGGTGACACCTTCCCCTCAAGCTACGCAGGGGAAGGCAATGGGCAAAACCTCGGCTGCGTGCCGTTGTATTGACTGCGCAGGTAGATGCGACAAACGGAACAGGCAAGCCAGTTCCTCTTTTGGAAGTTTTTAGGCCGTTGCCGTAACCAGCCGTCGCGCATTGTTAGGTCGGCGCGTAGACCAAACGGATATGAAAAAAGCAACTAAAAATACATAGCTGCTTGAATCAATTAAGTTGTTGGAATGTGTATTTCATCCCTTGTGCTTTCGACATATATATTGCCATACATTTCAACGGTCAATGTCGGCAAGTTGCTGCCGTCCTGCCGTATGGAGTAAGACAAAACCGAACTGACAATATCGTGACCGTCAACAAAAAAGTGAGTTTTTCCGTCATCGCGCTTGATTATGATGTCACTCATCATCTTTTCCCTCGACAAATCCAATGTTTTTAATTTCCGATGCGCTGAACCCAATCAGCCCATCGGTTGTTCGCAAGGCAATTTCTTCTCCGTTTTCGCTGTCAATAGATGATGTATACGCCCTTGCATAGCCGTGCCATTCCACGCCATCTGTGTCGGTCAGAGTGACTTCATGACCAAAATACATAAATAAACTTTTCATTTCATTTATTTTGCCCTCCTGCTTGTCGGCACAACATGTGTACCAGACTTACTGTAATGAACATACGCTTCATTTGTCGGCAGTTCTTCAAATGTGTTGGGGTTGATGCTCACCCAAATTTGATGATCAATAAAAATAATCTCTTTGCTTGCAAACTTCCCGTTCTTGGATCGTTGAATTTCGCCTGTTCCTGCATATCTATTCACGATTTCTTGTAGTTCGTCGCCACTTACCGTAATATAACTGCAGCCGGAAATGTACCCTTCTTCGTCTTTCATATGTCTAGCCTGTTTTTCAGGGTTGATAATCAACCTTTCCGGATGCGACTGTATTTCTCTTCGTATCGGCAAATCACGAAGATATGCTTTAACATTCTGTTCCTCGCTGCCAATATCATACATCGAATTAGCTGTCTTAGCAAGCTTTTTATACGCTTTATCCGCCTCGCCTGCCTGCTTCCAGCTAAAGTCTGCGACCTCGGCACGCTCGTTTTGGGTGCGAAGTCCGCCGTATGGCTGTGTTATAGTCCGCTGTGGCGGTTGAGACGTAACACGCGGAACGAATTAACTCCGGTTTTTCAGAGGCGCATTTACGCTGATACCAATACGGTTTTTGCGGTGTCCCGACCGTAAACTACCGACAAAACCATCACATGCGGAACGGATAAATCCGTTCCCTACATGGTGTGGCGCAAAACTCAACTCCGCACTAATTTAGCGCGCGGCAGCTACGGTTTCCTCCGCACCCTCGAACTGGGATACCGCAATATGTGTATCCGTGGCTGCGCCAATGCGCCACTAAAAAAGCAGTGCGGTGCAAATTTGCACCGCACTGCTTTTTTGTATATCAGGTGAAGCTGGAGATCATGCTGATGGGCCAGGTCAGGATATCGCCGACGAGGCGAACCTTGCTCTGTACGAACAGACGGGTGTCTTCATCGGTGACCTTGTCCTTGATCTTCTGGACTACGTCCTTGGGGTTGATCTCAAGAAGCTTGCCTGCAACGCCGAGGATCTTGCCTGCGTCGAGATACTTAACGGTCTCAACGAGGTTATCCTTTGCAGCCTCGTAGTCAAAGTTGGCGATTGCCTTAATGCACATGTTGTTTTCCTCCCATATTAATCTTTGTTGTTCAGATGCAGTAACTATACCACATTAAGCTACATTTTGTAAACCGTATTCCACCATACAGCCTAAAATATTTTAGCACAAAGTGTACGATATGTCAAAAAGAAAAAACTGCAAGCTATTTTTTGTGCACAAATGCGGAAACGAGCGCGCGCAGGCCGCCTTTCTCGCGATTTGCCGCGCGCAGCAGCGACTTTACCTGAACCTCGGTGACGGCACCCGTGAAGCGCGCAAGGCCGCGATACGGCAGGTTCATGGCAAACTCAGTGTTGTTTGCGCCCTCCGCGTTCCCGGTCAGGCGGAAGAAGCCGCAGACAAGGCGCAGTGCGCGATACAACAGCCGTCCGAGTCCGGGGCGGAACTGCCCCTGAACGAGCGCAGAATTAAACTCCAGCGGCGCATCCTTATCCCACATATGTGGCGGTATCTCGCGGCCGAGCAGCGCAGCAAAGCTTGCGTCCGGTACCAAAAGGACATCGGCGCGGCGGTATGGCGCAAAAACAGGGTCGGTGTACGGGTCGGGCGCACCGTCACCCGGCTTTTCGACTGCGCCGCGCAGGCGGATATCGCGCGATGACGCGCCGACGAGGATTTCATATCGCCCGCCGGCAGTCGCCCAGCGGTTTTCGGCAATGTTCCAGTACTGATACGCGCGCTCGGGGAGCCGGACAAAAACGCGCTTTGTCTCGCCGGGCGATAGCTCGACGCGCGCAAAGCCGCGCAGCTCCTTTTCGGGGCAGAACAAGCCGCCCTTCGGCGCGGCGACATAGACCTGTGCTATCTCCGCACCCGGCACGCTGCCGGTGTTTTTTATCGTGAAGCTCACGCCGTCGGGCGCGATCTCAAGGCCGCCGTACTCAAAGCTAGTGTAGCTCATGCCGAAGCCGAACGGATACTTGACCGCCTTGTTCGCCGTGTCGTAATAGCGATAGCCGACGAAAATGCCCTCACGGTATTCGCTCGTGCGCTCCGTTCCGGGGTAGCGGATATAGCACGGCGTGTCGGACAGCCTAAGCGGCATGGTCTCGGCAAGCTTGCCGGAGGGGCACGACTTGCCGGAAACAAGGCGTGCGATCGCCCTTGCCCCGGCCTGACCGCCCAGATACCCGTGCAGCAGCGCCTTGGCGTGTTTATCCCAATCCGTTTCCACCGGGCTTCCGCAGGACAGAATGACTACGACGTTGGGATTAACTTCGCTCACCTCGCGCAGGAGTCGTATCTGGTTTTCGGCGATGCGCATATGCTGCCTGTCAACGCCCTCGGCCTCGCTGCCTTCGTCAAGCCCCAGCCACATGAGTACGGTGTCCGCACTCTCGGCAAGCTTACAGGCCAGCTCGCGCAGCCTGCGGCTCTCGCCGCCGCTTCGCCTGAAGCCGGGCGCAAAGCCTATGACGTTCACGCCCTCTGCGCGCAGCGCGTCAAGGCCGCATTCGAGCTTAGTCGGCTCGATGTGCGAGCTGCCAGCGCCCTGATAGCGCGGCGTTTTCGCAAAATCGCCGATAACGGCGATGCGGGCACCGGGCCTGAGCGGCAGAATGCCGTCCTCATTTTTCAGCAGCACCGCACACTCTTCCGCAAAGCGCGCGGCAAATTCATGGTGCTCGGCCATGTCGCAGCCTGGCGCGTTCCCGAACGCGCTCTCGGCGTCGGAAACAAGGCGCAGCAGGCGCGCAACGCGCTCGTCAAGAAGCTCGCGCTTAACTGTGCCGCTCTGCACGGCCTCAAGTATCTGCCGGTCGGTCTCACCGCCGGTGCCGGGCATTTCAAGGCTGTTGCCGGCGATCAGGCCGCGAACTCTGTCGTTATCGCCGCCCCAGTCGGTGACGATGAGGCCGTCGTAGCCCCACTCGCGTGTGAGGATATCCTGCAAAAGGTGCTCGTTTTCGTTGGTGTACTGGCCGTTTAGCATGTTGTACGAGGTCATGAGGCACTTAACGCGCCCCTCCTTGATCGCGATCTCGAATGCCGGCAGGTAAATTTCGCGCAGGGTGCGCTCGTCCATGACCGAGTCGCTGGTCATGCGCAGCGTCTCCTGCGAGTTTGCCGCGAAGTGCTTGACACAAGCGGCGATGCCATTTGACTGCACGCCGCGGATGAGCGCCGCGGCGCATTTTCCGGCCAGCAGCGGATCCTCGGAGTAGTATTCAAAATTGCGGCCGCACAGCGGACTGCGCTTGATGTTGACGCCCGGGCCGAGGATCACGCCGACGCGCTGTGCGCGCGTTTCCGCGCCGAGACGGCGGCCCATCTGCTCGATCATGGCCTCATCCCAGCTGTTTGCCGCCGCGGACGCGGTCGGAAAGCATGTCGCCGGGTACGCCGCGTTCAGGCCGAGATGATCGTTCTTGCCGATCTGCTTGCGCAGGCCGTGCGGCCCGTCGGTCAGCATCATCTGAGGAATGCCGAGGCGCGCAACGCCCTTCGTGTGCCAGAAGTCTGCGCCCGAGCACAGCGAGGCCTTCTCCTCGTCCGTCATTTTCGATATCAGTTCTGTATAGTCCACCATTCTTCTCCTTCTTTAGTGGCGAATTGACGCACCTACCAATACATCTATCTCTGGTAGCCCGGCAGCGCAGACTACGTCTGCGAAGTAATAAGTAAAAAGTAAAAGTGAAAAAGTGCGGTATTCGCCCAAAGGGCGAATGAATTTAGATCCGTACGCAGGCACACCACAACTATTAACTATCAGCTATTAGCTCTCCGCTGCGACCAACAGCCGCTCGTAGGGAACAGGCTCGCCTGTTCCGTGTGCCGCAGTTTTGCCTGCATCCACCGATCTGGCTGACGCAAAAAATGTATCGGTATCAGCGTTGATGCGCCTCTAAAAAAACGGGCGAGCAACGCTCTCCCCTACGATTCTATTTAATTACCGACGAAACCGCAACATGCGGAACAGGCAAGCCTGTTCCCTACAGGATAATGTAGCGCCTACGGCGCGGATATAATTACACCTCATCTGCCGCAAGCGGCATCTTCCCCTCAAGGGGAAGACAAAAGGGGGGCGGTGCAAAATTCATCAACGCACTAACGTATGGCGAGGCAAATGCGGTTTCCTCTGCATCCTCGACACCGGGCAACCAGAGATAAATGTATTGGTAGCTGCGTCAATTCGCCTCTAAAATTACGCCTCCAAAACACCGTAGTGGTTTTTGAGGAACTTGACGAAGCGGCGCGCGGAGGTCGAGGCGGACTCGAGCGACTTGATCGCAACGCCGACGCGCACGACGACGGGGATCTCGAGAGGTATGGTTTTTACCTGCTCCTCGTATCCGGCGAGCGAGAGCGACGACAGGATCGACACGCCCAGGCCGCACGAGACCATGGATAAAATCGCCGCATCATCCGAAGCCGTTACATGGATGCGCTTTGCGTCCGGCGGCAGCAGCTTTTCGGAATACTGCTCCTGACAGGTGATAAACGGCTCCTTCAAAAGCCTGTCTATGGAAATGCGATCCCTTTCCCAGTGGAACGTCGGGGGGACGACCGCGATAAGCGGAACGCGCGTAAGGGGTATCCACTCGAAGCCCTCGGCGCAGGTATCGTCCACGAGCGCAAGCTGCACCTCGCCCTTGTGAAGAAGCGCCGGCATCTCATAGCCGCGGATGGTCACATCTATCTGAATATCGGGGTAAAGCGCCTTGAACTCCTGCAAAAGCTGGGGCAGCGCAGAGCGCGCAATGCTCGCAAAGCAGCCGAGGCTGAGCTGGTGGCGCTGGGTGCGGCTTTGCGCGGCGGCCTCCTGGCGCAGCGCATCGCATGCATCGATAACGCCTTTTATATAAGGAAGAAGATGCTCTCCCTCTTCCGAAAGGCGGACGCCGTGACTGCCGCGATTGAGCAGCGTGCAGCCCAGCTCTGCTTCAAGATTATTCACAAGATGCGTCATTGCCGATTGCGTGTAGCCAAGCTCCGCCGCGGCCTTGCTGAAGCTGCCGCAATCGACCGCTGTCAGCACTGCGCGCAGTCTTCCGTCATCCATAACGCTCACACCTTTCTTATATCTATAATTATTGCCATGCAAATATAACACGCCAAATCGACACATTCAATAACATTTGGTTAACATTTTATCACGCGTAATATGAAATTATTTTGTGCATAGTATTAAAGTTTTTAATATGGGGATGAACAAGAGTGATTTCCGCAATCATGAAAAAAATGATATCCTTTATTCACATTTTTCAACGCATTGGATTGAAGTGTAACAGTGTGCAGCGTTTTTGCAGAGCCGCTGCGCAGCAGATGAGAAAGAAAATGATGAAAGAGGAAAATTGAATGAATCTTCAGAACAAACCCCACACTGTCCGCGACATTATCGTCGTCGGCTTTGCGTTGTTTGCGATGTTTTTCGGCGCAGGCAACGTCATTTTCCCGCCGTATCTCGGCGTTGAGGCAGGTCCCGAATGGCTCGGTGGCTTCTCGGCATACTTCATTGCGGACATCGGTCTTGCAATGTGCGCGGTCTTTGCGCTTCTGCGTGTCGGCAGCAGCGAGGCCGTCACCGCGCGTCTGGGCAAGGTCCCGGCCGCAATACTCATGAGCGCGCTTATCCTTTGCATCGGCCCCATGGTCGCAATCCCCCGTACCGCCGCAACCACCTTTGAAATGGCAATCGTCCCGAACATCAGCGGCGTTTCCTCCGTTGTGTTCTCCATAATATTCTTCGCGATCATCCTGTTTTTGTGCATCCGCCAGTCGGCCGTCGTCGATATCGTCGGCGCGATCCTGACTCCGCTGCTGCTTGTCGGCCTTGCGGTCATCATAATCAAGGGCGTTGCAACGCCGCTCGGCGAGATATCGCTCACCCCGAACGCCGACAACGTCATTCTCGGCGGCATCAAGGCCGGCTACCAGACCATGGATGCGCTTGCGGCGCTGCCCTTCGGCATCATAATTCTCCAGAGCGCCGCCTCCAAGGGCTACACCACCAATGGCCAGAAGTTCAAGATCGTCTCCGGCTCGGCAATCCTCGCAGGCGTGCTGCTGCTCGGCGTTTACATGGGCCTGTGCTACCTCGGCGCTACCGTTTCGGCTCAGTACGGCCTTGAGATCGGCCGCGCAGAGCTTGTTATGGCCATCGTTGAGGCGCTGCTCGGCAAGGCCGGCATGATCATTTTCGGTGTTGTCGTGGGCCTTGCCTGCGTCACCACCGCCATCGGTCTGACCAGCTCCGCCGCTGCTTACTTCACCGAGCTGTGCAACGAGAAGGTGCCCTACAAGGCATTCGTCATCGCCATCTGCGTATTCAGCGCAGTTGCATCCAACCTCGGCCTCGACCGCATCGTTTCGATCGCAGCTCCCGTGCTGGACATCGTTTATCCCCCTGCACTGGTCGTTATCTTCATTTCGCTCATTATCCCCAAGGCAGACGACTATGTCAGCCGCGGCGCAGCCCTCGGCGCAGTCGGTGCGAGCATCCTGTGCGCGTTCAAGGTTCCCGCAATGGAGCACCTGCCCCTGTACGACATGGGTCTGTACTGGATTCTCCCGGCCGTCGTTTTCGGTCTGCTCGCCTTCGGCCTCGCGGCTGTCGTAAAGCCCAAGAAGAGGTCCGAAGCGGAAGCAAGCGTCTGATATTTCAAGCCACGAGCTTCGGCTCGTGGCTTTTTCACGCAAAATACGCACAACAAAGCCCCGGAGCTTGTCCGGGGCTTTGCCGCAAAGTGTGCATAAAGTGAAGATAAAAGGAGTATAGAACTTTGCTATGGTAAAGGGAAGGTTGAACCGGTGTCCGGTTCGATATCGCGCAGAGCGGAGACCTGACCGCCCTGCGGACATAGAAGATACATATGGGGGTTACGATATGCATTCTACCTTATGCGCCGCCCTTTGTCCGCTCCAAAACGTCATTCCTATGCTCCAAATAGGTTTTAGCGGCGCATTGAGGCAGCTACGGATACATATATTGCGGTATCCCGGTATCGAGACTGCCGGCAAAACCTTGCGTGCCGCGCCATACATTAGTGCGCTGCTGAGTTTTGCACCGCAGCCTTGTAGGGAACGGATTTATCCGTTCCGCTTGTATCGGTTTTGCCTGCATCCACCGGTCGGGCAACAGAAAAATGTATCGGTACAGATTGGATGCGCCTCTAAAATGCCTTCCCCTGCGTAGCTTGAGGGGAAGGTGTCACCTTGGTGACGGATGAGGTGTTATTTTAATCATTTGCCGTCAGGCAAACACTATATGAAAAACGGGCGAGCAATGCTCGCCCCTACGGGTGCGGTGCAGAATTCAACACTGCACTAATGTTTGGCGGCAGTTTTCCGATTTCATCGGTAACTTCGACACCGGGCAACCGCAATAAACGCATCGGCACTATGTGAATGTGCCTCAGAAAAATGTAGCGCCTACGGCGCGGATATAATTACACCTCATCTGCCGCAAGCGGCATCTTCCCCTCAAGCTCCGCAAGGGGAAGACAATGTCGAAACCTCTGCTGCATGTCGCTAATTGACAGCGGCAGTAGATGCAACATGCGGAACGGATAAATCCGTTCCCTACAAGCGGCTGCGGCCGCAATGAAGAGGTAATAGGTAATAGTGAATAAGTATTATTCAACTCCACGGCAGCAAAGCTGCCTGCTCCCCTTGCAGGTGAGCCAATGAGGTGCGGTGCAAAATTCAGCAGCGTACTAACGTAGCGCGAGGCAACCATGGTTTCGTCGGTAATTTCGACACCGGGCAACCAGAGATAACCGTATTGGTAGGTGCCCCAATGCGCCTCTAAAAGACAAAGGAGGTATCGACGGTGACGACGGCGAAGTGGCCGGGGAGCTTTTCCTCGACAGTGCGGCAGATGATATCGCAGAACTGCTCGGGCGTTTTGCCGCAGCCGGTGTCCATAACGACGTCGAAGATGAGGTTTGTGTGGCTCGGCCCCATGACCATGCGGAAATCGTGAATGCCGCGCAGCCCGTCAACGTCCTTGAGAGCCTCCTCGAGCGCGGCGCGCTCGGCATTTACCTGCTCGTTGTCGGTCTCGACGGGGTCCATGTGTATAGTTGCGTCGCAGCCGAGCGTGCTTTTCAGCTCGCGCTCGACGGTGTCGATGCTGTCATGCAGCTCGAAGATATCGCCGCGGCCGTCCACCTCGGCGTGCAGCGAGATCATCATTCTGCCCGGGCCGTAATCGTGAACAACGAGGTCGTGCATGCCGATGACGGCGTCCGAGCTCATGACTATATCCTCGATGCTTTTGACAAGCTCCGGATCGGGCGCCTGACCGAGCAGCGGCGAGAGTGTGTCCTTTGCAACGCCGTAGCCGGCAAAGAGGATAAACACCGCGACCGCCGCGCCTGCCCAGCCGTCGATGTTGACCTTAAACAGCCAGCTTACGCCCATCGAGAGAAGCACGACCATCGTTGCGACGGAGTCGGACAGGCTGTCCGCACCCGTGGCGGCCATGGCCGAGGACGAGATCTTTTTGCCGACGCTGCAATTATACGCAAACATATACAGCTTGACGAGGATTGACGCAAGCAGTATCGCCGCCGGGAGCAGGCCGACCTCGACCGGCTCGGGGCTGAGTATCTTTTCAACCGAGCTTATCAGCAGCTCAACGCCCATGATGACGATCAGCGCCGCGACTGCGAGGCCGGAGATATATTCTATCCTGCCGTGGCCGAACGGGTGGTCGGGATCGGGCTTTTTGCCCGAAAGCCGGAAGCCCAGCAGCGATATCGCCGACGCGCCGGCGTCGGATAGGTTGTTGAACGCATCGGCGGTTATGGCTATCGAACCCGAGATCGCGCCGGCGGCATATTTTCCGGCAAACAGCAGTGCGTTGAGGAATATCCCCAGCAGGCTGCACAGCGTTCCGTAAGCCTTGCGCACCGAAGGATCCGTATACTCCGTCGGATTTTTTATGAACAGTTTTGATAACAGCTTAACCATTTTACGGCAGCACTTTCGCGCTCTCCTTATATTGTTTTGCACCTTGCGGCGCACATGAATTATATAACGCTTTTATCCCAAACACAAGGAAATTAATAAAAACTTGACAATAATCCCTTGATGTTTTTTATCTGTGTAATAAAATATGTAGATACATCACCCGTGGGAGAATCAGATGCACAAATTAGCCAAATTTATCATAGACAGCAGAAAAATAATACTTATTCTTTTCATTGCGGCCGCATGCATGTCGGCGTACACGATGCGCCTTACGACGGTTCAGAACGATCTTAATCAGTTTCTTCCCGCCGAAACGGAGACGCGGCGCGGCCTGAAGGCGATGGACGGCGAGTTTATCACCTACGCGACGGCCGACCTTATGATCGAACACATTTCGTATGACGACGCGCTGGCGCTTTCGCAGGATATAGAGAATATCGACGGCGTGCGCCAGGCAAGCTTCGATGATACACAGGAGCACTATAAGTCCGGAACGGCTCTTATCTCCGTGAGCTTTGCCGGAAAATCGAGCGACGAGATATGCACACAGGCTCTTGACGAGATAAAATCGCTCGTCGGCGGAAAGTTCGACCGGGATAACGTAAAGCTCTACACCGAGGTCGGCACGGATTTCAGCAGCACTCTGCTGGGCGAGATGCTCATAATAGGCGCACTGAGCGTAGTTACGGTCATAATCCTGCTGCTTCTTACCTCGCGCAGCTATGCCGAAGTGCCTGTGCTGCTGATAACCTTTGCAATGGCTGCGGCCATTCAGCAGGGTACGAATTTTTTGTTCTCGGAGATATCATATGTCGCAAACTCCGTAACGCTCATTTTGCAGCTTGCTCTTGCGATCGACTATGCCATCATCCTGTGCAACCGCTTTGCCGAGGAGCGGCGGTATTTTGAGCCGTATGACGCGGCGGTGGAGGCACTGTCGAAGGCTATACCCGAGATAGCCTCGTCCTCGCTGACGACCATCGGCGGCCTTGTCGCGATGACGTTCATGCAGTTCGGCCTCGGCGGCGACCTCGGCAAGGTACTGATAAAATCCATACTTATCTCAATGCTGACGGTGTTCCTGCTCATGCCGGGACTGCTGCTCATGTTCAGCCGCGCGATAGAAAAAACGAAGCACCGTAGCTTCATGCCGAACATAAACGCCATCGGGCGCTTTGCGTGGAAAACGCACAAGATCGTGCCGCCTGTTTTCATCTGTGTCGCGGCGGCTGCGTTCTTCTTTTCGAGCATGTGCCCGTTTTCGTATAACTACAGCGACGATTACCCCCTGCGCCTGAACGAAACGCAAAAGGCGCATCAGGAGATCATAAACACATTCGGGAACAATAACATGATGGCGCTCGTCGTGCCGACGGGCGACTATGAGACTCAGGCGAAGATGCTCGACGAGATAGCGGAGCTTGACCATGTAACCTCGGTTCTCGGCATTGCCTCCGTTGAGGTCATGGACGGTTACCGCCTCGGCGATAAGCTGACCATCGGCGAGTTTTCCGAGCTTGCCGGACTTGACGACACGAGCGCGAGCGCGCTTTTCGTCTACTACGCCGCGCGCCACGCCGATTACGATCAGGTGCAGAGCAACATGCGCGAATATAAAATTCCGCTTATAGATCTGTTTTTGTTCCTGTATGACGTTGCCGAGGACGGCACGATAGAGCTTGAGCAGGACAAGCTTGATATGATCGAAAGCCTGTATGCTCAGCTTTCCGACGCCAAGGCACAGCTTCAGGGTCAGCACTACAGCCGCATGCTCGTTTATTCCGACCTGCCCACGCAGTCGGACGAAAGCTACGCGCTCATCTCGCAGATCCACGGCGTTGCCGACAGCTACTACGGCGACGATGTTTACGTCACCGGCAACGCTACCGCCGCGCGCGACCTGAAGGATTCGTTCTCGACGGATAACATTCTGGTCAGCGTGCTGTCGGCAGTGTTCGTCGTGCTGGTCATCATGTTCGTTTTTCGCTCGGCAGGACTTTCGGTGCTGCTGATCGCGGTCATTCAGGGCAGCATCTGGCTCAACTTCTCGATATCGTATTTCACGCAGAACTCCATCTTCTTCGTCGGATATCTAATCGTAAGTGCGATACAGATGGGTGCAAATATCGACTATGCCATCGTCGTTTCAAACCGCTATCTTGAGCTGAGGCAGCGCAATGTGTCGCGCCGCAAGTCGATACGTCTTGCGCTCAACGGCGCTCTGCCCACACTCGTAACAAGCGGCAGCATCCTTGTCATTGCCGGACTTCTCATCGGCTTTATAAGCACCGAGAGCATAATTTCCGTCATCGGACTTGTGCTCGGCCGCGGAACGATAATATCGCTGGTGCTGGTGCTGTTCGTTCTGCCGCAGATGCTCGTCTGGGGCGACAGATTTATCTCGCGCACGACCGTCAAGGGCAGAAGGCTTCGCCTGCATCCGCTTTTTGACGAGGACTTCGAACAGATAGCGCTCAAAGACAGGGCGCGCAAGGGAAAGTAATTCCGCAGGAAGCACTGGGGGGAATGTGTTTCCGCAGGAGAAAGGAAGATATAATGAAAAGAACACTGTTAATGATCATGAGCATCCTGCTCGCCGCAAGCTCGGTATTCGGGATCATTGCGGCAGGACGCGGCTCGGATGAGCTGTCGGACATCATGCGCTTCAAGCGCGGCCAAAAGGCCGATATCATCGACTTTGTCGATGTACTCGATAAGCGCGTTGCCGATCTGCGCAAGGCGGAGGAAAACCGCACCGAGGACGAAAAGGACTACACCGAGTCCGTCGTGACCGATCAGAAGGGCAATGAGCAGCTCAGTCAGGGCACGCAGGAATATAACGCCGGAGCGGCAAAGATCGCCGCAGGCCAGGCGGAATACGACGCTGCCGAGAAGCAGTATAACGAAAAGCTCGCCGAGTATCAGGCGGCAGAAAAGCGCCTGAGCGAGGGCGAAGCTCAGCTTGCCGACGCGAAGGCTCAGCGCGATGCGGCGCAGGCCAAGCTCGATGCCGCAACGCCGGCATACCAGCAGGCGCAGCAGCTTTTTGCCTTTATCGACAAGCACCCAGCGCTCCAGATAGCCGAAAGCGTTCTGCGCGGCTTCGGCTTCACCTCGCTTGACGAGGCCAGAGCCGCGATGAAGGAATATGAGGACGGTCAGGCACAGCTTGCCGAGGCCAACGCCCAGATATCCGCCGCCGAGCAGGAGATAAACGACGGCAAGGCGCAGCTTGCCGCTGCAAAGACCCAGCTGGATAACGGCAAAACTCAGCTCGATGCGGCAAAGGCGCAGCTCGATAACGGCAAGGCGCAGCTCGCCGTGGCCAAAAATCAGCTCAGCGCCGGTCAGCAGAAGCTCAACGACAACGTTGATAAAATGAATGATCTCAAGGAAACGCTCACCGAGCAGGACGACGCGGAGGCCGCAGTCAAATCCGGCATTGCCGTGCTCATGGAAAACGAGGGCATTGCAAAGCTCGTGAGCGACGAGAGCGACTACGAAGCCGTGCTCCAGGCCGCGCGCGACTATGTTGAGGACGACGCCGACAAGCTCAACAGCGAGCTTGACGTTCGCCAGAACCTGTATAACCTTCTGCGCATTATAAGCATCGTCGGCGTTCTCGCCGGAGTTATCGGCGTTCTCGCCTCGCTCAAGCCCAACCGCACGCGTATCTATGCGGCGACCGGCGCCGCCGGCATTGCCGCTGTCGCATCCCTTGCGCTGAACATCTACGGTCTGTCAAACGATTACCGCAGCTTCGTCTATTCGCTCGAGGACGGATCGGGCAACGGGCAAATGCAGCTTATAGCAATGCTCGTGCTGCTTGCCGTTTCGGTCATAGCGGCGATAGTCGCCGTCATCTGCGGCAGAGCGTACACCGATGCCGTAAACGGCAGGGAACGTGAAAAATATGTCCGCCCGTCGGAGGCCGTTGCCGCTCAGCCCGAGCTTGATGCAGTCGAAGAGGACGACGATGACGATGAGCCGGCTCCCAAGCCGCGCCGCAGGGACAATAAGAGCAAAAAGCACCGCACCGAAAAGCTTGAATACACACCCGAGCCTGCCGATATCGACGAGCTCACCGAGCAGACCCGCCGATTCAATGAGGAGGCCGAAAAGCTCGAAGCAGAGGCTCGCAAAAACGATTACGAAAAGGCGCGCCGGGAATACGAGGAGGCTCGCCGCAGATTTGAGGAAGCTCGCCGCCGCTCGGAAGAGAATAAGTGACAAACGGTATTACGCCATCCGGGTTCTCCGGATGGCGTTTTGAACAGGAGAACAGAAATGGACAGAGACACTCTGCGGCAGTATATCCTTGAAAACTATGCCGCCGTAAACGATTTCCCTTGGATATCGAATCCGACCTACGAGGTCTTTCGCCACGAAAGCAGTAAAAAGTGGTTCGGCCTCGTCATGGAGCTGCCGCGCCACAGGCTGGGCGAGCCCGGTGATGACATGGTCACGGTCACAAACTTAAGCTGACGAGAGTCGAACACGTATCGGTTTT
>DKRV01000029.1:0-421 GCA_002472405.1 Clostridiales bacterium UBA7273 | reverse complement strand
GCAAAACTGCAAGGCACCTGTCGACTGTGCTTTTCGAGATATTTTCGGCTTTATTTGATGCAGGTGGGCCGGCGCCCATCAAGACAAAAAAGTCGAAAATAGCCGGAAGGGTACGCCGACAGGCGATATGGGTTCGGCTCTCGTCAGCTTAAAGTGTGACCCGCTGCTTTCCGGCTCACTGCGCGCCGAGCCGGGCTTTTTCCCGGCCTATCACATGAGCAAGGAGCACTGGATAAGCGTTGAGCTTGCCGCAGTCGATGATGATAAGCTGCGCTTTCTCATAGACATGAGCTGGGAGCTTACAAGCTGACGAGAGTCGAACACGTATCGGTTTTGACGGGCAGATTTTCGCCCATGCTGCGTTAAAGCCCTTGACAATACGGGCAGTATTCTCTGCGAGCTTTGCCTTGCCTGAGCAAAA
>DKRV01000028.1:66604-73515 GCA_002472405.1 Clostridiales bacterium UBA7273 | reverse complement strand
TCGTCAACGCAGTATTGGCACAAATAGCCCCGTCAGGAGTTATAATAGGTACATTGCACCCATAATAATCAGCAACTCCTTGTCGCCGCTTTCACGGTACATAAGGTACAGAATGAGGATGAGGAGCAGATCCTCGGTCTCGAGATCGCCGAGCTTTTGGGGCAGGTCGCCGAGAATGGGCAGCTTGGCAAAGGGCGTCACGGTTTGAGGCGGCGGACGATGCCGGGGCAAGTTCGGTGGATTTGGCCTGTTATCAGGCTTTTCGCTGCGGCGATCGTCAATGCGCTCGGCACGGCTGCCGTTGCCGCGATAGAGGTTATATGCCGCCATCGTCATCGCCTCCGAGCTTTTCGGCGGCAAGCTCGGCTATGCCGGCAAGGCGCGCAATTTTCATGGCTCTGTCCATTTTGCCGCGCCGCTTTTCGGATAGGAACGGCCGCATAGCCTCAAGCAGCTTTGCGTCGCGGCCGGCGCCGCCCTTGCCCGACAGCATGCCGCTTATTTTTTTCAGCATTGAGGGGTCTATATCCGGCGCAGGCTCCGGCTGTTCGGCCGCGCTGCCGGACATGAGCGATTTTGCAAAGCCTGCAAACCGCTCCATCTCATCGGGGTCATTCAGCAGCTTATTCAGCTTATCCTCAAAATCGCTCAATACGGTTCACCTCACTGCATTGCTTTGCGCAGGCTTTCGGCAAGGCGCTTGCCCTCATCGGTGGACAAAACGCCGCGCAATATATCCTGCAAGGCCGCCATATCGCCGTTTTTTGCGGCTTTCCCGACCGCTTCGGCATCAACAAGACGGCTGACCGCTTTTCCGTCGGCCGACTCGGCGAGCTTCATGAGCGCATCGCTCTTGCCGCTTTTTTTAAGCTCGCTGCCAAGCCGTTCAAGATCTTTCATCACTATCACCCGGTCACATTATATTCACCGACCGGCTCAAGCTTTACAATTTTATTCTCACAGGAGGCAGATTATGAAAATTGCAGTTTTCTCCGACACTCACGGCTTCAGCCGCGGCATGATAAACGCCGTTGAGGAATATAAGCCCGACCAGATCATTCATCTCGGCGACGGGATGCCCGACGCCGAAAAGGTGCGCGAAATGTTTCCGCAGATACCGGTGTGCTGCGTTCCCGGCAACTGCGACGGATACTATGACGACGAGGAAGCCTACAAGCTCATCACCCTCGGGCCGCTCAAGGCATTTCTCACACACGGCCACCGCTATGCCGTGCGCGGCGGCAAGCTCGATGTGCTGCTGTACGCCGCCGAGTGCTGCGGCGCGCAGATAGCCATGTTCGGGCATACGCACAGGGCGCTTTTTGACCAGATCGGCGGCATTTTCGTGCTAAACCCCGGAACCGCCGGCAAAGCGCCGCGCAGGACCTGGGCAAAGCTCGAGATCACGCCCGACGGCACGGTAAGCTGCGATATTTGCGATATCGTCTCTTAGTTTACAAAAAATCGTAGATTATTTAATATTTTTATACTATAATGGCTTTGCATTTTAACAACAGGAGATATGACATGAAAAGATTTATCGCACTGACACTTGCGCTTGTGATGCTCTGCTGCTGCGCGGCAGGCTGCGGCAGCGATACTAAGGAGGACACCGTGATGACCGTCAACGGCACCGCCGTGAGCTTTGACGAGTACATGGCAGGGCTCAATCAGGCGGTCAGCGAGCTTGAGGATCTCTATCAGAGCTATTCCGGAACAAGCGTTGACTGGGACGGCAAGTTCCTTTTCGACGACACCGTGACGAACCTTGAGTGGTGCCTCAAGCGCGCAGGACAGCAGGTAGCACGTTACCGCGTTGTTGAGCAGAAGGCCAAGGAAATGGGCGTTACGCTCACCGACGAGCAAACCACAGCCATTGACGATCAGATCCAGGATATAAAGGATCAGTACGTCACCTCGGACGACAATGCCGATACCCAGCTTCAGGCGTTCTTCGCCTCCTATGGCTACACCGAGGACAGCTACAGAGAGCGCTGCCGCCTTAACTATCTGTACTCCGATCTGTTCACCGAGATCTACGGCGAGCAGGGCAGCAAGCTCAGCGATGACAAGGTGCAGGCATATGCCGAGGAAAATGACTACATCACCTCAGCGCACATTCTGTTCCTCACCTCCGAGACCGTGACCGACGCCGACGGCAAGTCAAGCTCCAAGGAGCTTTCCGACGAGGTAAAGGCAGAAAAGAAGGCCAAGGCAGAGGAGCTTTGCGCAGAGCTTAAGGCCATCACCGACGACACCGAACGCTGGACGCGCTTTAAAGAGCTTATGAACGAATACAGCGAGGACACCGGCCTTGCGCAGTTCCCCGAGGGCTACTGCTTCACAAAAGGCTCGATGGTCACGGAATATGACGACGCAAGCCGTGCTCTTAAGGAGTACGAGGTAAGCGACGTTGTCGAATCGCAGTTTGGCTACCACGTCATCATGCGTCTGCCGACCAAGGGCACCGACCTTGTTTCCTACCGCAACGGCTATACGCAGTCGGTCGTTCCACTGACCTACCTCGCAGCTCCCGTCGAGTTTGACGCAGACATTGCCGATTGGGCAAGCAGCGCCGATATTAAATACACGAAGCTCTATGACAGCATTGATTTCAGGCAGTTTATCACCTCAGCAGGCTTCACCTTCCAGTCCTACGCCGACTACACCGCGGCGAAGAGCAAGGAGTCGTAACCTACTGCTTCAAACATTTAAGCAGCCACGGCAGAACGATCTGCCGTGGCTGTTGTTGTGTTTTTTGCCGTCATGTGATAGTATTTTTCCGGGCTTTGATGCGCAAAGCAGCCGCGCAACCGAAAAGTTGCGCAATAGTTGGTAGTGCAACCGGGCAAAAGCCGCTATACTGAGGCCATCAAAGCAAAGGAGAAAGCATTATGAATTTCGTCGCAACAATGATCCCGTTCGGGATATTCTTCATCGCCGTAGCCTGTCTGGGTATATACTTGACGGTGCTCGTTATAAAGGCTCTGCGCAAATACTTAAAGTCCGAGCCTGTGAGGAAGGAGAAGCAGGAGGCCGCCAGAAACCTCGGCGAGGTTTTGAAGCAGCATCGGGTGGACTGCAAAATGACGCAGGAATTTGTGGCCGAGTCACTGGGCGTGAGCCGTCAGGCCGTCTCAAAGTGGGAGTCCGGCGCTTCCGATCCGAGCACGACAAACCTGATGGCGCTGGCAAAGCTCTTCGGTGTAAGCGCGGAGGAGCTGCTCAAAGAAGCTCAATAAAGCATTATGAAAGCGCACATGCGGAAATTTCCGTATGTGCGCCGTTTGTTTATTTACTTATCTTCCGACTCAGCCGGTTTTGTCGGCAGCGTTGCGCTGTATTCCGCTCCGCCGTCGCCATAGGTGTATGTCACGGTCAAATCGCCCGTATCCTCGCTCTGCTCGCAGGCGGTGACTGTTATCGACAGCGCCTGAATATCGAGGTCAAGCTCATAGTAATAGCCGTTTTCATCGAACATATCGCGCACCATCAGGCGGTGGCCGTTATCGTAATCATGATACGCAACGAGCTTGCCGTTATCCCAAAAAGCGTTGAAAAACGAATCGGACACGCGGCCGTTTTTCAGGTCATAATAACGGCAAAAGGTCTTGTCATTGACATAAAATCTCACGCCGAGCAGATCGTCGTTTATAACGGCAACTCGCGGCTGCTTTGCGCATATGGCGCTCTCCAGCTCCGCTCCGGACTTGTCCTTTATCGTATAACTGTACTTGGTAATGCCGCTTGAGTTATCCTCAGCAACCACAAAGCAGTCTCCCTGCGAAAGTATCGCGGCGCTCGGCGCCGGAGTTTCCGTCGGCGTATCCTCGCCGCAGCCGGCAAGCAGCGTTAGCATGAGCAGCATAATTGCCGCTATTCGTTTTTTCATGGCTTTATCCTTTCGTAGCAAACAAAGCTGTATTCGATATCTCCCTCGCGCAGCGCCTCGCTTTGGCTCGCAATGCGCCAGTCGGCGCTCGCGTCGAGGTTTTCAAAATAGCTGTCTGACTGCGGACAGCAGTTTATTTTTGTGACAAAAACGCGGTCAATATACGGCATCATGTCGCGAAAAACGCTCTGTCCGCCGAGGACCATTGCATCGTCATCGCAAAGCGAGCGCGCCTGCTCCGGGCTGTGCGCGATCTCCGCGCCGTCGATGACTGTGCTCTGCCGCGTGAGGACAATGTTTCTGCGTCCCTTTAGCGGTCTGCCGCCCGGAAAATCGGCCAGAGTTTTTCGGCCGACGATGACCGTTCTGCCGCGAGTAAGCTCGACAAAATGCTGCCTGTCGGCCTTCAAGACGACCGGCTGCGTTCCGTCCGCGCCTATTCCCCAGTCGGAATAGACGGCAACTATTGCATCCATGTTATTTCCTTTCAGACAGCGACGGGGATCTTGGACTTGAATTCGGAATATTCATAGCCCTCTACCTTGAAGCTGTCGCGCGTAAACTTATAAAAATCATCCACCGTGGGGTCAATAATAAACTTCGGCGCGGCCTTGGGCGGATTTGCGATAATCTCCTCTATCGCAGGAACGTGCCTGTCATAAATATGCGCGTCGGCAATCACATGCACAAGCTCGCCTGCCTTGAGTCCTGCCACCTGCGCAAACATATGCGTGAGCACCGCGTACTGCACGACGTTCCAGTTATTCGCCGCAAGCATGTCCTGCGAGCGCTGATTGAGTATGGCATTGAGCGTGTTTCCGCTGACATTGAAGGTCATTGAATACGCGCAGGGATACAGCGCCATCTCGCTTAAGTCGGCGTGGTTATAGATATTGGTCATTATCCTGCGCGAGGCCGGATTGTGCTTGAGATCCCAGATCACTCTGTCCACCTGGTCCATATCTCCCTCGGGATAGTGCTGCTTAACGCCGAGCTGATAGCCGTAGGCCTTGCCTATCGAGCCTGTCTCATCCGCCCATGCATCCCACACGCGCGTGCGCAGCTCGTTTACATTGTTGCTCTTTGCCTGCCATATCCACAAAAGCTCGTCGATCGCGGACTTCCAATAGGTTCGGCGCAGCGTCAGTATCGGAAACTCCTCGGACAGATCATAGCGGTTTACGATGCCGAATTTCTTCACCGTATACGCAGGCGCGCCGTCCTCCCAGCGCGGCCGCACCTCACGGTCGGTATCCCACACGCCGTTTGTCAGTATATCCTTACAATTTGCTATAAATATTTCATCGGCTCTGCTCATATCACACCTCAACTAAAAAACTTTTTCTATTTTATCATCTCACCGAATTTTATGCAACGCATAATATGGCATTACCGGAGGTGATAAAATGAAGATACTTATCTGCGGCGGCGATGGGCGCAGCGTGCTGCTTGCAGGAATGCTCAAAAACGACGGGCACGAGGTACTATGCTTTTGTATGGACAAAGCACAGCTGCCCAACGGCGTCCGCGCCGTTTCCTCGCCCGAGCAGGCCGATGCCGTCATATTGCCCGTGCCTGCCGAAGACGCGCACGGGCTTTTGAACGCTCCGCTCGGCTCGCAGCCTTGCCGCACGGAGCACATACTCGACTGTGCAGGACGCGGCACCGTTATAATCGGCGGCAGGATAAGCGCACAGCTAAAGGTCTCGGCAGCCGAGCGCGGCCAGAGCTGCCGCGACTACATGCGCTGCCCCAACTTCACCGTAAAAAACGCCGCAATAACGGCCGAAGGTGCGGTCAGCGAGCTTATGCGCAGAGCGCGGTCTGCGCTGTGCGATATGCGCATACTCGTCGTAGGCTGGGGGCGCATCGGCAAGCTGCTGATACACAAACTATCTGCGCTGTGCCCGGCGGTATACCTCATGTCAGTGAACACCGAGGCAAGGGCACTGGCTGCTGAGCTCGGCTGCCCATCCCTTCCGCCCGACTGTCCGCGCGAGATCATGCAGAGCTTCGACGCCGTAATAAACACAGCTCCCGCGCAGGTCATCCCGGATCTGACGGCGTTCAGGGACAGCTGCATCCTGCTGGAGCTTGCATCCGCTCCCGGCGGCATCGACCCGGCCGAGGCCGCCGATGCCGGGCTTGACCTTACCGTTCTGCGCGCACTTCCCGGCCGATACGCGCCAGAAAGCGCGGCACAAGCGATGCATTCTGCGGTTTCCGAAATATTAAAAGGAGTTTGATATCATGGCAAAACCACGCATCGGCATAGCCCTCTGCGGCTCTTACTGCACATATGATAAGCTTTTTTCTCAGCTTGTTCTGCTTTCCGATAAATACGAGCTTGTGCCCATAATGAGCGAGACGGCGGCAGCAACCGACACGCGTTTCGGAAAAGCCTCCGATTTTTTATCGCGCCTTGAGTCATTGTGCGGCGCAAAGCCGGTTTGCTCCATTGCCGAGGCCGAGCCGCTCGGCCCGGCAAAGCCGATGGAGGCGCTCATCATTGCCCCCTGCACGGGAAACACCATGGCAAAGCTCAACCACGGTATAACCGATACAGCCGTTACCATGGCCGCGAAAGCACATCTTAGGAACTCAAAGCCGCTTATCATAGCATTTTCCACAAACGATGCGCTGTCCGGCTCGGCGCCCAATATTGCCGGACTTTTAAACCGCAAAAACGTCTACATTGTACCCTTCCGTCAGGATGACCCGATAAAGAAGCCGTTCTCGGCTGCATCCGATTTTTCGCTCATCGGCGCTACCGTCGAAGCCGCCCTCGCCGGCAAGCAGCTCCAGCCTCTTTTAATGGCGCATTGAGGCAGCTACGAATACGCATATTGCGTGAACCCGGTTCGAAACTGCCGGCAAAACCGTGTGTGCCTCGCGCTACATTAGTGCGGCATAGCGTTTTATTGCCCGGTGTCGAAGTTACCGATGAAACCGTGGTTGCCTCGCACCATACGTTAGTGCGGTGTAAAAATACGCGTCGCACCCAATTGTCTTCCCCTTG
>DKRV01000028.1:0-66529 GCA_002472405.1 Clostridiales bacterium UBA7273 | reverse complement strand
ATCCGCGCCGTAGGCGCTACATTGTTGACATATGTATCGGTTTCGTCGGCAGCTCCCGGTCGGGATACCGCAATATATGTATTTGTACAATGTGAATGCGCCTCTAAAAAAGCGCCTCTAAAAAAATGTGGCGGTTAGCACCGCAGATTTAATAACACCTCATCCGTCACCAAGGTGACACCTTCCCCTCAAGCTACGCAGGGGAAGGCATTTTAGAGGCGCATCAACGCTGATGCCGATACAGTTTTTTGCGGTTGCCCGACCGGTAGGTGCCGACTAAACTGCAACACAACGGAACGGATAAATCCGTTCCCTACAGGTGTGCGGCGAAAAATTCAGCATTGCACTGCTGTAGCTCGAGGCAAACGCGGTTTCCTACGCAGTCCCGAACCGGGCAACCGCAAAACTCAGCAACGCACTACTGGGTTGCGTAGCAGTTACGGTTTCCACCAATGTCTCGACACCGGGATACCGCAATATATGTATCCGTAGGTGCGTCAAATCGCCTCTAAAATATTGACAAGGTTCGAGTGGGCGGTATATAATTTTTGCTTGTGAAAATTACAGAATGGATGGGCAAAGATTATGAATGTGATCGGCTTCGACAACGAAAAATACATGCGCGAGCAGTCGCGCAACATAAGAGACAGAATCGCAAAATTCGGCGGCAAGCTGTACCTCGAATTCGGCGGCAAGCTGTTTGACGATTACCACGCATCGCGCGTACTGCCGGGCTTTGAGCCGGACAGCAAGGTCAAGATGCTGCTTAAAATGAAGGACGAGGCGGAGATCGTTATCGCCATTTCCGCCGACGATATTGAACGCAACAAGCGCCGCGGCGACCTCGGCATCACCTACGATGAGGACACGCTGCGCCTTATCGACGCATTCCGCGGCATCGGTCTTTTCGTCGGCAGCGTTGTAATCACCCACTATCGCAGCCAGCCGGCTGCCGAGCTGTTCCAAAAGCGGCTCGAAACGCTGGGCATCAAGGTCTATCGCCACTACATAATCCCCGATTACCCCTCGAACGTTGAGCTTATCGTATCTGAGGACGGCTTCGGCAAGAACGACTATATCGAAACCGAGCGCAGCCTCGTCGTCGTCACGGCGCCCGGCCCCGGCAGCGGCAAAATGGCAACCTGCCTCAGCCAGCTGTATCATGAGCATCTGCGCGGCATAAACGCAGGCTACGCAAAGTTTGAGACCTTCCCTATCTGGAATGTTCCTCTCAAGCACCCGATAAACCTCGCCTACGAGGCGGCGACCGCCGATCTCGACGACGTTAACATGATCGACCCCTTCCATCTTGAAGCTTACGGCGAGACCACGGTAAACTATAACCGCGACGTTGAGATCTTCCCCGTGCTCAACGCCATACTCACGCGCATCTACGGCGAGAGCGCATACAAAAGCCCCACCGACATGGGCGTCAACATGGCCGGCAACTGCATCATAAACGACGAGGCATGCCGCAATGCCTCCAAGCAGGAGATCATCCGCCGCTACTACGCCGCCGCATGTGCGCTGCGTCAGGGTCTTGGCACAGTCGAAGAGGTGCGCAAGATCGAGCTTATAATGAACTCGATCGGCCTTTCGGCAGCCGACCGTCCCGTAGTCGCCGCCGCAAACGCGCGCGCGGAAGAGACCGGCGCTCCGGCCGTCAGCATTGAACTGCCCGACGGAACTATCGTCACCGGCAAGACAAGCTCGCTGCTCGGCGCATCATCGGCCTGCCTTATGAACGCGCTCAAAAAGCTTGCCGGCATTAACAAGGAGCTGCTGCTCATCGCGCCCAGCGTCATTGAGCCTATCCAGCACCTGAAGATCGAGCATCTCGGAAACCACAATCCGCGCCTGCACACCGATGAGCTGCTCATCGCACTTTCCATCTGCGCTGTCACAAATCCGCTTGCTGAGCTTGCAATAGATCAGCTCGGCAAGCTGCGAGGCTGCGAGGCGCACTCGACGGTCATACTCTCGCGCGTTGACGAAAACCTCTTCTCCAAGATCGGCGTCAACATCACCTACGAGCCGAAATATCAGGCCAAGAAGCTTTATCATAAGAAGTAATTTTAAAAAGGCAAGCACAAAAGCTTGCCTTTTTTGCAGCTATATTTTAAAATCAGTTCAAAGGAGTGATAAGCATGACAGTTTTAGTTACCGGCGGCATGGGCTACATCGGCAGCCACACCTGCGTTGAGCTGCTCGAGCAGGGCATGGACGTCGTGGTTATAGATAATCTTGTAAACAGCAGCGAAAAGGCCAAGGAGCGCATTGAGGAGATCACAGGCAAGGCCCTGACTTTCTACAAGGCCGACGTGCGCGACCGCAAAAAGCTCGACGAGATATTCTCCTCACACGATATCGACTGCGTTATCCACTTTGCCGGGCTTAAAGCCGTCGGCGAGTCGGTGGAAAAGCCGCTTGAGTATTACAACAACAACCTCGGCTCGACGATAACGCTGTGCGAGGCTATGCGCGCGCACAACGTCAAGAAGATCATCTTCTCATCCTCGGCGACGGTGTATTCCTCGGATAACGATATGCCGCTGTACGAGACCTCGCGCACCGGAAAATGCACAAATCCTTACGGTTGGACAAAATATATGTGCGAGCAGATACTGCGCGACTATGTAAAAGCCGATCCGAGCTGGAGCGTTGCGCTTTTAAGATACTTCAACCCCGTCGGCGCACATCCGAGCGGACTTATCGGCGAGGATCCGAAGGGCATTCCGAATAACCTCATGCCCTATATCTCGCAGACGGCCATCGGCAGATTTGAGTATCTGCGCGTTTTCGGCGATGATTACAACACCCCCGACGGCACCGGCGTGCGCGACTACATCCACGTTGTCGATCTTGCGCGCGGCCACGTTGCGGCGATATCGTACATGGACTCACATCCGGGCGAGCTTATCTTCAACCTCGGCACCGGCAGAGGCTGCAGCGTTCTCGAGCTTGTGCATGCGTTTGAAAAGGCAAACAAGCTGACAGTTCCGTACAAGATCGTAGGCCGCCGCGCCGGAGACATCGACGAGTGCTACTGCTCACCGGAGAAAAGCCGCCGCGAGCTTGGCTGGACAGCGCAGTATAACGTCGAGGACATGTGCCGCGACTCGTGGCATTGGCAGACCATGAACCCCAACGGCTACAGAGACGAATAAAAAATTTCCGTGCGAAAAGCACGGAAATTTTTTATTCAAACAAGCAGCAGCCCTACGAAAAAGCATATCTGCGCCGCACCGCCGAAAGGCCGAAAAACACGGCAGGTATCATATCCGTCAGCGCCAGAGGTACGCTGAACCCCTCCGGGACAGTATCCTTTGTTATCTTGTTTTTTCTGCTCATATTTTGCACGCGGCTTTTTTCTTTCACATTCGAGATATAAAATAGCACACCGCCGCAAAAATGTCCACAGGCCATGCGAATCATTTGATTCGCATGGCCTGTGCTCTTTCTTTCACTTAAAATCGTGTGCGTTTTGCAGAACCATTTCCTTGACCTTGAGGAGGCGGACCTTGGTGGAGTTTTCGTTCTCCTCAAGTTTCATGGAGATGTATTTGATATTGCTCTCAAGCTCGGGGATCATGACGTACTCGAGCGCATTTACGCGGCGGCGCGTTTTTTCGATCTCCTCAGCCAAAAGCTGCATGGTCTTTTCGACCTGTGCAAGCTGAAGCATATCCTCGAAAACAACTGCCATGCGCGAGAGCGCGTCGTCCAGCTCGCCCGAGGTCTGCGCAAAGCCGTAGGGATAGATCTCCGACGGGTCGTTATTGCGCGTGTGGAACGAATACTGCGGCACGTTGACGCTCATGATGTTTTTAAACTGCATGTCAAGCTCAACGCTCTGGCGCGGATACAAAAGCGCCTGCTCGAGCATCTCGGGGCTCATGATCGCGCTTGCGACCTGCAAGGCGGCGAAAGCCTCCGTCAGCCCCTGCTCGACGCGCTCGCGCAGCTGCTTGTTAAGGCGCACGATGTCCATGAACTGACGCATCAGCTCATCGCGCTTATCCTTCATAAGCTTATGGCCGCGGCGTGCAGTCTTGAGCCTGCCCTTGAGCTGCTTTAGCATCATTCTTGTAGGGGTTATCGTGGTGCCTGCCATAAAGACTCCCCCTTACTTCATGTATTTTTCGATCATCTCGGGCTTCACGCGCTTAAGCTCCGCTCTGGGCAGGATGCTCAGCAGCTTCCAGCCGAGATCAAGTGTCTCCTCAATGCTGCGGTTTGTGTTGTTGCCCTGATTGACGTAGGTCTTTTCAAACTCATCGGCAAACTCGGCAAACAGCTTATCATCGTCGGAAAGAGCGGCCTCGCCGAGGATGGTCATCAGCTCCTTTGCGTCCTTGCCGCGCGAATATGCGGCAAACAGCTGGTTCATGGTTCCTGCATGATCCTCGCGGGTCTTGCCCTCGCCGATGCCCTTATCCTTCAGTCGGCTGAGCGACGGCAGAACGTCAACGGGAGGCACGATGCCCTTGCGGTGCAGATCGCGGCTAAGGATGATCTGACCCTCGGTGATGTAGCCGGTAAGGTCGGGGATCGGATGGGTCTTATCGTCCTCGGGCATGGTGAGGATGGGGATCATGGTGATCGAGCCTTTGCTGCCTATGCGGCGGCCGGCGCGCTCGTACATCGTTGCAAGGTCAGTGTACAGATAGCCGGGATATCCGCGGCGGCCGGGGACTTCTTTCTTTGCCGCGGAAACCTCGCGCAGAGCTTCGGCGTAGTTTGTGATATCGGTTATGATGACAAGAACGTGCATGTCCTTTTCAAACGCAAGGTACTCGGCCGCTGTAAGCGCCATACGCGGAGTTGCGATACGCTCAACGGCAGGATCGTTTGCGAGGTTTGAAAAGACGACGGTTCTGTCGATAGCGCCGGTGCGCTTGAAGTCCTCGATAAAATATTCCGACTCCTCGAACGTGATGCCGACCGCCGCAAAGACGACCGCAAAGTTCTCTCCGTCGCCGAGAACGCGCGCCTGACGCGCGATCTGCGCCGCGAGCGCAGCGTGCGGAAGGCCTGAGGCCGAGAATATGGGCAGCTTTTGGCCGCGAACGAGGGTGTTCAGGCCGTCGATGGTGGAAACACCGGTCTGGATAAACTCCGCCGGATACGCGCGCGCCGCCGGGTTCATGGGCATGCCGTTAATATCGCGATGAGCCTCCGCAAGAAGCTCGGGGCCGCCGTCGATAGGCTGACCCATACCGTTGAATACGCGGCCGAGCATATCCTCGGAAACCGCAAGCTCCAGAGGATGGCCGAGAAATCTGACCTTAGTCTGCGCAAGGTTTATGCCCTGAGCCGAGTCAAAAAGCTGAACGACGGCTCTGTCGCCCTCAACCTCGAGGACCTTGCCGCGGCGGACCTCGCCGTTGGGAAGCTCGATCTCGCACAGCTCGTCATATGTGACGCCCTCGACCTGCTCGACGATCATCAGCGGATTTGCTATCTGTCGTATGGTCTTATAATCTTTAATCATGCGTCCTCACCTCCTGCGATGACCGCATCGATCTCGTTCTTCATCTGCTCAAGTATCGAAGCGTACTCGGCCTTGTATGTATCGGGAGCCGCCATTTTTGCACGTCCTATGCGCTCTTTTGCTCCGATTGCAAACAGCGCCTTCATATCTGCGCCCTTGCCGAGTGCATCGCGGCCGAGAGTATCGAAGGTGAGTATCATGCGCATAAGCTCAAACTGCTTGTCATAGGACGAATATGCATCCTCATCGACGAAAGCGTTCTGCTGCAGGAAGTCCTCGCGCAGCATCTTTGCCGTTTCCATAGTGAGTCTGTCGGCAGGGCTGAGCGCATCCTGACCGACGAGGCGGACGATCTCCTGAAGCTCGTTTTCCTCCTGAAGTATATGCATCGCCTTATCGCGGTTTATCATATACTCGGGGCCGAACTGCTCGTTATACCACTTGGCCAGAGTATCGACATACAGCGAATACGAGGTCAGCCAGTTTATCGCCGGGAAGTGGCGCGCGTATGCAAGGGACGAATCGAGCGCCCAGAAGACCTTGACGATACGCATCGTTGCCTGCGAAACAGGCTCGGAGATATCGCCGCCCGGAGGTGAAACTGCGCCGATGGCGGTTACAGAGCCGCGTCTTTCGTCGGAACCGAGGCATTTGACAACGCCTGCGCGCTCGTAAAACTGTGCGATACGCGATGCAAGGTAGGCCGGGTAGCCTTCTTCGCCTGGCATTTCCTCAAGTCGGCCGGACATCTCGCGCAGAGCCTCCGCCCAACGCGAGGTGGAGTCTGCAAGAACCGCCACGTCATAGCCCATATCGCGGAAATACTCCGCTATCGTTATGCCCGTGTAGATAGACGCCTCGCGCGCCGCAACGGGCATATCGGAGGTGTTTGCTATAAGAACGGTTCGCTTCATCAGAGGCTCGCCGTTTCTGGGGTCTGTAAGCTCCGGGAACTCCATGAGAACGTCGGTCATCTCATTGCCGCGCTCGCCGCAGCCGATGTAGATAACTATATCAACATCCGACCACTTTGCAAGCTGGTGCTGAACGACGGTCTTGCCCGAGCCGAAGGGGCCTGGGACTGCCGCCGTGCCGCCCTTTGCTATCGGGAAGAGTGTGTCGATTATTCTCTGTCCGGAGTTCATCGGGCGCGTGGGCATGCTCTTGGATGCATAGGGTCTGCTTATACGGACAGGCCACTTCTGCATCAGCGTAAGCTCATGCTTTTCGCCCTTTTTATCTTCAAGCACGGCAACGGTCTCGGTTACGGTAAAGTCGCCGCCCTTGATGCTCAGAAGCTTGCCGCTCATGTTGGGCGGCACCATTATTTTATGCAGAATGGCGCTTGTTTCCTGAACGGTGCCGATAACGTCGCCGCCTGTAAGCTCATCGCCCTCGTGCGCGGTCGGCGTAAACGTCCACTTCTTCTTGCGGTTGAGCGCCGGAACGTCGGTGCCGCGGCTTATGGTCGCGCCGGTCAGCTCGCGGATCTCCGGCAGTGGGCGCTGGATGCCGTCATAGATATTCTCCAGCATGCCCGGTCCGAGTTCGACGGACATCGGCATGCCCGAGCTTTCAACCTCCGCGCCCGGTCCGAGGCCGGAGGTCTCCTCATAGACCTGGATCGATGCGCTGTCGCCCGTCATATTAAGTATCTCGCCTATAAGTCTGTCGGGACCGACACGCACAACGTCGGATACGTTTGCGTCGCCCAATCCCTCCGCGACTACAAGCGGTCCTGAGACCTTTATTATAGTTCCGCTCATACAGATACCTTTCTTTCTTAATTATTCTCGAGGATGTTCGTGCCGATGGCACGCTCGACTGCGGCATTGAGAGCCGAAAGGCCCATGCCGAGACTGCCTTCTCTGCCGGGGATGAGTATTATCGCCGGTTTCGGGCTGTCCTTGAATTTGTCTATCTGGCTTTGAAGCTGGACAGCGATATCCTCCTCGATGTAGATTATCGCAACATCCTCCCTGTCATGGGTGAGCGTGCGAAGTATCGCCTTTGCCTCAGCGCCGTCGGCGACCGGATATGCCTCCAGTCCCAGCGCTGTGAAGCCCATAACGGTGTCACGCCGTCCGATTACAGCAATTTTAAGCATAAAGATCACGCAGCCTTTCCCGTATGGTCTCCGCCGGAAGTCCGGCGAGCATCCCGGTGAGTATCATGCGCAGCGCGGTGGTTTCACCCTCGGCGGCGGCAAGATACGCAATGACCGGCGCCTCGCCGTAGGATACGAGCCTTGCGCCCGTGAGATACGCCGTTACGGCATTGTCGCAGGCAAGCTCGAACTCGGTCATCGTTCCGCCCTTTACTGCGGCAGCGCCGAGAGCCGCGGCATTTGCCAAAAGCGTGTTGGCGTATATCGACGCAAGCGTATCGCCCGAGCCGAAGGCCGCAAGGATGCGCCCGGTGTCAATTCCGCCGCCCGGTATGAGCGCCGTTTTGAGAAACTCGGCATCCTTATTCATGCGCATCGTGCGCACAGCGCTTCTGAGGTTTGCCGCGTCTATAAGAATCTGCGCATAGCCGCGCAGGAACGCGCTTCCGAGATTTTTCGCCGCCGCGCAGATCTCGGCAAAATACGCCCTGTCGAGTATGAAATCGGCAAGCTGCGGATTCTGCGATCTTGCAAGCGCGCTTTTTGCCTCGACCATTGCGTCGGCAAGCACCGGCGGCAGGCCGAGATACTTTTCCTCGGCAAAGCTGCGCTTTAAAACCTCGGGGCTGACTCTGCCGGAAGCGCTCATAAGATCCGTTCTGTCGCGGCCGTCGGCCTCGGTTTTTATTACGATCTTCGCATTATGGTAATCATACCTCATGCGGAAGACCTCTACCGGCTCCGCGTTCGGCGAAAGTCGCGCAAGCTCTGCGAATATCTCGGCTCTGTGCTCGGCAAGGGTCTCCTCGACCTGCTTTGCCGTAAAGCCCGACATGTCCTTATATCCGCAGTCTGTGAGCATCTTTGCCGCCTCGTCAAAGCTCGGCGCGTCTATCATGCGCTCGGCCTTGTCGCGCGTGAGCATCTTCGCTTCCCTTGCCCTGAGCATCGCGGAAAGATACAGATATTTTTCTCTGACGCACTTTTTATTTGACAATTCGTTCCCTCCCTTTTAGGGATATGCAGCGCCGGAGCATCATTCAAACAGAGCTGCCGCAACTTCGGTGGAAAGTCCGCTGCGGCGCTGGCGAATGAGCGCGTCGATGCTGCAATTTGTCTCTATGCCGCCGAAGCGGACTATAACTCCGCCGGAAATATCGGCAGTGTCCTCGCTCACGGTGAGTTTGCCGGGCGTTCCCTTTGCCGAAAGAAGCTCGTTTGCCGCTTTGCAGACGGATTTGCCGACCTCGGCCTTGTCGCGCGCATTTAAGACTATCTCCTCCATGCCGCTGGCAGCTGCCTCGGCCGCCATACGCGCAAGAAACTGCGTGTATTTATCACGCGGCATATTGACTATCTCTTTGCGTGCTGCGTCAAACGCGGCAGATATCATCTCCTGCTTTACGGAAAGGACGCTCTTTTTTGCCTCCATCTCCGCAATGCGGCGGCTGCCGCTGAGGATATCCTCGCACTCGGCGTTGCCGGCCTGCATGAGCTTTTCATACTCCGAAAGCGCCGCCTTGAAGCTCTCGGCACGCTTTTCTTCGGCCTGCTTTGACGCGGCGTCGATTATTTTCTTTGCCTCCGCGTCGCCGTCGGCCCGGATATGTGCGATTATTTTTTCAGTGCCTTTCATGGTAAAGCCCTGCCTTTATGTTTTATTTCTTGATCAGATGTACAGCAGCATCATCATCGATGCGAGCAGGGACAGTATCGCGTAGAACTCAACGGTGATGCACAGGATCATGCCCTTTGCCCAGTGGTCGGGGTTCTTTGCAAGCAGATTGACCGACGCTGCTGCGACCTTGCCCTGACCGATCGCGGAAACGAGGCCGCCGATGGCGATGGGCATGCATGCTGCGAAGTAGCGGCAACCGTCAACGAACGAAAGGTTGAGCGCCGTGCCGTCGAGCAGACCCATATTCATGATCGCAACGAAGAAAACGACCAGGCCGTACAGTCCCTGAGTGCCGGGGATGACCTGAAGGATCATCGCCTTACCGAACTTGGAGGGATCTTCGGTGATGAGTCCTGCGCCGGCTTCACCGGCGATACCGGTGCCGACTGCCGAGCCTGCGCCTGCCATGCATGCGGCAAGGCCTGCGCCGAGAAGGCCTATTGCAAGGCCGGAGTGTGCAAACAGAAATTCCATTATTAATATCCTCCTATTTAGTCTTCCGCTATATCGTAATATTTTGTGCTTACTTCAAGTGGTTTGAACGCTCTGCCGCCGTCCTTATAGAACTTGCCGAAGTACTCAAGGCACTGAAGCCTCAAATCGTGTACATAGCAGCCCAAAAGGTTCAGGGCAAAGTTCAGGCTGTGTCCTATCAGGAACACGGGGATAAACAGCCACAGGCTGTTTGCTATGCCGCCGATGGTGTTGAAAACGGTTGCGATAACGCTTCCTGCGAGCATCAGCGCCATGATACGCGAATAAGAAAGAATGTCGCCGAACCAGCCCGTCACGGTGTTATACAGCGTTGAAAACAGGCTTGTGAGCTTGCCGAAGCCCTTTGCTCCGCGGCTTCCTCCGTAGAAGAGCATCACACAGCCGACCACTAAAACGACCGGCACTCCGCCGACCGAGCCGACGGAGAGCGCCATCATGACGGCTCCGATGAGGATGACCCACAGCGAGCCTTCCTCCCAGAATGCACTTGCCGCATCGCCCTTTTTGATCTTTTCGACAACGCTTATGACCATGCCGGTGTTCAGATGGATAAGGCCGAGCACCATTGCGCCGATGAGCACCGTCATAACGTCGGTCATCGGGCTGAACAGGCACCACAGCTCGCCCCATCCGTCGGGCTTGCCGAGGATCTTTCCGATCTGCGCGAGCGCATCGCCGAAAAATCCGCCGGTGAGTATGCCCATGATGAATGTCGAGATGCCCGAATACAAAAGCAGCTGGCAGAAGCTCAGACTGCCCTTGCGCGGATGCATCTTTTTCATTGCAACGACCGCCGCAAGGATCATGATAAGTCCATAGCCCATGTCCGCCATCATAAGTCCGTAGAACAAAATGAAAAACGGCGCCATCAGCGGATTTGGGTCAACTCCGTCGTATGACGGCAGGCTGTACATGTTCGTCACCATGTTCAGCGCGTTTGTTATCTTATTGTTGCGCAGCTGCACCGGAACCTCGGGATATTCCTCCGGCTCGGGGTCGCAAAGCTCCCACGCGCAATCGAATTTTTCAAGACTGGCTTCAAGCTCGGGCACCTTGCGTGCAAGCACCCAGCCCTGGAGCGCCACGACGCTTTCCATGCCGTACAGCCGTCCCTCGGCCTCGGCATAGGCGACCTTTGTATCCATTCTGTCGGCGCAAAGCTTCAGCTCCTGCCGGCACTCGGCCATGGCGCATATCTCGTCGATAAGCTCGCCTTTTTGCCGGTCAAGCTCCTCAAGCTCGGCTTTAAGCCTTTCGGTATTCTCCGCCGCCGTGCCCTCGGCATTGCCGAAAGCCGCGATCGAAAAATTATGTACCCTCAGTGCGTCAAGCGCCGCAGCAAGATCCTCCTTAAAGCAGACAAGCACAAGATACCGCTGCGTCTTATCCGCCGAAACGGAGATTATCTCCGCCTCCTCGGTGACCTCCGCAAGGCTTTGGCTCACCTCGGCAAGCGACACCGACGCCGGGACAAAGCCGAGCGTTACGACGCATCGCTGCGTCCCCTGCCCGTCGAGCGGATAGTCCAGCGCAAGCCACGGCTTGAGCGAGTCCATTGCGCCTGCAAGGCGCGCACGCTCGGCATTACCGCGGCGCACCGCTTCGTCAACGGAAACTATCCTGCGCGCAGTCTCGATCGTCGCGGCAAGCGTTGAATCGTCAAGAATGGTGCCAACCTCGGTCTCCGGCTTTGCCGACAGCAGCTTGCTCTTTTGCGGCGCATACTTATCAAGCAGCTCCACCGCCTGAACGAGCGTCGCGAAGTCGGTCCTGCACTTTGTGACATCGCTGTCCTCTTTTGCAAAGTGCTGCCTCAGCTCGGGCGAAAGCTCGGAAAGCTCCGGCTCGGAGACTTCGATGCAGCCAAGCAGCATGAGCTTGCGCAGAAGCGCCTTTTTCTGATCGCGGACGGCCAGCAGCCTGAGCTTTTTCATTTTTTCAATGGCCATTACCCGTTCACGATCCTTTCCGCGATTAGTTTAGCCGCAGCCGCACAACGGCTTTCGGCCTTGGCACGAAGCACAGCTTTTTTGTTCTCCGCTTTCTGATAGATCTCCTGTGCTTCCTTATCAGCCTCTGCCTGTGCCTCGGCCCTGCGTGCGGCAAGCTCCTTGGCTGCCTTATCACGCGCCTGTTCGACATCCGTTTTGCCGGCAAGCTCTGCCTGCGCGACTATTCTTTTTGCTTCCGCCTGTGCCTCGGCAATACCGAGGCGCACGCTCTCCTCCGCCGCGCTTATTCCGGCAATTTCATCAAATGCCATCAGCTCTCCTCCCTTCGTTAATTTTCTTAACACATATCCAGCTATCGTGATATTGAATATTTTTAATATGTTAACAATAACAAAAAAGCTCCGTAATTTCAACGGATTTTGTGCATTTTCATTGACAAACTTCAAGCAATTTAAATTGTTAAATTATTGCTCTGAGCATCCATTGCTGTGGGTCATAACGCAAGGCATTGATACAGCAGGGTCAAATGTTTGGCATAATGCCCGGAATTATTGTTTGTTAATTAACATACTAAGTGTTTATTCGCAATTTTGCAAGTATTTTTTGCTTTTTCTCCATAAACAATTTGCTTTTTTCCAATAACCAATATGCATAGCAATGTAAATTCTGTTGCTCACGACGCATCGAAACGGCAAAATCTCCGTTTTTTCCTTGCCAAACGAGTGTCGGCAATGTATAATTACTTGGTACGTTTGCGGCAAATTCGTATACCAAGGAGGCTTCCTATGGCTAATAATTATAAAAGGCGCGCCGGCGACCGTGTTGACGGCAGACGGCTGCGCTCACTAAACGGCTTTTACAACTTCATACCTTTTATAATGCCTACACGAAACGACGCACTCAACTACTATGAGGAATCGTTTGAGATCACCAATGCCGATCGCTGGTTCAGAAAGCAGCGCGTCGCTGGCTACAAGGGCATGGGCATGCTGCACCTGCTCATTGCGGCATATGTTCGCGCCTGCGCGTATCTGCCGGGACTCAACCGCTTCTGCGTAGGCAAGCGCATCTATGCGCGCGAGGATATCGAGATCGTCATGACCGTAAAGCGCAGTCTGACCATCGATTCGAGCGAAACTACCATCAAGGTAGCATTCAAGCCTACCGACACAATTTATGACGTTTACAACCGCATGAACGCCGCCATCGACGAGATCAAGAACTCCGACGAGGAAAACGGCACCGAGGAATTTGCAAACAAGTTTGCTTCCCTGCCGCGCTTCGTCATCAGCTTTGCCATCTGGCTTCTGCGCGTTGCAGACTATTTCGGCCTGCTGCCGAAGAAGCTTCTGGACGTAAGCCCGTTCCACGGCTCGATGATAATAACCGACCTCGGCTCGCTCGGAATAGGCCCCATTTACCATCATATCTACAACTTCGGCACGCTGCCGGTGTTCGTTTCGTTCGGCGCAAAGCGCCATGTGCATGAGCTTGACCGCCACGGCAACGTTGTTGACCGCAAGTATGTTGACAGCAAGTTCGTTCTCGACGAGCGCACGGTCGACGGTCACTACTATGCAAGCGTGTTCAAAATAATAAACCGCATCATTCAGGACCCTTCGATCCTCGAAGTTCCTCCCACAAAGGTCAACGAGGACATCTTCTGATAAAAAGCATTTACGGCTGCACGAATTGTGCAGCCGTATTTTTTTGTTTTTTCGGGGAAAAATATCTGCGGTGATCAATATGATGAAAAAAACAGGGCGGCAAACTCTGCGGCTGCAAGACACGCCGTCTATCGTATCCTTTGCCTCGGTCGTCGGGCAGAAGGAAGGCGAAGGCCCGATCGGCCATTGCTTTGATAAGATATGTCTGGACGCATATTTCGGCGAAAAATCATGGGAGAAGGCCGAAAGCTCTATGCTCAAGGAGTGCTTTGAGCTGTGCTGCGATAAGCTCGGCATCCCTCCGGCAGAGCTTGACATGATATTCTCCGGCGATCTGCTCAATCAGTGCGTCGGCTCCGCGTTCGCACTTAAAAACACCGGCGTGCCCCACTTTGGCCTGTACGGCGCGTGCTCGACCATGGGCGAGAGCATGACCCTCGCCGCGATGGCGCTCGACGGCGGCTTTGCCGACAGGGTGTGCGCCGCGACAAGCTCGCACTTCTGCTCGTCCGAGCGGCAATACCGCTTTCCTCTCGAATACGGCGGCCAGCGGACACCTACCGCGCAGTGGACTGTCACGGGATCTGGCGCCGTGATACTGCAAAGAGGCGGAACCGGGCCTTATATCACATATCTTACACCCGGCAGAATAGTCGACGCCGGCATAACGGATGCCAACAACATGGGCAGCGCCATGGCTCCGGCGGCATACGAAACGCTAAAGGCGCATTTTGCCGACACCGGCAGAGATCCGGACTATTACGACATGATCGTGACCGGCGACCTCGGCGCCGTAGGCCACGACACGCTCGAGGAGCTTTTCCGCCGCGACGGAGTTAAGCTCGGGAAGTTTTACACCGACTGCGGCGTTCTGATCTTCGACCGCGATCGGCAGGACGTTCACGCAGGCGGCTCGGGCTGCGGCTGCTCGGCAGCGGTGTTCTGCTCGCTTATCATGCGCGGATTTTCCGAGGGCAAGTGGAGCCGCATTCTTTTTGCGCCGACGGGTGCGCTCATGTCGCCAACGAGCACCCAGCAGGGTGCAAGCATCCCCGGCATATGCCACGCGCTTGCCATCGAAAAAAATCTTCCGGGCCGAGGTGAATGATATGCTCATTGAATATATCAAGGTTTTCGCCGTCGGCGGCGCGCTGTGCGCAATAGGGCAGATCCTTATCGACAAAACAAAGCTCACCCCGGCGCGGATACTGACCGTCTACGTTGTCGCCGGACTTATACTCGAGGCGGTCGAGCTTTACTCGCCGCTCGTCAAATGGGCAGGAGCCGGCGCGACCGTTCCGCTTACCGGCTTCGGCAGCACGCTCGCCAAGGGTGTTGAAAAGGCCGTTTCGGAGGTCGGCGTTCTCGGCGCGTTCACCGGTGGCTTCACGGCAGCCGCAGCCGGTATCGGCGCAGCCGTGTTCTTCGGAATCATCATCGCGCTTCTGTTCAGGCCGAAAGCAAAAAGCTGAAAAATCAAAACGCACGGAACAGCTAAGTTCCGTGCGTTTGCGTTATACATATCAAGCCGCTGCATCGAAGCTTTCGACCGCCGTAACGCTTCTCACAAAATCCGTGAGTGCGTCATTGTCGATAAACCATTCGCCTTTGCAATCCGTTCGCAGTGCGCCTTCCCGTGACGATCCGGACGGCCAGATACCGATGTGCTCTCCATCGACAACTATATCCATACCATAGTCAGGGGTTGATCCGCGAAGCGCACTGTTATTCTGGAAATCATCCTCAGTCAGCGCGTTCAGCAATGCGACAAGCTCGGCCGTTTCTTCCTTAGTGAGCACCTTCTTCAGATCTTCGGCAGTACTCATGTTCCACACCTGCACCTCGGAGATATCATCCGCTTTAAGGTTCTGCATCCATGGTAAAACCTCCTTTGCCGGATTTGTGCCGCAGCCGGCGAGCGCCAGCACACACATGATAGCAAGCGCCATTGCCAATGCTTTTTTCATCGTATAACCTCCTTATCATCACGTTGCTGCCATACTTTCCCAATTTCCAATATAACACACGGACATTTTTGGCGCAAGCAAAAAATCTCCCGGAGGACAAGCTGCTCGGAGTTTATGAAAAAGGCACTATTCAAACATTTCCCTATTTGGAACAACTGCTCTCTTCAACACTGCGAACACAGGTCTGCATGAGGGAAATTATGTGCTCAACCGTATCCGCGCAGTCGGTTTTCAGCCACTGCGTTATGATAGCCATGAGGCCATGGAGATAAAACGTCATCATATACGCTCTGTCGCATTCCGGCACGCCGCAGCGCTCCAGGATCGGCACGAACACATGGCGGAGCATTTTTTCGTAGATGCCGTCTGCCCCGAGCACCACCGCATTTTCAATTGCCGTTCTGAAAAGTCTGCGGTTTTCTTTGACGTAATTTAAATACGGCGTTAAATACTCGGGCGTGATGAGATACAGCTCGTCAACGGGGCAGCTCTGAAGCTTCGTTATAAAGGCCGACGCATCCTTGTTCATATAAGAGAGAAACTGCCCGATCATGTGCTCGGCACTTTCAGCGAGCAAATCGCCGATCGTCTCATAGTGCAGATAGAAGGTCGAACGATTGACGCCTGCCGTTTCGCAGATCTCCTTGACCGTTATATATGCAAAGTCCTTTTTTTCGAGCAGCCGCAAAAATGCTTCGTCCATTTTTGCAGCCGTGGCAAAATATTTACTTTCCGATCTGTTCACGCTTCTGTGCCCTCTTTTTTGAATGCCTTACTTTTCGCTGATCTCTTTTGCAAGCTCCATGATCTCAAAGGCGTATTTCTGCTTGCCCTTTGCCAGCAGCTTTTTGTAGATGGGGTAGTTTACGCCCGCTCCAACAAGGCCGATCACGCCGACGATGATGCCGAGCACGAACATGCCGGCCGTGCCGCTGCCAATCTGCCCCATGCAAAGGCACATGCCAACGCCGAGGAGCAGTGCGGCTATGATGCCGAAGGTGTAGGTGAAGATACTTGCCGGACGCTTTGCTTTTGCATCGAGCTTTCTGAGAGCTACGACCTTGGAGGTGTCCTTGGGAGCATACTCGTTTGCAAGCTGTTCTGCGTAAATTTTATCTGTATTCATGGCTTATTGCCTCCTTCGTTTGATGGCTTTATTATACTGAAGGAGCGCGGCAGACAGAACAACACGCAGAGCCGATCGTGTCGATTTATATATATTTCAAGTTTCTCAGCCCCGGCTTTTTATATCAGGGCTTTCTCTCTATCACATACACGGCGCTGCCGAAGTCGCCGAACATGTGTATTTTATCGTTATACCCCGTGCCGAGGAACTGGTTGTTAAGTCCCACGCCGGACATGAGCGCAGCGCCGGATGCTGTGAAGTCCTCCGCGCCGTCGGGCATGGTGATAAATTTGTTCGCCGTGCGCAGGATAAGTCCGTCAGGGTCAAGCTCAATGGGCATAACGTGCTTTACAAGGCCGCCGAGGCGCTTTATGAAAAGGCTCTGGCGCTTGCAGGAAAGATGATATTTCGCTTTTGGTTCAAGATCGTGCACGCAAAGCGCGTCCGGCCCCTCGGAGGCCGTGCACAGCTTCTGAAAATGGCCGACTATGTGCTCTTTTCCGTCGCACGAGCAGACCTGCCAATGCACCTTGTTGCCCTTACGCTCGTCAAAGCGATAAAACCTGCCGAACTGGAACGTTTTTCGGTGCGCCTTGTAAAACTCTATCTGGACGCGCAGCTCCCTGAGCTCGGCGTGCGTCATATATTTGAGCTCAAGCTCGTAGCCGAGCACGCCGAAGGCCGCAACGTTAAAGCGCGTTGACAGCGGCGTATCCCTGAGCGTCTGCTGGTGCGGCGCGGCCGAAACATGCGCGCCCATGGTCGATTGCGGATACAGATACGACAGGCCGCTTTGGATATCGAGCCGCTCTATAGGGTCGGTGTCGTCCGATGCCCATATCTGCGGCGAATAGCACAGCATGCCGAGATCAAAGCGGTTGCCGCCGGATGAGCAGCTTTCAAGAAGAATATGCCTGCGCGGCGTGAATACGCGGTTGAGCACCTCGTAAAGCCCGATGATATATCGGTGGGCAAACTCGCCCTGATTGGACAGCGCCGGCGAATACGCATCGGACATATGCCGGTTCATATCCCATTTGACATAGCTTATCTTCGCACTGTCGAGTGTTTTTCCGACATTTTCGACGATGTAATCGCGCACCTCCTTGCGCGTCAGATCCAGCAGAAGCTGGTTTCTGCCGAAGCACGGCTCGCCTACGGGCGGCTTTATCGCCCAGTCCGGGTGCGCGCGGTAAAGCTCGGAATCGACGTTCACGCTCTCCGGCTCAAACCACAGGCCGAACTTCATCCCCAGCTTTTCAATGCTGTCGGCAAACTCTCCGAGGCCGCCCGGCAGCTTCCTCAGATTAACGTCGTAGTCACCCAGCCCTGCCGTGTCGCTGTTTCGTGCGCCGAACCAGCCGTCGTCAAGGACGAAAAGCTCCACGCCGAGCTTTTTCGCTCTGCGTGCCAGTTTCAGGAGCTTTTCGCGGGTGAATTTAAAAAAACAGGCTTCCCAGTCGTTTATAAGCACCGGACGCTCGATGTTCTTCCAATCGCCGCGCACGATGTTGTTGTTGACAAAATCGTGGAAATTTGCGCTCAGGCCGTTGAAGCCGCACTCGGAAAAGGTCATGACCGCCTCGGGCGTTTCAAAGCTCTCGCCCGGGTGCAGCGTCCAGTCAAAGCAATGCGGATTTATGCCGAGCTGGATGCGCACAAGGTCGTGGTTTGATTTTTCGACGACGCCGAAATGGTTGCCGCTGTAGACAAGATTAAAGCCCCATGCGCGCCCCGAGTCCTCGCCCGTGTGTTTTTCCGAGAGCAGAAAGCCCGGATTGTGCCGGTTCGACGATGCGCCGGTGGTCGAGGAATTTACATACATGCCGTACTCCACGGGGCGGATATGCCGGTGAGCTTCCTTTATCCAGCCGCCGTCAAAGCTGTGCATCAAAAAGCCGCGGTCGGGCATATCGAGGCTCATGCTCATGATGCGTCTGATCGAGATATCGCCGGCGCAGTTGTTTTTAATAACGCAGCGGCGCGATATAACGTCGGATTCGGGAAACACCGTGTAATAAAGCGTCAATGCCGCATCTCTGTCGCGCTCGCGCAGATTTATGATAAGCGTCTGCGCCGTTTTTTCGTCGTCATAAGCCGTCGGCAGGCTCTGCATGGGAACGCAGCCGGGCACGATCTCGTAGCTTTCGTACAGAAAGTCGGAGGAAAAGCTGCCGTCGGGCATTTTTGCCTCAACAGGCGTCTGGCGATAGTCGCCCCTGCCGACGCCCGACCACTCAAGGCAGAGATTATCAAGGCAATAGTTATCGTCGGAGGGGTCGTACATTACGCTGCTGCCGAGTTGGATATCGTGCTTTGAAGCAAGCGGCTGCGCGTCACTTACGGCGACATGCTCGCCGTAATGGATGTGCTCAAGGTGCCTGAATTTCGTTACGCGGAATATGTAGCTCGTGCACCGGGTATCGAGTGCAAAAACTCCGTTTTCGTATGTAATACTCACCGTATCACCCCTTAATTTTTATAACAAAATCATACCATAGATATTCCGCCGTTACAAGCTGTTATCATCGCCATGCTCCGTCTTGCGCAGGCGCGCAACAAGCCGTCCCACAAGCGATATGAGAAGCGATGTGCCCAGCACAAGCCCTATCGGCAGCAGCGCCGCCGCGATTATCATTTTCATTTTCTCGCCCCCTCGTATTTATCCTGCGCATAAACGGCCGCAAAAAATCCTATTAATTATTGCCAACGCAGTCCGATGATGATAGAATAAATAAGATTTTTTAATATAGAGGTATAATGAATGCTTTCAGTCAATGATCTTTCGATAAATTTCGGCGGAAACGTTTTGTTTTCGCGCGTTGATCTGCAATTTACGCCCGGCAACTGCTACGGCATAATCGGCGCAAACGGAGCCGGAAAATCGACGTTTATAAAAATTCTCTCCGGCGAGCTTGAGCCGTCAACAGGCACCGTCACGATCGCCGCGAAAAAGCGCATGTCGGTTCTCAAGCAGAACCAGAACATGTACGATGATTACACCGTCATGGACACCGTAATCATGGGCAACCAGCGCCTTTACGACTGCGGCAAGGAGAAGGACGCGATCTACGACAAGCCCGATTTTGACGATGCCGACGGCATACGCGCGGCCGAGCTCGAGGAGGAGTTTGCCGAGCTCGGCGGCTGGGAGGCCGAGTCCGACGCAAGCCGCATTCTTCAGGGTCTCGGCGTTTCGCCGGACTTCCACGAAACGATGATGCGCGATATGGATCCGCGCCTCAAGGTCAAGGTTCTGCTTGCGCAGGCGCTGTTCGGCTCGCCCGATATTATCCTGCTCGACGAGCCTACGAACAACCTTGACCTTGCAAGCGTCGTGTGGCTCGAAGATTTTCTCATGGACTATGAGGGTACGGTGCTCGTCGTTTCGCATGACCGATACTTCCTCAACAACGTCTGCACGCACATCGTCGATATCGACTACGGCAAGATCAAGATGTACGTCGGCAACTACGACTTCTGGTACGAATCCAGCCAGCTGATGCAGAAGCTCATAAAGGATCAGAACAAGAAGGCAGAGCAGAAGATCGCCGAATTGCAGGGCTTTATCGCAAGGTTCTCGGCGAACAAATCAAAATCCCGTCAGGCCACCAGCCGCAGGAAGCTTCTTGATAAGCTCACCGTCGAAGAACTGCCGGCCTCCGGCAGACGCTATCCCTGGGTCGGCTTCAAGGCCGACCGCGAGCCGGGCAAGGACAGGCTGTTCGTCACCGAGGTCAGCAAGACCGTTGACGGCGTGAAGCTTTTAAACAACATAAGCTTCATCGTCGGCAAGGAGGACAAGATCGCCATCATCGGCAAAAACGAGCTTGCCGTTACGATGCTGTTCAAGATCCTCATGGGCGAGGAGGAGCCGGACTCCGGCACGGTCAAGTGGGGCGCATCGACGACGCAGGCCTACTTCCCCAAGGATCACAACAGCTTCTTTGAAAACTGCGATTATGACCTCATGGACTGGATGCGCCAGTTTTCCGACGATAAGCGCGAGAGCTATCTGCGAACCTTCCTCGGCCGCATGCTCTTCTCCGGCGACGATGTGTACAAGCCCGTGAAGGTCCTCTCCGGCGGCGAAAAGGTCAGATGCATGATAAGCAAGATGATGCTTTCGGGCGCAAACTTCCTCGTGCTCGATCAGCCGACGAACCACCTCGACCTTGAGAGCATCGCGGCGCTCAACAACGGCCTTGAGGCATTTAAGTACAATATCATTTTCTCAAGCCACGACCACCAGCTCACGCAGACGGTCGCAAACCGCATAATCGAGATCACCGACGACGGCATAATCGACCGCATGTGCTCCTTCGACGAATATATGAATCTCACCGGCGGCACGATCCCCGAAAGGTAAAGATATGAGCAAAGGCAAAAGACCCATCCTGATAGTCGTTTTCGCCCTGTACTGCGCGGCCCTGGCGTATCTTACACTGCTCAAGGGCATCGGCGCAACGTTTGACATGACCTATGCCGAGTATATTAAGGCAAACAGCAACATCATACCGTTTTTCAGCTTTTATGTTTTCATAACAACGCCGTATAAGTCGGCGGTCGTTGTCAAATATTTTATCATAAACCTTGCCGGCAATCTGCTGCTGTTTCTGCCGTGGGGCCTGCTGCTGCCGAGCATAGCAGGAAGGCTGCGCGGCTTCGGACGATTTTTTGTTTTTATCTCGATCGTCATAATTGTCATCGAGCTTTTGCAGCTGTTTTTGATGCTCGGAAGCGCGGATATTGAGGACTATCTTTTGAACATCATCGGAGCTGTGACAGGTTTTTTCCTTTACCGAAAGCTCGATTTTCTGCACTGATAGAAGTAAAAAAGCACCCCGTGGGGGGTGCTTTTTTCATGTTTCTATACCTGCCTTGCGCAGCGTTTCGGCACTAAGTTCGGAAAACGGAATTATATCCTGCGGCGTTTCCGGGTGGTCGGAAATAAGCTTTTCCATCCACACCATGTCGTACCATGTTCCGAATTTATAGCCACACTTATAAAACCTGCCGGCCATGCGGTATCCGAGGTGCTCGTGATATTCGGCGCTGTTATTGGTCAGATGCTCGTCGGGTGTATCCGTCCAGCCGATGCAGGCCTCTAAATTTATTATGCCCTGCGCGCGAGCAATGCTCTCAAGCGCCGTGTACAGCATTTTCCCGATACCGATGTGGCGGCAGTCGAGCCGAAGATATATCGTCGTCTCCGCTGCCCAGTCGTAGGCAGCGCGCCCGACAAACGGGCTGAGGTAGGCATAGCCAAGAAGCTCGCCGTCTTTCTCCGCGACTATATAGGGATACCGAGGCAGCTTATGCACCATGCGCTCGGTAAACTCCTCAAGGCGCGGAACGACAGTCTCGAAGCTTATGGCCGTGTCCTCGACATAGGGTGCATAGAGCGCCAATAGCTCAGCTGCATCAGAGGGGCGCGCAACGCGCAGCTTTATATCATTCATTTCTTGTCGCTCCTTCCGTAGATATAAGCCATGCGGCGCATTTTACCGGCGAGCGCTTTAGTCTCACTGCCTGGTGTCATGCGCCATGCCCAGTTGCCGCCGACGGTGCCGGGGGTGTTCATGCGCGCATCCACACCGAGGCCGAGCCAGTCCTGCATCTGTGCAATGAAGAGCTCTGCCTTTGAGCGCATACCGGCACGCAGCACTGCATCTGCAAGGTCTGCGTCATCGTCTATCCCGAGGTACTCGCGCGCAAAGGCAAGCGTCTCGGGATTTTCTTCATCTATCCAGCCGCGCAAAGTGTTGTTGTCGTGCGTTCCGGCATAGCAGATGCTGTTTTCGCCTATCCTGTGAGGCAGATAGTCACTGAGCGAATTTGGATCGAAGGCAAATTCGAGAACCTTCATGCCCGGCAGGCCGCTGTCGGCGAGCATTTTATGCACCTGCGGCGTGAGCGAGCCAAGATCCTCGGCAATGAAGCTGACGTTGTTAAACCACGCGGTGAGCCTGCCGACAAGATCCATGCCCGGTCCAGGCCGCCACTGCCCTTCCTTTGCGCTTTCGGCATCGCGCGGCACGGCCCAATAACTTTCAAATGCGCGGAAGTGATCTATGCGCAGCATGTCATACAGCTTTGACGCACCGTCAACGCGGCGTATCCACCAGCCGTAGCCGTCGCGGCGCATGGCTTCCCAATCGTACAGCGGATTGCCCCAGAGCTGACCGTCGGCGCTGAAATAGTCCGGCGGCACTCCGGCGACCTCAATGGGAACGTTTTTCTCGTCGAGCAGGAAAAACTCCGGACTTGACCACACGTCGGCCGAATCAAGCGCAACGTATATGGGCATATCGCCGATCATGCCGACGCCGTTTTTGCGCGCATATTCGCGCAGGGCGTTCCACTGGCGATAGAAAAGATACTGAACATATGAATAAAAGCGCACGTCGGGCGCAAGCTCGGCACGGTATTTTTCCACAGCCTCCGCTCGGTGAAGGCGGATATTCTCCGGCCACTCGGTCCACGAAGCGCCGCCGAAGTGCTCCTTTAGCGCCATATAAAGCGCATAGTCGGAAAGCCACGAAGCGTTATCGCGGCAGAAAGAGTCAAACTCCGCAGCGTTCTTTTCAAGGCCGCGCCGCGCCGCCTTGCGCAGAAGAAGCATACGGTAAGCGCGCAGCTTTTCGTAATCGACCGACTGCGCATCATTGCCCCAATCGACAGCAGCAAGCTCTGCTTTGGTAAGCAGCCCGTCCTGCACGAGCATATCGAGATCAATAAAATACGCATTGCCGGCAAAGCTTGAAAAACTGTTGTACGGCGAATCGCCGCTCCCGGCAGGCCCGACGGGCAGCAGCTGCCACCAGGACTGCCCGGCGGCGGCGAGAAAATCTATAAAATCATAAGCGGCCTTGCCCAGCGTTCCGATGCCGTACTCCGACGGCAGCGAAAACAGCGGCAGCAGCACGCCGCAGCTTCGTTTCGTGTTCATATCATCACCTCGTTGATAGCGCTATTTTAGCCGCATACCGCGCGAAAATCAAGGCGTATTTTTGTAGTGTTTTCTACAGCTTGCGCGGTACACGAATGATATAATTAAGAAAAAACAAAGGAGCGGATATTATGGCAGAGCTTAAAGGCACAAAAACCGAAAAAAATCTCATGGAGGCGTTCGCCGGCGAGAGCATGGCACGCAACAAATACACCTATTTTGCATCGAAGGCGAAAAAGGACGGGTATCAGCAGATAGCGGCGATTTTCGAGGAGACCGCGGCAAACGAGAAAGAGCACGCCAAGCTGTGGTTCAAGCTTCTGTGCGGCGGCGCGATCCCCTCGACGGAGGAAAACCTCGTTGCGGCGGCAGCCGGTGAAAACGACGAGTGGACGGATATGTACGCGCGTATGGCCGAGGAGGCCGACGCCGAGGGCTTTACGGATATCGCGCAGCTTTTCCGCAGAGTCGGAGCAATCGAAAAGGAGCACGAGGCGCGCTACCTCAAGCTGCTGGACAATGTGCGCAGCGGCAGCGTTTTTGCAAAGCGCGAGAAGGTCATCTGGATATGCCGCAACTGCGGACATATTCACGAGGGTCCCGAGGCCCCCGAAAGCTGCCCGACCTGCGCGCATCCGCAGAGCTATTTCGAGCTGAGAGTTATAAACTACTGATAAAACCGCCGACAGGGTCACGCGATCCTGCCGGTTGAATTTTATCCGTGCGATATGTATAATATGGCTTAATGGAGGAAGAACTTATGATATTATACTACACCGGAACCGGAAACAGTGCCTACACGGCAAAGCGCATTGCAGGCGCCGTCGGCGTCGAGGCACTGGATCTTTTTGAAAGGCTGCGCGATAACGACACCTCGCCGCTTGAATCGCAAAAGCCATGGGTCATCGTCACGCCGACCTACGCCTGGCGCATTCCGCGCATCGTGCGCGACTGGCTTGATAAAACCGAGCTGCGCGGCAGTCGGGATATCTACTTTGTAATGACCTGCGGCAGCGAGATCGGCAACGCCGGAAACTACATCGAAAAGTGGTGCAGGGGCAAGGGCTATGTCTTCAAGGGCTGCGCCGAGGTCGTTATGCCGGAAAACTACATTGTCATGTTCAAAGCCCCCTCGCCTAAGGAGGAGGCCGAGATCATCGTGCGCGCAAACGGCACGATCGACAGCATAGCGGCCGACATAAAAAGCAGCAAGAGCTTTGCAAAGCCGCCGATAAAGCTCGCGGACAGACTAAGCAGCGGCATAGTAAACCGCGCGTTTTACCCGATGTTTGTCAAGGCTAAAAAATTCCGTGCAGGCAGCGCCTGCATCGGCTGCGGAAAGTGCGCCGCTTTGTGCCCGACGAAGAACATTCACATCGAGGGCGGAAGGCCCGTTTGGGGCGACAGCTGCACCCACTGCATGGCCTGCATATGCCGCTGCCCGACGCAGGCGATCGAATACGGCAGGCACACGGTCGGCCTGCGCAGATATTATCTTGACTCTGAGGAGCAGTCTACTTGACGAATCGGCCGCGCTGAGCTAAAGTATAGACATGGACATTATTTATTACGACAACAATATAATAGTTGCGATAAAGCCGGCAGGCGTTATATCGACCGATGAGCCGGGCGGCATGCCATCGCTTCTGCGGCAGGCGCTCGGAAACGAAAATGCGGATATCCGCACGGTGCACCGGCTCGATCAGGTCGTGTCCGGGCTGATGGTTTTTGCCCAGAATCCCGAAACGGCATCGGAGCTGAGCCGCCAGATACGCGCAGGAGATTTCAAAAAGACCTATCTTGCCGTTGTGCGCGGCGTTCCGCAGGAGCGCAAGGGCCGCATGGAGGATATATTGCTGCGCTCGAAGGAGCAGCGCAAGACCTTCGTTGTGAACAAGCCCTGCCGCGGCTCGCAGGAGGCCGTGCTCGACTACAGGCTGCTCGGCTCGAACGGCGAGCTGAGCATGGTGGAGATAAACCTCGTCACCGGCCGCACGCACCAGATACGCGCACAGTTTACCCACCGCCGCCTCCCCCTCGTCGGCGACAGAAAATACGGCGGCAGGGACGACGGCTGCGATATCGCCCTGTGGTCATACAGCATTGGATTTACCAATCCGGCCACCGGCAGATTTATGACCTTCAAGGTCAAGCCGCCCAGAGCCTTCCCCTGGACGGAGTTCGACACGGCAATAATGCCAAGATGAAAAATTGCGTTCTCTTTCGAGAACGCAATTTTTATTTACCGTCTTCATTTTTAAATGCGAAAAAGCGCTGGCCGAGGTAGTTGAGCGCGACGAAAATGCACATGCCGCAGAGCATTGCGCCGTTTTCGCGGACAGCAATGGAAAAGCCCGACAGCAGCGCCGACACAAGCGGCTTGGCAATGCCGTAAGACACAAGATAGCACAGGCAAATATTTGCCGCAAAGCGCACGACGACTTTCCAATCGCGCTTTTTATACTGAAACGTGTAGTACTTATTGAGAAAATAACTCAGTATGCTGCCGAAAAAGTAGTTTGACGCCGAGCTGAGCCAATAGCTCAGATGAAAAATATTATAAAAAACGAACATTATCGCCGAACCGAAAAGCGTGTTGATCACGCCGACGAGCACAAAGCGTACAAAGGTTTTGTCGGCGAATTTTGCGATAAGCTTTTTCATAAATACATATCCGGGCGGCGCGTTGATATATACGGCCTTTTGCCGCGCCAAAGGCGCGACTCGGCAAGGTCTATCTCGCAGGTCACAAGCTGCTGCGCGTTATCCGCCTTCACGATAACGTCGCCGCTCGGGTGCACGACGATCGACTGCCCGGAAAAGTCCATCTCGCCCTCAAGGCCGACGCGGTTGCACATTGCGATAAACACCTGATTCTGCATCGCCTGCACGCGCACCTCCCACTCGAACATCTCCATGGGCTCGGCCTCTGTATTTGCCGTCGGGATGATGATAAGCTCCGCGCCCATCATGGTGCAGGTACGGATGCTCTCGGGCAGGTGACGGTCAAAGCATATGACTATGCCCACCTTTCCGAACGGCGTGTCAAAGACCTTGAAGCCGTCGGGCGCCGGAGTGTAATAATCCTGCTCGTAAAACTGCTCGGCCTGCGCGATATGCACCATTTTCGCGCTGTCGAGCATCTCGCCCTGCGGATCTATCCACAGCGAGGTGTCGTATCTTTTGCCGTCAAGCTCAAGGTACACGTTCGGCGACATGTAATAGCCGTTATCGCGCGCGGCGGCTTTAAGCCGGGATATCATATCGCTGTCCGGCGTCAGAACATATTTCGACACGTCGCGCTTTTCATACTGCGGAAAAAACGGCGTGAGCTGGATCTCGGGAAAAAACAGCAGGTCGCTTCCGCGCGCAAGAGCGCACATTTCAAGCGAGGCTCTGAGGTTTTCCTCCATGCTGTCTGTCATGCGCATCTGCGCCATTGCAAGCTTCATTTTTTCTACCTCCGCAGTTTTTTAGATCATTATAGCATAAAAGCTCCCGAAATGGGAGCTTTCATTTTATCTGTTTCTCATGACGGTTTTCATGCGCTGGCCGTGGTCGAGGATGCTCTTGCGCAGACGCAGATTTTTGGGCGTGACCTCAAGAAGCTCGTCGTCGGCAAGGAACTCAAGGCACTGCTCAAGGCTCATCTGTCTGGGCGGAATGAGGCGCAGAGCCTCATCTGAGCCGGAAGCACGGGTGTTGGTCAGGTGCTTTGTGCGGCAGACGTTTACGGCAACGTCATCTGCCTTCGGGCAAACGCCGACTATCATTCCGGCATACACCTTTGTGCCCGGCGTTATGAACATCGCGCCGCGCTCCTGTGCATTCCAAATGCCGTAGGCAACGGCCTCGCCGGTTTCAAATGCGATCAGCGAGCCTGTGTTGCGGCGCGCGATATCGCCCTTGTACGGCTCGTATTTTTCAAAGACGGAGGCCATGATGCCCTCGCCCTTTGTGTCGGTCAAGAACTCGTTGCGATAGCCAAACAATCCGCGCGACGGAATGAGGTAGCTGAGCTTGACGCGGCTGCCGATCGGGGTCATCTCGACAAATTCGCCCTTGCGAGCGCCGAGCTTTTCCATAACCGCGCCCATGTAATCGGACGGGACATCGATAACAACGCGCTCGATAGGCTCGCACGTTGCACCGTCTATCTCCTTATACAGCACGCGCGGAGGCGAGACCTGGAACTCATAGCCCTCGCGGCGCATGGTTTCGATAAGTATGCTCAGGCTCATTTCGCCGCGGCCGGCAACGTTAAAGGAGTCCGTTGCGCCGTCAACATCGGTCACGCGCAGGGATACGTCCTTGAGCGTTTCGCGGATAAGTCTGTCGCGGATCTGGCGTGAGGTGACAAACTTGCCCTCGCGGCCGGCAAAGGGGCTGTCGTTTACCGAGAAGGTCATCTCCAGCGTAGGGGCCGAGATCTTGACAAACGGCAGAGGCTCGGCAAAGCCCTTCGCGCATATGGTATCGCCGATGGTAACGTCGCCGATGCCGCTCATTGCAATGATATTGCCGGCTGCCGCCTCGGTAACGGGGACCTTGTTCAGGCCGTCAAACTCGTAAAGCGACACGGCCTTGGCCTTCATCGGTGCAGCGTCGGGATTGTGATAGTTGCAGACCTCGATCTCCTGATTCTGCTTTATTATGCCGCGCTCGATACGGCCGATGGCGATACGGCCGACATACTCGTTGTAGTCAACGCTGGAAACGAGCATCTGGAACGGGCTGTCAACGTCCTGCTCGGGCTCGGGAATGTACTCGAGGATGGTGTCGAACAGGGGCTTGAGGTCGGTGCCCGGAACATCGGGCGAGTAGCTTGCAGTGCCCTGACGGCCGGAGCAGAACAGCATCGGGGAGTCGAGCTGCTCGTCGGTCGCGTCAAGGTCCATAAGAAGCTCCAGCACCTCGTCAATGACCTCGTGGATGCGCTGGTCGGGGCGGTCTATCTTGTTGACTACAACGATGACTCTGTGACCAAGCTCCAGTGCGCGCGAGAGAACAAATCTCGTCTGCGGCATCGGGCCTTCGGCCGCGTCAACAAGCAGGATAACGCCGTTTACCATCTTGAGTATACGCTCGACCTCGCCGCCGAAGTCCGCGTGTCCCGGCGTGTCAACTATGTTTATTTTCGTATCGCCGTACTGCACGGCGGTGTTCTTTGCCATTATTGTGATTCCGCGCTCGCGCTCAAGGTCGTTCGAGTCCATGACTCGCTCAACGATCTCCTGATTTTCGCGGTAAACGCCGCTCTGCTTGAGCATCTCATCGACAAGCGTTGTCTTGCCGTGGTCAACGTGCGCAATTATAGCTACATTTCTGAGTTTCTGCATTTAAACCCAACTCCTAATCAAAATTCAACACAAAAATGTATTTTACCACGCAAGTTCCCATATTACAAGTATTTTAGAGGCGAATTAAGGCTGTACTTATACATTTTTTGCGGTAGCCCGGTGTCGGAACAGCGGATAAAACCGCACTTGCCTCGCCGTACACAAGTGCGGTGCTGAGTCTTTGCGGTATCCCGGTTCGGGACATTGGAGAAAACCGCACCTGCCTCGCCGTACGCCAGTGCGGCTCTAAGTCTTTGCGGTATCCCGGTTCGGGACATTGGAGAAAACCGTACCTGCCACGCACCGACGTAGTGCGCGGCAAGCACGGTTTTTTCCATTACTTCGATTCGGGCTACCGCAATAAGCGTATCCGCAGCTGCCCCAATGCGCCTCTAAAATCACATTTTTTCGGGCGCCGATACGCCGATGACGGAAAGGGACAGGGCGATGACCTTGCGGACGGTGTCGGCAAGGCACAGGCGCGCGTTGAGAACGCCCTCCTCCGCGCCTTTGATACGGCATGCGGTGTAGAACCTGTGGAAGCGCGCGGCAAGCTCGGTGACATACTTGTTGATGCGGCTGGGGTCATAGTCGCGCGCGGCAAGGCGGATCTCCTCGGGAAGCAGCGCAACCTGCTTTATCAGCTCTCGCTCCTGCTCGGTGGAAAGCAGTGAAAGATCGGCACTGTTTATATCCGGCACCTCGTGCCCGTCGGCGGCAAGCGCCGAGAGCATGGTGCATATTCTCGCGTGGGCATACTGAACGTAGTAAACAGGGTTCTCGCTGTCCTGACGCACGGCAAGGTCGAGGTCGAACTCGACGGGTGACTCGGGACGGGAGTTGAAGAAATAGCGTGCGGCATCGACGGGGATCTCGTCAAGAAGGTCGGAGAGCGATATCGCCTTGCCGGTGCGCTTTGACATGCGCACGACCTCACCGCCGCGCATAAGCTTTACAAGCTGCATAAGGACGATATCGAGCCTGTGCTCGCCGTCGAGACCGAGGGCATCCATTGCGCCTTTCAGGCGTGCGACGTGGCCGTGGTGATCGGCACCCCAGACGTTTATTACCTTGTCAAAGCCGCGCTGCTCGAACTTGTTGCGGTGATAGGCGATGTCGGCGGCAAAATAGGTGTAGAACCCGTTTGCGCGGCGCAGAACATCGTCCTTGAGCTCGAGCTTTTCGATGTCCTCGGGCTTCTTGCCGGCGGCAAGGAGCTTGTCTGCAAGGATCTTCGATGTGTGCAGCCACAGTGCGCCGTCCTTTTCATATGTAAAGCCTGCGTCTGTGAGCTTCTGCACGGAATCGGCGACATAGCCGCTGGCATGCAGGCTCGATTCGAGGAACCACTGATCGTATTCGATGCCGTAGCGCGCAAGATCGCGCTTCATCTTCGGCAGGTTTATCGACAGGCCGAACTCGGCCATCATCTTGTGGCGCTCGGGGGTGTCGAGCTTGAGCCAGTCGTCGCCGTACTTTTCGCAGAATAGCTTTGCAAGCTCCTTGATATCGTCGCCGTGATAGCCGTCCTCAGGGAACTCTATCGCATCCTCGCCCTTAAGGAGCTGGATGCTGCGCGCCTCGATGCTGCTTGCGAACTTTTCAATCTGGTTGCCGGCGTCGTTGACATAGAACTCGCGCCAGACATCGTAGCCTGCGCGAGAGAGGACGGATGCAAGCGCATCGCCCAGAACGCCGCCGCGCGCATTGCCCATGTGCATGGGGCCGGTGGGGTTTGCGGACACGAACTCGACCATGAGCTTTTTGCCCTCGCCGATGTTGCAGTTGCAGAAGCTGTCGCCCTCCTCGGCAACGTTTTTGAGAACGTCGGAATACCACTTGCTGCCCATGCGGAAATTCATGAATCCGGGGCCTGCGACATCGACGCTTTCAAACCAGCTTCCGTCAAGCTTCATGTTTGCGATAAGCGTTTCCGCGACCTTGCGCGGCGGCATGCGCATAAGCTTTGCGCTTGCCATTGCGTAGTTTGCCGCGTAGTCGCCGTTTGCGGTATCCTTGGGTATCTCGACGCTGCCGTTGAGCGTAAGTCCGGCAGGCAGCTCGCCCTTTTCCGCCGCGGCAAGGTATGCCGCGGTCACAAGCTCCGTGACCTGCTGTTTTGCCTTCTGTATCATGTTTGCCATATTATCTATCCTCTCAGCTTCTGAGCCTTACGCTCATATTCAGTTTATTTCTGCTTGCAACGGTGTGCTCCATGTTGACCACATAGTCGATGCTCAGATCTCCGCCGTAATCGTCAAAACTCGCGGCGACCTTGCGCGTTTCAATGCCCATCGTCGCGCTTCCGAAGCGCGTATCGTACAGGAATCTGTCCTTCTCGCCCTCGCGGAACACCATTTTTGTGTTCAGCATACCCTTGCGCTCAACGGTGATCGCGTTACACGTTATATCCACCGTGGTGCTCGTTCCGGTAAGACCGGTCAGTGCGCTTTCGTGGTAAAATATCTGATATCCGTCCTCGGTGCGGCAGTAAACGCCGTCGGTGACAAATTCGACCGTTTCTGCATCGGGCTGCATAAAGTTCTGCACGCCGGTTATCTTAATCACTGCATCCATTTTTGCTCACCTCATCAGTCCAGCGCGAACGGCTCGACATAGTTCACGGCGCTTTTAAGCCCGTAGCCGAGCATAATGGGAGCCAGAGCCTCAAAATCGGCCGTGCTGCCGCTTGTGTAATAGCTCTCGCTGCCTCCGCCGGATGCGAGCATGTCGCAGTCGCGCAGATAACGCACCGTCGTTTCCGCAGAAGCGTCCGCCGCCCCGACAAGGACGACGTCTTTTCCGAGATACGCGCATATCGCGTCGGCTATAAGCCCATAGTGAGTGCAGCCGAGCAGCAGAGCGCCAACGTCCTTTAGCGGCTCGAGTGACTGCGCGACGATGCGCTGCACCATCGGGTCATCCGGCAGATAGTGTCCGCTTTCGATCATCGGAACGAAGTCCGGGCAGGCGGCTGCCGTTATCTTCGCATCGGGCGCAAACCGGCTGATGCTGAGTTGGAACGCACCGCTTTCGATGCTCGTCTTGGTTGCTATAACGCCAAGCTCTTTTCTTCCCGTCGCGGCAAGTCTCTCCGCACCCGGCAGGAGCACGCCGATAGTTTTCGTCGCGTTTGCGGCGATAATGTCGGGCGCATTGCTCGATATCGTTCCGCACGCAGCAAGAATGACCTTTACATCAAAGCTCTCGGCAAAGGTGATATTCTGCCGCGCAATGGTGCGCATCTGCTCGCGCGGCCGGCCGCCGTAGGGCATGCGTCCGGTGTCGCCGAAGTATATTATATTTTCATCCGGCAGTATCTGTCTGAGCCTGCGAACAGCCGTAAGTCCGCCGAGGCCGGAATCAAACACTCCGATCGGTCTGTTGTCCATCAGATAATATCTCCATATTAAACTATAACTATAATATAATATGACAAGTAAGCTAAAATTACAAGGATTTTATTGTGGCAAAGGGGCAGTCTATCTGATATAATATAATTACAAACATGATCGGAGGCACACGCTTTGAACATAGATCTGACCGAAAAGGAATTCCGCAGACTGCTCGACCTTGTGTATATCGGCAACTGGATACTCAACTCCACGAGGACGACCGACCGCTTCGAGGACTACGATATCGTGCAGGAGAAGATTTTCTCGCTGTGTGCCAAAAACGGCATGAAGTCGCTCATCCAGCTGTGGCACGGGCATGTTTTTCCCTCGCGCGCATACGAGGACGGCGGCATCCATGAGGCCATCGCCGACTATGAGGATGCCGTGTTTTTCGATATTCTGGCCGAGGAGCTTGCCCGGCGCGATCTCGGTGAGGATTGCGACGATCTTGCGGCTCTCACCTCGCGAATGGACGAATACATGGACGAATTTGAGGCAAACGGCGTTGAAAATCTAACACTGGACGTATAATTCAAAATTTTTCGGAGAACATAAATGCATCGGTAACGACCGATGCATTTTTTCTTTTGGGGTTTTACTTATGAACATGACCAACGACGAATACCGGCAGTATTCCGACTCGCATCAGCCGCGTTCAAAATGCCTCGGCAATTGCCTGAAGGCTTTCCTTGTCGGCGGACTTATCTGCTGCATCGGCGAGGCGATACTGAGCCTGTACATCCACTGCGGACTCGGCAAAACGGAAGCTTCAAGCGCGACCTCGGCGACGCTCGTTTTCCTCGGAGCGCTGCTGACGGGGCTTGGGCTTTACGACCGCATCGCGCGCTTTGCCGGCGGCGGCACACTCGTTCCGATAACGGGCTTTGCTAACTCCATGGTCGCACCGGCGCTGGAGTTCAAAACCGAGGGCTTAATAAGCGGAACGGCTGCAAAAATGTTCATCATCTCAGGCCCCGTTATAGTCTACGGCATCACCGCCAGCGTGATATATGGGCTGATACTTTGCATTTTGGGAGGATAATTATGAGCAGAAAAAGCAAAAAACACGGCGATCTGCCGTCGGGCGAAAACGTTGCACCGAACGATTATCGCGGTCGCGAGGGCCATGTCAAGGACGTCCGCCGCGTCAAAGCCCCCGACGGCATATCCGGCGACTGGGGGAAATAAAAAAGCACCCATCGGGGCACACTTCATAAAGAAGTTGCTTTGAGGGGGCAATATCTGGCTAAAAGGATATGAAATCGGCGTGACCGCAGCGGTCGCGCCGATTTTTTGTGTTTTGTGTGGATTTTGTGGGGCAAAATCCGATGCTCGTTATACCTGCGGACAACAAAAGACCAATCGGAGTTTGTTAATCTATCAGCTTTGTCAACGCACAGTTGTAAGATATGCTGCATGGTACAGATCTATTTGGATGCAATTTCTATCCGGCTGACTCCGAGATCATCCTCATAAATGCTGATATTGTACTGATATTCATTGTCACCGTCTTTTATGGTAAATGAAGTAGTACCGTAAGCGTGCGCCCGGATCAGAACGGTGCTGTCTTCCCCTGTACCCGATATCCGAATGTCAGCGATCCCGGTATCATCGACAGTCACTTCTGCATTTTCTGTCAATACAGGGTTATCGGGAAGAAACTGACTCGAAGAAAAGTCAACGTTCTTGGGGAGCAGCAACATGACCGCAACAATCGCGATCGGCACAAGTGCTCCGACGATCTTCTGCGATATCTTCTCTGTAAAAGCATAGAGATAGAGAAAAACCTGCAGGATACAGAACACAACCATGATCAGCAGGTTCGGAAACTGATGGATCACGTGTTTCAGACCGTCTTCACATGTTACTGCTAAAAGAACTATCATCGGCATCAGAATGAGAAGACTGAGCCAGTTCTTTTTCCTGATGTACCAGCCGATATACGCAGCAGGAAATGTACACAGTGTCAGAATAAACCAATACTTATAATACTGAAACAATCCCCAGCCTTGCCATGAAAACGGGACCTGGAGCAGATAGATCAGCGGCTGACTGATCAAGAAAAACACAAAGGTCTTAAGCGCCGAGTCAAGAGGGCTTTTGGCGTTCGCGATGATAATGACCGCGAAAAAGATCCATGCCTCGAAAGTCTCGCCCATTCTCATAAAAGATGTGTCTTTAAATATCGGAACAACAAGGAAAATAGTAGTTAAAACCGCCGTTCCTACAGCATACAGAATGACTCCAAGCCAAGTAATGTTGATTCCGCCATATAACTTGTCCGTAAATCTTCTCAATGCGCTTCTTTCTTCCATGACACGCTCATCCTCCCTTGAGCTTTCAAGTTTCACTTAACTGATTATCAATTTTTGTCATTATACCATTGATGATTGACGTGGTCAATTACCTCATGTTCACAGGGAAGGGGGCACTTCCTTATGAAGTGCCCCCTTCCGGGTGCTTTTTTTGCTATTACAAATCAGTGCAGGACGCGGACGCGGAGGACATCGTCCATCTCGCGGATGGTGTTCGCCGTGTCGTCCCATATCTCGTCGTTGAGGTCGATGATGGTATAGGCATATCTGCCGTAGGGCTTATTTATCATGTGTTCGACGTTTATATTCTTCTTCGTTATCAGATCGAGCACACGATTTATCATGCCGGGGATATTGTGGTGGATAACGCACAGGCGGCACACACCCATACGCTCGAGCTTTGCCGACGGAAGGTTCACGGAATTTACTATATTTCCGTTTTTGAGGTACTCATACAACTGCTTTGCGGCCATCTCGGCGCATCTGTCCTCGCTCTCGGGCGTACATGCGCCAAGGTGCGGCAGGGCAATGACGTTCTTTCCGCCAAGTATTTTCTCGTTGGGGAAATCAGTTACATATTTTGCAACCTTGCCGGACTCAAGGGCGTCGAGCATCGCATCGTCATCGACGACCTCGGCGCGCGACTCGTTTATTATCCTCACGCCGTCGCGCATTGCAGCAAACGCCTTTGCGTCGAGCATGTGGTGGGTGTCCTCATTATAGGGGATATTGATGCTTATATAATCGCAGTTCCTGAATATCTCGCCGATATCGTCGGCGCGCTTTGCGTCACGCGAAAGTCTCCATGCGGCCTCGACCGACATAAACGGGTCATAGCCGATAACATCCATATCCAGTGCAAGGCAGGCATTTGCGACCAGCGCGCCAGTTGCTCCCAGGCCGAGAACGCCGACGGTTTTTCCCATAAGCTCGGGGCCTGCGAAATTGGACTTGCCCTTTTCGACAAGCGTGGGTATCTTATCGCCCTGATCGGCGATGCTCTTTACCCACTCGATGCTGCCCACAACGTCGCGCGAGGCAAGCACCATCGAGCACACGGTCTGCTCCTTTACCGCCTCTGCATTTGCGCCGGGGCTGTTGAAAACGACGATGCCTTTTTCGGCAAAATCATCGATCGGAATATTGTTATATCCGGCGCCTGCGCGCGCAACGCCGAGAAGCTCGGGATTGACCTCGTAATCATGCATATCCGCACTGCGGACGATTATTCCGTCGGGAGCGGCGATATTCTCGCCGACGTTGCAGCCCTTTGCTTTGAGCTTATCAAGGCCGACGGGCGAAATTTTGTTTATTGTTTTAATATTATACATGGTGTTCTACCTCGAATTTTTTCATATAATCGGCCAGAGCCTGCGCACCCTCCATGGGCATGGCATTATACAGCGACGCACGGATACCGCCGGTGAGTCTGTGGCCCTTGAGATTGATAAGTCCCTCCGCGGCCGCGCCCTTTACAAACTGCGCGTCAAGCTCGTCCGAACCTGTGCGGAAGGTCACGTTCATATCGCTGCGCGAATCCCTTTCGGCATGGGGAATGTAGAGCTTGCTGTTATCGAGCACATCGTAAACGATTTTTGCGCGCTCGCGCTTTATCTCCTGCATTGCCGCAACGCCGCCTATGCCTGCAAGCCAGTCGAGCATAAGCCCCAGCATGTAAATGCACCAGCAGGGCGGAGTGTTGAGCATGGAGTCTTTTTTAATAAGCGTATCATAGCTCATGACCGATGGGCATATATCCATCTGCCGACCGGCAAGAGCCTTGTCAACGATGACGACCGTCAGTCCGGCAGGCGCCATGTTTTTCTGAGCGCCGGCATAGATAAGGCCGAATTTTGAAACGTCAACGGGCTTTGACAGTATATCCGAGGACATGTCGCAAACTATCGTTTTGCCCTTTGTATCGGGCACGGACTGCCACTCGGTTCCGTATATGGTGTTGTTCGCGCAGTAGTAAAAATAGCTTGAATCCGCGCTGAGCGAAAGCTCTGACGGGATATAGCTGTGTCCGCGGTCGGAGCTGTCGCAGGCTATATGAACTCTGCCGTACTTTTCCGCTTCCTTTGCGGCAAGTCCGGAGAAGTTGCCGGTAACGGCATAGTCTGCGCTCTTTCCGCTGCCCATGAGGTTGAGGGGGATCGCAGCAAACTGGAGCGTTGCGCCGCCCTGCAAAAGCAGTATCTCGTGGCTGTCGGGCACGTTCAGAGCTTCTTTAAGCTTGCGCTTTGTTTCCGCAAAAATTTCGCCGAACAGTGAACTTCGGTGGCTCATCTCCATAACTGACATGCCGCTGCCCTTATAATCGCTGATTTCGCTTCCGGCCTTGTTGAGCACCGATTCCGGCATCATTGACGGGCCTGCCGAAAAATTATAAACCTTTTCTCTTGACATTGTGAGCACCTCCTGTTCGGTTATTGTTAAAAGTATAGCTATTTTGCTATCCGTGTCAAATGACATTTCCGACTAAAATTCCTTCGGAAACGGCATTTATCCTGACATTATGTACTGTGCCGCGAAGATTTTCGCCATCGGCGCGCACCTCGAGGTAGTTATCGCTGTGTCCCTGCCAGCATTCGCCCTCCTGCGTTTCAAAAAGAACAGGCAGAGTTTTGCCTATCATGCTCTCAAGAAACTTGCGGCGCGTTTCGGCTACGACTGCGCGCGCCTGCTTTGAGCGCTTTGCCTTTGTTGCGCGGTCGATCTGGCCGTCCATCTTATCCGCCGGAGTGCCGGGGCGGCGCGAGTACGGGAAAATGTGCGCGTCGGAAAACTGCGCTTTTTTGAGAAACTCAAGCGTCTGACGCTGATGCTCCTCGGTCTCGCCGGGAAAGCCGACTATGACGTCGCAGGTCATGCCGCAGTCGGGAAAATAGCGGCGCAGAAGCTGCATCGCCTCATAAAACCGCGCGGTGTCGTATTTGCGGTTCATGGCCTTGAGTGTTGCATCGCAGCCGGATTGCAGTGAAAGGTGAAAATGCCGGCACACGCTGCCGCAGGCGGCAATTTTTTTGCAGAAATCCTCGGTTATGACGCTCGGCTCGATAGACCCCAAGCGCAGACGCATATGCGGCGCGGCGTCCGCTATCGCGCACACAACATCGGCAAGGCCGGGCTTTCCGGGAAGATCTACGCCGTAGGACGCGATTTCGATGCCGGTTATGACAAGCTCGCGATAGCCTTTTTTGTCAAGCTCGGCCGCCTGGCGCACCGCCGCCTCCATGGGCAGGCTGCGCACTCTGCCGCGCGTGTAGGGAATTATGCAGTAGGAGCAGAAATTCACGCATCCGTCCTGAATTTTCAAAAGCGCCCTCGTGTGGCCGGACACTGCTCCTGCCGGCAGCTCTTCAAAAACGCGGCGTTCAAAAGGTTTATCGAGCGCTTTCTCGCCCTCGCCGGTAGACACGGCTTTTTCAACAGCGTCAACAAGCTTCATTCTGTCGGCCGTGCCGTAAACTATATCCGCACCGAGCTTCTGCACGGCATCGGGGCTCAGCTGCGAATAGCAGCCGAGCACGGCGGCGACAGCGCCGGGGTTTTCCTCGCGCAGACGGTGGATGGCCTGACGCGACTTGCGCCCTGCCTCGGCCGTGACGGCGCATGTATTGACGATGACGGCGTCGGCTATCTCTCCCTCGACGCAGGGCTTATGGCCGCGCGAAACGAGCAGCGCCTCTATCGCCTGAGTTTCATACTGGTTGACCTTGCAGCCGAGAGTGTATATAATATATTTCATGAAATCATCTCCTGAGGAGTCAATAATATGGAAGTTTATCTTGATAATGCGGCAACAACGCGCGTTTGCCCCGAGGCCGCAGACATTGCATACAAGGTCATGACCGAGTGCTACGGAAACCCCAGCTCGACGCACACAAAGGGGCGCGAGGCCAAGGCGTATCTTGACAATGCTCGCTCGCAGATAGCGGCCGCTCTCGGATGCGCGGCAGCGGAGGTCTACTTCACCTCCTGCGGCTCGGAAAGCGACGTTTGGGCAATAACAAAGGGCGCAGAGAGCATGTCCCGGCGCGGAAAGCACATAATTTCTTCCGCCGTTGAGCACGACGCCGTGCGCAAAACGCTTGAGGAGCTTCAATCTCGCAGCTTTGAGGTGACATACCTTGCCCCGGAAAAGGACGGCTCGGTTTCGGTCGAGTCGGTCAAAAACGCGCTGCGAGAGGACACTATCCTCGTGACGCTCATGATGGTCAACAATGAGACCGGCGGCGTTACCGACATTGCCGGCATTGCAAAAATGCTCAAGGCCGAAGGCTCAAAGGCGCTTTTGCACACCGATGCCGTTCAGGGCTTCATGAAGGTGCCGTTTTCCGCAAAAAAGCTCGGCGCGGACATGATAAGCATCAGCGGCCACAAAATTCACGCGCCGAAGGGCATAGGCGCATTGTATATCAAAACCGGGGTCAAAATCAAGCCCCTCATTCGCGGCGGCGCCCAGGAGAGCGGAATGCGCGCCGGAACCGAGGCCATGCCGCAGATAGCTGCCTTCGGCAAAGCGGCAGAGATCGCCTTTGCCGGCATGAAGGACAACTGTGAAAAGATGGCGAGGCTGCGCGCCATTGCGGCCGACAGGCTCTGCGCCGATATCCCCGAGGCGCTTATCATCGGCGGCGGCGCTCCGCACATTCTCAGCGTATCGCTCCCCGGCTGGCGCAGCGAGGTGCTCATGAACTTCCTTGAGGCCGAAAGCATCTATGTTTCAAGAAGCTCGGCATGCAAAAAGGGTGGGCGCAGTCATGTGCTTGAAGCTATGCACCTCCCGGCGCAGGTAATCGACGGTGCGATCAGGATAAGCTTTTCGCGATACAGCACCGAGGCCGATGTTCTTGCCCTGTGCTCGGCACTAAAGCGCGCGCACGACACTCTTGCGCACAGATAAATTCAAAATTTCAAGGCTGCACTTAAACCGTGCAGCCTTGTTTTTTTACTTCTCATTTTCCCGCTTTGCTTCGGTTTTTTCGGCAGGCTTTACTCTGCGCTTCGGAACAAGCTCCAGAGTTTCGGGGTCGATATAATCAAGGTTCATATACGACTCGGCATCTATCGGAAGATCGTGCTTTTTGAGCTTGCGGTTTACGACCATTTCCAGCGCCGTGTAGATAATGACAAAGGCCGGAACACCAAGCAGCATGCCCCAGAAGCCGAAAATTCCGCCGAATATAACGATGGAAAACAGCACCCAGAATCCGTTTATGCCGATCGAAGTTCCGAGTATCTTCGGGCCGATAACGTTGCCGTCAAGCTGCTGGAGGATAAACACGAAGATAACGAACCACAGGCACATTTTCGGATCGACCAGCAGTATCAGCAGCGCCGAGGGGATCGCGCCGATAAACGGTCCGAAGAACGGGATGATGTTCGTAACGCCGACAATGACCGAAATAAGCAGCGCATACGGCATTTTAAGTATCACGCAGCCGATATAGCACAATACGCCGATTATCGCACTGTCAAGCAGCTTGCCGCTTATAAAGCCCATGAACGTTTTGTCGGCAAAGCGCAGAGCCGACATGATGCGCTTTGCGCGCGCCGGGGAAAAGATGCTGTAAAGTATCTTTCTGTAGTGGGCTATAAAAGGCTCCTTATTATAAAGTATATAAATCGAAACGATGATGCCGATAACGACATTATAAAGTCCCTTAAGGACGTAGAAAACGCCGCTTGTTATGTTCGTTACCACGCTCTCCATGCTCGGCAGCAGCGTGTTCGTCGTCCATTTTGTCAGCGCATCGGTCAGGTTTCCGAATATGCTCGTTGCATACTGCTCGATCTCGGGATAGTCCTTGAGGAGATTATCTATCGCCGAATACGCCGAGTCAAAATACGACGGGCTGTTTGTTATGATGGCCGATATGCTGTCGTAAACCTGCGGAACGATGAGGTAGAACAGCGCGGCAATAAGCAGCAGCATGACGATCTCGGCGAGGATGAGCGCAAGCACGCGCGGAAGCTTTGTTCCTGTTTTAAGGCGCGGCTTTGTTTTGTTTATGCGCAAAACAAGAGGCTTAAAAAGCTTGCGCTCGTAAAGCGTCATCGACGGGATGAGAAGATAGGATATGACAAGGCCCCATATAAACGGGCTGAGTATGCTCAGCAGCTTCCCCAGCGCGTCTATAAGCTTGCCCATGTAGTCAATGCCGAAGTAAAACAGTACTCCGGCGGCAATGACCGCAAACGCCGTAACGCCCCAGCCGATATATTGGGAATATTTATTCTTTCTTTCCAATTCCCCACCCCCTGTTCGGTAGCTTTGTATTTCTTTTTCAATATTACTATCTCTTTTCCTCAGCGTCAATATCTGCTTGAAATTTTTACGTTATGTTAACCTTTTTACCGAATATACCTCTGTTTTAAATGTTGAAAACTATGTTGAAAATGTTCAAAACCCTTGATATACAATGCATTTTTCAATCTCAGCCGTGCCGATGAGCATTCACATTTTGTCGAATAAAGCATAATCGTGCAACCTGAGCATTATTTTTGCGCGCGAGCATAGGCTTTTAGCGGAGGGATGAGCTATGAAAAAACTTCTGTGCGCTGCGCTGTGCCTTGTTATGCTCACAAGCCCGGTGTATGCGATAAATACGCTTACAGACGATGACATCGACATCTCCGCACCGTCGGCGATACTCATGGAAAAGGTCACGGGCGAGGTCATATACGACAAAAATTCGCACGAGCGTCTGCCGCCTGCAAGCGTTACGAAGGTTATGACGATGCTGCTGATAGTCGAGGCCGTCGAGCGCGGCGATATAAGCCTTGACGACACGGTCATAGCCTCGGAGCGCGCCGCATCCTTCGGCGGAAGCTGCGTTTTTCTCGAAGAGGGCGAAAAGATGAGCGTTCACGAAATGCTCAAGTGCATCTGCGTCGTTTCGGCAAACGACTGCGCCGTTGCGATGGCTGAGCACCTTTGCGGATCGGAGCAGACCTTTGTCGCACGCATGAACGACCGTGCCCGGGAGCTTGGACTAAAGGACACCAATTTCAAAAACTGCACCGGCCTTTTTGAGGACGATGAGCACTACACCAGCGCATATGATATAGCCGTCATGAGCCGCGAGCTTATCCGGCACGACATGATAAAGGACTATACGACGATATGGATGGATACGATACGCGGCGGCGAGTTCGGCCTTTCAAACACCAACAAGCTCGTTTACTACTACGACGGCTGCACGGGGCTGAAAACCGGCTTCACGGAAAAGGCAATGTACTGCCTTTCGGCCACCGCCGAGCGCGAGGGCGTGGAATACATCGCCGTAATCATGCACGCTGACACGATAGATAAGCGCAATAACGACGCAAAGGCTCTGTTGAGCTACGGCTTTGCAAACTACCGGCTCATGCCGCTGCGCAGCCCCGATGTTCTGCCGCCGGTGCGCGTAACCCTCGGCAGTGCCGACAGCGTCCAGCCTGTTTATGACGGCGTGGAGGCCGCGCTTGTTCCCAAAAGCGGCGCAGGCGAGGTATCCTATGAGCTTGACCTGCCCGATACGCTGCCGGCGCCGGTTGAAAAGGGGCAGCAGATCGGTACTCTCCGCGTCGTATCCGACGGAAAAGAGCTTTACTCTGTTAAGCTTCTTGCAGACTCCTCCGTTGCCAGGGCCTCGTTCGGACGGACGCTGCTGGAGCTTGTCAAAAGCTACGTCGGATTGGGTTGATCTCCCCACTTATCCACGAAATTCGCGTAAAATCAAGTCTACGAACCCCACTTCGACACATTATCCTTGCTTTTTTATGCCTCCGGTGTATAATATAAGATTATAAATTTACCACACGGAGGGGTAATCATGGTCAAGGTTGATTTAACGGGAACTTCCGCGTTTTTCGATCCTGCGGAGCTTGATTTTGCGGCAGCCGCGGCGGCGCACAGAATGCTCGGCGACAAGTCCGGTGCAGGCAGCGAGTTCACAGGCTGGCTGGAGCTTCCCGAACGCACACGCGACGGCGAGCTGAAGGCGATACTCTCGGCGGCGCAGCGCATACGCAGCCGCTCAAAGGCGCTTGTCGTCATCGGCATAGGCGGCTCTTATCTCGGCGCGCGCGGAGCGATCGAGCTTCTGCGCCCCATCCCCTCGGAAAACGACCCGAAGATATTCTTCATCGGCAACGGTCTTTCACCCGACGCTCTGAACGATACTCTCGCCCAGCTCGGCGACATGGATTTCGATATAAACGTCATATCCAAATCCGGCACGACCCTTGAGCCGGCACTTGCTTTCCGCATTTTCAGGAAGCTTGCGCGCGAAAAATACGGTTCGGCCGCCAAAAAACACATATTCGCTACCACGGACGCGCACCGCGGCGCGCTCAAGTCCCTCGCGGATGCTGAGGGCTGGGAGTGCTTCGTCGTTCCCGACGATGTCGGCGGACGATACAGCGTTCTGTCGGCAGTCGGTCTGCTGCCGATGGCGGTTGCCGGCATTGACATAAAGGCGGTCATAACCTCTGCAATATGCGCATTCAAGGAGCTTGACCTGCGCTCGCCCGAGAACCCGGCATGGCAGTACGCCGCAGCCAGGCAGTATCTCTACGGCCATGGCCGCAGCATAGAGATCCTTGGCTGCTATGAGCCGTCGTTCCGCTTCATGGCCGAGTGGTGGAAGCAGCTTTACGGCGAGAGCGAGGGCAAAAACGGCATAGGCATCTTCCCTGCCTCCGTTGAATTCACCGCTGACCTGCACTCGATGGGGCAGTATATTCAGGATGGCCCGAGGACGCTGATGGAGACCGTTGTCAGCTTTGATAAGCCGCGCAGCAGCGTTGCCGTTCCGTTTGAAATGGGCGATCCGGACGGGCTTAACTACCTTGCGGGCAGAGACTACGCAGATATATGCCGCACGGCGCGCGACGCGGTGAAGGCCGCGCACATATCCGGCGGAGTTCCCAACATCGGCATAAGCGTTCCGGCGCGCGACGAAGCAGGCTTTGCCGACCTCGTATGCTTCTTTGAGCTTGCCTGCGCGATATCCGGCTACATGTCCGGGGTCAATCCCTTTGACCAGCCCGGCGTTGAGGCTTACAAAAAGAATATGTTCAAGATGCTCGGCAAGCCCGGCACATGATAATAACAGAGCACGGAAAAATCCGTGCTCTATTTATTATATTTTAATTCACACTTTTGCTCTTGCTTTGTATGCGGAAAAATGTTAATCTAAGCTCAAAGGAAAACTTCAACTTATAACTGAAAAGGAGAGTGGACAAAATGGTTAAGTTGATCATGGGTCTGAAGGGCAGCGGCAAGACAAAGCGTCTGGTCGAGCTCGTCCGCGAAGCTGTCGCAATGGAAAACGGCGACGTAGTCTGCATCGAAAAGGAAAAGAAGCTTACTTACGATATTCCTTATCAGGCTCGTCTTATCGAGGCCGGCTCTTATGACATCGGCTCATATGAATTCATAAAGGGATTTATCTGCGGCCTTCATTCCGGCAACTATGACATAACCCATGTTTTTGTCGATAATTTCTATAAAATCGTCAGCAATAAGGATCCCGTTATGTTCGGCGAATTTCTCGATTGGCTCGAGGCCTTTTCCGAGAAAGAAAACATTGAATTTGTAATAAGTGTCACAACTGACCCCGATACGGTCGGAGAGGCGATCAAAAAATATATGATTTGAACAAAAATCGGGCTGAGCCTTATGGCTTTGCCCGTTTTTTTCGTCATTATTCGCTCTTGACTTAATTATATGGCTTGATTAGAATTTAACTTAGAATAGGCATAATAAATTCAGAATTTTTGTAATTGAGGTGTTTTACCATGATCATGGATTGCGAAAAGTACGTCGGCAAATGCGTCTGCGGCAGAGACCATAAGCTTGAAACGAAAAAGGTCGTCGTCGAATACGGCGCGATAAATAATTTCGAGCAGTACATGGCCGATGTCGGCCTTGCCGGCAAGAAACGCGCCGTTATCTACGATACGGTCATCTACAAACTCACCGAGGGCAAGCATGTCGCCGCCGATCAGGAGATCGTGCTTGAGGCAAACGGTCTGCGTGCCGAGGATACGGTCATCGAGGAAATGATGAAAAAGCTCGATAACCCCGAGGTTATCGTCGCCTACGGCGCCGGAACCATTATGGACTTCGGCCGCTACCCGGCTTACAAGCTCGGCATCCCCTTTGTCGCCATCCCGACGCTCGCTTCCTCCGACGGCTTCACGGCAAATATCTGCTCGGCAATTCTCAACGGCCAGAAGAAGTCCACTCCGATGTGCGCTCCAGTCCTCGTCGTTGCCGACCTTGACATTATAAAGGGCGCTCCGGCACGCCTTGTCGCCAGCGGCATAAACGATATCCTTTCGAAATACATTTCTCTGTTCGACTGGAAGGTATCCCACCTCGTTGCCGGCGAATATTACTGTCCGATGGTTGCCGACCTTGCACAGGAAGCGCTGGATATTATGCGCGAAGCTGCCGATAAATACGCCGCCACCGGCGTTGCCGACCACGAGGCAATGACCATGGCGCAGATGAAGAGCGGCCTTACAATGCAGCTGCTCAACCACTCCAGAGCCGCTTCCGGCGCAGAGCACCTGATGGCTCATCTTGTTGAGATGCAGCCGCCGCGCTTTGAAAACGCAGAGGGCATCCACGGCGAGTGCGTCGGCGTCGGCACCTTCGCCTGCATCAAGGAGTATCACCACCTCGCCTCCCTGCCCACGCCCAAGGCAAAGCCCTTCGAGCCGCTGAGCGAAGAGTGGATAAGAGAAAAGTTCGGCGACAGGCTCGCACCTGGCATCATCAAGGAGAACGAGAACGACGTTCTTGCTACCTTCGCTTCCCAGAACATCGTCGACCACTGGGACGAGATCCGCGCCATGATAAACGAGATCCCCTCAGTCGAGGAGATGGAGGCTCTGTACAAGGGCTGCAACGCAAAGTATCTGCCCGAGCACATCGGCATTGACCCCTCGCTCGAGCAGGAGATGCTCCCCATCTCGGCGGCCATCCGCAACAGACTCACCCTCGTTCGTATGCTGCGTGTTCTCGACTTCGGCGAATAAGCAGTACAGCACAACACAAAAAATGCACCGTCTGTTTTGACGGTGCATTTTTATTAATTGGGGGATGTGGAAATTCGGATCAGAATATGATCTTGAGGAGCCACCAAATAATAGTGGCCTTGCCGATGCCTTTCAGAATTTCGTCTCTTCCGGGATACATCATTTCCTTGTCAATGTCATACATTCAAGCAGTTCTCCTTCCATAGTTTTATCAAGGGGGGGTGTAGGCTCTTTGAGCCTGTTATCTATAAGGAAGGAGAACAAGCAGGGATATTTCGCTTTTGCTGTACTTTTTTTCTGAAAAATTTTATTTTTAGAATTTTTCGCGTTTTCGGTCTGCCTCACTCATGATCTCTTAATTTTTCGAGCAGCTCGTAAGGCGCGGCCAGTTCGCCGTTCATTCCGCTGCCGAGGTGGATATGCGGCTTATTCTTTCCGTGCCAGTCGCTGCCGGCAGTAGGACAAAAACCGTATTGTTCAGCGGCGGCGAGGTACTTGGCGACGGTCTGCGCGTCATAGCCGGAGTAGTAGCACTCAAGCCCGGCGACACCGCAGGCACGTGAGCGCTCCATGAGCTCGGTAAAGCGCTCGGGCGTGAGCTTATACTGCCGCGGATGGGCAATGACCGGCTTGCCTCCGGCCGAGCGTATAAGCTCCGCTGCGTCCTCAACGCTCAGAAAATGGCGGCGGATATAATACTTGCAGCCGGGGTCGAGAAAGCGCTCGAACGCATCCTGCACGCTTTCGGCAACGCCTGCCTCGACAAGGCACAGGGCAAAATGCGGTCTGCCGATGGTCGAGCCGGGGTGCTTTGCCTGAAGCTCGTCAAGGTCGATGAAAAGCCCGTCGCGTGCGAGCATGTCCACCATCTTTCTGTTGCGCTCATCGCGGTCGCGCACTATCCAGTCGAGCACAGAGGGCAGCTTTTTCGAGTGGATATCGAGATCATAGCCGAGCATATGAACCTCTCGGCCATACCAGCCGCAGCCGAGCTCCATCCCTGCGACGACTTCAACGCCGTATTCTTTTCCGGCGCGCTGAGCCTCGGCAACGCCGTTTATGCTGTCGTGATCGGTCACAGCGATCGCGCGCAGGCCGAGCGAACAGGCATATTTCACCGTTTCCGTAGGCGTTTCCGAGCCGTCGGATATATTTGTGTGAACGTGAAGGTCAATTTCTCTCACTGTTTTATCGTCTCCATAATTTTTTCCGCTTCGTCGTAAATCTTCCGCGCGTCCTCGCCGATGAAAAACTCGCCGTTTTCGTAGAGAACGCGGCCGTTTACCATAGTAAGGCGCACGTTTTCCTTGTTTACGGCATAGACGATGTTTTTTGCGATATTGTTTATCGGGCGCATATTAGGCCTGTTGAGGTCTATAACCGCAAGGTCTGCCTTCTTGCCGACAGCAATTGCATCGCAGTCGTTTAAGCCCATTGCGCGCGCACCGCCCACGCAGGCAGCCTCAAGCACTTTCGATGCATCGACCGCCGAGGCGTCGTTTTCGCGGTATTTTGCCAGCACGCTCACGAGGTACATTTCGCGGAACATGTCAAGCGCGTTGTTCGAGCCTGCGCCGTCGGTTCCGATGGCAAGGGCTATGCCCTCGTCAAGAAACCGCTTTACCGGCGCGATGCCGCTTGCAAGCTTGAGGTTTGAGGCCGGGTTCAAAACCGCCGTCAGGCCGCGGTTTTTGAATATTGCGATATCCTCATCGCTCATGTGGACGCAGTGGAACGCGCCGCCGCCATAGTCATACATGCCGAGCTTATCAAAAAGCACCGTCGGCGTTACGCCGTAGCGCTCGATGCAGCCTGCAACCTCCGAGCGCGTTTCCGACGAGTGGGTAAACATCGGCTCTTTATATTTCTGCACGAGATCGGCAACAAATCGCATGCGCTCCATGCTCGTTGTGTATTCCGCGTGAAAGCCGAGGCGATAAGATATCAGCTCGTGTGTTTTGTTATAGCGCAGGAACTTATCCTCAAGCAGCGTATAGTCGCTGTCAAAGTTATTCATATCGCCGCACAACACCGCGCGAAAGCCCGAATCAATGCATGCCTTAACAAACGCATCGTTGTGAAAATACATATCAAAGCAGCTCGTTATGCCGCTTGTCAGGTATTCCATTATCGCAAGGCGCGTCATGACGTAAAGCCCGTCGGGGCTAAGGCGTGCCTCCTTCGGCCAAACCTGCTCGCTGAGCCACTTATCCAGCGGCATATCGTCGGCAAGCGAGCGCAGAAAGGTCATGCCCGAGTGCGTGTGCGCATTCTTAAAGCCCGGAATGAGCAGGTCGCCGTTAAGGTCTATCTCGCGCTCAAACTCCGGCATGGCTTCCGGTGCCGCGCCGACATGGATTATCCGCGTGCCGTCCGTCCACACCTCGCACCATTTTATCTTCGCCTCCGGCTCGAACGTGAGCACGCGGCCGTTATAAAAACGTATCATTCGTTTATCCTCGTTTATTCCCAGAAGTTCTTTCCGCCGAGCCTGCGCACGAGCTTTGCGCGCAATTCCAGCATGGCGGTGTAGGTCGGCAGGATGAAAATGAAGTTATCCTCATCCTGCAAACACTCTATAAGTTTATCATAGTTTCCGCACGATTGACAGGGTATATTTTCGCGCTCGAGCCTTTTTTCGGCGGCATCGGCACGGTCGCCGCATACATAGGCACGAGCCACTCTTCCGCGCCGCGCAAGCATCCCGAAATCGGCCTCGTCGAGCCAGGATATATCCGTTCCGTCGGCTGTGCGATCATTAACGGAAAGCACCAGAGTTTTTTCTCCCGGCGCACGGCAGACCTCATCAAGCGTCTGATCGGCAGCGGCGGCGTTTTTTATAAGTATCATCCTTGCTCCGCGCTTGCCGAGCGGAAAGCTCTCCATCCTGCCGAAGCCGCAGTCAAAGTCCTGCGCCGCGGCGGCAGCCTGCTTTAACGGCACACCACAGGCAGCGGCGGCGGCGACAGCGCCGACGCTGTTATAGACATTGTAAAGCCCCGGCAGCGCCGGAGTGCAGACCGTTTTATCGCCGTCGGCGCGCAGAACGAAGCTCCCGTCCGGGAACACCGACTCTGCGCTCACATCCGGCGCACTTCGCGCAAAGCCGCAGGAGCAGGAAAACACGCCGAGGTTTGCGTAGCTGAGTCCCTTGTAGCCGAGCCTTTTTCCGCAAATTGGGCAGGTATCGTCCTCACCGCTGCCGACGCAGGTTTTCTTATGCTCACCGAGTCCGTAGTACACGGTTTTGTTTTGGCACAGGCGCGAGACCGACGCTGCCATCGGGCAATCGGAGTTTATGACGGCTGTCGTATCGGGCGTATCACGCAAGCCTTCTGCGATGCAGTCGCGCGGATGCGCCACCGTACCGTAGCGGTCGAGCTGATCGCGGAAAAGATTTGTAATGAGCAAAACGCGCGGCCTGAGCTTGCCAAGAACGAGCCTGCACGCGGCCTCATCGCATTCGATCACGGCGCTTTCGCACCTGACCGAGCCGAACAGGCTTTTGTTCATGATAAGCTCTGCCGTTATCCCCGGCATGAGGTTTGCTCCCGATCGGTTTGCACACACGCTTCTGCCGGAGTTTTGCAGGGCGCGCTCTATTATGCGCGCCGATGTGGTTTTGCCGTTTGTCCCCGTAACGGCGATTATATCGACATTTTTTGCAGCGTACCCGAGGATATCGGGGCATATCTTGAGTGCCAGCGCTCCGGGGAGCGAGGTTGCGCCGAAATTAAACAGCCGCAACAAGCAGTGCGTGGCCTTACAGACCACGCACGCAAAAAATATCATGAGATTTTTCAATTATTCGACAGTCACCGACTTTGCAAGATTTCTGGGCTTATCGATATCGCAGCCACGCAGCAGCGCAACATAGTACGCAAAAAGCTGAAGCGGCACAACGCCCAGAGAAGGCTGAAGTATCGTGTGTGTCTCGGGAACGGAAATGACGTTCTCCACGGTCTTTTTCATCTCGGCAACATTGCTCTCGGTCGTGAGCGCAAGCACATCCGCGCCGCGCGCCTGAACCTCAACGATGTTGCTCATGGCTTTGTCAAACAGCGGCTCGTAGGTGCCGAGGGCTATGACGAGGGTACCGTCCTCGATGAGGGAAATGGTTCCGTGCTTAAGCTCGCCCGATGCGTATGCCTCGGAGTGGATATAGGATATCTCCTTGAGCTTGAGCGAGCCCTCAAGCCCAATGGCATAGTCAAGGTTGCGGCCGATGAAGAACACGGAATTGTGGTTGAAGTAGTTCGAGGCAAAATGCTTTATATCCTCGATATCCTCAAGCATCTGCTCCATCTTGCCCGGCAGGCGCAGCAGCTCCTCGATTATCTCGTCGTACTGCGCGGCGCTGACCGTGCCGAGAGCGTCGGCAAAGTAAAGGCCCAGCATGTCGAGCAGAACAAGCTGCGTGCTGTATGCCTTAGTTGTTGCAACGGCGATCTCGGGTCCTGCCCAGGTGTAGAGCACATCGTCCGATTCTCTGGCTATGGAGCTGCCGACAACATTTACTATCGAAAGTATGTGCGCTCCCCTTGCCTTTGCTTCGCGCAGCGCCGCCATCGTATCGAGCGTTTCGCCCGATTGGCTGATGACGATAACGAGCGTCTTGTCATCGACAAGCGGATCACTGTAACGGAATTCCGAAGCGAGGCAGACCTCGACCGGCTTGCGCATGAGTCGCTCAAGATTATACTTGCCCACCACACCAACATGATATGACGAGCCGCAGGCGATTATGAATATGCGGCTTACGTCCTTGATCTGCTCGGCGGTGAATTTCATATCCTCGAACACGATGCGGTTATCGCGGATGCGGCTGAACGCCGTTTTACGTATAGCCTCGGGCTGCTCCATGATCTCCTTGAGCATGAAGTGGGCATAGCCGCCCTTTTCGGCCGCGGAGACATCCCAGTCGATCGTGTGGTGCTCTTTTTCGATGGTCTGCTCCATGGCATTGTAAAACTGCACCTTGTCGGCGGAGATGACGGCGACCTCGCCGTCTTCCATATACGAAACGTCGCGCGTGTGCTTTATTATCGCGGTAACGTCGCTTGCTATGTAGTTGCTGCCCTCGCCGTAGCCGATAAGCAGCGGCGCATCCTTGCGCGCGGCGATGAAATGCTCCGGCTCGTCAACGCACAGTATACCCAGCGCATACGCGCCCTCGATGCGGCGCAGAACGCGGAACACAGCCTCAAGCGCATTGCCGCACTCGGCATAGTAGAACGAAACGAGCTGGCTTACCACCTCGGTGTCGGTATCGGAGATGAATTTATAGCCGTTGGATATAAGAAAATCGCGCAGCTCAACATAGTTTTCGATTATGCCGTTGTGAACAACGGCGATCTTGCCGTCGCCGCTGAGATGGGGATGGGCATTGACGTCGTTCGGCTCGCCGTGCGTTGCCCAGCGTGTGTGGCCGATGCCGATGGTGCCCTCTACGCTTTTGCCGCCCTGTATCATATCCCTGAGCACCTTCAGGCGGCCCTTTGATTTTTTGACCTGCAGCTTTTTATCGCCGGATATAACGGCGATACCGGCAGAGTCATAGCCTCGGTATTCCAGTCTTTCCAGTCCGTCAAGCAGTATGGGAGCTGCCTGCTCCCCTCCTGCAAAGCCAACTATTCCGCACATAAGCAAAAATTCCTTTCGGATAAAAATACTTCGATAATATTGATTGTCATTATACCAGTTTATTCTCACATTTGCAATCAATAAGGCCGCCGAATCGCTCCGACGGCCCTCTTGATTTTGTAAACTTTTAAAAAACGAACTGCACGAGCAGCATGTACGCGACGGTGCCTCCTCCGACGGAAAGAAGCAGGTTTTCCTTCCACTCGTAGCTCAAAACCACAAACAGAGCCGCGATAAGCTCCGGCAATCCGTGCGAGCCTGTGAATATCGGCGTATTTTTAAAGCAATAGACCACGAGCAGACCCATGAGCGCCGGCGGCAGCACGCGCCCGAGGTATTTTACAAACGCCGGAGTTTCCTTCTTGCCGGAAAAGGCCAAAAACGGCAGCCAGCGCGAGATCTGCGTTCCGACGGCTATGGCGAGGATGATGATAAGCGTCTGAATAACGGTAAGCTTCACAGTTTATTCCTCCCCAACCAAAAGACTAAGAGCATGCCGGCAAGCGCCGGAATGAGGAACATCGTCGGCCCGAAGGCTATGCGCGCAAGCAGCGTCACGGCAACGCCGATGATGCACGCCGGGCGCTTGGCCTTGTCCTTCCACTGCTGGAGGAAGAACACGATAAACAGCGCGTTGAGCGCAAAATCAAGCCCCGTTGTGTCAAACGTTATGATCTTGCCGAGCACACTGCCGAGCGCCGTGAGGCCGCACCAGTAAACATACAAGAGCAGAGTCTGCCCAAAGAAGAAATACCGCGGCTCCATCCCCTCCGGAGCATCGGAGGATACCGCCAGCGAGAAAGGCTCATCGGCCAGAGCATAGATAAGAAACGGCTTGAACGGCTGCGTATCCTTATATTTTTCAAGCAGCGCAAGTCCGTAAAACGTGTGTCGGAAATTCACGAAATAGCTCATTATGAGCATCTGCACAGGGTCAAATCCGGCCGCCATCATCGGCACCGCCGCGATCTGCATTCCGCCGCAGAAGCATATCATTGAAAACAACAGCGTCCACAGTGGGCCGTAGCCAAGCTCCTCCATCAAAACGCCGTAGGTCAGTGCAACGAATATCCATCCGAAGAAGATCGGAACCGTGGACGGGAACGCGGCCTTGACACCGCGAAAAACTTCTTTTATCTCAACTTTTCTTTTCATGGCAATAAAAAAGCGCAGCCGAAAACGACTGCGCAGTGCTTTCTGAAATTTGCGCGCTTATCAGATAAGGTTCAGCACGAGGGTGAGGATAACGAAAGCGATTGCAAACCACTTGGTGGCCTTTGCAAGCTTTGCATCCAGAGACTTTGCCTTGCCCTTGCTCAGGAAGGTCTCTGCGCCGCCGGCGATCGCGCCGGACAGGCCCGCGCTTTTACCGCTCTGCATAAGAACAACGACCGTTACCGCAAGGCCGGAGAGGAGCTGAAGGATGGTGAGAATGAGTTTCAAAGTGTTCATTTATATTCAATCCTTTCGATTTTGACATATTAGCCTATCTACTATACCACAAGCATTTCCGGAATACAAGAAAAATTTACACTATTTTTTTACCATACCTGCCATCGGAGCAGGAAAAAGATGAAATACACGAAAAACATGAGCACGCTCAGCAGGATAAGCACACGCTCGGTGCGCGCATTTTCCGCAAGCGCCGACATTGCCGCCGGGAGCGAGAGCATCGCCGCAAGATATCGCGGCGCGCTCAGAAGCCATGTCGCGCCCATCGTCACGACAAAATATGCGATAAAATACGCTGTGTAAGATGCGCGTATCCTTTTCGCGGCAAATATCATCGCTGCGAGCGACAAAAGCTGCGCCAAAAGGTTCGGCAGCCACAGTCCCCAGAAAAGCGCTGGGCGGCCTGCCGCCGATACAGCGTTTTCCGTCTGGTATGCGGCGGTGCCGAAAAACCATCCGAGCCGCTGATTCCAGTGTATGCTCTGATACTCCATGAATTTAAACGCATCGCCGGACACTGAGTAGTTTATCATGCAATAGGCCGCAAAGCCGAGCGGCACCATAAACGAAGCCAGATATTCGCGCGGCTTTGCCCTCGAACGAACAAGCTCAAACAGGATCGGCACGACGAGGATCAGCCCCGGCGAGCGCGTGAACGCAGCATATGCGCCCAAAAGGCCTCCGGTTCGTATCCTGCCGGTGCGGACAAGATACAGGCACGACACCGTGCACAGGACAAAAAGGCTCTCGCTCATGGGTGCTGCAAAGAAAAACGCCGCCGGGCAGAGCGCAAAAAATTTCACCGCGCGCAGAGCCGCCGCGCTTTCCATGTCAAGGCACATTAGCTTATACAGCATAACGCCCGAGCCTGCAAAGCAAAGCGCCGAAACGAAAAGCCCGGCTGCGAGGCAGTCGCCCGTGAGATACGAAAAAAGTCTCACGACAACGGGGTAGCCCGGCAGGAAAACGAGCTGCACGAGCCTGTCCCACTCGCCGTCGGACAGGTACCAGTCGCGCGCTATGTCCATATAGTGCTGACTGTCGGTGCACAGCCAGAAGCGAACATAGCCGCCAACGGTCTCGTCATAGCCGAGAATTTTGCGCAGAACAAAGCCGAGTATGAGGATAAAGACATCCCATATTATAATAAGCGCAAAAATGCGCGCGCAGACCGTGCCGTCGGCCGTGCCGAGGCGATCTTCGCCTTTTTCTCGCCAGAACGCGCACCACTCGGGCACAAAGCGCAGGCACAGCGCAAGCATGAGCAGCGCACTGATAACGGCAGCGGCATAACCGGCGGCGCCGTAGCTGCTGCCGGCGCACCAGAGCGCAAACACCGCCGCAAGCGTGACCGTGCCGAGCGCGGATATTAACTTTTCGGGAAATTTATCGTTGAGCATGACATTTATAATAACATAACCGCGGCGCAAATTAAAGCCCCGGCAATTGACTTCACCGCGGCACGGTGCTAATATTCTTGCATAAATCATTTAAGGAGGGCATCAAAATGCATGAAGACAAGTCATTTCTCGGCACGCAGCCGATAAAAAAACTGTTGCCGAAGCTCGCTGTGCCGACGGTTATCGCGCAGCTTGTCAACATGCTGTACAACATCGTTGACCGCATATACATTGGACACATTCCCGAGGTCGGCAGTCTTGCGCTGACCGGCATCGGCGTTTGCATGCCGCTTATACTCATCGTTTCGGCCTTTTCGGCCTTCGTTGCGTCCGGCGGCGCTCCGCGAGCGTCGATATTCATGGGGCGCGGCGACGGCGACTCGGCGGAAAAGACGCTCGGCGGCTGCCTTACGATGCAGGTTATCATCTCACTGCTGCTCACCGCCGCCATGCTCATATGGAAAGACGAGCTTCTCTATCTTTTCGGCGCAAGCGAAAACACCATTTCCTACGCCGCCGACTACATGGGCATATACGCCCTCGGCACGATTTTCGTGCAGATAACGCTGGGCCTTAACTCTTTTATAACCGCGCAGGGCTTTGCAAAGGTCGGCATGAAAACGGTGATAATAGGCGCGGTGCTCAACATAGTGCTCGACCCGGTGTTCATATTCGCGCTGGGCATGGGCGTAAAGGGCGCGGCACTCGCGACGATCATCTCGCAAGCGGTATCCTGCGCGTGGGTCATCTCGTTCCTCTGCGGCAGCAAAACGGTTCTGCGGCTTAAAAAGGAAAATCTTCTGTCCGGGCTGCGGCTTACTCCTCCGTGCATTGCGCTGGGTCTTTCGGTTTTTGTCATGCAGGCAAGCGAGAGCGTCATATCCATGTGCTTCAACACCTCCCTACTGCGCTACGGCGGCGATATCGCAGTCGGCGCAATGACGATACTTTCAAGCGTAATGCAGTTTGCAATGCTGCCGCTTCAGGGCGTTGCGCAGGGCGCGCAGCCTATAACAAGCTATAATTTCGGCGCAGGAAACTCCGCGCGCGTTCGCGAAAGCTTCCGTCTGCTGCTGACGGTGTGCCTTGTGTATTCCGTTGCACTGTGGGGGCTTGTCATGCTGTTTCCGCGCATTTTCGTCGGAATGTTCGCCTCGGATACACAGCTTATCGACTTTGCCTCGCGCGCTTTGAGGATCTACTGCGGCGCAATGTTCATCTTCGGCATACAGATATCATGCCAGATGACCTTCGTTTCCATTGGCTATGCCCTGTGCTCGATCATCGTCGCAGTTATACGCAAATTTGTGCTGCTCATCCCGCTTATCTACATCATGCCGCAGCTTTTATCCGACAAGGTAAGCGCCGTTTACGCCGCTGAGCCTGTAGCAGATTCTTTGGCCGTGATCTTCACAGCCGTTATGTTCGCCGTAAACTTCAAAAAAGCCCTGCGGAAGATGGACGAAAAATAACTGCGCCGAGCTAAGCCGACGCAGTTGACAATTTGAAATCTTTGGGCTATAATCAAATCACAAGGAGCGATGACCAACGGTCAGCCCTGTATGTAACTAAAATCTAAAGCATAAGCATTAGAGCCGTCACTTGGCAGAGTGGCGGCTCTTGCTTTTTACACATATCGTTATCGTGTATTTGAAAACATGAAACGTTATCGTAATCGGCATGTGCTCACCCCCTCTCGGGTGGTGTAGCTGACCGTCTCGCCCCTTGCTTGCCAAAATTATACCATAATATTCACAATTTGTAAGAAGGAGCTTTGGCTATGTGTTTTGCAAAGCTTAAGGCTGTTTTTCCAGCTCAAAGCCGACGGAAAGGCGGTTTTCGCCCTCACTGTACCGATACTGCATCGACGTGCTCATCTTGCGCAACATGTGCAGCCCGAGGCCGCCGATGGGGCGCTCCTCCGCCGGGAGCGTTATATCCGGCGCAGCGGCAGCAGTCGGATCATAAGGCTTGGCGTTTGCGCGCGTGAACACCTCGTCCACGTTCCGTCCGCTTTCCGCAAGATCCTTCAGCAGCGTTTTTGCACGCATCATGAACATTGCCGCCGGTATGCCCTTTCCCGATACGTCGGCGATGAGGAACACCAGCGTGTATCTGTCGAGCAGATAGAAATCATAGAAGTCTCCGCCGATTTCCTTGGCTGCATGCATGGACGCAAACAGATCAAAATCCGGCCGAGCCGGAAACACTCTCGGCAGAGCCGCGTTCTGGATTTGCCTTGCGACCTCAAGCTCCTGATCTATCCGCTCTTCCGCCGCGTGGATATAGTGCTTGAGCGAGGAAACCGTGGCGTTAACATCATCGGACAGCTCGGCAAACTCCTTATAGGCGCGCACATTGATCACCGTGTCAAGGTCGCCTGCCGCTATCGCCTTCAGGCCGTCGTTGACCCGCTCCAGATTGCAGGTCACCTTCTTTTTGAGCATCTGATATATAAGGATAAACAGCGCCGTATAGATCAGCACTTCCATGAACACCACAAGATACAGCGTCACATTGCGGTAAAGCGCTGCGTCATCCGTTGTGATGCGGTAAATGATCTGCTGGGTAAAGCTGCCCGTTATAAAAAACGCTATAACAACGCACACCAGCAGCCAAAAGCCGAAATCATAGCTTATCCGGCGCGATTTGATATCAATGTGCTTTCTCTGTCCCGAAGCGGCGCAGACGATCGTTGACAGCATCAGCGCAATGCCGTTGCACAATATCATCGTGAACGAGCACTGCTGCACGAACGAGAAAGCGTGATACACGTCGCCGAGATTGGTCGCCAGCACAAGGAGCATATGCAGCACTTCCATCGTAGCGCCGATGCCGAAAGCCGACAGCACTCCGGGGCGGTTCTCGTCAAACAGCGTGCGGCGCATCAGTCCGCTGAAAACGCCGGCCAGAAACGCTGCCAGCGAGCAAGCTGCCCTTGTTACCATGCCGCCGCCCCAGTACACGCAAAGCCAGCGGTAAATTCCGCCGATTGTACCGGCTATCAGGCCTGCCGGGCCGCCGAACAGAAGTCCGGCGCACAGCGGCGCGGCATCGCGAACGTTCATTACCACGCCGTCCGCGCCCCTGGCAGCGGCGATAATGAAGATAAACTCCGCGGCAATGAGCGGTTTGTGCATAACCGTTCCGATAGGCAGCGCAAATCGAACAAGCTTTCTGTCAATGCCGAAGCCGCGCTCGCATGCCTCGTACGACTCGGCAAACGCCACCGACGACGAGGCCGAGGCAAGCTGAACCATAAACGACGGCTTGAGTATCGTCCATAATTTCGCGACCGGTATTTTAAGCCGGAGCACAACCAGCACAAACTGCGACGCCGTTACGGCCGCAAGGAACGCCGCAAGCAGCAGCGTGACCTTTACATATGTAATAAGCCCGGAAACATCCGTCGTCAAAGCCGTGTCTGCCATGCTCAGATAAACAAACAGCGGAAGCACCTTCTCAAAGCCGACCAGTATGCGGCAGATCAGCGCATTTCCTTCCTGCACAAGGCGCTCCGCCGTCCGCACCTGCCGCTGCAAAAACAGCATTGCAACGCCAAGCACCGTGCCGAGAAAGACGATTTGGATCATATTGCACTGCACAAACGGCGTGATAATATTATCCGACACGATATCGGTTATAAACTCAATGATTGAGCCGGCGCCGTTTTCGCCCCGAAGCCCCATCGGAACGGGAAGCACAGCGCGCACACAAGTCCGGCGCACAGGATGATGACAAACGTGCTCAGCAGAAATCTCGTGCAGGCATAGCGCCCGACCTTATCAAGGCTTTTCGGACTTCCTGCGCTGAGGATACCGTCCACGACGGCAAACAGCATCATTGGCGATACGATCGCCGTCAGAAACCGCGAACCTATATCAAAAAGCGGATGTATCAGATAATTCAGCGCCGTGTTGACAACGTTCTGCCAGAGCAGGCGCAGGACGATCCCCGTTGCAAGCGCCAGCGCCATGGCAAGAAACACATGCTGCACACGGCGGCTTTTTTCGGCCTCGACGGAGATATAAACGCTGTTCTGCCCATGGTCGAACTGAAATATCCAGCCGATTCCCAGCGTAGCCAGAAGGCTGTCGGCAAGGCCGCCGCCAAGCGCGCTTTCTCCGCTGAGTGGATCGCAGCGGTAGCCCGGCTCTATAAGCACCGGCGAGATGTTCAGCCAGCGCCCCTTTTGTTCAATGCTCAGCTGTATTTCCGCATCCTTGACCTCGGCCATCCAATGCAGCATAAATTCTTCCGCGCTGAGCTGAATCCGAAGAATATCCCGTCGTTTCAGGAACGGATAAACCGTAAGCGATTCCCTTATTTTTTGAGAAACCGTGTCCACGCCGTGTGCGTTAAGCGGCGTTGTTTCCGTAACTATTGTTTTCATATTAAGCACCTGTGTACTGTCGCGGCAACGCAACACTTTTGCCGTTTTTGTCTGAAATATTTTACGACAAAATATGTCGTTTTTTAAGCTTGCCGCGCAAAAAGCTCTCCCGAAATTCGGGAGAGCTTTTTGCAGTGAGAGCTTTTTATCTTATAAAATTTGTTGCTATCGGCTCTTCCTTATCCGGAAGGCCGAATTTTTCTTTGCCGAGGGCTATGCTTTTCATAAGAAACGTCATGTTCCGCGCAAGCGTGCGCATGGACTGCCTGCCCTCCTCGTCAAGTTCCGCCTCGCCTGCCGCTCTGCCGTGGATGCTGTTCCAATACTGTCCGGATGCGATCGGCATTCCGGATATGGTGAAGTACTTGTTCAGCTCATCAAATGTTGCCGAGCAGCCGCCGCGGCGCGCGCACACTACGCTTGCGCCGACCTTCATCGTTTTGTCGAAGCTCGTGCTGTAAAACAGCCTGTCCAGGCAGGCGACGAGCGTTGCGTTTGCGCTTGCAAAATACACGGGGCTTGCAAGCACAAGTCCGTCGGCGGATTTGAATTTCTCTGCCAGAGTGTTCACCTCGTCGTCAAATACGCACTTGTCGTGTTCGACACAGTAGTTGCAGGCGATGCAGCCGCGCACAGGCTTCGAGCCTATCTGCACACACTCGGTCTCAACTCCGTTTTGCTCAAACACCGTCTCCATCTCGCGCAGCGCGATCGACGTGTTGCCGCCGACTCGCGGCGAGCCGTTTATTATCAGCACCTTCAGCTTTTCGCTCATATCGCACCTCCGATTAATTTTTCTGTCAACACACCATATTGAGCGCTATTTCTTCGCGCTCTCTTCCAATTCCAGGTTGGCCCATTTACGAAACTGAACAGCACGCTCAGAATTGACCTTGAATCCAACAGCAATAATCATTTGAAGATTATAATGTTTCGTATCACGAGTAACCTGACGCGAACCTTCGGTTTGAACTATTCGGAAATTCCGAATAGTTGCAGACTCTTCTAATTCACTATCTGCATAAATCTTTTTAATATGTTCATTTATCGTTGGTAATGCAACATCATATAGTGTGGCCATCATCTTCTATGTCGGCCATATATTTTCATCCTCTTAGCGCATCTCAACGCTGTCCTGCCGGTCGCCGACAGACGCGGCATAAGTCAGGTATTCCGCTGCGCTTGAACGGATGGTTATTTCATCTTTTTTCTTTTTCAAACGTGATCCCTCCGCAGCTTTTTGGGCACTGTCCTTACTTTTCCTTTTCCATCAGCGCCACCGTCTCAACATGGCTCGATTGCTCCAGATTGATGTCAAAAGTCCGCCGGATTGAGCCGTTCGTTCGCGGGAATATATCAAAGACTTTTTTGACCTCAAAATAGCCATTTTTCGACCACGCTCGTATGCGGAAACAGGTCGATGTGATTGTCCCTACTTATAATATGGAACCGGGCAAATTTGCCGACCGTCTCAAGACTACGCTCTGAGGGAACAAGTCCGAAATCCCATCCACTCGACCTTAGAGATTTTATACATCTGGTTTTTCGCCAAATTCAAATCTTGCTTTTCCTGCTGCAATAGCAGCAACAGCGACTTCCTCTTCTGTCCTATCTGGAACAACCCATAACCCCTTCATAAACCGAGAATAGTATTCTTCTTCAATGAGTTCTTTAGGTGCCTGAATGCGATAATTATCTGGATACTTTTCTGAAGGCCATTCCCATACATACTCCAAAATTCCAGAAAAATCTCCAATACGAACGGCGCATAAGTTCGGTGATCCAATAAGGACTGAAAACTTGATGTTCTCATTATCAAGCCTACGACAGAATTCTTCACACTTTTTTATTTCGCCCAAGCTCAACGGTTTGCCCTTGATTTCAAACCACCTATTTAAGTTTGGAATATAAAAGTCCGGAAGATATCTGGTTCCATCCATTTCGAATCCTTCGATTTCATATTCGTAAGTTAGACCGACTGCATTGAAAAAGACTGCCCAGCGAGCTTCAAGTCGACTACGAAATCGGTGTCCGTCATATTCTGTTTCAATTGCTTTTATATCATTACTCACGGACAACTAAGCCTCCTTCTTCAAATACAACACCATTACCATTATTCATGTCTTACAAGAACTCTCTTAGTGTCCTTGTATTTTTCACGCAATGATGGGATGTTGATATCAGTACCTAATACTTCACGAACGACGCCCCATAGACCATCTTTTTCATCCGGGAAGCTATCCATATACTGGTTAAACGGGAGTTCCATCACAAACTTTGCCTGATCCTCGATGCCTCTGCCCGGAACACCATAATCCAATATAGGAGGCAACCCTGTTTTGATGTCTTTACCAAAAACAATAACTCCTGATGCCGGTGCGCCTCCAAGCAAGGTCATGCTTATCGCAAGATCAATCATTTTATCATCAAGGCTAATCCATGAGTGATCAAAGTACAAACCTTGCCCAAGAACCTCACCTATGCACAGATCTGGTGTATATCCAATTTCTGTTAGGCAGACATATAATGCCGCGCATGTGGCGTGGCAAGCACCCCACCATTGTTTCCTCTCCATATACCGATACATGCTCGACAGCACATCTCCGATGTCTTCTTTGTATCCCCTCTCCCTAACAGCTTCTCTTATGCGGTCAGGAATACTCATTGTTTCCTTTCGGAGACAGCAATTCTTATATTTCTTTCCGCTTCCACATGGACACGGATCATTTCTTCCTATTTTCATCATGCGCCCCTTCTTTATTGTTTTATAAACGGCACAATCACATCGTAGAACTTCTTCGTCCAATCAGCGTGAAAGTTAGCCATCTGGAGCCAATCGGTCTCATTCTCGATGCTGACGTTATTCAGCTGAATGAATACCTTGGACGATTTAATGTCGTCGCCACGATTCCACTGAAGCGTCGTACCCAGTGCAGATTCTATTTCTGCTTTATGTGTATACAAGCTATCGAAGGCATCCTTGTTTTCTTGCTTATTGCCTCTGCCAAATACGACTTCTGCCCGCGCTGCATCAAAGTTTGCTACGCAGCAAAGATAAAAGCCACCTATACCAAAGAATCCATTGATCCAGTTATCCCTTGACGGATTAACATTGGAGAAGGAACCGTCCTCACCGTGCGCCTTCTGGATAATCGGAAGCGCGTATGTCCAGTATTTTCTCCGGAGCTCATATCGGCTGCCCGGCTCATCCTCATTGGCCTCGTTTTCATCACGCAAGTAAAATACCAAGTCTGCCGGATTTTCATCGTATAGTTTGAAGAGACGACTCAGAACAGATAGCTTGCTCTGCGTGCTGGTGTTAGTCCACACATAGATACCATCGCCGATTTCAAGCGACTTCGTGAAAGCATCCTGATTTGTATTGAAGTGGAGAGCAATGTTCTCCTCCTCCGACATGGCCAGCTTAGTGATAATGGCCTTATCCTCGGCATACAGAATCTGAATAACCTTCTGGAACATCTCAACCCAGCTCGTTACCGGCTGCTCAGTGTTTTTAAAGGTGAACTTCGCAATCAGTCGTCCGGTCAGTTCGCCCTCATCCTCAAGCGTATAAGTGTCAAGCTGCTTTTCTTCCGGTTTGTATTCTGTGACAGGTGCTGCCCAGATTGACAGAGCCCGACCCATGAGATATTCGCTGCGCTCCTCCAGCTCCGCCAGCGTCCACTTGTCCTTCTTGGCAATCCAAGTATTCATGCGGATACCACTGTCATCGAAACCGTTCTGCATGGTTTTCTTTTCAGTGAAAGAGCTATTGCTGTATTTCGAGTTGTAGGCCGTCAGTGTAAGATTTGCCATGCGATGCAACCACAGCTCATGTATCTGCTCATAGTCATCGCCCAGCTCCTTCTGCCACACCGGTGTCAGATGCTGAGGCATAATGTGCTCAATCGAATAGGTGCCGTCGTCACAGTGACGGTATACATCCTTATCCTCCGAAGTGCCGAAGTTCTCGAAGCGCTCAAGAATGTAAATCTTATTCTTGCTGTTCATCAGATAAACTGGACGTTCCTCAAATGCCGCCTTAAACTCCACATCGTCCGGGAAGCGGGCACGCTCTTTCTTGGAAAGAAGTGCATACTTGAGCTTCTCGACATAGTTGTCCTCGGTACCGTCGTATCGTATGATCTCTCGGTGCAGCATGAGGAAGATTTTATTAAGGGCATTTGTCGGCAGGTCACACATTGTCCTGCGGAACAGGTAATTCTCAGTCGTTAGGAAAATCTCAGTGACCTGTGCCAACGTCAGTTTGTTTTCGTTATATAGGCGCAGCACTTCGAGAAAATACGGCCTTGTTACCGTAGTCTCCAGACGGTTCAGTCGGTCAATACAAGCGTCAAGGGCGGCACTGCCGGAGTTACCATCAAGGAGAATCTGGTACCGCTTTGCATAGGCCAGCATCTCGGCAAGGAGTGGTTCCGTTTCGATTTTTCCAAGCTCCACAAAGTCCTTAAAATTGATGTAGATCTTCTTCTGCTGCGGGATGGCCTGCTGCTTCACACTCAGGTAATCTCGGATAAAGGCACTTACATCATACTTCGTGCAGACCTCGATCTTATTCCAGTATTTCTCGTAATAATCCTCCTGCTCCTTAGAAGGCAAACCCATCAATATGAAGTTTCTGATCTTATCACCTTCACTGAGATCAAGACCGGTCGAGTTCAGGCTCTCAAAAATGAGTTGCGGATTGTCGTCCATATCCAACCGGATGTTTATAATTTCCAGACAGCAGATCGCATCATAAAGCTGATCGATGGTGATTTCCTGTTTCTGAATGCGGTCATAGAAATAATCGTAGTTTACAGTCAGATTGGATTCACGGATATGCTCTGTCGGATCAGAGAACAGCTTCCCAAAAGCAGTCTGGTCATTCTTTACCGGTTTGAGCTTGATACGGGTATCCTCCGGCTTCCACTTGTCCACGAGGTATTCCTCAAAAATCCGCTGCTTCAGATTAGCAGTCTCCGGCACAATGACACCCTTATCAATCAAATTATACATGGCAAGGAACAACAGCGATACTGTCGTAAGGCGCTGCTGGCCGTCGATAATCAGGAACTCCTCATTGTGCCCGTCGGGATTATAAACGGAAACAAGGCTACCGAAGAAGTGACTCTTCCGATGCCCCTTAATGATTTTTACAAGGTCATCGTACAGCTGCTTGCAGTTTTCAGTTTTCCAGTCGTAGTTTCTCTGGTAAACCGGAATGACAAACCGCTTGTCTGAGCCTTCCATGTATTTAACGAATTTGCATTCTGAACCTTTCATCTGTCTTTATTCCTCCTCGTCCACAAAGATTCCCGGAACATTCTGCCGGATATATTCGACTTCGTTCTCCACGCTGGTTCGACCACACTTTGATAACGAGGCCTTCAGTTTTAACTTCCCGGTGCTGCCGTCCTTCACGACATACTCCGGATTTTCCTTGATAAATCGCGCAGACTCACGAGAGAATCCATTTCTCTGCAAAAGGATCGTCAGCGGATTTGTGGTGCCATATTCCACGTATTCATACCAGTTATTGGCGTCCAGCTCATCATCGCCCTTAATGCGCCGGAACTCATTTGAAAATCGCAAGAAGTAGTTCGATATGCTAAACAAGATGACATTTTCGATCACTTCCAACGTATCAGCAAAAACAATATTGCGATGGATTAATGAGGTATCGTCATACACGCCCTTGGTATATCTGTTGATCCAGAAGTCATCCGGTTTCTCACGATGGTGCTTCAAGGCTGCCCGCATGATGTAGTTCAGGCCATTTCCTTCCATCCATTCACAGAGGATAACCGCGTACCAGCTCAGAAGACTATCCTTGCCAAGTGTGCTTGATTCATATATTTTCCACTGGAAAACATTGCTCAGTTTCTTCAAAAACTCCAAAACCACGTCGTGTCTGAAATATCCATCCTTCACATCCGGATAACGCAGATCATTATTTTTTATAGCCATAATGAGACGTTTTGTCTGGTCAACAGATGTGTTTATGTCGTCGTCCGGGATTGTCTCTGTATTCTTGAATTTATCGCGGATTTTCTTTTCATCCTCGTCTGTCAGGAATGGCTTGAACTCTCGACGCACAAGCGTATCCTTATCTTCAACAATATCTCTGAGCAGAATAAGGCCAAACTTACGCATCATGATATAGGACTCTTCTGACTGAAGAGGATCGCCATTCTCATTAACACGCTGTGGGATTACAGAGCTACCACTTTTAAGAATGTCAGCTACATACTTCTTCTCAACCTTCTTGAGAACCTTCGGATTCGTAGCGATGGAAAGCACCTGTTCCGGCACCTTTTCCTGCAGCATCCTGACATAGTCATCGGCCTTTACTGTTTCTTCTTCATCGGTAACAAAATATACATTCCCGAAAAGATTGAAACTGATTCTGCCGACACGGCCTATCAGGTTTCTGAAATCGACCGGCTCCATCTCACTGCGGAATATCTTATTGTCTGTAATGAAAAGATTGTCTGCAGGCAAATTAACGCCCTCCAGCAAAGTGCTGGTGCAGAACATAATCGTTATATGCCCTTCCTGAAACAGCGTCTCTATCCTTGCCCGAATCGAAGCAGGAAGATAGCCTATATGGTAAGCGATGCCCTTGCGAATCATATCGGCAAGGAAATAGTCCCCATGAACTTCCTGACGGATGTCCTTAGACAGCGTTTCCAGCAAAGGATCATTCTTAATGCCGTCATACCCAAGCGCGTCAGAAAATCTCCGAGCAGCATCGATTGCCTTATTTCTGCCGTTGAAGTAGACGATTGTCTGCTTTCGCATATCTTCCGGCAGGTCTTTATTCATTTTTTCAAATTTCAGCAGAATATCTGTAAGGTTAGCATTTCTGCCGCCACGGTCGCGTATATTCGCAACGTGAATACGTTTTCCGTTATGCTCGTTATATACCTGAATTTCGTGATTCTTCAGATCTACAAGGAACTTTACCTGAACGACTGGTGAGTATGTAATTGCCAGTTTGCTATCATCACCAGCCTCTATATCTGTCATCATCCGGAGATAAACCTGCGGATTCGGAATGTTCGGAGAGGCAAAGATAAAGTGTGGCTTAGGCTCTCGTTTCAAAAGCATATCCACAACCTTGTAGTAAAACGGAGCACGGCTGTTCTTGCCGGACAATTTATGTGCCTCATCGATAAACAGGTAGTCTATCTGTACCTTCGGCTGACTGATCAACAGATACAGCAAACGTTCCGGTGTAAGAACGAAGATATAATTGTGCTCCTCCTCCAATGCTATATCACTGGCCGCAGTTACTACACGATAATTGCAGCGGTCGAGGTAATTGATTTTCTCAAGGTTTCCGTTTTCACCAAGGTCATCAATAACTTTGCCACGGACTTCGTTTATGAGTGCCTTTGTCGGCACAATCAGAGCATAGTTTTTCTGTGCGCCGTGGATGACCTCATTCTTGATAAACATCCGCATGATGAAGGACTTTCCCATAGAAGTTGGAGCAGAATAGCTGAAACAATCATCGGTCAAATGATCATAGGCTGTTTTCTGAGCAGCAAAAAACTTCTCATCCGGTTCGGCGGGGATTGTAAGATAGTCATCCCTAAATTCTGAGAAAAACCTCTCCAGCGCAGTAATGTCCTGATATTCGGAATTAATGTGTTCTATGCCCTTGTGGTTTCCTATGCTTGAAAAGACATCTCCGGCATAAAGCTTGATCAGCGTGTCCTCCGGGTAAAGCTCATTCAAGAGGATTACTATTTCCTGCGCCCAGATTTTATGAGCATTTGCCTTTTCAGGATCATTGGACTTCGATAGCAGATCAGCGAAACGCAACGCATCACGCTTCTCCTTCTGGTCGAAAGGCAGTGGTTCCTTCTTGGTAAGTTGAAGCAGTCGCAGGGCATAGTTATACAGCACCTTCTCATGAATCTTATTCAAGTATTCGTTATCTTCGATGTCGGCAAAGATGGCGGCACCGAGTGTTCTCTTTTCACCGCTCATAGGTCAACATCTCCATCCAATACGTGCTGCATTATCGTTTTCTTTTCGGTCTCCGCATCATTCAGCGGAAGCAGGTAAAAATAGAATGCGTGGTTTTCCAGCCCGCAGTCCTT
>DKRV01000040.1 GCA_002472405.1 Clostridiales bacterium UBA7273 | reverse complement strand
CCGCGTCAGTACCTCAAGCCGGCACGTCAGGCAATTAAGGATATGGTCGCACACAAGATAGTCGATGTTCTCGGCTGCGACGGAAAGGCATAAGCGTAAAATCATCACGGCAGGGAGGTGCTGCAATGGCTAAATCGCACTCATCAAAAAACAGCAGGGCAGGCAGAAGCTATGCTCAGGAAATTGTGACTCTACTTAGAGTCGCTCTTTCTGCCGCACTGCTAATAGCCGCATATTCGGTAAATGCAGCATCCTTGGTTTCAATGCTCATGCTTATCGCGGCGGCGCTCATATGCGGATTTGATATAGTTCTTGCCGCCGTTGATAAGATAATCAAAAAGCGTGATTATCTAAACGATCAGCTGCTGGTTTGCTTGTGCGCCATTGCCTGCTTCTGCATAGGGTGCTATACAGAGACGATAGTTATGCTTGTTGTATATCAGCTTGGACGTACCTGCCTGAACTTTGTTATCCGAAAAACCAAGCTCGGCTTTTACGGCGCCGTTTCGCCCGAGGATAGGGAAGGCAGTCTTAGACTCAGAAGCATACTGAACAGCCCCGGAAGCCTCAAAAACTCGGTTTTTGACAAGTATATGCCGTATCTTGAGCTGTTTTCAAAAGCGGCATTTATCGTCGGAATTTTGTTTGCTGCTGCCGTTCCGCTTATTACGGACATGACATATGTGATGAGCATCCGCCGCGGCAGCATGCTAATTATTGCAGCGGTTCCGATATCGGCGCTTGCAGCGCTGCCGATGTATTCGCTCGCAGGCCTCAGCCGCGCGGCAGAGTACGGAGTTTATATTAAAAACACGGCATCACTTGAAAACACCGGGGATCTTGCATCTGTTATATATGATAAAGCCGATGTTTTTACAGATGGTACGCCCAAGCTTGTTTCTGTCAATTCTCCGATACTTGATAACGAAAGTTTTCTCCAGCTTGCCGCATACACTGCATATTCATCCGAGCAGCGCTTTGCTGCGCCGATAGTCAGCGCATACAGTGGCGATATAATCACCTCATATATATCCGATTTCAAGGATATTCCGGGCTGTGGAATGGAAATTTCGCTTCATGGAAGATCCGTTTTGCTCGGAACAGGCGAACTGTTCGACGCAAAGGGAATATCCATCCCGGACACAGAGAGAAAAAGCGGATATATTCTTTATCTGGCCATCGGCGGAAGGTACGCCGGCAGCCTGACACTTAAGGAAAAGCTCAACCCGTATGCCGAAAGCGTTATATCGGATTTTGCCGCTTTGGGAGGCATCAAGAGCGTGCTTCTGACCGAGGACGGAAGGGATGTAAGCGAAAGGCTTGCAAAAGCTCTGAATGTTGATGAGCTGCATTATGAGTGCGGCTTTACCGAGAAAGCAGATATAATCCAAAAGTGCAAGGATCAGCTCGCTCCCGATGAAAAGCTTATGTACATAAGCGCTGAGAACCTTGAATATCACACTGCCGCGGATATTGATGCAAAAGTCGGAACGGAATTTGAAAACGCAGACATGCTTATGAGCAATGTCGGCATATTCGGACTTCCTGTTGCGTACACGGCATCACATATGGTAAAGCGCCTTTCTTCCGAAAATCTCGTATTTACGGCGGTAATCAAGTTTGTACTTGTCGTTCTCGCGCTCACCGGAAGTGCAACGCTTTGGTTCATAGTCCTTCTTGATTTTGCAGCCTCGGTATTCGGCGTGCTTAACGTTGTTCGCATGCCGTCTGCCGATACTTTGCGCGAAGATTCTGAGGATTAAAGTAAATTACAGAAAAAAGACTAACGGATGTTTCCGTTAGTCTTTTTTGTTATCAGGCTCAAAGTGGGCAAGGGGATTGGCCTCAGCAGCAATTCGCAGCTCGGAATTATCAACATGCGTATATATCTGCGTCGTGTTCAGGTTATCATGCCCCAAAAGCTCCTGGAGCGTGCGAACGTCAACTCCGTTTTGCAGCATAAGCGTTGCGGCGGTATGGCGCAGCTTGTGAGATGAATACTTTTCGGCATCAAGTCCTGCGCGGCGCAGTGAGTTTTTTACCATGCTGTGAACTGCCTCACGGCTCATTCTGGTACGCCGGTTTGAAAGAAAAAGTGCATTTTTGTCAATGGCCGCAATGCTTTTGCGAACATCGAGATACTGATTGATAGCCTCGGCACAGGCATCATTAATATAAATAATACGTTCTTTGCTTCCTTTGCCGAACACTCGTATATGATCTTCGCGTATGTCAGAAAGGTTCAGCCCGACTATTTCGGATATTCGCAGGCCACAATTTAAAAATATACACAGTATACAGTAATCACGCTCTTTGTTTTTTCCGTCAACAGAGGAGAGGAGGGCCTGCGCCTCCGGCAAAGTAAGATACCGCGGCAACTTGTTAGGGATTTTCGGTACATCGAGATCCTGCAAAGGATTAACGTCCAAAAGCTTTGCCTTAACGGTAAGATATTTATAGAAGCTTCGCAAAGTTGAAACCTTGCGCGCACGGGTCGAGGCCATGGTGCCGTATTCGACATCTCGGCTGCGCTGATTTTTCACTCGGTCACGGGTCAAAAAAGCGAGATACTCATAAGCATCGGAAACGGTGATCGACTTAACAAAATCAAGATCAATATCATGTATGTCAATATCCTCAAGCTCAGTATCTCTAGGAACAAGGCCGCGGACAATCTTCATGTATCTGAAAAATGTACGCAGGTCAAGATAATACTCCTCAACGGTTTTCGGTGAGTGTCCTTTAATAGTCTCGTGATATATTAAAAAGCTTTTTATGATCTCAGGTGCTTCGGTTCTGTAGTCCATATTAAACGCTCCAATCATTTTCGCTAAATCTATTATAGCAGGGCAGCCGAGAAAATGTCTATTGACAAATTGACTAATAATTAAGCAAAATAAAGATTTTGTTTAATTTAGGGGAGATGAAAACGTAAATATGCGCAGCTAAACCCTCGAAACAGTCTAGCTGCGCATATTTTAAATTTCTTCAGTTATCGGTATTGCGCTGCCGATATCAAACATCGGTGCATTGGTCAAGTAAACCGGAGCTATATCGCGTTCATTTAAAAAGCGTTCAATGCGTGATCTTTCGCATACATCTGCAATCACACCCGTAAACGCCATTTTATTTCTGCTGATTTTAAATGATGCTCCGCCTATGAAGCCGTGCTCAAATCCATCCAGAGCCGTGATCTTTTCGCTGACATGTAATACGTCCATACCGGCAGCAGTCGCAATTGCGGCAATTTTATTATCGGCAGTGATTATCGATTTTTCGTCAACAACGCATATTGAGCATTTCGTATAGCCCTGTTTGCAGATTAGCTTCGTTCCTTCGAGCTGCGATACGATCTGCATATTTGCGCTTTTTGGATTATAGATAAGCTTTTCATCGACTATACAGATATTAAGCCCTGCATCATAAGGATATTCCGTCTTTGAAGGGTTTTCGGTGCAAATAAGCCGTATATTGTTAATTAATTTGCAATTATCAGCAACGCTTGATTGTGCAGCCAGCCTGTTTCCGCCAAGATGCACTGCCATAAGGTCACAATGTCCGGAAAGACGCTCATCGACAAAATCATTATTTTTGAGCCAAATTGGAACTGTATTTTGCTCAAAAAGCGCGATTTCGAGCACATTTTTATACTTTTCCCCGATTATGATCTGTCTAACTTTACCCTGCGGCAGATGCGGTTTTTCAACAAAGCGTATCATTATCAGCCAAGAGTTGCCTTTATGGCTTCACGAATGTCTTTAACGCTTATCAGCTCCAGTCCGTCAGGCTTTCTGATATCGTCCTTGACATGCGCCGGTATCACGCAGCGCTTGAAGCCGAGGCGTGCTATCTCGGAAAGACGTGAATTCAGGTTGCTGACGCTTCTGATCTCGCCGGAAAGTCCGACTTCGCCAACAGCCGCGAGGTCGCGCCCGAGCGGCAGATCTCTGAAGCTGCTGGCGATTGCAAGCAGCGTGGCGAGATCGGCTGCCGGTTCGTCAAGCTCAAGTCCGCCTATTACATTAATATAGGCATCGCATGCCGAAACTGACATGCCGCCGCGTTTTTCAAGAACGGCAAGCAGCAGTGTTGCGCGGTTATAGTCAATTCCGTTTGAGCTGCGGCGGCCGGAGTTATATGCAGCCGGCGCGATGAGCGCCTGTATCTCGGCCAATATCGGGCGTGAGCCTTCAATGACACATGTAACGCAAGTTCCCGGAGCATTCTGTGGTCTGCCGGAAAGCAGTATCTCCGAGGGATTTTTCAGCTCTTTAAGGCCTCTATCGTTCATCTCGAAAACGCCTATCTCATTCGTGGACCCAAAACGATTTTTGCCGGCTCTGAGTATCCTGAACGAAGTGCTGCGCTCACCTTCAAAATACAGGACGCAATCGACCATATGTTCAAGGACTTTAGGTCCGGCTATACTTCCCTCTTTATTGATGTGCCCGATAACAAACGTTGTAAAGCCTTTTTCTTTTGTAAGACGCATTATCGACATTGTGCATTCGCGCACCTGGCTTATGCTGCCCGGAGCCGAGCTGATATCAGCGTCAAACATTGTCTGTATCGAGTCAATTATCACAATATCCGGCGACAGAGCCTCAACGTTCTCCATCACCTCGGTAAGTCCAGTCTCTGCCAAAACATATATCTCGCCTTTATCTACGCCGAGTCTTTGAGCGCGCATTTTGAGCTGGCGCTCGCTTTCTTCGCCGGTTACGTAAAGTATTTTCTGACCGGCTTCGGTCAAACCGCAAAGCTGCAGCAGCAACGTTGATTTTCCGATTCCGGGAGCACCGCCGACCAAAACAAGCGAGCCTCTCACAGCGCCGCCGCCGAGAACTCTGTCAAATTCGCCGATGCCGGTTGAAAAGCGCATTTCAGCTTCTGTGTCAAGCTCCGAAATGAGCTTCGGCTTTTTGATAACGGCCGAGCGAGCGGCATTTTTGGCGCTGCCATTCCCTCTTACATCGGCTTTCACCTCAACAAGGCTGTCCCATGCGCCGCAGGCAAGGCAGCGGCCGCTCCATTTTACCGTTTCATTTCCGCATTCCGAGCAGCAGAACACCGTCTTTTGTTTCATATACTCTACTCCTTAAAGCTGTCGGCAGCTAAATTGAATGTATGACGCAATAAGCGTCATAGCTATTTTTGTTTGATAATTCCCGTCTGCAAGGAGTCCGGCCTCCTGTGGATTTGACATAAAACCGCACTCGGCCAATATGGCCGGGCAGTTGACGCTCGATGTAAGCAGAAGCTGACTCGGTGCACTGTGTGCAACCCGTCTGTTTTCCGGATCTAACGCCGAGACCATGTTGCTCTGCGTGATAACGCCAAGCTCCTTGCTGCCCGGAGTTTCGGCGTACATGATCTCTGCTCCTCTAACTATCTCGCTTGGGTATTTATTCTGGTGCACACTTATAAGCACACATTCCGGTATCGAATTTGCCATTTGAGCGCGTGCAACAAGATCGTCGTGTTCACTGTAGCTTTCGCTTTCAAGGCATCCAACATCCGATTCGCGCGTCAGTTGATGACCTATGCCGACGAGATCACATAACCCGGACATTCTGAGAGCAATCGCAAGGTTAACATCGCTTTCTTTGACGCCTTCGGCCGACACCGCGCCGCCGTCAATGCCGCCGTGGCCTGCGTCAATAAGCAGCGAGTGGCAATTATACGGCCCTAAAACGCCGACGCTCTTACCCGAAAAAGCGAAAAATACAATCGAAGCAAATAAAACCACAGTAGCTACAGCTATCGCCGGCTTTACAAGGCTTCTAATTTTAACAATAATAAACATAAAATCACCCCACTAACAAGCTATGTCGATGGGGTGATTTTTATATCAGGCTATGATTAATTTTTGATATAATACCCTTTTAGGCAATTATATCATTCGGTTACGAATTTTTCAAGGCGGTCAAGGCCTTTCTCGATGTTTTCCATCGAGGCTGCATAAGACCAACGCACGAAATTCTTCATGCCGAAGCCAGAGCACGGAACAACTGCAACGAGAGCCTTTTCAAGCAGCGCAACTGCGAAATCATCATCATTTTCAATGAGCTTTCCACCAAGTGTTTTGCCGATAAGCTGCTCAATATTCATCATAACATAGAAAGCTCCGTTAGGAACTATGCAGCTGACTCCGGGGATGGAATTAATGCGCTTGACAATATAGTCACGGCGCTCAAGGAACGCAAGACGCATTGCCTCAATGCCCTCCTGCGGGCCGGTAAGCGCTTCAACGGACGCCCACTGGCTGATAGTGGACGGAGCACCGGTGGAATGGCTCAGGAAGTTTGACATGATCTTCGCGAGGGTCTTGTTTGCTGCGCAGTAGCCGACACGCCAGCCGGTCATTGCATAGGACTTGGACACACCGTTAATGAGCAGTGTGCGCTCTTTAACTTCCTCACCGAGGCTGGCTATGCTTGTGAATTCGATTCCATCATAAATAAGCTGATAGTATATCTCATCTGCAAGAATATAGAGATCATGCTTTACGCAGACATCGGCAATTGCGCGCAGCTCTTCTGCGGAATAGATCATGCCTGTGGGGTTCGATGGGTTATTGAGCATAAGGCACTTGGTTTTGTCGGTAATGGCCGCCTCAAGCTGCTGTGCGGTAATTTTGAAGTTCTGCTCCTCACCTGCTTCAACAATAACAGGCGTGCCGCCCACCATGCGAACCATTTCATAATAGCTGACCCAGAAAGGCGCCGGGATTATGATCTCGTCGCCGGGGTTGGTTATCGCGGCGAGGGCAATGTAAACGCTGTGCTTTGCACCGCTTGCGACCACTATCTGCGTGTAGTCATAGTCAACGCCGCAATCTTCCTTTAGTCTCTGGGCAATTGCCTTTCTCAGCGGAATTATGCCTGCTGCCGGAGTGTATTTAGTTTTGCCGTCGCATATAGCTCTGATACCGGCCATGTTGATGTTGTCAGGAGTATTGAAATCGGGCTCGCCCGTGCCAAAACCTACAACGTCAAGTCCGTCGGCTTTCATCTGCTTTGCAAGGCTGTCAACAGCAAGAGTGGTCGATGCTCTGACTGCTTCTGCTATTTTAGATACTGGTTTCATTATCTGTCACCTCCGTAATAATAGAAATATTATAGCTTCACTCAAATGCTTTTTCAATAATTAATTTATATAAATATTGACCGTATTTTTATTTAATTATGAGCAACTGGACATTAAAAAGCGAAGTGTGCAGTTTTGCACACTTCGCTTTGCAGTCACAGCAGTATACAGATCAGGGTTCCTCTGCCCTCGTTTATTATTCTTTGCAGCGTCTCCTGAAGCTTAGCTCTTGCGTTCGGCGGAAGACTCATTAAGCGCTCGGCTATCGCGTTTTGCGCAATGTCATACAGCGGCTGGCCGAATATATTTGACTCCCAAAGCCTGCTCATGTCACCTTCAAAGCCTTGAAGCAGGAAGCTGATTATCTCCTCGGAGGCTCCGTCTCCGCCGATTGACGGCGTTACAACGGCCTCAACGCCGGTTTTTAGAAGATGTATTGCAGGAGCATGAGCCTTGAGCCTTACGGAGTATTTTCCGCCCTGCTTAACCAGTTGAGGTTCATCGATTTGCAGATCATTCGGCTGCGGCATAACAACTCCGTATCCTGTTTGACGCACCGAGTCAAGTGCGTCTTTTATTTTATCATACTCCTGCTTTACCTGCCCAAGCTCGCGCAGGACTTTCACAAGGCTGCCGTCATCAAGTATATCTATCCCCGATTCAGAGCTTATAAGCCGATAATAAAGCATTCGCGGCATATCTATCGCAATGTTTATCGTTCCACTGCCCATATCGCTGCTTTCAATATATGCGGCGTCCACTATATCCAGCTCGGATATGCGCGTCAACATTTGGCTTATGTCATTTACACTTTTTATGCAGTCGGATGCGAATATAAGCTGCCGATAAAGCTCGCTTTTCATTTCGTTGCCGCAGTCAACGGCGCAGAACCAATCAGGAAGTCGTATCGACATTTCACAAAGCGGAAACTGACCTAAAACCTTGCGCATTATCTCGCATATATCGCCCTGGGTGAGCGACTGGCAGTTAACTCGTATGCACGGAGCCTCGTACTCTGCGCTCAATTGCCGCTCAAGCTCTATTGTGCGTTCGGAATCCGGCTGTGCACTGTTGAGAAGTATAACAAAAGGCTTTCCTATGCTTTTTAGCTCTGAGACAACGCGCCTTTCAGGCTCAATATAAGCCTCGCGATCAATGTCGCATATGCTGCCGTCTGTAGTTATGACAAGCCCAATAGTTGAATGATCGCATATGACTTTTCGCGTACCCGATTCGGCAGCCTCGGTCATTGTTACCTCGTGATCAAACCACGGCGTTGTAACAAGCCTTTCACTGCCGTCCTCGAACCGACCGGAAGCCCCCTGAACCATATAGCCAACGCAGTCAACAAAGCGCACCATGCATGAGGTATCGTCACCAAGCCTGATCCGCACGGCGTCTTCGGGAACGAATTTCGGCTCTGCCGTCATAATGGTTCTGCCCGAGCCGCTCTGCGGCAGCTCGTCGCGTGCACGCTCTCTTGCGTATTCATCCTCAATGTTCGGAATGACCAACGTTTCCATAAATCGCTTTATAAACGTTGACTTGCCGGTTCTTACAGGGCCGACAACGCCTATCATTACCGCACCGCCAGTTCTTGCCGATATATCTTTGTAAATATCTAAATTCGTCATATAAAAACCTCCGCAGCTTTCTCGTTTGTACGAGTTTATGAGCCGCGGAGGACAAATATAACTTTTCAGAAAAATTGAGCCGTCTGCATGTGAACCGACGATAAGGCAAAGCTTACATCTTCAAATCTGCCGGCAAGCTTATCCGCAAGCACCGGCACTACAACATTTTCGGTGCAGAAGTGATCGGCGTCAATAAGATTGATTCCAAACTCCTTTGCGTCAAGGAAGCTGTTGTATTTAATATCGGACGTAACATAGGTATCGCATCCGGCAGCGACCGCGTCCGTAAGGCTTGAGCCGCCTGCTCCGCCCATAACGGCGAGCTTTTTCACCGGTTTGCCTGCATAATGATATCGAAGTCCGTTTGCGTTCAGAGCTGTTTTGCAAAGCGCGAGGAAATCCTCAAACAGCATTGGCGCTTCAAGCTCCCCTACTCTTCCGCAGCCGACCGGGGTTCCGTCGGCATCTACTCCGCACGCTTCTAAGTATCCAAGCGTTTTTGCCTTGAGCGCAGACATCAGCACATCGTTTACGCCGCCTTCGGCTATGTCAAGATTTGTGTGCATGCACACAGCTGATATATCGTTTCGGATCAGCGATATTATCTTTCTTCCGACAAGGTCATCGGCCGTAACGCTCTTGATCGCGCCGAAAATTATCGGATGGTGCGAAACTATAAGCTGAGCATCGAGCCTGACTGCTTCTTCAATGACTTCGTCCGTTATATCAAGTGCAACAAGGCACTTTTCAACTTTAGCTTCCGCATTGCCCACCAGCAGCCCGACATTGTCAAAGTCCATTTTAAGCCCAACCGGTGCAAGCTCGTTTAAGTATTCAAATATCTGACCGACATTAGTCATGTTTAGCCCCTTTCATCCGCTCAAGCTCACTGATCATATTCTCAATAAGCTTTTTCCAAGCTGCAAGCGATGCATCGCTTGCATTTTCAAGCCCTTTTACTGCGGCCTTAAAGCGCTTTATGTGCTTATCAACTACCGCTTCAAAGCACGGCTGATTTACGATGCGCTCAAGCTTGCCGACATAAAGTTCGGAATCCATATATTTCTCGCTTTCGCCTGGTTCTGCGCATATTATCTGGCACAGTATGCCGTTATCCTCAATATAGTTCTCTCCGCTTATGCGAAAGCCGTTATTAACGAGCCAGTACCGAAGGATCTCAGGCTTTGTTACCGGATGCAGAATAAGCTTATAGTCGCTGCGATCTGCCCATTCCGGCATGTCGTACAAGCCGCGGTCGAGTATTCCGGTTATCGTATCGCCGCCCATGCCTGCAACAACGATTATATCGACCCTGCTGCCGTCAATGCCCTCCAGGCCGTTGCAGAGTTTAAGCTCCACGTCATCTACTTCGGCTTCAAGAAGCCCTCTCTCGGCCTTCTTGAGTGGGCCTTCGTTGATATCCCCGGCGACGATATATCCCTTGTATCCTCTGCGGCGCAGGATGATCGGCAAAATGGCATGATCCGTGCCGATGTCGGCAACTCCTCGACCTTGTAAGGCAAAGGACGCAATTAGTTCAAGTCTGCTGCTCATAAAAAATCTCCATATATGGCGAAAAGCCGGCATAACCGGCTTTTCACTTAGCACTTACTTACAGAGCCAACAGATATGCCTTGAGCTCAACGATGAACTCATCAGGATCAACGCCGTGAGCAGCACAGGCTTGTTCGAGGCTTTCGGCTGTTGCAAGTGCGCAGCCGAGGCAGTGCATACCAAGTTCCTGGAATTTAGGCATTGCTTCGGGGAAATTCGACAGAATTTCCGAAATAATGGTTTCTCTGTTGATATCCATAATCTTAAGCATTTCCATGGTTGTATCTCCAATCATAAGATTTTACAAAATAAAGAACGGGACGTCGAGAGGACGTCCCACTCTATACCTGCGGATTATGTCCTCAGGCCTGTTCCTTCATCTTTGCAAAGCACTCGCTGCAGTATACGGGACGGTCGGACTTGGGTTCAAAGGGAACCTTTGCCTCGCCGCCGCAAGCTGCGCAAACTGCGGTGAAGAACTCACGGGGACCACGAGCTGCATTCTTGCGAGCGTCGCGGCATGCCTTGCAGCGCTGGGGCTCGTTCTGGAAACCGCGCTCTGCGTAGAATTCCTGCTCGCCTGCGGAGAACACAAACTCCTGACCACACTCTTTGCAAATTAAGGTCTTGTCTTCGTACATTGTAAATCCTCTCTTTGAAAATCTCGCCTGTCGGCTTTTATATGCGTCAGCTATTGCTGATATCGCCTGATTTAAGCATTTGCGCCGTCTTGCGCCTTATCCTCTGTATCGCATTGTCAACAGCTTTGTTGCCCTTGCCCGTCAGCTTTGCTATTTCTTTATAGCTAAGCCCTTCAAGGTAATATGTCAAAACAGCTTTTTCATATTTGGAAAGCATGCTGACCAGGGATAAATATAACTGTTCTGTGTACTTTTTATTCTCTCTTGCCAGAACCTGCTCTTCAGGAGATTTCTGAAATAATTCAGCACATGCAACTGCCTGGGTCTGGGATTCATCCGAGAGTATCGACTCTAAAGGTACGCGATTGTTAAGCGGATCATGTTTTAAGCTGGAAGCTGATTTTACGGCTGAGCGCAGCCGGTTTCTTATACACCATTCTGCAAAGGTCTTGAATGACGCATTATGCTTGCTATCATACTGCCTTACTGCCGAGAGCAGCCCGAACATTCCCTCCTGAATAAGGTCTTCGCTCTCTCCTCCTGCAAGAAACAGAGGTCGGGCGCAGATACGCACAAGGCGCATATATCGAGAGACAAGCTCTTCTTCGGCATAACTGTCACCATCGGCGGCAAGCTTCTGCAAGGCACTATCTTCTAATTCAGCATATTCGATCATATAAAACCACTATTACTTCCAACAATACAGCTTTAGTATATATCAAATTTGTTGAAAGTCAATATAATACGAGCAAAAAATCGCTGAAATTTTATAAAAAATCTGATTTTATATGTCTATCTCCTGCTGACCAAGCTGCTGAATGCCAAGATGCTCGTAAGTTTTACGCGTTACACAGCGTCCGCGCGGAGTTCGAGTGAGAAATCCCTGCTGAAGAAGATACGGCTCGTACACATCCTCAAGAGTGACGGAATCCTCATTTATCGTTGCCGCAAGCGTTTCAAGCCCTACAGGGCCGCCGTTATAGAACTCAATAATGCTGCGGAGCATTCGTCTGTCGAGTGAATCAAGGCCGCACTTGTCAACCTCGAGTCTCGACAGCGCCATATCGGCAACATCCTTTGTTATAACGCCGTCAGCTCTTACCTGTGCAAAGTCTCGCACACGGCGGAGCATTCTGTTTGCGATTCGAGGCGTTCCTCGTGATCGTGAAGCTATCTCGATCGCACCGTCGCGTTCGATATCAATTCCCAGAATATCGGCAGAACGTTCTACTATGCAGCGCAGCTCATCGACGGTGTACAGCTCGAGTCTGAGCGTAACGCCAAACCTGTCGCGCAAAGGTGCGGTGAGCTGACCCGAGCGCGTCGTTGCACCGATGAGTGTAAACTTCGGCAGCTCAAGATGCAGGGAATTTGCCGACGGTCCCTTGCCGAGAATTATATCTATCGCATAATCCTCCATCGCAGGATAGAGTATCTCTTCATATGCACGGTTCAAGCGATGGATCTCGTCAACAAACAGGATATCTCCCTCGTTGAGATTTGTCAGCATAGCGACAAGATCACCGGGCTTTTCTATTGCCGGTCCTGAGGTTATGCGCATGTTTACGCCCATCTCATTTGCTATGACGGCCGCAAGCGTTGTTTTGCCAAGTCCCGGAGGCCCATGCAGCAGAACATGATCGAGCGGTTCGTTGCGAAGGCGCGCAGCGTCAATGAAAACACTCAGATTATCCTTTGCTTTTTCCTGACCGATATATTCAGTTATTGTTCTCGGCCTGAGGCTCCCCTCGCCTGCATCCTCCGGCAAATGTGAAGAGCTGGTGACGACCGGAGTTTCCTCCAGACCTTCCGAAAAATTAATACTCATTTATTGTATCCTCTACATAAGGTTTTTTAGCGCCGCTTTTACTATCTGCTCGGTTTCCATTGCGTCAATGTCCATACCTCTGAGTGCCGCGTTTATCTCAGCTGTACCGTAGCCGAGCACCATAAGTGCAGCAATGGCATCGCTTTTGCTCTTGCTGCCGGACGCCGTTTGCGTCATAACAGCCGGCATCTCTGACATCGATGAGCCGCCCATTTCCTTGGAAACCTTGTCTTTAAGCTCAAGGATAACACGCTGGGCTATTTTTTTGCCCACGCCCTGTGCCGCGGTTATGGCTTTATCATCGCCGTTCATTATGGCAAGGGCAAGTCCTTCCGGTGTAGTGGCGCACAGTATTGCCTGCGCGGCCTTCGGACCGATACCCGAAACCCCGAGAAGCATCTCAAAGCAGCGTTTTTCGCCGAGCGTAGCAAAGCCGTAAAGATCAAAGCTATCCTCTTTTATGCACTCAGAGATATACAGCTTTGCCTTATCATTAAGCTTAAGTCTTGAGAGCGTATTGGTCGTTGTATTAACGGCATAGCCGACTCCGTTGCAGTCAATGACCGCAAGATTTAAATCAATATCTGAAACTATACCGTTTAAATGGTAGAACACAGTCCTTCATCTTCCTTTCGGCTAAGTAGTGAGGTGCTGCTGCGGGCATGGCATATGGCCAGAGCCACAGCGTCGGCCGCATCATCGGGTTTTGGAGCCGACGGCAGGTTTAGAATACGCTTTACCATATCGATCACCTGCTTCTTTTCAGCTCTGCCATATCCGACAACAGCCTGCTTGACCTGCAATGGCGTATACTCAAAAACGCGCACTCCGGCACGGTAAGCTGCGAGCAAAATAACTCCGCGAGCGTGTGCAACGGATATGCCGGTCGTTATATTCGTGTTGAAAAACAACTCCTCAATGGACATTACATCAGGAGAAAAAGTGCTTATAAGCTCGTTTAGATCGTCAAATATTCTATCCAGCCTACTCGAAAGCGAGGTGTGAGCCGGAGTGCTTATTATGCCGCAGGTGACGAGCTTCATTTTGGCTTTGTCCGTATCCACGATTGAAAATCCAACAGTTGCAAGTCCCGGATCAATGCCCAAGATACGCATAATTATCACATCCTAAGTATTGATTTTATCACATCGCCACTTTTATTACAACAAAAATGCATCGTACGCGCGTCATTAAGCCGCAAAACTGTGTAATATAAGTTATACTAAAAAACATTTACAGCTATTACCATATGATGCTCGATGTAATATACTATTTTAAGCATTCTGTACGGAGAGAGTTATGAAAAATTCCATAAAAGATAAGTTGTTTAACTACATGTTCAACACGCTGTGCAAAGAGCGGCACAGCGATCTTATAAGCGCGGTATCGGCGATGCAATCGGGCGAAAAGCGCGGCAGCAAATCGGCAGTGCTCCGAAAATGGTTCAGAGAAACGACCGGAGAGACGCCGGAGCTTAGCTCAGAGCAGCTAAGCGATGTTCAAGATGCATGGAAGAATATTTGGGGCACGGGTCTCGTTGATCCGCTTTGGGTTCAGGTTTACAGCGGTAAAACCGGCATATACAGCCCTGAGTACGTAGGAAGCGATATTCAACTACAATGTTGAGTGGAGCAAGATTGATTTTGATTACCTCAGAGCCTTCCTCGACAAAAACTATATGGATGTTATCCTCCCCTGCGTAAAGCATCCGCCGACGCTTATCAGGAAAATTCACGGGCAGTATCTCGACGTAGGCATTAACCCTATAACCAAGCAGCAGGCCGCTGAAAAGCTGTTTGAAAACCTTGATCCGGGCGTGGCAGTTAAAATAAGCCGCGCAAGCAGCGGCGGCAAGGGCGTGCGTTTTCTCGGCAAGGGCAGCACCAGGGATGATATATCGGAAGCACTTGACGTTGACCGCGACGTTGCCGTGCAGCTTGTGATGCAGCAGCACCCGGAAATGGCAAAGATGAACGCCTCCTCGGTTAACACAATACGCATAATCTGCATTATGCTCGACGGTGAATCCATACCGCTTTCCGCCGTTGTCAGGATCGGAAACAGCGGCAGCCGTGTTGATAACTTCGGCAGCGGCAGCGTTGGCTGCGGAGTGAAGCCCGACGGGCGTCTTAACGACTGCGGATATACGCAAAAGGGCGAAAGATACGATGTTCATCCAAACGGCTTTGTTTTCAGCGAAGGCTTTGTGCCGAATTTCGACAAGGCTCTGGAGGCCGTCAAGCGCTGCCACATGCATGTGCCCATGTTCGGCGTTGCTTCCTGGGATATAGCTATCGACGCAGATGGTGAGCCTGTGCTTATCGAATATAATTTCGGCGGTGCCGGCATAGATATTCATCAGTATAACAACGGTCCGCTTTACGGAAAGTACAGAGAGCGTATTATAGCTGACGCATTCAAAAACTACGTCGAGCGCGGTGCAACTCTTGATTTCAGCTATTCCATAGCGCACGGTGAGGCAACGCTGTCAAACGGCAGCAAAGATGTTCATAGTCTCATCATCCCTGCATCAATAGGCGGCAAGCCGGTTCGCACGCTCGCGTCAAGCGCATTCAAAAACAGCGATAAGCTTGAAAGCGTTATAATTGAAGCCTCACTCAACGAGATAGGCTATCTGGCGTTTTACAATTGTCCGAAGCTTAAGCAGATTGAATTTAAAGCACCTGTCAAAACCATATCCCGTTCGGCATTCAACCACTGCACCGCGCTCGAAAGCGTAGTTATTCCATCTGGATGTGAAAAAATATGCTCCTATGCTTTCAGAACCTGCAAAAAGCTGCGGCAGATAACGATCCCCGATTCGGTAACGGAGATCGAGCCCGACGCATTCCTCGAGTCACCAAACGTTATGATATGCTGCAAAAAAGGCAGCGCAGCCGAAAGCTACGCAATCGAAAACGGATTAAAATATAAAGCTTGACCGGCATTAATCCCTGTAAACATGAAAAACCTCGGCAATTTTTAATTGCCGAGGTTTTTTGCGCAAATTGTGAAGATATCAGCCGTTATGCGCTCTGGGATGAGCCTTGTTATAAACATCCTTAAGCTGCTTCTTAACAAGCTGGGAATATACCTGAGTTGACGATATGTCCGAGTGTCCGAGCATTTCCTGAATAGAATGCAGGTCGGCGCCGTTTTCAAGCAGATGCGCGGCAAACGAATGACGCAGAGTATGCGGCGTGATGGTTTTTTCAATATGCGCTTTCTGCTGGTACGACTTGATTATCTTCCAAAAGCCCTGACGCGACATGCGCTCGCCGCTGACGTTGACAAACAGAGCCTGCTCGGTGGGCAGCGCAATCATCTGAGGCCTTACAAATTCTATGTATTCATTAAGCGCCTTGACTGCAGTCGAATACAGTGGGATAAGGCGCTCTTTTTCCGTGTTGGGCGCACACCTTACAACGCCGGCAGATGTGTTGACGTCACTTATGTTCAGTGCAATGAGCTCGCTGACTCTGATGCCGGTTGCGTAAAGCAGCTCAAGCATCGCCCTGTCTCGATATCCCTTTGCATCGGTGCATGAGGGCTGCTCGAGCAGAAGATCAACTTCCTTACTTGTCAGTATCTGCGGAAGCTTATGCTGGCTCTTTTCCGGAGCGAGCTTAACGGTCGGATTTTCACTGACATATCCGTCCTCACAGAGCACACCGTACATGCATTTGAGCGATGCAATGGCACGCGACACCGTTGCGACAGATTTGCCGTTGCCTTTGAGCCAGTCAATATATTCGGAAAGCTCGTCCTCTGTTGCGCTGACTATATCCTCCGTCGTGTGTGTTTGCATGTAGTCACCAAATTGGCGAACATCACGCATATAGGAACTGAGGGTATTTGTGGAACACTTTTTGACCTCGACAAGATACTTATTAAAAACTTCGAGGCACTCAGAATTAAGCATCCGGCAACCCCCTTTCTTGGATATCACAGAATAAACAGCGCCGCAGAAACGATCGCGGCAAGCATAAGCGCAGCAAACACAGCACAGAACAGATTAAGCTCGTATCGCAGCCTGCGGTCGGCGCGGATAAATGCTCTCAGCTTCGGCGAAAGCGTAAAAGCTCTGTCACATGCATACACGCCTGCCGACGAAAATGCGAAAATAACACCAAACAGAGCAAAAAACTCAGGTGAAAAAAGCGCAAATTCGGAATAGCTGTACGAGATAAGCTCAGCGTCGGCACCTGTCAAAACAGCAAATACAGCCGTCAGAACACGAGCACACGGCATTATAATGCACAGCGCCTGGGCAAGAATCAGCAGTGCAAAGCAAAGCCATAAATCCGTTACCGCGCACGTCGAGATAGACATAACACTGCTCGAATCGCTTCTTAAAAGCAAAGTCAGAGAAACAGCGCCAAGCGCAAACGCCGCAGATACGAGCGCTGTTCCAAGTGGAAAAGCATTAAATGCTCCGGGCTTTTTACGCAAATCAATATTATCCATCAGTTCCTCCTCACATTTACGAAAATCAGCGGAGAATAACTCATGGATTTACATAACTTCTGTGTAAACACAATATAATACAATTTTTCAATGTAATCAAGCGTTTTCTAAAAATATTATCAATTTTGTTAATTATGTCGATATATTATGTTAACTCTGTTATGTAAACCACATTACCGTCATCTGCTGTAACCCAGTTCTTCCAGGGTCCCAATCGCAATATTTAGGTTGGATATCTTGCATTTTTCACTACATATAGGTTATCAGCTAAAATTATGTCAACCAAATGCAATATATACAAATAGTTATCTAATTTTTCTTTTTGCGATTTTTGTGAAAGCTTTTGTTACTTTTGACTAAATTGATGCTTCCACCTACTGCTCCGCTCACAGCCGCTATGGCAATAATTCTGATGATCTTTAGCCAATCTACCTCAGTCGGATATGCGAGAAGCGGCACAGAAACAACGACGAACGCATAAATTACGCCCACTGCAAGACCGGATATCCCTCTCCTCCCCTGCCCCGAATTAGACAGCAGTGCGCCTATAAACACAGCCAGGGCAATTGACGCGCTTATTATAACGTCCGAGTAGTCATCCGTAAGTTTTCCGTTTTTAACGAGCAGCGCGTATACGCCGCACATTAAAGCAGTCAGCACTATTGCAATGATCGTTCCGGTAACGATGCCGCTTTTTGATTTGTTCTTGCTTGCAGACATAAAAATACCTCCGGCACATGATGTTTGTACATCATATTTGTCCGAAGGTATTTTTATGCCGTAAGGCAGCTATTACTTTTTCTCTTTTGCTTCCGCTGCGTCAGCTCTTACGTTGCTGCTGACAGCCCACTTCTTAAACTGAACGCGAACCTTGTCTTCGCCGGTCTCGATGGTGATGTCATCCTCAGTGACGTGGACGATAGTACCCATAATGCCGCCGATAGTGACGATCTCATCGCCGACGCTCAGTGCGCTGCGCATTGCCTCTATCTTCTTCTGCTTTTTCTTCTCGGGTCTGATCATGAAGAACCACATCAGAACGAAGAACAGAAGAAGAATGATGATCATGGAACTGGAGCTGCCTGCTCCGGTTGCTGCTGCTAAAAACATATTTTGCTCCTTATATTAAAAAATTTTTTCGCTTTATGCTGATATCTAATTAATTATACATAGTAATGCTGAGTATTTCAAGTGTTTTATATCCTTGTATCCAACATTTTTGTATATTTTGATCGGAACTGTTCGAAATTATCGTTATCCAGACTCATGCGTATCTTTTCCATGAGCTTATTATAGAAATAAAGATTATGCATTACCGCAAAGCGCATGGCAAGCATTTCGTTTGCCTTGAACAGATGGCGGACATAAGCCCTGCTGTAGCGCTTGCACACGGGGCAGTCACACTCGGAATCTATCGGCTGCTCATCGCGCAGATACTTTTCGTTTTTTATGTTTATAATTCCGTTCCAGGTAAACAGATGCCCGTGTCTGCCGTTTCGCGCCGGCATGACGCAGTCAAAAAAGTCAACGCCGCGCGCAACGCCCTCAATTATATTTCCCGGAGTTCCCACGCCCATGAGATATCTGGGCTTGTCCTTCGGCATATATTCCTCAACGGCCTGGATAGTATCGTACATTTCCTGATGAGTCTCGCCGACGGCCAGTCCTCCGATAGCGTAGCCCGGAAGGTCAAGCTCGGCAATTTTCTTCATGTGCTCTATACGAACATCCGCAAAAGTGGCGCCCTGGTTTATTCCGAACAGCATCTGCCCGGGATTCACCGCATCCTCGCGGCTGTTATATTCCGAGAGCGCGGCTTTGCATCTTACGAGCCAACGATAGGTGCGATCGCAGGATTTTTCAACATATTCGCGCGGCGACGGGATCTTTATGCATTCGTCGAACGCCATTGCAATATCCGAGCCGAGGTTTGCCTGAATGCGCATGCTCTCCTCCGGTCCCATGAATATATGCCGGCCGTCAATGTGCGAATTGAATTTCACGCCCTCTTCGCTTATTTTGCGCAGACTTGCGAGCGAAAAAATCTGAAATCCGCCGCTGTCGGTCAGGATCGGGCCATCCCAGGTCATGAACTTATGCAGTCCACCCATATCTCGCACCAGCTCGTCACCGGGGCGAAGGTGAAGATGATATGTGTTTGACAGCTCGACCTGACATCCGATCGTTTTGAGGTCGGCAGCTGATAGCGCGCCTTTGATCGCAGCCGCAGTACCGACGTTCATGAACACCGGCGTCTGAACTGTTCCGTGCGGAGTTTCAAGCTCGCCGCGGCGAGCATTGCCTTCCTGCTTTTTAAGTTTGTACATTGGTCCCCTCCCCTATTCGACGATCATGGCGTCACCAAAAGAAAAGAATCTGTATTCTTCCTCGACGGCTACGGAATATGCATGCAGAACATTCTCTCTTCCGGCAAGCGCAGATACAAGCATGATAAGCGTACTTTCGGGCAGATGGAAATTGGTTATAAGCGCATCAATACATTTGAATGTATAGCCCGGATAGATGAAAATATTTGTCCACCCGGAGCTTGCCTCCATTGTTCCGTCTGCTTTTGCAAAGCTTTCGAGCGTGCGGCATGAAGTTGTTCCGACAGCAATAACTCTGCCGCCGTTTTTCTTGGTTTCGTTAATTATATCTGCCGTTTCCTGCGGAACGATGCAGAACTCCGAGTGCATCTCGTGCTCCTCGATTTTCTCGGCCTTGACCGGCCTGAATGTTCCGAGGCCGACATGGAGCGTGACAAAGCACGTTTTCACGCCCATATCCTCTATCTCTTTAAGCAGCTCCTTTGTAAAATGCAAACCGGCAGTCGGCGCGGCTGCACTTCCAAGCTCACGAGAATAAACGGTCTGATAACGCTCCGAGTCCTGAAGCTCTTCTTTTATATAGGGCGGCAGCGGCATTTTGCCGAGCTTTTCGAGTTTTTCAATAAATATGCCCTCAAAGTGGAATTTGACGATCCTGTTTCCGCCCTCGGCAACATCCATCACCGTTGCCGTAAGCTCGCCGTCACCGAATGTAAGCTCTGTTCCGGGCTTAGTCTTTCTTCCCGGCCGGCTGAGGCATTCCCAGCATCCGTCGCCAAGATCGCGCAGCAGCACAAGCTCAACAAGTCCGCCGCTGAGACGGGATCCGATCAGTCGTGCAGGCAGAACTCTGGAGTCGTTCATGACAAGGCAGTCGCCTTTTTTCAGATACTTCGTTATATCATGAAAGTGCCCATGCTCTATCGCACCGGTTTTTTTATCAAGGTGCAGCAGGCGCGATGAATCACGTTTTTCAAGCGGTGTTTGAGCAATCAGCCGCTCAGGAAGGTAAAAATCAAAATCCGATTTATTCATTGCAAAAATGCTCCATTATTATAATGTATAATTGCGTTGAGCTTTCATTATAATACAAACCCACGAATAATTCAACAAGTCATATGCGTGCAAGCGCGGTCATAATATTAAAAAGCATTATGATTGGGGGTACCTTATGTTCAAAACTCCGATATTCAAAGGCTCATGCACCGCGATTGTAACTCCGTTTAACGAAAACGGCATTGACTATGACAAAATGGCAGAGCTTATTGACTTTCAATACGACAGCGGAACAACCGCCATAGTTGTCTGCGGAACTACGGGCGAGAATGCAACGATGAGCCGCTACGAGCATGAAGAGCTTATTGAATTTACCTGCCGGCACAACGACGGACGTATGAAAATCATCGCCGGAATCGGCAGCAATGACACAGCAAAGGCTCTCGGATTTGCGCGCTGTGCTCTGCGCTGCGACGCCGACGGTGTACTCATGGTGACGCCATATTACAACAAAGCAACGCAAATCGGCTTGATAAAGCACTTTACATACGTTGCCGACAGGGTTGATATTCCTATGATAGTGTATAATGTACCGTCAAGAACGAGTGTCGGAATAAAGCTCGACACATATATCGAGCTTTCAAAGCATCCAAACATAAACGGAGTTAAGGAAGCCTCCGGAGACTTCAGCCTTTTCGCCGCAACAAGAGCCGAATGCGGCAACGATCTGTTCATATGGAGCGGAAACGACGACAACACCGTGCCGATGATGGCACTGGGCGCTTTGGGCGTTATCTCGGTCGCATCAAACGTTGTTCCGGCCGCTGTTGCAAAACTGTGTGAGCTTTGCCTTGACGGAAATTTTCTTCAGGCGCAGCAGCTGTATTTCAAATATTCTCGGCTGTTTTCCGATCTTTTCATCGAAACGAACCCCATCCCGGTAAAAGCGGCAATGAAAATGATAGGCTTTGACTGCGGAAAGCTCCGGCTTCCGTTGACGGAAATTACACCGGAGCATATGCAGCGGCTGGCCGAAAGCATGCGCAGCTGCGGCATAGGGATCAGAAACGCAGATTAGAAAAGAACAAGGCATTGGTCCAAGTCCAATGCCTTGAAAATTTTATTCGGGATAATGCGCCCTTACTCCGCCTATGAGCTTCGGCCGAGTATATGCTGCCGTTACAAGTGCATCGCCTATCTTCTTACACGACAGTCGAAGAGGAACGGCAACATCTTTAAGATGCATTCCGATAAGCGTGCATCCGATATCCAGGCCGGCATGAGCCTTGACATGCTCGACCATGACCGGATCACTCATTCTGTCATACACAGCTGTTGCAAAAGAGCCTCCGGCCTTGGGCATGGGTCTTACACAAACCTCTTCAAGCATATATTTCTCGGCAGCGGCACGCTCAACGACAAGCGCTCTGTTGAGATGCTCGCAGCACTGTGCTGCAAGATATATTCCGTTTTCATTAAGTACCTTGAGTATAGCCTCGGCAACGACCACGCCGGTCTCCGGTGACGAGCCCTTACCTATGTGCTCACCGAGTATCTCGCTGGATGAACAGCCGACGACAACAAGCGAGCCCTTCTTAAGATTTGATTTCTCAACAAGCTCCCTCACTGCATTTTCCGTTTCATTTTTGATCTGTTCGTACATTGCAATCATCTCCTACATAAATACTAACACATTTCCGGCCGTTTGACAATATGCCCTGCAAATAGTATAATTAATAAGCCATATTTCCAAGCAAATCTACAAAATGTGAGGTGTTTCAATTTGAAGAGAATACTGGCACTCGTTCTTTCGGTTCTTATGGTGCTATGCCTGTTTGCAGGCTGCGGCAAGGATGAAGAAAAGTCCCCCAACGCGCCCGATGTCAACGGCGACGGACTGAACAAGAACGAAGTAGTGAGCGGTCCTATCAATCCACTGACGGGCGAAAAGGTCAGCGAGGACAAAAGCGATCTGCGTCCGTACTGTGTTATGATAAACAACCACCCCGACGCACGCCCATCTGTCGGCCTGTCGCAGGCTTCGATCATCTATGAAGCGCTTGCCGAAGGCGGCATTACCCGTATGATGGCTGTGTTCAACGATGTTGACGGAATAACCGTAGGTTCGCTGCGCAGTGCAAGACCGTATTACATCAGCATGGCTCAGGCTTATGACGCGATCTATATTCACGCCGGCGGAAGCGAGCAGGCATATTCGGATATAAAAACGCTCGGCATTGACAACATGGACGGTGTACGCGGCGCTCGTTCCGGTGAAGCTTCCAGCTACTACCGCGATCAGACTCGTCTCAGCCAGGGCAAAAATGTTGAGCACACCCTGTTTGCCGACGGCAGCAAGCTCGCCTCCTTCTGCAAGAACAATTACGAGCTTAAGCACGACAGCAGCTATGACAACACCTATGGTCTCAGCTTTGCAGAGGATGCCGTTTCCCAGTGCACAAACTCCTCGGCAGATTTCACCGTCTACTACTCTTACTACAATACCACCTTTAAGTATGATACGGACAAGAAATGCTACCATGCATTTATAAGCGGAGATGAGTACATCGACGGCGGCAACAACAGCTCGATAGACCTTGCAAACGTTATCGTCCTCAACGTTCCCACCAAGACCATCGACAGCTACGGCCGTCAGGCCATGGAGCTCACAGGCTCTGGTACCGGTTATTTCTTCACCGGCGGCAAATATGTTGAGATCAACTGGACCCGCGCCGACCGTGCGGACAACTTCCATTACACGCTCAAGGACGGAACTCCCCTGAACCTGAGCGTCGGAAAGACATGGATAAGCATTGCTCCGCTTGACAGCACCAAGGGAATAGTTTTCAACGGATAATTTGACATGATTTAAGCGCTGCGAATTTTTCGCAGCGCTTTTTTATATCATTCTTTATTCTCAAAGTATTCGCGTGTTGTTTGGGCATCATTCTTTATCTGAGCCGCAAGCTCGGCAACATCGTCAAACTTGCGCTCGGGGCGCAGGAATTTGTAAAAATCAATGCGCGCACGATGACCGTAAAGATTTCCACGGAAATCAAGCAAAAAGCTCTCTACATTCACGTTGCCAGAGTCGCTGACGGTGGGGCGAATGCCTACATTTGTGACCGACATATACTCCTGCCCGTCAATATACGCTTTTGCGGCATACACTCCGTGGCGCGGAATTATAACTCCCTGCGGAAAGCTCATGTTTATGGTCGGCGTCCCCATCTTCGTTCCGAGGTGATAGCCTGTACGTATAACATCGGTGAGCGTGTGCGGATGGCCGAGGTATTCATTGGCCTTTTCCATTTCTCCGCTTTCGATCAGCTGCCGTATAAGCGTTGAGCTTACAACAACACCGTCGCGGCAGACGGCAGGTATAATATCGCATCCGACACCGCGCTCTGCGCAGTAAGCTTTGAGCTTTTCGGCCGTACCGAGGCCTTTGTATCCAAAGCAGAAATCATGTCCGACAACTATCCAACGAAGGTTCATCTCGTCAATAAGCTCATCAATGAAATCATGCCAGTCCATATGCATGACTCGCTGATTAAAGTGGATAACAACGACATCGTTTATGCCAAAGCAGCGGATGAGTATATTTTCTCTGTCTTCGGCGCTGTTGATAAGAGGTACGGTTTTTTTGAAAACAAGGTTATCGGGGTGCACATCAAATGTAAGCACGGCAGGCTCTGCGCCAGTCTCTTCCGCGCGCTGCTTTATCTTGTTAATAAGCGCTGCGTGTCCGACGTGTATGCCGTCAAAAAAGCCCAGCGCCATTACTTTCTGTTTCGTCATTTATTAACCTCAAAAAAGCTTTTTATTGTTTTAAGTTTTCCGTTTTCGACCTTGCCGACCAGCAGAAATTCGCCGGAATCGGAATAAACTCTATAATCGCCGTCGGCAGCGGAAATTTTAATAATATTCCCGGTTTTCAGGCGATTTGCCGTGCTCTCAGGCACTTTCAGCTCAGGTAATGCTGAAAAAAGCGTGTCAACCGGCAGCATTATGTCAACCAGTTGGCCCTCATTAGCGGCATTTTCGACTTCGTCAATACTGTGCGCGCTTTCAACAGAAAACGCGCCGGCGCTTATCCTTCTAAGGCTGCTCATGCATGCGCCGCAGCCGAGAGAAGCACCGATATCATTGCACAAAGTGCGCACATATGTTCCCTTTGAGCAGGCGATTTTTAATAGATAATCGCCGCCTTCTCTGCCGATGATCTCGATTGACGAGACCGTAATTTTTCTCGGGGCACGCTCAACGCTTTGCCCTTTTCGCGCAAGCTCATACAGCTTCTTTCCACCGATCTTTATCGCCGAATACATCGGAGGTATCTGCTCAATATCCCCAATAAAGCTGTTTACGGCTCTGCGCACGGCTCCTTCATCCGGCAGGTCGCTGCATTCAGCGATAACATTTCCGCTTATGTCCTGCGTATCGGTACTCAGCCCGAGGCGAAGTCCGGCTATATACTCCTTGCTGTCAGCCTCGGCAAATTCGACGGCTCGTGTCGCACGTCCGACGAAAACAACGAGCAGGCCCGTTGCAAGCGGATCGAGCGTGCCGGAGTGACCGATGCGCCGCTCGTGCAGTATGCCGCGCAGCTTTGCAACAACATCATGGCTAGTCCAACCCTGCGGCTTATCGATGAGGATTATCCCGTTCATCAAAGCACCTCGCCTATGGCGGAGATGAGCATATCAAGCGTTTTTTCGGGAGATGCTTCTATCGTACAGCCTGAGGCCATTTTATGTCCGCCGCCGCCAAAACGGGCGCAGAGCGCGCTGCTGTCGAAAACTTTTTGCGATCGAACAGACACCTTGCACTTTTTATCTCCCATTTCGCGTATAACAAGGCTGACAACGCATCCTTCAACCTTGCCCGGTATACCTGCAATATCATCGCAGTCGTTTTCCGTTGCCCCGGCATCGCTCATCATTTTGCGCGTCACCGTTGCGGCAACAACTTCCCCATCAAAGAAGTATTTCAGTCCCGAAAGTATGCCGCCCTCAAGGGTCATTCTCGCCCGTGAGACCTGCCTGAAAAGATCAAAATTAAGCTTCTGCACCTCAGCGCCGTAGCTCAAAAGCTCGCTTGCCGCCGCAAACGTTTCGCTCGTTACATTTGCATAGCGGAAGCAGCCGCAGTCGGTCGATACGGCCATGTACAAAAGGCTTGCCTCCTGCGCCGTAACATCGCCGCAGAGCGCTTTTATGACCTCAAGTACGATCTCGCCGCACGAGGCTTTGCTGCCGTCAAGCAGAAGCTTTTCGGCATAATGCGAGTTTGACGGGTGGTGGTCAATGCAGACATCAACGTCTCCTGAAAAACCAACAGGCAGCATGTGCGCTTCGGCAACATCGACCGCGACGGCACATCCGCTCTTAAAACTCTCCGCGATGTAAACCTTTACATATTTCATATACTTCGGAGTAATATCGGGGTTATTGAACAGCACAGCGGTTTTTCCGATCCTGCGCAGCGCCGAGCACAGCGCCGCGGCACCGCCGAGCGTATCGCCATCCGGGCGGACATGGGTCAGTATAAGAATGTCATCATGTTCATTAAGCCACGCGGCGCATTCTTTGATAGTCATTCTTCGTCCTCGTCGTGTTTAATATCAAGGCTGCTTATGATCTCGTTGATATGCGCGCCGTATTCGATGCTGTGGTCAATCTCGAACACGGGTTCAGGAGTGTTGCGAAGCTTGAGAGAATTGCCAAGCTCGCGTCTGAGCCATCCGGATGCCGATTTCAGCCCTTTTTTGAATTCCTTTTCGTTTTGCAAACCCATTACCGACAGCCATATTTTGCAATAGCGCATATCGCCGGTAGTTTCAACCCTCGTTACGCTTATCATGCCTTGATTAACGCGAGGATCCTTAATCTCGCGCAGAAGCTTGCTCATAACAAGCTGAATATCGTCGTTTGTTCTTGCCAGTTTATTTGAAGGCATAATTCTCCTCCTGTATCTATGAGTTGGGCGGCCTGAAAGACCGCCCAAAATTATTTATCAGACTTTTACCTGCTCCATAACGAAGCACTCGATAATGTCGCCGACCTTGATGTCGTTGAACTTTTCAACCTGCATACCGCACTCGTAGCCGCTGGCAACTTCCTTGACATCGTCCTTAAAACGGCGCAGCGATGCAAGCTCACCCTCATGGATAACGATATTATCACGCAGGACGCGAACTGAGCAGCCGCGCTGGATCTTACCGTCAAGGACATAGCAGCCTGTGACGGTGCCGACCTTGGAGACCTTATAAGTTTCGCGAACCTCGGCATGGCCGATGATGACTTCCTCAAACTTCGGAGCGAGCATGCCCTTCATTGCAGCCTCGATCTCGTTGATGCAGTCGTAAATTACGCGGTACATGCGCATATCCACGTTAGCTCTTGCAGCGCTGTCTCGTGCTGCGTTATCCGGGCGGACGTTGAAGCCGACGATTATCGCGCCGGAAGTTGCCGCAAGCATAACATCGGATTCGTTGATCGCACCGACGCCGCTGTGGATAACCTTTACACGAACCTCATCATTGGTTATCTTTTCAAGCGATGCCTTGACCGCCTCGGCAGAGCCCTGAACATCGGCCTTAACGATGATGTTGAGAGTTTTCATCTCGCCGGCCTGGATCTGGCTGAACAGATCCTCAAGGCTTACCTTCTTGCTGCTGCCGAACGCAGCGTTCTTCTGCTGGGTCTTGCGCTCTTCAACAAGCTCTCGAGCCATGCGCTCATCGGCAACTGCATTAAATGTGTCGCCTGCGCTGGGAACCTCGGACATGCCGGATATCTCAACAGGAACCGAGGGTCCTGCCTCGGTGATGCGAACGCCCTTATCGTTTATCATCGTGCGCACACGGCCGACAGCGGTGCCGGCAATGATGATATCGCCAAGCTTGAGCGTGCCGTTCTGGACAAGAACGGTCATGATCGGGCCGCGGCCCTTATCAAGTCTTGCCTCGATAACGGCACCCTTTGCGGCGCGGTTGGGATTGGCCTTGAGCTCCTGAACCTCTGCAAGTATAACGAGGTTTTCGAGCAGATTGTCAATGCCCTCGCCGGTCTTGGCAGATATCGGGCAAACGATGGTATCGCCGCCCCATTCCTCGGGAACTATATCGTATTCGGTAAGCTGCTGCTTAATACGCTCGGGGTTTGCGCCGACCGTGTCCATCTTGTTGATCGCAACGACAAGCGGAATGCCGGCAGCCTTGGCGTGGTTAATGCTTTCAATGGTCTGCGGCATAATGCCGTCATCCGCCGCAACGACAAGGATCGCAATATCCGTGACCATTGCGCCGCGAGCACGCATTGATGTAAACGCCTCATGACCCGGAGTGTCCAGGAAGGTTATGGGGCTGCCGTTAATTTCAACAGTATAAGCGCCGATGTGCTGCGTTATGCCGCCTGCCTCGCCGGAAGCGACGTTTGCGTGACGGATATAGTCAAGCAGCGAGGTCTTGCCGTGGTCAACGTGACCCATAACGACAACAACAGGTGCTCTTCCGACAAGCTCGTCTGCACTGTCCTCGTGATCGTCTATAAGTTTTTCTTCGACGGTCACAACGACTTCCTTTTCGACCTTGCAGCCGAATTCCATTGCAACCAGCGCCGCGGTGTCGTAATCAACAACATCGGAAACGGATGCAAATACGCCGAGCTTTATGAGACGCTTTATGACCTCGCCGGCAGACTTCTTCATTCTTGCGGCAAGCTCTCCGACGTTGATCTCATCGGGTATCATGACCTTAAGCTGCTGCTTCTTTGCAATTTCAAGCTGAAGCTTCTGCATCTTGTCGCGCTCTTCCTGACGGCGCTTTGCAGAAGCTGCCTGACCCTGCTGGCGCTGTTTTGCCTTGTTGACGATCTTCTCCTTGCCGCCCTTGCGGTCGCGGTCACGATTGCGGCTCTTGTCGCCTGCCATATTGTCGAATTTTTCGTCATACTTGGCTATGTTCACCGCTGCGCTGCCTCGGGTATCTACAACACGCTTCTCCGCTACCTGACGAGGAACATGCGGCTTATTCTCTTTCTCTTTCTTTTCGGGAGCCGGCTGCTGAGCGACATGTGCTTTCTCTGCTGGCTTTGCAGCAGTCTTTTCCTGCTTTTTCTCGGCAGGCTTTGCCTCTCCTGCCTTCGGAGCGGACGCGAATATATCCGCAAGGCTTTCGGCCTGATTATGCTGGGTCAGATATTCAAATATAACGTCAAGCTCGTTGTTCTCAAGAACCTGCATGTGGTTTTTAGGAGTCGTAGCATAATCCGTTAATATCTGAGTTATCACCTTGGATGTGGTGTTAAAATCTTTCGCTACCTCGTGTACTCTGTATTTAATCATGCTCATGCATTAGTCCTCCTTTTACCTGTCCTCTTGTTTTTCTGCCGAACGTCGTCTTTGCGCTTTTTGCTTTCCTGCGCTCGCCTTTGTATGATCTGTGCCGCTTCATTGTATTCCTGGGGAGATATATCGCACATTCTCTGCATAAGTGCGTCGGCAAAGCCGATATCGCACACAGCAGCCATTGAACAGCCGGGCTTGCCGACATGCTCGGATATCTCTTCCTTCGTAAACGGAACCGTTATCAGCGGCGCTTTGCTGCCGTACATATATCCCGATGCACGCTTGCGCGCATTGGGCGATGCGTCGGATGCAAGCAAAACGAGCTTAGCCTCGTGCTCCCTGACGGCGGCGCCTGTTTCCTCCTCGCCGATGCGCAGAGCGTTTGCCTTGCGCATAAGGCCTAGCAGATTCATGGCTTTCTCTCTCATTGATCCGCCTCCATCTGCTTTTCGAGAGCGTCGTATATCTCCGCCGGAATCTGCGTGGAGAAAGCTCTTTCAAGCGCTTTTGACTTCATCGCTTTTTTCAGGCACTCCCCATTCGGGCACAGATACGCGCCTCTTCCGGGCATTTTGCCTTTAAAATCAAGGCTCACTTCCCCATCCGGTGACTTGACCGCACGGATAAGCTCGCGCTTCGGTTTCATTTCTCGGCAGCCTAAACACTGCCTCATCGGTATTTTCTTCTGCACAGCGGCTGCCTCCTTTCGTTTATGCCTCCGACTCGGGCTTTATGTCGATCTTAAATCCCGTCAGGCGCGCTGCGAGACGTGCGTTCTGGCCTTCCTTGCCGATTGCAAGAGAAAGCTGACTGTCGGGAACGATCACGCGGCAGCTCTTGCCGTCTTCAAGCATGGTGACACTGACAACCTCACTGGGCGCAAGCGCAGCGGCAATGTATTCCTCGGGGATCTCGCTGTATTTTATGATATCGATTTTCTCGCCGCCAAGCTCATCAACTATACTGGCAACGCGGCCGCCCTTCGGGCCGACGCAGGAGCCGATGGGATCGACATCGGGATCGGTAGACCATACTGCCATCTTTGTACGGCTTCCGGCTTCACGGGCGATGGACTTTATCTCGACCGTACCGTCGAATATTTCGGGAACTTCAAGCTCAAACAGGCGCTTGACAAGTCCGGGATGAGTGCGGCTTATGAGAACCTGCGGCCCCTTGGTCGAATTTCTTACTTCAACGACATAGACCTTAATTCGGTCGCCTTCCTTCAAAGGCTCGGTCTTGATCCTTTCATTGGGAGAGAGCATCGCCTCGGTATACTCGCTGTTGGAGCTGATGCGGATCGAAACACTGCCGGTTCTCGGCTCGATGCGCGATACAACACCGGTGAGTATCTCGTGCTCTTTGGAGGTAAACTCCTCATACACGATGCCGCGCTCGGCCTCGCGGATGCCCTGGATGATCACCTGCTTTGCAGCCTGAGCCGCAATGCGTCCGAATTTTTTAGTCTCAACCGGGATCTTTATGGTATCGCCAAGCTTTGCGCGCTTGGTGATTTTCTTTGCGGCCTCAAGGTCAATCTCGAGCGCAGGCTCCTCGACCTGCTCGACGGCGACCTTGTTTACATACATTTCAATGCGCTTTCTATCCTCATCAAGCAGAATATCGACATTATCCGCGCACTCGGGATTATCGCGCCGGAATGCAGCAAGCATGGCCTGCTTTATTTTATCATACATGTATTCTCTGGGTATTCCCTTTTCTTTTTCAAGATCTTCGATTGCAGAGAAAAATTCAGCATTCATTTTCAATTTACCTCTTCTTTATTATATGGTTACATGCAGCTTGACCTGCGCAATTTGTTCCTTTTTAAGCTCAACACCCGAGACGGTGATATTTCCGTCATTGTATTCCTCGAGCGTTCCAACTAAAGTTTTTCTTCCCTCATACGACTGATAGAGCTTCACTTCGACATCCGAGCCGATGAACTGTTCAAAATCGGACGGGCGCTTAAGCTCGCGCTCTGCTCCTGCCGAACCGACCTCGAACACATAGCTTTCCGGAATGGGGTCGGCCTCGTCAAGTATCGGGTCAAGCCTGCGGCTTATCGCTTCACAGTCGGCAATGCCGACACCGCCGTCTTTATCAATATAAACGCGCAGATACCACGTTCCGGCTTCTTTAATATACTCAACGCTCCACAGCTTGCAGCCCTCTTCCTCAACCACCGGGCGCGCAAGTGCTTCGACTTTATCACTGATCTTGCTCATAACAAAGCTCCTGTTTTTATAATCCGCAAAATGCTCAACAAAAAGAGTGGGCTGGAACCCACTCTTGCATACTAACTAACTTACTTTAATATAATACCACCTATATATCGTGATTGCAAGCATTTTTTACATGCTCACACACAATTTATCGGTTATTTATAGTGCGCGGCAAATTCTTCAAGGCACATTCCGTTTTTCATGATAAACTCTGCCACCTCTTTGCCGACATATCTGTAGTGCCACGGTTCATCCCATCCGGTAACGCTTTTCTTATTGCTCGGATAGCGCTTTATAAAGCCAAACTGAGCACAGTTTGCGTCGAGCCAATCAAAAAACTTCGAATCCATCTTGCTGTAATCAAGTACTTCGTACTCTTTGTCGAGAATATCGACGGCAAGGCCGGTCTGATGATCGCTCGTGCCGGGCTTTGCAACTATCTCAGCGGCTATCTGCTGAGCCTCTTCATAAGTATACGCTCCGTTTTGGCTCAGCTCCGATGCCTTTTCGTTGAAAAGCTGCTGCTGATCGGCATATGACCTGTATCCTACGCTGATATACGGCTCAAATCCTGCTTCCTTTGCCGCAGCAATAAGCGCGGATAAGCTGTCGATTATGCGTTTATCAACATACGGTCCGTCAGATCCGAACTGCCTGACAGAGGGCGCATATGACTTGATAGGCGTGTCTTTATTAATAAGCACATACTGCCACTCGGTTATAGTGATCGCCGGGAACTCAAGATCTGCATATTTTTCAAGAGACGCTTTGCTTGAGTTTTCGTACTCGGCCATAGGATCTGTCAACGTATTGGTTTTGACAAATACGGAGTCTGCGCCCCCGACAACGACTTCAGAAGTGAGCTGAACGCGCGAGTTAATTATCAGCACCAACGTTGCCGCCATTATAAGCATGAAAAATGTCCACACAGTTTTCTTAATACGCACCAGAGCTCACCTCCCAGAGTTTTTTCACGTTATTTTATCACAAAAGCACGACTCGCACAAGACAATTATATGTATGCATCATCGCCAAGCTCGGATTTGAGTTTTTCGAGCGCTTTCTTTTCAAGTCTGCTGACATAAGATCTGCTGATGCTGCATACTTTCGCGGTTTCAAGCTGAGTCATCGGAGCTGCGCCGGTAAGACCGTACCTCAAACGTATTATTCTTGCTTCGCGCTCATTCAAAACACTGTCAACAAGTCCGCGCAGCCGGCCGCAAAGCTCCATATCGCCGATTTTTTCGCTCATTTCATCGTCCTGAGCCAGTACATCCATAAGAGATAAGTTATTTCCTTCTCCATCGGTATCCAGCACATCCGAAAGGCTGACATCCCCCATCGTCTTCTTAAGGCTGCGAAAATGCATCAGTATCTCATTTTCTATGCACCGTGAAGCATAGGTTGCAAGGCGGATGCCTTTATCGGGCTTATAGGTATTTATACCCTTTATAAGCCCGATAGTTCCGATGGATATAAGGTCTTCGATATCGTTTGTCTGCGTATAATATTTTTTAATGATGTGAGCAACAAGGCGGAGATTGTGCTCAACAAGGACGTTGCGGGAGGAGATATCTCCATTTTGCCACTGCGTAAGATATTTTTTCTCCTCTTCCTGCGAAAGCGGACTCGGGAACGACCCCCCCGGCGAAAGTCTGAGCATCAGCAGTGCACTGCCAATAAGCATGGCCAGCGATATTCCAAGCATTGAATCACCTCAGGCTATTGTATTCCGCCATTGCCTGTACAAATCATATAAATTTTGCGCACATTTTTCCTAAAACATTGACAAATCAGTTAAACGTGATATTCTTAACGCAAGAGTGTTTATACATTATGCGTATTAAAGTAAAGGAAGGAGCAACACTATGGCATTCAGACCTAAAATTCTTGCGCTTGCAAACAAGATCACGCTCGAAGCACGAACCGGCATACCGAACGTTCCGGCTGATCCGGAATACAGGATCCTGGCTGAGGTCGTGACTGACGAGCAGGCAGATGTAGCCCTTGCGTGCAAGGTGCGGCAAAGTCTCACGCTTGACGAAATCTCCAAACGCTGCGGCAAGCCGCCGGAGGTTACAAAAAAGCTTCTGTGGGAGCTTGCAAACGAGGGAGTTATCGTTACTTACACAAGCCCCGATGATGGCCGCGACTACTATACTCTGCCCTGCTGGGTTCCGGGCATAATGGAAATGATGGTGGGAAACAAGGAGCAGGTCGAGGCTCACCCCGAAATAGCCAGATGCTTTGACGAATACACGCTGAAAAACATGAAGCTAATGACTCCAAACCTGCCGCGCGGTATGGGCGTTATGCGTGTTATTCCCGTGCAGAAGGCGATAGACCTCAATCGTCACGCAGTTTCATCCGATCAGCTGAGCAAATACATAGATAACGCGTGGAAGATTGCTGTTACCGCATGCTCGTGCCGACGCACTCGCAGGATAATGGGCGAGGGCTGCGGACACCTTGAAGAGGATATGTGCATCATGCTCAACAAGGCGGCCGACTTCCACGTTAAAACCGGTCACGGCAGAGAAATAAGCAAAGAGGAAGCTTATGAGATACTCAAAAGAGCCGAGGAAAACGGGCTAATACACGAGCTTTCAAACACGGACGGCACCGGCGAGGTATCCGGCATATGCAACTGCTGCGAGTGCTCCTGCCTATCACTGCGCGGCGGACGACTTTTCAATGATCCTACGATAATGAAATCCAACTATCGCGCGCAGGTGGACAAAGAAAAATGCGTTGCCTGCGGCCAGTGTGTTGAAAACTGCCAGATGAACGCGCTGCGCCTAGGTCAGAAACTTTGTTCTACGCAGCCGCTTAATATCAGAAAATCCGAAACTCCGGACGATAAGGTCTGGACAAAGGAGCACTGGAACGAGAACTGGCGCGAAAATCGTGAAAACGTCGTTGAAACAGGCACGGCGCCGTGCAAGACAAACTGCCCGGCTCACATCGCCGTTCAGGGATACATAAAGCTTGCCGCCCAGGGCAGATATCAGGAAGCGCTTGAGCTTATAAAAAAGGAGAACCCCTTCCCTGCCATATGCGGTCGAGTGTGCCCAAAATTCTGCGAGGACGCCTGCACACGCGGCGATATTGACGATCCGATAGCGATTGACGATATAAAAAAATTCATTGCCGAGCAGGATATGAACGCCGAGCACAGGTTCGTTCCCAAGATGGTCAACCAGATAGGCACAATGTATCCTCAGAAGATCGCGGTTATCGGAGCCGGTCCTGCCGGACTAAGCTGTGCATATTACCTCGCAGTAAAGGGCTATCCCGTGACCGTTTTCGAGAAAGAAAACACTCTCGGCGGAATGATGACCATGGGAATCCCGACATTCAGGCTTGAAAAGGACGTTGTTATGTCCGAGATTGAGGTTTTGAAAGAGCTGGGAGTTGAGTTTAAAACCGGCATTGAAGTCGGCAAAGACATAAGCCTCAACGAGCTGAGAGTTCAGGGATACAAGGCGTTTTACATGGCGATCGGCGCGCAGAAAAGCGCTCCGATAGGCATTCCCGGCGAGAAGCTTGACGGCGTTTACGGCGGCATTGATTTTCTGCGCTCAACGCTTACCGGCAAACCCGTGAAGCTCGGCGAGCGCGTCGCCGTAATCGGCGGCGGCAACGTTTCGGTTGACGTTGCGCGCAGCGCGATCAGACTTGGTGCGAAAGAAGTCACTCTTATTTACAGACGCGGAAGAGACGAGCTCAAAGCCGATCCCGATGAGGTTGAGGACGCTCTGAACGAAGGCGTGAAGCTGCACCTTCTCGCCTCCCCTGTTGAGATAATCGGAAAAGACGGAGCCGTCACGGCGCTGAAGCTTGAAAAGATGAAGCTCGGCGCTCCGGACACCTCCGGCAGGTGTTCGCCTGTGCCGACGGGCGAATTTGAGACTATAGACGTTGATAACGTTATCGGAGCGATCGGTCAGATCATCGACTGGGGCGGCATTGAAAAAGGCGCTATGCAGCTTGATAAAAAAGGCTGCGTTAAGGTCAATGAGCTGTCGTACCAAACCGGCGAGCCGGACGTGTTCGCAGGCGGCGATGTTATTACAGGGCCTGCGTTCGTTATCCACGCCATTGCCGCCGGCAAGGAGGGCGCAGTTTCGATACACAGGTACGTTCACCCCGGTCAGACGCAGAATCTCGGCCGTGACAGACGAATTTTTACCTCGCTGGACAAAACCAAAGCGGCGCTTGCCATCGGCGGATATGACACCGCACCTCGCCAGAAGGCTACCGATGCCGGAGCCGACAAGGCTAGAAAAACGATGGACGATCTGCGAGGAACGTTCACCGAGGAGCAGATGAAAAAAGAAACCGAGCGCTGCCTCGGCTGCGGAGCGGTTGTGCTCGACGAATACCGCTGCGTAGGCTGCGGAATATGCACAACAAATTGCAAGTTCGATGCGATAAAGCTCGTTTGGGTGGACGAATTTATATCTCCCAAGGTTGAGAAGATCGCTCCGCATCTAATCGCAGGAATGGCAAAGCGCGGCAGCAAAATTGCCATAAAGGCGCTTAAAGACAAAGTTGACAAACTCTGACAGCAAACAACATGCCGGGCAGCAGCGCTGCCCGGCTATTTTGCGTTTCTGTCTATTGCTTTTACTTGGTTATTGAAGTATTATTATAAAAACACTTAGATTAACGGAGGCACAGCGATGCACAGACCAGACGAGGGCTTTTACCACGATCACGGCGACGGTATAATCCACTGCCATGAGGCCAAGCCTTGCGACGACATAAGCGAGCACGAGGAGCACGAGCATCCTCACCACAATCATTCGCACTCCCACACACAGAGCAAGGCCGTGATAAACCGGCTCTCGCGTGCGATCGGTCATCTTGAGTCGGTAAAGCGCATGGTCGAGGATGAGCGCGACTGCACCGACGTTCTTATACAGCTGGCAGCCGTCCGTTCGGCGCTGAGCAGCACCGCGCGCGTTATACTCAAAGATCACCTCGAGCACTGCATAAGCGACGCCGTTGAAACAGGCGACGATACCTTTATAGAAGAGCTTAACACCGCCATTGACAAATATATTAACTGAAGCGCAAAAACCTTCACTTCACGCAAAAACCGGCTGAGGATAATTCCTCAGCCGGTTTTTTCATATTCTCTTAGTTGTTTGCGTTAAAGATTTTAAAGATGCTGTCAAAGGGATCTTCCTCGCCGGAAGCCTTGGCAGGCTCTTCGGGCTTCTTTTCGGCAGCCTTTTCGCTTGCTGCGGTGAACATGCCCTGCTGCTTATCAAAAGCAGGCTCAGCCTTTTTTGCCTGAGTCGGCTGTGCAGGCTGCTTTGCGGTGGGAGCTTCTTCAAAGCCGGTAGCGATGACGGTAACGCGGATCTCATCCTGCATGGACTCGTCAAAGGTTGCACCGAAGATGATGTTTGCATCGGGGTGAGCAGCCTCCTGAACGAGGTTTGCAGCTGCTTCTACATCCTCAAGACCCATATCCTCGGAGCCTGTGATGTTGATAAGCACGCCGTGTGCGCCGTTTATTGAGGTCTCCATAAGGGGGCTTGCGACTGCCATACGGGCTGCATCCTCTGCCTTGCCCTTGCCTGCTGCGCGGCCGACGCCCATGTGAGCAAAGCCGGCATTTTTCATGATGCAGGTAACGTCTGCAAAGTCGAGGTTGATGAAGCCGGTATTCTTAATAAGGTCGGAAATGCTGGTGACGGCCTGACGCAGGACATCGTCGGCAATTTCAAACGCGTTTGCGAGAGTGACCTTCTGATCGGTAGCGTACTTAAGGCGATCATTGGGGATTATAAGCAGAGAATCGACCTTGCCGAGCATCTCTTTAATGCCGTCGTTTGCCTGATCCATGCGGCGCTTACCCTCGAACTTAAAGGGCTTGGTAACGACGCCGACGGTGAGTATGCCGGCTTCGCGAGCGATATCTGCAACGGTGGGAGCAGCTCCCGTGCCCGTGCCGCCGCCCATGCCTGCGGTGATGAACACCATATCGGCATCTTCCACTGCCTTCGCAATGTTATTGCGGCTTTCCTCGGCACTCTTCTTGCCGACTTCGGGGTCGGAGCCTGCGCCCTGACCGTGGGTCAGCTTCTCGCCGATCTGGATCTTCTGATCCGCGCTGGACACGGCAAGTGCCTGCTTATCGGTGTTGACCGCTATGAACTCAACGCCCTGAGTTCCGGACTTGACCATTCTATTTACGACGTTGTTACCGGCGCCGCCGATACCAACGACCTTTATAGTTACAACATTTTCAGGGCCTACTTCGGCTTTGAAATCCATTTTGTTTCCTCCAGTACTGTTATTTAGAAGACGCGGCAGATGCCGCAATCATTATTCGCGATATGTAACATTTTATAACTTTTTGGCCGCAAGGTCAATAGCTTTTTCCCCTGCTATGTAAACAAAGTATTAATTCGGGTTGAAAACGACCTTATCGCCCGTGGATAAGTCAAGCGTTCCGGCATCGTCGGCCGTAAGCTGCGAAACCGCCGAAAGCATCTTGCCGAATTTATATTCCGTGTTGTCGAGCGCACCGAGCTTTACAAGAAATCTGCCGTCATATTCAAAGGTCGGATTTGCCGCATCGCTCATATCAATCGCCGTTACCTTGCCGACAAGGCCGCGCGCTTGGATCTGATAAAGTATGTCCGTTAAATAGGCAAGCTTATTCTCATCCCCGGCGGCAGCTTTTATATGCTCGCCCGTTGCAGCTTCGCTCACGCTTATTCCGCTTATCATTGCGATATGCTCGCTGTCGCTCGCACTGATACTGCTCAGAAATTTTCCGCTGCTGCTTACAGACCACAGCTCGTCCCCGACAGTCAGGCAGCCGACGGCCTTACTCTCGGTCACAACGATGGTCACGAGGTTCGGCAGGCCGCGGTTTATCTGCACGGAGTCTACATACGGAAGCTTAACGGCAACGCGGCTTCCGGCAGCGATACCGTTAATGAAAAACAGGTTATCGCCGGTTTCGATGCCGGAAGCTTTTATCACTTCGTCAGCCGTATAAATCGAATTTCCCTTAACCTCTATGCGCGAGACCTTGAAAAACACGCTCATTATAAAAACAAGCGCAACTATAACAAGGAAAAACGTAAGCGGCCGATTCACGTTCCTCGTGAATTTCGGCTTATACGGATCCTCACGCTTTTGGTAATAATCATTAGTATTCGGCATTTTACAACTCCAAAAATATATCTGCTCCAAGCGAGCGGAGCTTATGGTCAAGATGCTCGTAACCTCGGGCAATATGCCCGGGATCCACGATAAGGCTTTCACCCTCGGCAGAAAGAGCGGCAATTATCATTGCTGCGCCGCCGCGCAGATCGCCTGCGCTGACAATGGCACACCTGAGATCGCGCACGCCCCACACAGACGCCTGCCTCCCCTCAACGGAGATATCCGCGCCGAAGCGGCTAAGCTGCTTTGCGTGGCCGAAACGCGAGTCAAAAACGTTTTCGATAAAATCGGTTCGCCCTACGGCTTTGAGAAGCGCCGCCATAAGCAGCGGCTGCATATCCGTAGGAAATTCGGGATACGGCCCGGTCGAAACGCGGCCGACAGCGTTCAGCTTACCGTCGGATATTAACCTCACGCTTCTGCGCGACGATATTATATCACAGCCGGCTCGCTTTAGGAAGTGCTCAAGGCGCGAAAATTGCCTTAAATCAACTCCGCGCAGCTCGATATCGCCGCCGGTTGCGGCAGCAGCGCACAAAAACGTTGCCGATACGATCCTATCCGGAATGATGCGGTGGCCGACATGGCTTTCGCGCTCAAAGCCTGAGATCTTCACCGTGCTCGTTCCGGCTCCGGATATATACGCGCCGGCTTTGCGTAGGTACTCCTGAAGATCCTCTATCTCCGGCTCCTTTGCTGCACCCGTTATGACAGTCTCCCCTTCCGCGCCGCACGCGGCTATCATGGCATTTTCCGTTGCGCCGACGCTCGGATACGGAAGCCTTATGTGTGCGCCTTTAAGCTTTTCGGCTCTGCATACTATCTCGCATCCGGATTCCTCAACGCTTGCGCCGAGAGCTTTCATTGCATCAAGGTGCATATCTATCGGCCTTGCGCCGAGTCTGCATCCGCCGGGCAGCGTAAGATGCACCTCGCCGCAGCGCGCCAAAAGCGCGCCCATGAAAAGGACCGAAGATCGCATGCTCTCCATCATGCTCTGCGGTATGACGTTTGAGCTTAATGCACGCGAGTCTATGTAAACGTCGTTTTCCTGCTGCTGCGCCGTACATCCCAGGCTGCGCAGTATCCTCAGCGACATTTCAACATCGCTCAGCTGCGGAACATTCAGCAGGTCAGTTTCCGTCGGGCAGACGACCGAGGCCGCGAGTATCGGCAGGACCGCATTTTTCGCACCCTGCACAAAGCACGCTCCCTCAAGGCGTTTTTCTCCGCTGCAATGCCATATTGCCATAATAAAACCTCGCAGAAAGAACTTAAATCATGCCATTCTATGCTGCGAGGTGATTTCTTGCTATTTTCGGTTTTCAGCAAGGAGCGAGAATATTCTGTCGCAGATCATATCGGTCGCCTCGGGCTTTGCAAGCTTTGCCATGGCCACCGACATTTTTTCGAGCTTATCATCAGATGATAGGATATCGTTTACCGCCTTGAGCAGCTCCTTCGGCTCAAACCAGCCCTCCTCAAATATCAGCGCTCCGCCGGCATCCTCAACGACCTTTGCGTTTTTGAACTGGTGATTATTCGTGACAAACGGAGACGGAACAAATATCGTGGGCTTGTGCATATATGTAAGCTCGGATATGGTTGAAGCTCCGGCGCGGCACAAGACAAGATCAGCCGCCGCCATAACGCGCGGCATGTCATATATATACTCACGCACGTCCATACCGTTTTTCTCGTAATCGGGAACGGTTCTGCGAAGATGCTCGACCATTTTCTCATATCCTTCGACGCCTGCCGAGTGGATGAGCGTAAATCCGGGCTTTTTGCCTGCAAGCTCGATGAACCTGCACATGACCTCGTTCATATTCTCGGCTCCGAGCGAGCCCCACACGGACACAACAAGCGGCTTATCAAGAGGCAGGCCAAGCTCGGCTTTCGCCGCCTGCTTTGAGTATGCCGAAAACTCGCCGCGCACAGGCGTTCCGGTCACTACGGTCTTTTCGGGATTTTTATAAAACTTCCGGCTTTCCTCAAAGCCGAGCATTATGGTGTCAACTATGCCGGAGAGCATTCGGGTCGTGAGCCCGGGGTCTGCGTTACTCTCGTGAACGGCGGTCGGTATGCCGAGCATTGATGCGGCCTTCAAAACCGGAAAGCACACGTATCCGCCGGTTCCGACAACGACATCCGGCTTGAATCTTTTTATGATTTTCCTTGCCTTTATGGTGGAGCGGACAAGATGCCACGCCGCGCTTATATTGTGGAAAAAGCCGCCGAGCGTCTTTTCCCTGCTCAGTCCTCTGACCCTAACGGTCTCTATCTTATAACCTGCGCGCGGAACAAGATCGGACTCCATCTGGCCAACGGCGCCGATGAACAGGAACTCACTGTCCGGCATAAGCTCCTTTATCCGGCCGGCAACGGCAAGCGCCGGGTTTATATGTCCGGCAGTGCCTCCGCAGGCAAAAATTATTCTCATATACTATCCTCCCACACGTCCTGCAGGCAAATCTCTGGATATGCTCAGTACTATCCCCATTTCGGCCATCTGCATCAGCAGCGCCGTGCCGCCATAGCTGAAAAACGGCAGCGAAATACCTGTGCAGGGCACAAGATTGGTCACAACGGCTACGTTTAATATGACCTGTATTGCAAGCAGCGTAGTTATTCCGGCTGCTACCAGAAAGCTGTATCTGTCGGCGCTGTGAAGCGCTATCCAGTAGCCGCGGATAATAAGCAGCGCAAAAAGCGTGAGTATTAAAAGTGCTCCTATAAAGCCAAGCTCCTCACACACTACTGAAAATATGAAGTCATTATGCTCCTCGGGCAGATACAAATATTTTTGCCTGCTCTGCCCCAGTCCGAGTCCCGTAAGTCCGCCGGAACCGATCGAATACAGTGACTGAACTATCTGATACCCCTCGTCCGATGTGGATGCAAACGGATCACGCCACGTCGTTATTCGCGTTGAAGCATACGGGAACATCGTCAAAAGCACCGCTATGCCGCCTCCTGCGGCAACGGCAGCAGCAATGAACCATATAAGGCGCGCTCCGCCCAGAAACAGCATAACGCCGCCGATGGCAACGATTATGATAGACGCCGAAAAATGCGGCTCCAAGACCAACAGGCCGACTATCGCGGCAAGTATCGCAGCAAACGGCAGTATGCCGTATCGGAAGCTTTTCATTCTCCCCCGACGGGCGCAGATCATTGATGCAAAAGCAAGTATTATTCCGATCTTGGCAATTTCCGACGGCTGGATCGTGAATGCCCCGAGGCCGATCCAGCGTTTTGCTCCGTTTGCGTTCGTTCCGATTATCGGGACAAGCATGAGCAGGATGACCGCCACTATGAGAACCGGCATCGAAAAGCGCTTGTAAAAGCCGACCGGCAGTCGCGAGCATGTTATCATCGCCGCAACACCAAGAGCGGCGAAAATAAATTGCCTTATAAAATAATAGGTCGCCTTTCCCTTTGTAACTCCGCCGGGATCAAAGTACGCCCTTGCAAAGCTTGCGGACAGCACCATTGTAACTCCAATGGCCAAAAGTATCACAACAAGCGCGAGGAACGATATGTCCATTCCTGCGCGCTTTGTTTTATCTTTCGTTTCCTTTATCCTGAGCTCGGCACTGCCGTACTGCATGGGCGACCCCTCCGTTATCAGAGCTGGAAACGATTATATATTCCTATGAATGAAATTATTGCAAAAACAAGGGATACGGAAGTAAAAAGTGCAAAAAGCTCTTTCTCTTTCCACTTTTTGCCCGTCCATCCGCCCATTTCAAGGTGGTGGTGGAATGGGGCCATCTTAAACACACGCTTGCCGTGAGTAAGCTTGAAGTAGGTTACCTGGATAATATCCGACAGAGTTTCGATGATATACACGATGCCGAGTGTTATGAGTATAAGCGGCATATCGTAAGCAAAGGCAAGCGCCGCGATCGCACCGCCGAGAAACAGCGAGCCGGTATCGCCCATGAATACCTTGGCAGGATTGAAGTTATAGACAAGAAAGCCCATAAGTCCGCCGAGGAGAGCCGAGGCAAATATGCCGAGCGCCATGTATTTATCTCCCCAAAGGAAGCTGACAGCCGCAAAGAACAGGCACACCGGGAGGCTCGTTCCGCTTGCAAGTCCGTCAACACCGTCGGTAATATTAACGGCATTGACCGTTCCGACGATGATAAACGCCGCAAGGATAAAATATATGACCTCCGGGATATAGACCTCAACATTCCAGAACGGGATATACAGCCTTGTCGAGATATAGCCCATTTTGCGGAGCAGCAGCACAAAAACAAGAGCCGCAACAAGCTGGAGCAGGAACTTTGCCTTTGCGCTCAGACCGAGATTCTGCTTCTTGCGCAGCTTTTCCCAGTCATCAAGAAAGCCAATTGCGCCGAAAACAAGCGCAAACAGCAGCACGAATATATGCGTAAAGTCTCCGCTGCGCATTGATTCAAAGCCGACCGTCAGGCATACGAGCGTACATGCGCTTATGAAGATCACACCGCCCATTGTCGGCGTTCCTGACTTCGACATGTGCCATGTCGGGCCGTTTTCCTTTATCTCCTGCCCTGCCTTCATTTTTCTGAGCCAGGGTACATAAAACTTGCCCACTATAACTGCGGTTATAAAAGCCATAACCAATGCAAGGGTCAGTTTGAGAGTCATTTTTCGTTCCTCTTCTCTATATGTTCTGCGACTATCTCGCGCTCATCCATGTGATGCTTTTCATGTCCGACGACCTGATAGTCCTCGTGGCCTTTGCCGGCAAGCAATATTACATCATTTGCCCTATGGTTGTCAATCGCCCATTTAATTGCCTCGGCGCGGTCGCATATGGCAATGTGCTCCGTAGCCTTATCTTTAAGGCCGGCAAGTATCTCATCGATTATCGCCTGCGGCTGCTCTGTGCGCGGATTATCGCTCGTTACAATGACAAGATCTGCGTTATCGGCGGCAATGGCGCCCATTATCGGTCGCTTAGTTCTGTCGCGGTCTCCGCCGCAGCCAAAGAGAACGACAAGTCTGCCGTCGTGGTCGGCTCGCAGCGCCTTGAGCGCGTTTTCAAGCGCGTCGGGAGTGTGGGCATAGTCAATGACTATCGTATAGTCACCGTCGGTCGGAACAAGCTCCATACGCCCCTTAACACCGTGCGCGGTTTTCATTGCCTTTGCACAGTCATCAAGGCTTATTCCCAAGGCGAGGCCGACCGCAATGGTATTGAGCGCATTATACACCGAAAACCTTCCTGGGATTGCAAGACTCACATCGGCGCACTTTCCGTCGCAGGATGCCGTAAAGCTCACACCCTTTGCGGAAAGCTTTATATTCTCCGCCGCAAGAGACGCCTCTTTTCCGTTGGCGGAATAAGTGAGAAGCCTGCATGAGGCGTTCTGCATCATGGTGTCCGCCCATTTATCATCAATGTTAATGCAGCCGACACGGCAGGCGGAGAACAGCAGCGCCTTTGCTGCGGCATACTCCTCCATAGTATGGTGAAAATCAAGATGATCCTGAGTAAGATTCGTAAACGCACCGACGGCAAAATCAATGCCGGCAACGCGGCTGAGCACAAGCGAATGCGACGACACCTCCATGACGACGTGCGTGCATCCGGCATTTTTCATTTCGGCAAAAAGCTGCTGAAGCTCAAAGCTTTCCGGCGTTGTACGCTCGGTGTGGATAAACTCATTGCCTATCATGTTGCCGTTTGTGCCTATAAGTCCGACCTTAGCGCCAAGAGTGTCCTCGAGCAGGTGCTTGAGCAGATATGTCGTTGTAGTCTTTCCGTTTGTTCCGGTAATGCCGATTATCTGCATCGCTCCGGCAGGATCGCCGAAAAAGTTGCGGCTTAAAAGAGCAAGCGCTTTTCGGCAGTCGTGAACCAGAACGTAAGGGATATCTACCTGCGGCACTCTGTCGCTTATAACAACGGCCGCACCTTTTTCCACTGCCGACGGGATGTATTTATATCCGTCGGTTTCAAAGCCCGAGATCGCCACGAAGACATCTCCCGGCTTCACCTTGCGCGAATCGTAGCTCACGCCGCCGATCTCGCACTCGGAGGGCGCAGCAAACGTTAAAACGTCTATGTCTTTCAAAAGCTCAGATAATTTCATATGTGCATCATCCTCATATCTATTAATATCGACCGAGAATACTCTCGTCATCCGAAACGAGCGTTACCTCGACGACGGTTCCGTGTTTTATATCGCCTCCTGCTTTCACACTCTGCGTCAGCACCTTTTGGTTCTCCGCATCGCGCACAACGGTGTTGCTTCTGGCAAAAACTCCGTATTTGCTAAGTTCCTTCACCGCGTCGGCATAGCTCAGACCCTTAATGCCGGGCATGGTTTCAAGAGTGGCCGACGGACTTGCGTCGGCATAGATAATTACCGTGCTTCCTTCCGCAATGACGCATCCCGTAAGCGGAAGCTGCGCCGTAACGGTCGTTCCGGAGCCTATAAGTCGGCAGTCAAAGCCGTTTTCCGAAAGCTTTGTTTTTGCATCATCAACACTCAGTCCGTTCAGATCGGGAACAGGCTTATCGGCCTTTTCGGAGCTTTCATCGTACTTAGGCTCTATACCCATGTACGGCAGGATATCGGCAAACATTTTGCCAACGGTCGGTGCCGCCATCTGGCCGCCCGAGACGTAAACCCCCGAACCGCTTCCGGGCGAATCGAGCATGACCAAAAGAGCTATCTGCGGATCGTCGGCAGGCGCAAATCCGATAAAGGACACGATGTATTCCTTTTTACCGGTCTGAGCCTCATAGCTCACCTTTTCCGAAGTGCCGGTCTTGCCGCCGATACGATATCCGGCAACAGCCGCATTTCGTCCCGTGCCCTCGTTCGGGTCGCCGACGACCTGCTCGAGAATTGAGCACACGGTTTTGCTGGTTTCCTCGCTTATGACGCGGCGCACGACTTTCGGCTTATGATTATACACCGCCAAGCCGTCTTCGTCCAGTAAACTTTCAACTACATACGGCTGCATCAGATATCCGCCGTTTACGCAGGCGCTGACGGCCGTTATAAGCTGCAGCGGCGTTATGGTAAAGGTCTGGCCGAATGAGGCAGCCGCGAGCTGTGATTTGTTCTTTTCGCTGTAGAAGGTATCCTCGCTCCACCATATGCTGCCGCTCTCGCCGCCGAGGTCAATTCCGGTCTTGGCGGTGAGCTGCTGCGAGCTGTCGCCCGTCAGTTCAAGGAAGCCGAAGGCATCGCAGTATTTATAAAAAGCCTGCGCGCCGACACGCATTCCTATGTTTACAAATGCCGCGTTGCATGAATGCTGCACGGCCTGAGTAAGGCTCTGCGAGCCGTGGCCGCTTGTTTTCCAGCAGCGAACCGGATTTGTTCTGCCCTGAACCTGCACGCTGCCGCCGCAGAAGAAACTGTCATCAAGGCTCACCTTACCCTCTTCGAGCGCCATGGACAACGTTATTATTTTGAACGTCGAGCCGGGCTCGTATGTATCCGACAGGGTCTTATTCCGCCATTGCAGGCGCTGTGCATCGGCAAGGATCTGATCCTTTTCCTCCTGCGTCGGCGCTTCTTCGATCGCTTTTTTAGCCTCATCGCTAACGTCGAGAAAATTATTAAGGTCATATCCGCCTATAGACGCCATTGCAAGTATCTTCCCGGTTTTCACATCCATCGCGATAGCGCCCGCTCCGTTTTGAATGTCGTAATCCTCGACGGCCTGATACAGAGACTTTTCAACATAATGCTGGATCGTGAGGTCAATCGTTGTTACAAGATCAAGGCCATTTTCGGCACCGGTGTAGCCCTCGTATTGGTCAAACAGAAGAGCGGTGCCGTAGGCATTGGCAAGGCGCATGTATTTTCCCGACGTTCCACACAGAGCGGAGTCATACTGCGCTTCCACCCCGTCAAGGCCGTAGTTATCGGTTCCGACAAAGCCTATCACATGGCAGGCAAGCGAGGAATACGGATAGTATCTTTTCGTATCGCTCTCCAGCCGGACGCCCTTGAGCTTATACTCGTTTTTAAATTCGCGCACCTTGTCGGCAGTCTCTTTTTCGACCTTGCGCGCAACGGTCACATACCACGAGCCGTTATTCTCGGTTTTTTTCAGGATATCCTCCCTGTCGAGGCCGAGGATCTCGGAAAGCTTATCGGCAATAAGCTCCCTGTCTTCGTTGTACATGGCGATCTCCGCAGGGCTAAGGTACACATTATCGACATTTGCGCTCATTGCGAGAATGTTCATGTTGCAGTCGTATATCGTTCCGCGCTCGGCCGATGTTCCCGTTTCGCGAAGCTGTTGGCTCATGGCAAGCTCCTCATATTTGGCATGATCGCGCACCTGCAGGATATAAAGCCGCACTGCAAGCACCGAAAACGCAAGTATGCCGCACACTGCCATCAGAAATAGTGTGCGGCGCACCATTGTCCTGTTAGGACTGCTTACCTGTTTTCTGCTCACGGTTTTGCGCATAGCTGCTCCTTCCGGACAAAATTTATTAGTTAATACTATAATTTTGCCGCGTAAAATATGCAGCTTATCCGTTATCTGCTATATATGCTCTATCCTCGGGTGAAGTGTCAATAGTCTCGGTGCGGCGCTGAAGCGTGCTCTGCATACCGAGTCTCGACTTGGCATCCTTTTCGAGCGCATCGAGATCCTGCGAAAACTCATATTCAATGCACAGACGGCGGTTTTCTTCATGAAGACTCTGTGCCTGTCGGCTCAGCTCAACATTTTTGTCGTTTATCTCAGTAAGCTCAACTCGCACAAAAAGCGACAGGACGAGCATCACCGCCGCTGCTATCGCAAGCGCTGCCATGAGCGCTGTGCGCATTGCGCCTCCGAGCTTTTTATCATACCTGGCGCTTACCCGTCGCTTTGCGCTTTTGGAGCCGTATTGATATTCGCTGCCGGAGCTTTTCAAAAACCTCTACACCCTTTCGGCGACGCGGAGCTTTGCGCTTCTCGCACGCGGATTGAATTTCAGCTCATCCTCATCCGGCACTATTGGTTTTCTGTGCACGCTCTTGAGTGTCTGCTTAAAGCCGCAGACGCATATTGGCGCTTCTCTCGGGCAGGTGCAGCCGTTTTCCCTTGCGGCTATGCCCATTTTAACTATTCTGTCCTCAAGCGAGTGGAAACTTATGACGCACAGTCTGCCGCCTATTTTTAGGCTGTCAGGCGCTGTTTTCATCATTCTGTCTACCGCGCCGAGCTCATCGTTAACGGCAATTCTTATTGCCTGAAAGCTGCGCTTTGCAGGATGCTGCTTCTCGCGCAGCGCGGCTGCCGGCATTGCAGAGCGGATTATATCCACAAGCTCAAGCGTTGTTTCTATCTTTTTCTGTTCGCGGCGTTCAACTATGCGCGAGGCGATCCTTCTTGCATAGCGCTCTTCGCCGAAATCGCGGAGAATGCGAACAAGCTCAGCCTCATTCCAATCGTTTACGACGTTCGATGCGGTAAGTGCGCTTGTGTTATCCATGCGCATATCAAGCGGCGCATCGTTCATGTACGAAAAGCCGCGCTCGGCCTCATCGAGCTGCGGCGAGGAAACGCCAAGGTCAAACAGCATTCCGTCAACAGCAGCTATGCCAAGCTCATCGAGTATCTGCGAAACGTCGCAGAAGTTTCCGTGCACAAGCGTCATTTTATCGGCATACTGCGCAAGGCGCTCGCCGGTGCGCCTTATAGCGCTCTCGTCGCGGTCAATTCCGATAAGTCTGCCGGTGTCAAGGCGCTTTAGTATCTGCTCGGAGTGCCCTCCAAGCCCAAGAGTGCCGTCAACATATATGCCGTCGGGCTTTATATTCAAATTTTCAATACATTCATTTAACAGCACCGATATGTGCTTTACTTCATTAGGCATATCAAAACTCCAGTTCGTCCATTACGGATGCAATGTTTTCGGGGGTTATCTCGCTTTCGGAAAGCTTTTGCCAGCTTGCTTCATCCCATATTTCGGCATGATTATTGCAGCCGATGACGGCAACGTTCTTGCTCAGATGCGCATACTCACGCAAATGCGCCGGTATGAGGGTTCTGCCCTGATTATCAAGCTCACATTTTGCCGCATACGCAAACAGAGGCCGCATTTTCCGCTGCTTTACATAGCTCATTGCATTTACCTTATCGGAAAATTCCTTCCAGCTTTCCGCACTGTAAACCGAGAGGCAATCGTCCATCGAAAGGGTTATATAGAACACGTCGCCAAGCTCGTCCCTAAGCTTTGCCGGAATAAACAGCCTGCCCTTATTGTCGATACTGTGCTTATATTCGCCTGTCAACGCGCTCACCTCCGTCTTTCGAGCATTTTCGATGCACTTTTCACCACTTTGCTCCACTTTATTTTGATTATAGAGATTGTCGGGCAAAAAATCAAGAACATTTTGGTAACATATAAAAATAGCAGGACGTTTTTACGTCCCGCTATTTCAATATAAGTTTAAAGTTATTTTAAGGCAGAGTTTATTACCGAGTTTGAAACGATTATTTTGCAAATCTCCGTGGTTCCTTCGGCAATGGTCAGCATCTGAGCATCGCGGAAGCAGCGATCGACCTCAAAGTCCGAGGAAAGGCCGTTTGCACCATGGATCTGGCGCGCGCTTTTGCACACCTGGCATGCAAGCTCTGTGCTCATAAGCTTTGTCGCCGCAATATCGATCGCCGACTGCCGGTCCTTTGCATCGTACTGCTCGGCAGAGCAATAGAGCATGCACCTTGACGCGGCAAGCTTTGTGTACATCTCGGCGAGCATGAACGCTATGCCCTGATATGACGACAGATTGCGCCCATATTTTCCAGTGGTCGTCGAATAGTTGTTCGCAAGCTCAAGCGCACGTCCGGCTATGCCGGTTGCTATCGCCGAAACGGCAAGTCTGCCGAGCTGCAAAGTCGGCTTCAAAAGGGCATACCCCTGATTTTCGCTGCCGATTATATTCACGAGCGGTATTCTGCAGTTTTTGAATGTGATGTGTCCGGTCGGGCAGCTATTAAGCCCGATCATGTGCGAACCGATGTCGGCTTCCAGCCCTTCTGTGGATGCATCGATATAGAAAAGGCTTATATCGCGGCTGCGGCTGTTAAGCGAGGTACGGGCGGCTATCAGATAGCCGTCGGCTTTGCCGGAGGCCGTTATCCATGATTTTGAACCGTTAATTACCCATTCGTCGCCAAGCTGTGTCGCCGTTGTGTTAATGCTCAAAACATCCGAACCGCCGCTTTCCTCGCTGATCGCATACGCAATGAGCTTATTGAGCGCAAACGCAGGATCCATAACATCGGCACGAAGCTCAGGCGACGCGGCCGTGTTCATTATGTCGCAGGCAAGGTAATGCGGAGTCAGCGCAAGTGCAAGCGACGCATTTCCGCGCGCAAGCTCTTCAAATATAACGCACATCTCCGATGCTCTGTAATGGCCGTCTGTCATAAGCTCGGGCGCAACAAATCCCAGCTCGCCGCAGCGTTTAATAAGCTGCGTCGGGAAAATTCTATTTTTATCAAGCTCCTGAGCTACGGGCATTACCTCTTCGCGCACGAAGCTGCCGACTTTATCTTTAAGCGCCTTCTGGCTTTTGTTAAACATATACATTATTTATTCTCCTTGCTTTGCCGTGAACATGAGTATCGCCTTGGTGTATGAGCAGCTGTCGTCAAATATCTCCTCTTCAAGCGTGCAGCCCTGCTCGCCGCGACGGGTGAGCTTGCTTGACAGCATGAGACTTTCGTGCGCGTCAATGGTTTTGGACGCGAAAAAGGTTCCGCTTTCGATAACGCAGCCTTCGCCGAGAATTTCGCCGGCATGCCGCATGGCCGCCGTCAGAACGACCGGAAGCGTAAACTCCGACGGATCGGCTACTCCTCTGTTGGGTATGCGGATATTGTAATACTTCTCGTCCTCCGTATCGGACACATCCGTTGCTTCAAGGAATGACTCGAACATAGGAGCGCTGCCGTTTCTGCCGGAGAACATAAAGTAGCGCATGATATCGCTTGAATCCAGGACACCGCTGACCTTATCCCCGTCGGTAACAGCAGCTATGCTGTTGCCTGAAAGCAGCATCTCCTCGGCAACACGAGCCATAGGCGTTTCGCAATCAAAGTGCATACACTGACTTTCCGGGCGCAGGATACCCGATATGCGCTGCGACGGGTTTGCCGCGAAGGCCTTAGGCACATCGAGCGCGCCGCATAGCATGAGATTTTCGTCAACTACGGGATAGGTCTGAATCGCAATATCCTCGCATAGCTTGTGCCAGTCGGCAACAACGTCGTTGCTGTACAGGTACTTCGGCATTTTCATCCACGACTGCGCATCATCCGTGCTCTCAATAGCCGGCGAGTGAAGCTTTTCAAGAAGCATCATTATCGTGCGGCTGTCCTGCAAAGCGCTTATAACGGCAAGGCCGCGGCGCTCGGCCTGAATAAGTGTAAGCGGCTGTGCGCTTGCGCCGCCCGTAAGCATAAGGTTTGCACCAAGCTCGATCACAAGCGCCTGCATATCCGGTCTGTCTCCCACAAGGCAAAGTACATTAATATTATCCTTCGGCTCATCAGACAGTGCACGGCGCAGCTGTTTCTCACTGCCGTCGCATATGACAACGCGACTAAGCATTCTCTCGGCATCGGCAGGCTCGATTATCATGGTAAGGCCAAGAAACTTTGCCGCACGCTTCAGGCTGACAGGCTCTGCCTCACCGGCGACGCCGGAATCGATCTTGAACGTTCCGGATTTGGGCTTTGTTACAACAAGACCCTGCGCCTCAGCGGCTTTAATACCTTTGTAAACTGTTCCAACGCTGACATCCAATATCTCAGACAAACGCCGAACAGATATCTTAGTTCCCACATCAAGCTCTTTTATATAAGATAGTATAAGCTCATTCTTTATTGACATCTCTGTTTCCCCACTGTTTTCAACTGTATCTGTTTAGTTATTATACAGATACGCAAGGGCTGCCGCAAGTATTTTTTCTATATTTGTTCACAATTTTAACGCCAAAATTATAACAGAACAAAACACAGCACATTTGTCAACCCTAATTTTGAGAAAAACTGTTGTATGAGATTGGGTATAATTTGTGAGTTTTTGTATGCGATTATGTCAGAAAGCCGAAAACGGTCAATTATGCTTGTTTCGTGTTGACACACTGTTGCAGTCATGTTATTATTTTCACAGCAAGAGAGTTGATTTTAAAGCAACTCGATCTCAGTAGCAGTTACAGAGATGTAACAGTCGTATTTTAATTATCCCGCAAGACGCAGTCTGTTATGTAACACATCAAAAATTCGTTTGAAAAGGAGCCAGAAGAAAATGTTCAAGTTCACAGAAGAGCAAATCATGATCCGCGACATGGCAAGAGAGTTCACCAAAAATGAGGTTGAGCCTCGCGACAAATGGATGGACGAAAACGGCTTTGACTGGGAAGTCCACAAGAAGCTGTGCGAGGCCGGTCTGATGGGTATCCATCTTCCCGAGCAGTACGGCGGTGGCGGCGGCGACGCAGTCATGAGTGAAATCGTCATCAACGAGATCGCAAAGGGCAGCGCAAGTGTCGCTCTGTTCCTGGACGCCGACTGGCTCGCAGCCGATATGATCTATGTTCACGGCAGCGAAGAGCAGAAGAACCACTACCTCCCTCTCGCAGCAGAAGGCAAGATCTTCGCATTCGGCCTGACCGAATCCAACGCCGGTTCCGACGCGGCAGCAATCAAGTCCGTTGCAGTTAAGCAGCCCGACGGCAGCTACGTTCTCAACGGCGGCAAGGCATGGATCACCAACTCAGGTGTTGCCGACTACTATCTGATCATGGCTAAGACCGATCCCGAAGCAGGCGCAAAGGGCATCAGCGTTTTCATCGTCCCGAAGGACGCAGAGGGTCTGACCGTCGGCAAGTTCGAGCACAAGATGGGCATGTGCGGCAGCGCAACCTGCGAGCTGAGCTTTGACAACATCAAGCTTCCTGCAGACGCACTCGTCGGCAAGGAAGGCGCAGGCTTCAAGATCGCTATGATGGCTCTTGACGGTGCACGTATCTCGATCGGTGCTATCGCTTCCGGCCTTGCACAGCATGCAATGGAAGTTGCTAAGAACTACGCAAACGAGCGCGTTACCTTCGGCAAGCCCATCGCAAAGTACCAGGGCGTTGCATTCAAGTTTGCAGACATGGCAGCAAAGATCCGCGCTATCGACCTGATGGTATGGGATACCGCCCAGATGAAGAGCGAAGGCCAGCGTCACACCGTTGAAGCAGCAGAGCTTAAGCTCATGAGCTCCAAGTGGTGCTGCGAGATCTGCGACGAGTGCATCCAGGTTCTCGGCGGCAACGGCTACAGCCGCGAGTTCCATGTTGAGCGCTTCTACCGCGACGCAAAGCTCCTTGAGATCGGCGAAGGCACCAGTGAGATCCAGCGCATGGTCATCAGCGGCGCAGTCCTTGCAAAATAATCTAAGCAAAGCGGAGAGATAGAAATGAAAATATTAGTTTTTGTTAAGCAGGTTCCCGATACGGACGACGTTAAGCTCGATCCCAAGACCGGCAACCTCAAGCGCGAGGGCGTGCAGAGCATGATTAACCCCCTCGACGCAAACGCAATAGAGGCTGCGGTGCAGCTTAAAGAAAAGTACGGCGGCACTGTCGCTGCGATCAGCATGGGACCTCCTCAGGCAGAGGATATGCTCAAGAAGGCTCTTGCTCTCGGCTGCGACGAGGCATACCTGCTGTCCGACCGCGCATTCGGCGGCGCAGATACCCTCGCTACCGCTTACACCCTCGCAAAGGCCGCAGAGAAGATCGGCGATTACGATCTGCTGCTGTTCGGCCGTCACGCAGTTGACGGCGACACGGCTCAGACCGGCCCGGCTACCGCAGCTTACCTCAACGTTCCGCAGATCACCCTCGCAACGAGCATCGACGTTCAGGACGGCTGGGTAATTTGCGACCGCAACCTCGAGGACTGCACTCAGCGCGTAAAGGCAAAGCTGCCTGCACTCGTTACCGTTTGCGGCGAGATAAACACTCCGCGCTACCCAACTCCCATAAACATCATGAAGGCTCTCAAGAAGCCCAGAACCGTTTGGGATGCGGCAGCCTTGGAAGCCGACACTGCGCGCACCGGTATTCCCGGCTCGCCTTCCTCCACCAAGAAGGTATTTGAGCCCGAAAAGCGCAATACCGATACCAAGTACTTTGAAGGCTCTGCCGAGGATATGGCAGTTCAGTTCGTTGATATGCTCGCAAACGAGCATCTTGTCTGAGGAGGTGCTGACATGGCAGAAGAAGATTACAAAGGCATATGGATATTTGCCGAGCAGCAGAACGGTGTTCTCAACCCCGTAACACTTGAGCTTCTTGCAAAGGCGCAGGAGCTTAAGGCTCACAACGGCGAGGATATATACGCCATTCTCCTTGGCAGCGACGTTAAGGCGCTTGCCCCCACCCTCATCGCACACGGTGCAGACAAGGTCATCGTTGCAGAGGACGCAGCACTTGCATCCTACAGCGCACGTCCCTATCAGCAGGCTATGACTCAGCTTGCCGAGAAGTACAAGCCCTCTATCATCCTTTACGGTGCCACCAGCCTCGGCCGTGACTTTGCTCCGCGCGTGATGGTCTCTCTCAAGACCGGCCTTACCGCAGACGCTATCGACCTCGGCTACGACGAGGACGACGTGTTCTATCAGACCACACCCGCTTACGGCGGCAGCATCCTTGCTCACATCGTTATCCTCGAGTGCCGTCCCCAGATGGCAACCGTTCGTCCGAAGATGTTCGTTCCCCTCGAGGCTGACGAAAGCCGCAAGGGTGAGATCATCACCGAGACCGTGAGCGTTGACGCAGAGGACAGCTATGAGGTACTCGATGTCACCCAGAAGATTAGCGACCACGAGCCTATCGATAAGGCTTCCCTGCTCGTTTGCGGCGGACGCGGCATAAAGAGCGAAGAGGATCTTAAGATGCTTGGCGAGCTTGCAGAGCTTCTCGGCGGTCAGGTAGCCGCTTCCCGTCCTATCGTTGACAATGGCTGGCTGCCTCACGAGGAACAGATCGGTCAGTCCGGCGCGACCGTCAAGCCCGATCACATTATCAACATTGCAATTTCCGGCTCTGTTCAGTATCAGGTCGGCATGCAGAACTCCAAGTGCATCATCAGCATCAACCACACCGCAGGAGTTCCCATCTTCGATATTTCCCACTACGGTGCTGTTGCAGATTACCGCAGCCTCGTTCCGGCAATAATCGAAGAGATCAAGAAGAGAAAGTAAAACACCCATACAATTTTATTAAAAAGGAGCTAATTAAAAATGAGCGAACGTAAATCTCTTATTCCCGAGTACGGTCCTTTCGCAGGAATGCGCATTATTGACACTGGCTCTCTGGTAGCAATGCCTTTCGCAGCAACTCTGCTTGCAGACTTCGGCGCAGAGGTCATTCATATCGAGCGTCCCGGTGTCGGCGACACTCTCCGTGTTCTCGCTCCCTTCGCAAACGAAGACGGCAAGACCGTCAGCACCTCCTGGGCACAGGACGGCCGCAACAAGCTCTCTCTTTCTCTTGAGCTTAACCTCAAGCATCCCGAAGTCAAGGAGCTGTTCTACGGTCTGATCAAGGAAGCAGACGTGTTCATGGAGAACATGGTATGGCTTGAAAAGCTCGGCATCCGTGACGAGGATCTGCTTGCAGTCAACCCCCGTCTGATCATTGCTCACATCAGCGGCTACGGCAACCCTGCATTCGGCGGTCTGCCCGAGTACTGCGACAGAGCTTCCTATGACATGATCGGCCAGGCATTCTCCGGCTGGATGGGCCTCAACGGCGAAAAGGACGGCGATCCCGTCGTCGGCAAACCCTGGCTCAACGACTTCACCTCCGCATACGCTGCCGTATTCGGCGTCCTCGCAGCATATATCAACGTTCTCAAGACCGGCAAGGGCCAGATAGTTGACATTGCTCAGTTCGAGGTTCAGGCAAGCTACTGCTGCGATCTGTACACCTCCTACACCATGGCAGGGCGTGAGAACACCCGTTCCGGCAACAAGTCCGCCGCTTTCCAGCCTTACGGTCTGTTCAAGTCCAAGGACGGCTACGACGTCGCTATTGGCGCATTCGGCCCCGGCGTTTACAAGAGAGCTATTCAGGCACTCGGTTTTGACCTTGACTACTTCAACTACAAAGACTGCTCCTCCGGCCTTGAGGCAGTTGCATCCGAAAAGGGCCGCGAGCTCGACGCAAAGGTCATCGACTGGTGCGCTGCTCACACCGCACAGGAGATCGAGGACGCAATGGCAAAGTTTAAAGTTCCCTGCAGCCGTGTAATGGGACCCAAGGACTGCCTGGAGAATCCTCACTATCAGAGCCGCGGAGACTTCATCGAATACCACGACCAGACTCTCGACAAGGACATCACCGCTTTCGGTATCGTTCCGAAGCTGTCCGGCACCCCGGGCAAGGTATGGCGCGGCGCTCCGAGACTCGGTCAGGATACCGACGATATCCTCAAGGGTATTCTGGGCTACGACGACGCAAAGATAGCTGATCTTCGCGAGAAGAAGCTCATCTGATTAAATCGCTATTTCTCACAATCCTCTTCCCCCATATTTTCCGGAAGTCCGGTTTCAGATGCACCGGGCTTCCGGATCCCCCAAGAAAGCATCTCTTAAACTTACCAAATCATTATTCTCCTTCCTTATTTCTTTTTATTGATTCCTTCCCCAAAGAAAATCAGGAGTCCGAACGGACTCCTGATTTTTTATGTTATTCGCTTATATGATTTCTCACTCGGTGTCGTCATCGTCGTCCTGCGTTACGGGCTGAGCCGGTGCGGCCGAGCCTGCAAGGCTGCGGAAGCTTGCGCGCGACTGATTGATCGATTTGAGCGCCGAGCCGACGGTCTCTTCCGTGCGGCGGAGGATCTCATCGACATATTCGTTTGCAACTCTGCGCAGCTCCTTGGATTTATACTCGGCATTGGATACGAGCTCTGCGCTGTGCTGCTTTGCAACACGCACGATCTCCTGCTCTTCAAGCATCGCGCGAGCCTTATCCTCGGCATTCTTGCGGATAGACTCCGCCTCGCGCTTTGCGTTGCCGATGAACTCATCACGGGCGGAAACAAGGCGCTTTGCCTCGGCAAGCTCAACGGGGATGCGCGTTTTTATCTCATTGAGTATCTCAAGGACATTTTCTCTCTCGACGATGCACTTATCGTTTCCGAGCGGAACACCCCATGCCTCGGTCACCATGCTGTAGAGAGTTTCGATAAGCTCCATTACCTCAACGTTTTTCTCGCTCATATTACTTCTGCCTCCATAACTTAGCCTTTTCTTCTATCTCGTCCACTATCTCGCGCGGCACAAAGCCCGTAAGATCGGCGCCGTACGATGCGACTTCGCGCACGACGGATGAGCTAAGAAAAGTGTATTTTTCGTTTGCCGTAAGAAACATAGTTTCCAGCTCGGGGTTGATCTTTTTATTAATATGGTTCATCTGAAATTCATATTCAAAATCAGATGCGGCCCTCAGGCCCTTGACAATAACTGCACCGTCAAACTGCTTTGCGTATTCGGCAAGCAGCCCGTCGGAGGTATCTACCCTGACGTTGGGAAAACGCTCGACAACTTTTTTGACCATCTCGACGCGCTCGCTTATCGCAAACATGGGCTTGGTCTTATTGGAATTGAACATAATGCAAACGATGACGTTATCAAATATCTGCGCCGAGCGGCTTATTATATCAAGGTGTCCGAGTGTTATCGGATCAAAGCTGCCGGGGCATATAGCAAGACTCATTTATCTGTCTCCCTGCTGTAGGTTGTAAGCTTAACTTTGCCGTAATTATACTCCTTACACTTAAAGTAAGGCATATTCATCTCCGGCATGGGCTTTTCGCGCCCACTTTCGCACACAATTATACCACTTTCCGTCAAGATGTCAACGGAATTGATAATTTGCAGTGCTTTATCTATGAGATTTGTCGCATAAGGCGGATCAAGCAGTATCAGATCAAACTTTGCACCGCGCCCGAGAAAGGCAATTGAGTCGCTCTGTACCACGCGCGCTTCAAAGCCGCAGCTTTTAAGGTTCTGCTTAACGATAGCTATGGCTTCCCTGCTCTGGTCAACAAATGTGACCTCCTTTGCGCCGCGGCTGAGGCACTCGATGCCGAGCTGACCCGTTCCGGCAAAAAGATCGAGCACTCGCCTGCCCTCGACGTCAAACTGAACGATATTGAACATTGACTCCTTGACCATATCGGTCGTCGGGCGTATATCGTAATTATCAGGCTCTTTGAGCTTTTTTCCTCGTTTGGTTCCGCTTATGATCCTCATGTTTTTTCCTCACTCTTATGATAATATTCAAAAACCGCTTTGGCCGTATTCTTTGGAACAACGGCACTCAGCTCGTCCAGTCCTGCGTTTTTGATGGCCTTCAGGGTCTTGAAATGGCGCAGCAGCTCGTTTTTTCGGACGCTGCCTACTCCGGGGATGGCGCTCAGCTCCGAACCGAAGCTCTCGTTTCTGAGCGAGCGCTGATATTCTATCGCAAAGCGGTGTGTTTCCTCCTGAATATTGCCTATGAGCGCAAACGCAGCCGGGTTTCCGTTTATGCAGATCTCACGGCCTGCACTTGTGACGAGCGCTCTTGTTCTGTGCCGGTCATCCTTCACCATGCCGAACACAGGAACGCTTATGCCAAGCTCTTTCAGCGCGCTCTCGGCCGCTGCGGCGTGGGTAATGCCGCCGTCTATCAGCAGCAGCTGCGGCGCTTCCGAAAAACCGCTGTCGCCGTTTTTGAGATGCGCAAAGCGTCTGTAAACGGACTGTGTCATGCTCGCATAGTCATCTCTAATATCAAGATCGCGTATTCTGAACTTGCGATAGTCTTTTTTATAAGGCTTTCCGTCCTTATGCACCGTCATTGCCGCCACGATGCCCGTGTCGCCGAGGTTTGATACGTCGAACGCTTCGATACGTTCCGGATACTCGGGCAGCTCAAGCGACTTCTGAAGCCATATAAGCGTATTTGTTCTGCGCTGCTGAACGGTCGTTGCGCGCAGTATCTCCTCGGATGCGTTCATCTCTGCACGCTCGACAAGTCGGAGTCTTTCGCCGCGCTGCGGAACCTCGATGCTCACCTTGCGGCCGGAAAGCTGATAAAGCAGCTCACCCAAGGCCTCGGCATCCTCCGGCATTTCACGCAGCAGAATATTTTTCGGCATTATGCCGCGCGAGGCGTAATACTGGCGCATATAGGCCGATATGGCATCGGCATCGCTCTCGAGCGGTTCTGATATTAGCTCAAAGTCCTTACCGGTCAGCGAGCCGTCGTTAAAATGCAGAACCACAAAGCAGCTTTTTGCTCCGCGTGCAAAGCCTATTGCATCGGTATCGGAAAAAGCCGTGGCTATGACCTTCTGCTTGTTGGATACGCTCATTATCGCCTTTATCCTGTCGCGCAGCTCGGCGGCGGCTTCAAACCTCAGCTGCTCGGAGGCTTCAAGCATTTTTGCCGTAAGCTCCTCGATAAGGTCGGAGGTTTTTCCGCCGAGGATAAGGCAGACCTGCTCCACAGCGAGGCGGTACTCCTCCTGCGAAAGCTCTCCCCTGCACCAGCCGCGGCAATTGCCCATGTGGTAGTTAAGGCAGGGTCTGTCCTTCCCAATATCGCGCGGAAAATGCTTTGAGCAGGTTGACAGCCCCACCGCCTTTGAGGCAGCGTCGATTATGTCGCGCGTTACGCTTCTGCCGCCGAAGGGGCCAAAGTACGATGCTCCGTCCTTTTTAGCACTGCCAACTATCGTAAAGCGCGGATACGGCGCTTTTTTATCAAGCCTTATAAACGGATAGCCCTTATCATCCTTGAGCAGGATGTTATAATGCGGCTGATGCTGCTTAATAAGTGAATTTTCAAGAATAAGCGACTCAAACTCGGAATTGACGACGATAACGTTAAAGTCGTTTACCTTCTGAACCATCGCCTCGACCTTTGGCAGGTGCGAGCCGCGAAAGTAGCTCGTAACACGGTTTTTGAGCTTTTTTGCCTTGCCTACATATATGACCTGCCCCGTCGCGTCAAGCATAATGTAAACGCCGGGGAGCATCGGCAGCTTATTTGCTTTTTCAAGTAGCTTCTCGCGCATCTGCCGCCTCACTGTCCTTACTTCCCGCAATGCACCAGACAGTTACGGAAACGATTACGATAACGCCGCCTATAAGCGCAAACAGGCCAGGCTTTTCGCCGTCGAATATCAGCACCCAAAGCGGATTCAAAAGCGGCTCTACGGCGCCGAGAAGGCTGCATGCAAGCGGCGGACAATACTCCGACGCTCTGCCATAGAGAATATACGGTATGCCAAGCTGCAAAACGCCGAGAATGACTATATACAAAACAGGGAGCGCGGATATCTCGGGCTTTGTAGTTATTATAAACGGCAGACCGAATATAAAAGCAGTCGCCTGACCTATGAGCATTGCGGAAAAACGCTCCTCGGTATCTGCTTTGCCCATGGCTATGAACATTCCTCCGAGGCAGGCTCCGGCGAATATGGCAACGAAGTTTCCTATCAGATATCCGCCCTCGAGCTGATCGAGGAAGAACATCGCAATGCCTATGAACGTAAAAATGACCGCAATGAAATCGCGCTTTTTAAAGCGCTGGCCGAAAAACATTGCCGAGAAAATGACGATGAATATCGGGTCGGTAAATTGCAGGACTATCGCATTTGCAGCAGTGGTGAGCTTATTGGCTGCAACAAAGGCGATATAAACAAGCCCCAGCAGCAATCCGGCAACTATCGTACGGCGGTTTATGCTTATTCTGTAGCCTTTTATGCGTATGTATGCAAGCACTGTCAGGCCGGCAAAAAAGCTGCGCAGCGCCGATATCACAAACGAATTCCAGGGTATGAGCTTTATAAATATGCCGGCAATGCTCCACAAGGATGCGCAAACGAGCATCTCGAGCATTGCCCTGTTTTCCTTTTTCATTTATATCTCCGTATATAGCGAATAAGGGCGTGTTAAAAAACACGCCCTTAGCTTCGTTTTTTATATCACTCGGTAAAGTCGGATGCGATAAGCTCTGAAAGCGTATCGACAGCAGTTGCCTCGTCAGCACCGTCGGCAATGAGGTTGACAGTAGTGCCCTTAACGATGCCCAAAGAGAGAACGCCGAGCAGGCTCTTGGCATTGACACGTCTGTCTTCCTTCTCGATCCAGATGCTGCTTTTGAACTCGTTTGCTTTCTGAATAAAGAAAGTAGCAGGTCTTGCGTGCAGGCCCACCTGATTGTTAATAACTACTTCTTTGGTTACCATTCTCGCCACTCCTCTTGATCACAAAAGATTAATCCTACTTTAGCAAATTATTTAAAAAAGGTCAACAGATTTTGTTCATTTCGTAGATTTACACATTATTAATAAAATTTATCGATTGCTTTTATTTCAATTCGACTATTGTCACGCCGCTTTCGCCCTCTCCGAATCGACCTAATCTGTAGCTTTTCACGGCCTTATTGCGTTTGAGCATCTGCTGCACGGCGGCTCTTAGAGCGCCGGTGCCCTTGCCGTGGATGATCGTAACGGTCTTGAGCTTACCCATAACGGCACTGTCAATATACTGCTCGGCAGCATTCACAGCCTCAATGCTCTCCATTCCGCGAAGGTCGATCTCAGGACTTACTGCCGCGCGAGGCGCGGTGCTGCCTGCAAGAGTTACGCTCTGCTTTTTCTGCTTTGCAGCATGACCCTCGATAAGGTACACATCGTCGGGCTTGAGCTTAACGTTCATGATTCCGGCACGCAGATTGAGCGAGCCGTCGGGATTAACATCAACAACCTCGGCTTTTACGCCCATGGATTTGATCTCGACCGTGTCGCCTGCCCTGACTTCGCGCGCCGATTTTTTATCCTCGGCAGGCTTCTCGGGCTGTTTTGCCTTGACCTTGCTCTGTGATTCGTTGAGCTTGCGTCTGAGTTCGCTGCGCGCACGGTTAACCTCCTGAGCCTGCTCATCCTCGTTCATTTTGCGGCGCATTTCGTCAAGCTCGGCAAAGGTATCTTCCGCGGTGCGGCGAGCATCGGATATTATGCGCTCTGCATCGCGGCGCGCCTTCTCGTCTGCCTTTTCAAGCCTTACGGAAAGCTCTGCGCGCAGGAATGCCGCTTTTTTCGCGCTCTCCTCGGCCTCGCGCAGTTTTTTCGCCGTTTCGGCTCTGTCGCGCTCCAAGAGCGCACGCGTCTGCTCAAGTTTTTCGATCGTCGCTTCAAAGCTTGCATTCTGAACTCCGATGCGAGCCTTAGCGTCGTCGATTATATCCTTGCTCAGTCCCAGACGCTCGGATATGGCAAACGCATTGGACTTGCCCGGAACGCCGACAAGCAGCCTGTAGGTCGGGCTGAGCGTTTCGACGTCAAATTCGCAGGAGGCGTTCTGAATGCCGTTTTCATTCGTTGCATAAACTTTAAGCTCGGCATAATGCGTCGTTGCGGCTACATCCGCGCCAAGTTTGCGCGCATGTTCAATAACTGCAATCGCAAGAGCAGCACCCTCGGTGGGGTCGGTTCCGGCACCTAGCTCGTCAAACAGAAGGAGCGAATCTGCGTCGCACTCACCCAAGATATGCACGATGTTTGTCATGTGTGCCGAGAAGGTTGAGAGATTCTGCTCTATCGACTGCTCATCGCCGATATCGGCAAGCACATGCCTGTAAACCGGCACTCCGCTGCCGTCATCTGCCGGTATATGCAGGCCGCACTGAGCCATGACGTTTAAAAGTCCGATGGTCTTAAGTGTGACGGTTTTGCCGCCGGTGTTCGGGCCTGTTATGATAAGCGTATCAAAGTCCTCGCCAAGCTCGAGGCTTATCGGCACCGCCTTATCCTTCGGCAGCAGCGGATGCCGCGCGCGGCGCAGGACAACGCCCTTCTCCCTCAGCTCCGGCTCAATACCGTTGAGTTTATATGAAAGCTTTGCACGCGCAAATATTCCGTCAAGCGTAATAAGATAGGAATAGTCCGACGCGATATCCTCGGCATGGGCGGCGCAGTCTGCCGAAAGCTCGGCAAGGATGCGCTCGATCTCGGTTTTTTCCTTAGCGGCAAGCTCACGAAGCTCGTTATTTGCCTTGACCGCCGCCATAGGTTCAATAAAAAGCGTAGCTCCGGAGGCCGATATATCGTGAACAAGGCCGGGTATGGCGCCCTTGCATTCTGCCTTTACGGGAACGACAAAGCGATCCGAGCGCATGGTTATGATAGGCTCCTGAAGCACCTTTGCATAGGACGGAGAGGATATTATCTTTTGCAGGCAGTCACGCACGCGCGCTCCGGCAGCACGGATCTTGCGGCGGATGTTTGCAAGCTCGCTCGACGCGCTGTCGGCAATCTCGTCCTCCCCTACTATTGAGCCTGTTATTTTCTCTTCAAGGAATCTGTTCGCGTGCAGCGCAGCAAAAAGATGGTCGATGCAGCTTTTGCCAAGCTTATCATCGGATGTGTAGCCCTTAACAAGGCGCGCGCACTGCAAAACGCGAGCAATGTTAAGAAGCTCTATCGTATTGAGGCTTCCGCCAAGGTCGGCACGACTCAGCGACGGGCGAATATCCTTGATGCCCGAAAGCGACGGACTGCCGCGCACGACCATCATTTCCTTGGCCGCGCTCGTTTCGGCAAGGCGGTTTTTCACCTCAAGCCTGTCCGCACTTGGGCGGAGCTTGAAGCATGCCTCTCTGCCGCCGTCTGTGACGGCCTCGGCGGCAAGCATTTCGAGCACCGTCGGCAGCTCAAGTATGTTAAGCGATTTTTCGTAGAAATCCATTATTTTATCTGTCTCCAGTAATCAAGTGTTGAAAACTTTCTTTCCGTCTGCGTCAAGAGATATGCCTCGGTCGCTTTTGATGCGCGCGAGAGCGCGTCATCGTCGATTTTAAACGAGAGCATTTTTCGCGCAGGCGCGTAAACTATATACCTAAGCGCCTGAAGCGACGACGGGCACAGCTCGTAATTTGCCTGTATCTGCGCATTGTTGCACTCGCGGCAGCAGATAACGCCGTTTCGCGGACTGAAGCGCGGAAGCTCCGGCTCGGACGAGCCGCACACGCAGCAGCTCATGAGGTTCGGCTCATAGCCGGCAAGCGACATAAGGCGCATCTCGAACGCGGTTTTTATATGCGTCTGCGAATACATGTCGTTTGACAGGGCAAACAGGCAGTTCAGTATAAGCTGCAAAAGCAGCGGATCGGGGTTACCCTCGTCGGACAGCGCCTCGATGCACTCGGCAAAATAGCTTGCAAGCGAAAGCGCCGTTATATCACCGCGAAGTCCCTTGAATTCTTCGATCGTCGAGCCTTCGCTCACCGTCCAGAAGCCGTTGCGCTCGAGCATTGTAAGCTCGGAAAACACAAGAAACTGCGTAGCCGCGGCGATCTTGCTGCCCTTGCGCAGTGCGCCGCGCGCCTTGACGGTCATTTTGCCCATATCCTCCGTCAGAACAGTAAGTATCCTGTCGGCTTCCTTGTATCGAACCTCGCGCAGAACAAGGCCCCTTGTCGTTTTAAACATATGTACACTATCAGCTCTGCGGCGAAGGAGTCTCCTCCGCCGGCTTGTTACTTTTATTCTTCTCCGAAGCTCTGTACATTAGCCAGCTCATCGGATCGCCAGTATCGGCAAATATCTGCCAGAGAATTTCATCACTCATTCGGCTACCTCCGCTGAGCTTAGTATCAGTTAGCCAGCGGCGGCATATGCGTGGTAATTATTCCGTGAAGCCGAAGTTGCGAAGCTGCGCCGTGCTGTCACGCCAATTCTCCTTGACCTTCACCCAAGTCTGCAAAAACACCTTTGTTCCCATAAAGGCTTCGATGTCCGCTCGGGCAAGCTCGCCGATCTTCTTGAGCATCGCACCCTGCTTGCCGATGATGATCCCCTTATGGCTGGCTTTTTCGCAGTAGATGGTAACGTCAAGATCGATTATGCCGTTATCCCTCTCTGAAAAGCGCGTTACCTCAACGGCCGTTCCGTGCGGTATCTCTTTATCGAGGCACAAAAGCAGCTTTTCGCGCACAAGCTCGGCGCATATCTGCTTTTCGGGCTGATCGCATATCATATCGTCCGGGAATAGCTGAGGCCCCTCCTGAGCGTATTTTTCAAGCTCTGCAAGAAGCTCGTCTATACCTTCACCGTTTTTGGCCGACATCGGGATTATCGCGTCAAAGTCATGTGCGGCGGAATACAGCGCCATGACCTCCAAAAGCTCGGTTTTTTCGACTGTGTCGATCTTATTTATAACAAGTATGGCCGGAACTCCGGTTTCCTTTATGCGAGCAATAAGCTCTTCCTCCTGCCTGCCGATATTCGCTATCGGCTCAACAAGGAGCATAACGGCGTCAACGTCGGCAACGCTCTCCTTTACGACATTGACCATATAATCGCCAAGGCGCGTTCTTGGCTTATGGAAGCCCGGAGTGTCGATTATAACAAACTGTGTGTCGCCGCGGTTGACAACGGCGCTGATGCGGTTGCGCGTGGTCTGCGGTTTATTTGAAACTATGGCAATTTTCTCGCCGACAAGCGCGTTCGTGAGCGTTGATTTGCCGACATTCGGACGGCCGCATATCGTTATCATTGCAGTTTTGCTTATCATATCATATGTCTCCCATTATTTCTTTTTCTCTCGTGCGCATCTGCTTTTTCATCTCGCCCTCATCGACGTGATCGTAGCCGAGCAGATGCAGAACACTGTGCACCGTGAGGTAGCTGACCTCTCTGTCAAAGCCGTGACCGAACTCCTCGCCCTGCATGGCGCATTTTTCAAGCGATATCATCATGTCGCCGAGCATGACGGCTCCAGTATACGGATCCGTATCACAAAGGGCTGCGTCAAACTCGCCCGGTGTCAGCTCGTTGAGCGGAAAAGACAGGACATCCGTTGCAGCGTCAATGCCTCGAAAATCTCGATTTGTTTCACGGATACCCTTGTTATCGGTGAGCATTACGCTTATAAGGCAGGGCCTGTCCACGCCTTCGGCATCCAGCGCCATAGCTGCGGCTTTTTTGATAAGCGCTGCCGCATTATTATGTCCCATGCCGCTTTTTTCGCGGCTTACATATATCTCATGCTTTATCATTGCTTTTTTCTCCTATACATCCCGGACTTTGCGGCAGGCTCGGGTGGATTTTTCTTATCGTATACTTCGTAAGCCTCGATTATCTTCTGAACGAGCTGGTGGCGCACAACGTCGGCGCCGGTGAGCTTGCAGATGGATATATCCTCAATGCCGTCAAGAACCTTCATAGCGATCTTCAGGCCGCTGACCTTATCCTCCGGCAAATCTATCTGTGTGATATCGCCGGTTATAACGACCTTTGAGCCAAAGCCTATTCGGGTAAGAAACATTTTCATCTGCTCGCGCGAGGTGTTCTGCGCCTCGTCGAGAATTATAAAGCTGTCGTCAAGCGTGCGGCCGCGCATGTAGGCAAGCGGCGCAACCTCAATGTTTCCGCGCTCAAGATATTTCTGATATGTGTCGGCTCCGAGCATGTCAAACAGCGCGTCATAAAGCGGCCTTAGATACGGATCGACCTTGCTTTGCAGATCGCCGGGAAGAAAACCGAGGCGCTCGCCGGCTTCGACGGCAGGACGCGTCAGGATTATGCGGTTTACCTCCTCGGCTCTGAACGCCGCGACCGCGGCAGCAACGGCAAGATAGGTCTTGCCCGTTCCGGCAGGGCCGATGCCTAGAGTTATTGTATTGTTTGCTATTGCGTCGCAATATGTCTTCTGGCCGAGGGTTTTTGCCTTGACCGGCTTGCCCTTCGCCGTTATGCACACAACGTCGCTTGCAAGCTCGTTTATCTTTGATTCCCTGCCCTCGGCAACGAGCTTGAGGATATATCTCACGCTCTGTGCGTCGATATTCTCGCCGCGCGCGGCAAGCGTCAGCAGACCGTTTATCGCCTTCTCGGCGAGCATGACGCTCTCCTCCTCACCGCAGATATGGATCTTATTCTCGCGGTCAAGAACTTTAACGCCAAGCTCGGATTCAATTATGCTCAGGTTTCGGTCGAATGAGCCAAACACGCTTATTACATGCTCCATTCTTTCGACTTCTATCGTTCTTTCAATCATAGTCTGCCTCCTTGGCAATATTCTCTGTGCACTGAGCGCGCAGCGTGACCGTCATGACCTTATCGGTCTTGGACACGGAATACTCCGCAGACACAATCTGACCGTCGCCGATGCGGCGCTGAAGCTCATTTTTGAGGTTTTCCTTCATGCGCCCGACGGCCTCATCCTCATCAATAGGCAAAAGGCTCGTTTTATACTGCGTTGTGCGCTCGACAGCATATCCGACCGGCAAAACGAAAACATCGCCGAGGGATATGTACTTTAATTTATTTATTTTATCACAACTATCGCATTTATTTCTACTGTCGGAGAAAAAATTTATCCGCTTTTTCCCGATAACAAGCGAAAAGGCCGTGTTTCGGCCGCTCTTTTCTGTTTTTCGTTCTTCAAACAGCGGCGTTTGGGCACTTATCTCATACCATGTGTCGGCAATCACCTGAGCCATTGAGTGGACATAGCGCTCATCCCCCGTTTCGCTGCTCATAAGTCCGCGCACCAGAACATCGCCCTTTGCCACCGCATTACCGACGATTGCTGCGCTCTCGCCTTCGAGGACGGACATTTTTCTGATCACACCGCTTTTTGACGCGATTATATCGCATGGCGATTTTTCGTTGACGATATCGGGCTTATCGATGCGCTCATGAACTATGATCTCAGCCTTTGACGAGCGAACGTTCAGGCTAAGCCACGCTATTTCCGGCATTTCGGACACTATGCGGCTGCGTATCTCATCGGACGACAGCGCCGGCCAATACGCACCGTAGTCAACGCCGCATTCTGCGAGCTTGCGCAAAATCTCTGCATCGCTGAGCTTATCGTTTCCGCTTATCTCGATCCTCCACAAAAACAGCGACGATACGGCGGCAAGCGAAACGCACAAAACGAAAGTGAGCAAAAACACGGCTCGTCTTTTTGCACCGAGCTTAAGCTTCCTGCCGCCGGTTTCGGAGATGAGCTTTACGTCAAGTCCGTTTTTGCCGCTCCGGGCAAGCAGGCTATCGGCATAGGATGCATGTACGCAAAAGGTGATCGAAAAATCCCGGCATGGGCTTGCGCTCCAAAACTCTATCCCGTTTTCGGCGCAGTAATTTAATATGCGCTCGGGCTGCGCGCCGGAGGCTTCTATCTTCGTCACTCCGCGCGCAAGATCGTAAAGCTTTCTCATTTACTCAAACTCCAATGCAATAATTCTGCCGCATATGAACATATCGCTGCCATTCATCGCTCCAAGGCGCAGAGCATCGCCGCGCACCGCGAGCTTTACGCTGCCGCAGTCGATCTCAACAAGATTATCGTTATATGTGATAATTCCGCGGTGGTTTTCAATAAGCAGTCGGCTTCTTCCGCAGAGGCTGAGCTTAACGCTGCCGAGAGCATCGGCCGGGATATCGAGCTTATCGGCAAGAAGCTCGGCTCTGTCGCGTTTTGTTTTCATTTACGCTCACCTCCGCAGTCTAAACCTATGCCGCAAAGCATAGCTTAATACATGGACAAGGAGTTGATAGGATGAAAAAGGCTCTGTATATTTTCGCATCATTCGGCATATTCGCCGCGCTGCTCGTTTTCCCAAAGGCCGCTGCCGAGGCGGTGAAAGCAGGGCTTATAATGTGCGCGCAGATGATCATACCGTCGCTGTTTCCGTTTTTCATTGCGGCCAATCTTTTAAACGAGCTTGGCGCATCAAAGCTCATGTCAAACGCGCTTGCGCCGCTTGGAGCACGGCTCGGTATGTCCGGCCACGGAGTTTCGGCATTCATTATCGGCGTAACCGGCGGATATCCGCTGGGCGCTTCTTACATAGCGCAGCTGAGAGCACAGGGGCTTATAGGCCGCGACGATGCCTCAAGGCTCATTGTTTTCTGCAACAACTCCGGCCCTGCGTTTATTGTCGGTGCCGCCGGGGTCGGCGTGTTTGGCTCTGCCCCTGTCGGATTTTTTCTGTATGCCGTACATATTTTAGCGGCACTCATTTTCGGCGTTATTATCTGCCCGAAGGCTCCGTGCGATATCTGCTATGACGAGGATATGTTCGCCCCTGTGAGCTTCTCTACTGCGTTCACAGCATCCGTAAAACGCGCTGCCGATTCGATGATAGGTGTCTGCGCCTTTGTGGTTGCTTTTTCGGCGATAAACGGCGTTCTCGACGCTATGGATATAACTCGAAGCATTGCCGGTGAGCTTTCATATAGGCTAGGAGCCGAGCTTAGCTGGTGCACAGCGCTGCTTGCCGGCATCCTCGAGCTTGGAAACGGCATAGGCAGCATGGCAGGGCTTGCAATAAGCCCAATTAATCTCGCCCTTGCTGCTTTTATTCTATCCTGGGGCGGCCTCTCCGTTCATTTTCAGACCTTTTCAATGATAGCCGGAACGGACATAAAAACCGCCCGATACATGATCGGACGGTTTTTGACGGCGCTTATCGCAGCTGCACTTGCCCTGCTCGGCGCGGCAGCAATATTTTAAAATACAAGTATGCCGACTACGGCAGAGGCGGCGATAAAGAACATCGGGTGCAGATCCTTCGTTTTTTTGACAAGGTTTGTCAGCACCCATATCACGGCCGCGAGCGCAAGCCCCTTCCACGAAAACAGGTCGAGGATATTGCCGCTTGCCTTGAATGCATCCTCGCGGACGAGCGCAAGCATGACAACGGAAAAGCCTGCTGCTGCAATCAGTCCTGCTGAGGCCGGGCGCAGCCCGTAAAATGCATGATCAACGAAGCGGTTTTCCCTGAATTTTTTCAGGCAGGACACAATGATGAGTATGATGATTATCGCCGGCGTCACAAGGCCGAGCGTTGCAACGATCGCTCCCGGCAAGCCGCCTGTTATATAGCCGACGTAGGTCGCCGTATTGACGCCTATCGGGCCGGGCGTTGACTCGGACACGGCTATCATATCGGCTATCTGCTGATAGGTAAACCAGCCCGTGCGGTCAGATATGTCATAGATAAACGGGAGCGTTGCCAATCCGCCGCCGACGGCAAACAGTCCGGTTTTGAAAAACTCCCAGAAAAGACGCAGATATATCATGATTTACGCGCCTCCAATTCCTTGACGATGATTCCGGCTATTGCTGCGGCGAGGACATATATCACCGGTGAAATGCTCAAAAACACGCTGCATGCGAACACAGCTATGAATATCAGAAGCGTTTTCCAGTCAACTACGGACTTTTTCCACAGCTTCACGACTGCATTGAGAATGAGCACGCACACGCACACGCGGATTCCGGCAAACGCGCTCTGAACAGCAGGAAGATGCGCGAAATTCTGAATAAACGCGGCAATGATCGTTATTATCACAAGCGACGGGAACACAACGCCGAGAGTTGCGAATATCCCACCGAGCACGCCTGCCTGCTTCTGACCGACAAAGGTCGCGGTATTCACGGCAATAACGCCGGGCGTGCACTGGCCGATTGCGTACCAGTCCATGACCTCTTCATCGGTTGCCCAGCGGCGCTTTTCGACAACCTCGCGCTGAAGCGCCGGCAGCATCGCATAGCCTCCGCCGAAGGTCGTTACTCCGACCACGGCGAAGGTTATAAGCAGCCTTCCGAGCTGCTTAAGTTTATCTTTCATTTTCTCAGGCCTTCCGCATATTCGGAATATTTTGCGATCTTAGCGTCGCACTCGGCCTTATCCGCACCCTTGCAGAGGATGTAGACCTTTACCTTCGGCTCCGTACCGGACGGGCGTACGATAAAACTCGTTTCGTCGGCAAGCTCGAAATACAAAACGTTCGAGCCCTTTATCGGGGTCTGACCCATAACACCAAGCTCGGGAACCTTTATGCTGCCGTCGGAATAGTCGCGCAGCTTGAACACTTCAACTCCGGCGATCTGCTTCGGCGGATTGCTGCGAAGCTCGGCCATAAGATTTTTCATCTTCACTATGCCGTCAAGTCCGGGCATAACAAGGTTGAGCGTTTTTTCGGCGTAGCGGCCGTACTTTGCGTACAGGCTCTCCATTGCCTGACTGAGGTTCATGCCCTTATCGTAATAGTAAGCTGCCATTTCGGCTACCATCATCGACGCGGTGACGGCGTCCTTATCGCGGACATAGTCGCCCATCATATATCCGTAGCTTTCCTCATATGCGAAGATATATTTATAGCTTCCGGCCTTTTCCCACTGAGCGATACGCTCGGCCATGAATTTAAAGCCGGTGAAGGTATCCTCAAAATGAACTCCGTTGGTCTCGGCAACGACTTTTGCCATTTCGGTGGTGACGATGCTCTTGACTGCACCGGCATTTTCGGGCAGAGTGCCAGCAGCCTTGCGCGCATTTATGACATAGTCGAGCAGCAGAACGCCGAGCTGGTTGCCGGTGATGGAGATATAGTCCTCACCCGAGCGCACCATAACGCCTATGCGGTCAGAGTCGGGATCGGTTCCGATTATAAGGTCGCTGCCGACCTTCTTCGCAAGATCGACTGCAAGATAAAAGCCCTCGGGATTTTCCGGGTTCGGGCTTTCGACCGTGGGGAAGTTTCCGTCAATGACCATCTGCTCGGGCACGGGGTACAGCTGAGTTATGCCCAGTCTATGCAGTGCCTCGGGAACGAGCTTATAGCCAGCACCGTGGAACGGAGTGTATACTATTTTAAAATCAGGCGCTACCTTTGCGACGATCGCTTTGTTTATGGCCTGTCCGAGCACACGTTCGAGATATGCCTCGTCGGTCTCGGTTCCTATAAGCTCGATCTTACCCTGAGCCACGGCTTCGTCAAAGTCGCAGCTGACAAAGTCATCGAATATATCGATCTTGCTCATCTGCTCGGCGATCGCCTCGGCGTGCTGCGGCGGAAGCTGAGCGCCGTCCGACCAATATACCTTGTAGCCGTTATACTCCTTGGGGTTATGAGATGCGGTTATGTTAAGGCCGGCAGTGGTACCGTAGTAGCGCACGGCAAAGCTCAGCTCCGGAGTCGGGCGCAGAGCGTCAAAAATGCGAACATGTATGCCGTTTGCGGCCATGACGCATGCAGCCTCATGAGCAAAAAGCTCGCTGTTGTTGCGGCAGTCAAAGCAGATGGCTATGCCCTTTTTCATTGCTTCCTCGCCCTCTGCCTTGATAACGTTTGCAAAGGCCTGAGTTGCATGGCGGATGATGTGGACATTCATCTGATGCAGACCGAGCTTCATTGTTCCGCGCAGTCCGGCAGTGCCGAACTCGAGCGGCGCAAAAAAGCGGCTCTCGATCTCTTTTTCGTCGTTTGCTATTGAGTTGAGCTCCTCCCATTCGGCTTCGCTCAGTGCGGGACTGTCCAGCCAGCGCTGGTACTCTTCCTTATAATTCCTCGTCATATTCTGCGCTCCCTTCGCTTAAATTGACAGCGTCCTCATACATTGTCTTAGGTACATATATTTCAACACCCGTGCCGCTTGTCCCGAGGATCAGGCGGCCGAAATCGCCGTCGTTCGGATACAGTCTTATGCACGGAATGCCATATGCCTCAAGTAAGTTTACTATCATCTCGTCGCTGATGTCAAGGCACTTGCAATGTGTAAGGAAAACAGGCTCTATAGGCTCGCCGTTTTCGTCCTTCGGCCACTTTTTGAGAAGATCGCCGGTGAGCTTTCTTCCCCATTCGAGCTTAACTTTTTCGTCCATTACTGCCCTCCGTTATTTGTGATATCTCGATCCTTCGAGGATTTTGAAGCTGCGGTAGATCTGCTCGGCGAGCATAACTCGCGCAAGATGGTGCGGAAAGGTCATTTCGCTCATGCCAAGGCGCATGTCCGCGCGCTGCTTTATTTTAGGCGACAGGCCGAACGAGCCGCCGACGACAAAGCACAGCCTTCCCCTTCCGGAAACGGCAAGTTCGTTTATCCTCCGCGCAAAATCCTCGCTTTTAAGCTGCCTGCCCTCGACACACATTGCAATAACGTAAGTGTCCTTACCTATTGCACGCTCAATATCTCCGGCTTCCTTATCCAGCGCCGCGGCTATCTCCTTATCTGACGGAGAAGCACCCAACTTTGTTTCATTCAGCTCAATACATTCAAATTTACAGTAGGCCGACAAGCGCTTGGAATACTCGGCGAATGCATCAATATAAAATTGCTCTCTGAGCTTGCCGACGCATATGAGTCTTATGCTAAGCATTTTAACCTCTCTCCCGCCTCGACTGCAAGCATATTATTTGCCGTAGCAACACTTATTTGCACGTTTTTAACGGAAACGGCGGTGCTGACAGTGCCGTACGCAAGCTCAGGCGTATTGTTATCGCGGCTCAAGTGCCCTAATATTATATGCTTTGTTCCGTGTTTTGCAAGATGCTCTGCCAAAATTCCGCTGTCGTCATTTGACAAATGCCCGGTGGGTGCAAGTATTCTGCGCTTCAGAAAATACGGATATGCTCCGTTTTTGAGCATGTTTATATCATGATTTGCCTCGATAAGCGCGGTATCAGCGCCCTCAAGCCCGGCAATAAGCTCATCGTTAATGCTGCCAGTATCGGTTGCAAAGCCGAAGGTTTCCTCACCTTCAAAGCGATATCCGACGCTGTAAGCGGCATCGTGCATGGTCTTAAAGCAGCTTACCTCAATGCCGCCGAGGGATAGCTTATCATCCTCTGGTATGTAGTTTAAATTGTTTTTTATCTCCGGTTTTACCCGGCAAAGCTCCTCGCACAGGGGCTTTGGTGCAAATATACTCAGGTTATGATGCTTAATGAGCATCGAAAGCCCGGAAATGTGATCGGAGTGCTCATGTGTTATGAGCACTCCGCACAGATTCTGCGGAGCAAGTCCAAGCTGCGCAAGAGCCGCAACGGTCCTGCGCATGGATATCCCCGCATCTATAAGTATATTCGCTTTGCCCTCAGAAACGAGGCTGCAATTGCCTGAAGAACCGCTGGCGAAAGTTACTATACGCATATTTTATCCTATCGAAATCATTTTATCATGCAGCTCAGGCTCGTCTGGGTAATCAACGATGCTGATATCTGCTCCGAGCTTTCTGAGCTTGCCCACGAAGTTTTCATAGCCGCGCTCGATGAAATGTATATCCTCGATCTCGGTCTTACCGCTTGCGCACAGACCGGCAATGACCATTGCCGCGCCGGCTCTCAGGTCGCAGGCCATAACGGGTGCGCCGGTGAGCTTTGCGCCGCCTTCAAATATCGCAATGCGGCCGTCAACCTGAATATCGGCGCCCATTTTGCGCAGCTCATTGACGTATTTGAAGCGGTTATCGTAAATTCCCTCGGTTATGACGCTCGTTCCGTTCGCCATACAAAGCAGAGCGCCCATCTGCGGCTGCATATCGGTCGGAAATCCGGGATAAGGCAGAGTCTTGACGTTTGCCTTGCGCAGGTGGCCGTTGCCCTTTACGAGAACGCAGTCCTCGTATTCCTGAACGATCGTGCCTGTTTCGCGCAGCTTTGCCGAAATGCACTCAAGGTGCTTGGGAATGACGTTCTTGACAAGAACCTCGCCGCCGGTGGCTGCTGCGGCTACCATATATGTTCCGGCCTCAATCTGGTCGGGAATGATTGAATAGCTGCCGCCGTGGAGCCTGTCAACTCCGTTGACCTTCACGGTATCCGTGCCTGCTCCGCGGACATCCGCACCCATGGAGTTTAAGAAATTTGCAAGGTCAACAATATGCGGCTCTCTTGCAGCGTTTTCGATTATCGTCCTGCCGCTTGCCATGGTGGCCGCAAGGATGATATTCATCGTTGCGCCGACAGATACTTTATCAAGATATATCTTTGCTCCGTGAAGTCTGCCGTCGGTCGCCTCGGCATAAACGAAGCCGTTGCGGACATCGACATCCGCACCAAGGGCGTTCATGCCCTTTATATGCTGGTCGATGGGGCGAACGCCGAAGTTGCATCCGCCGGGCATAGTTGTTTTTGCGCTGCCGAATCTGCCGAGCATTGCACCGATGAGATAATAAGATGCGCGGATCTTGCGCATAAGCTCAAAGGGAGCGTCGCAAAATCTTACGTTGCGGCTGTCTATCTCTATAGTGCCGGGACAGATCATTCTGACCTCGGCGCCGAGCTGGGTCAATATTGTAAGGAGCATGTCGGTATCGCTGATCTGCGGCATATTTTCTATGCGGCAGATGCCGTCAACCATCAGTGCGGCCGGAATTATCGCGACCGCCGCGTTTTTTGCTCCACTTATATCAACCTCGCCCTGAAGCGGTTTTCCACCGTTTATGACGTACTTTTCCATATTTTACACCTTTCATAGGTACTGACGCACCAGTTTGTTATTATAGCATAGCGCATATGCAAAGGCAATTAGCAATGTAAACAAATCGTAACTATTTCTCGCTCTCAAGCAGGCGTTTTGCCTTGAGAACGGCGATGATGGTCTTGCCGTCGGCGATCTTTCCGTCCATGACAAGCTGCACAAGCTCGTCGATGTGGTGCTTTTCGACGCTCAGGAACTCTCCCTCGTCAAGATGGCTCTTGCCGCGGTGAAGTCCGCGCGCGAGATATATATGCAGCGTTTCGGTCGAAAATCCGGGCGACGAATAGTCCTGGCCGAGACTTATGATCTCATCGGCGGTAAAGCCCGTTTCCTCAGAGAGCTCACGCACCGCGCACTCGTACGGATCCTCGCCGTATTCGAGCTTGCCGGCAGGCGCTTCAAGCAGCTCCTTCTGGAACGGATAACGAAACTGCCTTACGCAATAGCAATAGCCCTCGTCGTCGATCGGCAGTATAGTCGCGCCGCCCGGATGCTCAACTACCTCGCGCTTTACGATGCTTCCGTCGCACAGCTCGGCGTGGTCAAGACGAACATTCACAATGACGCCGCGATACTTTTCTTCACTATCTATTTTCTTCTCAATATAGCTCATAATGCGCCTCGGGAAAAATAATTATCTGCTTTACATAATGCTAAAACAGTATAGCACCTTCTTTGTGATATTTCCATAATTTTTGTATAGAAAATCAAAAAAAATTCCGCTAAACTATGCTTTGTTAACGAAATTTTGTGAGCTGTTATTCAATTTGATTGAGTTTTGTTCCCAAAACGTAAATTTGTTAAATTCAGGAGTGAGATATTATGTTATCTGATGAAGCTGCTGCTCTTCTTTTTAATGATAAAGAGCTTACAAACGAGGAGATATCAGGCCTTTTTGACGATTGTTCGGGCGGCATTGAGGCCGACGTTTTTACATATGGTGGGCGCACTCTTATACTCACGCACGCGGGCGAACCGCTGCGCAGCAGGTTCTCTGCGCAAATGCGCGTCAAAAGAAAAAGCCGCACACGATAAAGCGTGCGGCTAAATCATATATTTCAGACCGTTACTTCCTGTGAAGCGTAGATCTTTTTGAGCTTTGCATATCTGGGCAGACCGTCCTCATAAACGGCATCGCTCTCGCCCTGGATAAGCGGCAGAGCATAGTTTATGAAGTCCTCGGTCACGAAGTTGCCCTCGGCGTTTATCCACTCTGTCGGGACCGTTTTTTCGCGGTTAGCGACGTCCTCAAGGTCAATGAGGGTCGGCACGCAGCGATACTGTCCACCCTCGGTGTCTCTGCCGAAGGCAGCCATCTTTCCGCTTACGCCGCTCAGCGCCGATTCAACGGCAAAGCGACCGGCCATTTCGGCCTCGGCAATATCGGTGGCGGAAGCCTGATGCGCCGCTGCTCTCTGCAAAAGGCTAAGCTCAATGCCGCGGACTTTAACTCCGATGCGCTGGTGGAGAACCGATGCGAGCATTACAGCAAGGCCGCCGAGCTGCACATGTCCGAAGCCGTCGTTTGACGAGGTCTTTGCCTCGGAAACGAAGCTGCCGTCGGCATAGTGAATGCCCTCGGACACGACGACGAGTGCCTTGCCCTTTTCCTTATAAACGCGCTCGACATCGGCGCAGAAGCTGTCCATGTCAAAATCGCGCTCGGGCAGGTAAACGAGGTCGGGGCCGCAGCCCTTATATGACGCAAGCGCTGCCGATGCCGCAAGCCAGCCGGCATGACGGCCCATTATCTCAACGACGTTGACCGTGCCGGTGCTGTAAACGCAGGTATCCTTATAAAGCTCCATGCAGGATGTTGCGATATATTTTGCCGCGCTGCCGTAGCCGGGGCAATGATCCGTTCCGAAAAGGTCGTTGTCGATCGTTTTGGGAACGCCGATAACTCTGCACTCATAGCCGACGCTGCTCATATAGCGGCTTATCTTATTGCAGGTGTCCATCGAATCGTTGCCGCCGTTATAGAAGAAATAGCGAACGTCATACTTTTTGAATACTTCAAGTATGCGCTTATAATCACTGTCATCCTCCTTGGGCTCGGCTATCTTATAGCGGCATGAGCCAAGCTCCGACGACGGAGTGTTCAGAAGAAGCTTAAGCTCCTCGGCGTTCTCCGCGCCCATGTCAAAAAGCTTATCCTCAAGCACACCCTTTATGCCATACTGAGCGCCGTAGACATGGGTTATATTCTCGGAAGCGAGAGCCGCGCTGACTACGCCGTACATGCTGGCATTTATGACTGCGGTGGGACCGCCGGACTGCCCGAATATGCAGGCTCCTTTAAGCTGACTGCTCATAACTTATGCCTTTCCGTCGCAGCCGAGAACATCGACTATCTTGTGTGCGACCATATCCTTAATTGCCTGACGTGCCGGCTTGAGGTACTGACGCGGGTCAAAATGATCGGGATGAGCGTTCAGGTAGCTGCGGATGGATGCGGTCATTGCAAGGCGAAGATCGGAGTCGATGTTTATCTTGCACACAGCCATTGATGCAGCCTGGCGGAGCTGATCCTCCGGAACACCGATAGCGCCGGGCATATTGCCGCCGTTTTCGTTGATCTGCTTTACAAACTCCTGAGGAACGGAGGATGCGCCGTGCAGAACTATCGGGAAGCCGGGCAGACGGCGCTCAACATCCTCAAGAATGTCAAAGCGGAGCTGGGGCTTCGTGCCGGGCTTGAACTTATATGCGCCGTGAGAGGTGCCGATAGCGATTGCAAGAGAATCGCAGCCGGTGCGCTCGACAAATTCCTGAACGTCCTCGGGACGGGTGTAGGACGAATCCTCTGCCGAGACCTTGACCTCGTCCTCAATGCCGGCGAGAGTGCCAAGCTCGGCCTCGACGACAACGCCGTGATCGTGAGCGTACTCTACGACCTTACGGGTGAGCGCAATATTATCCTCAAAGGACTTGGAGGATGCGTCGATCATGACGGAGGTGAAGCCGCCGTCAATGCAGGATTTGCAAAGCTCAAAGCTGTCGCCGTGGTCAAGATGCAGCGCTATGGGAAGGCCTGTCTCCTCGACCGCAGCCTCAACCAGCTTCATGAGATAGGTATGGTTTGCGTATGCGCGCGC
>DKRV01000044.1 GCA_002472405.1 Clostridiales bacterium UBA7273 | reverse complement strand
TTTGCCTTCTGCTTCTTTTTCTCGATTGCTTCCTTGTAGATCTCCCGATTGTGCCGCAGCGTCTCAAGCTCCTCCTGCGCCCGCTCCGTGAGGTTTTCGCTCATCTCGTACCCGTGTATAAGCCCCTCAACTCTTGCAAGCCGCTCCTTCAGCGTATTCTGCGACATTTTTTCTGCCCTGACTCTCAGTCCTTCGTCCTCGGCAGAGTATCTTTCGGAAAATTCCGCAAGCCTCTTTTTCCATTCCGGCAGCTCGTTTGTATTGCCCTGCGCCGTGAAATTTGTTTTCCCCGACTTTTTCCACTTGACATTTGCCCAGAATCTGCGTATATTATCTGTGAAGTCAGCTTTCCTTGCGGCCGTTGGGTAATTGGCACCCTTCCTTACCGCAAGATGTGCCTGGCTTCTTTTTTCGTCTAAATACAGAATGCGGCCGTCCGCTGCCGCTTCCTGTATCGCCGAGCTGACATTGCTCTTCGTATAAACCGTGATTGCCTTATTGGCCTTGATGCGGTTTCCGTTTACTCGGGCTTTTGTATCGACTTCTTCAATAACGACTCCCAGACCGCCTTCTGCTTCCACATCCGTGACAAGCACTATGCGGTTTTCTCTTTTGTTGTCGGGTGTCGCCGTGTCCGCAAACGCTGCGATCGGCTCTTCCGAGGCTTTCAGGATGTTCACAAGGCCGTCAACATCAAGTCCGTGATAGTTTATGCCCTCGCCTGTCTGCTTGCCGTCGAATATGGCCTTTTCCTCCGTTGCCATGGCTCTGTATGCCTTCTCTGCCGGCATATACAGTTCCAGCGCCTCCGCGCCTATGACATTTGTCAGGAAGTTTGAGGTCGTTCCTATGTGCACCTCGTTGTTCCTGCTCTCAAAGTCGCCGTTCAGTACAAGCTGTAGATTTATCGGGAGATCATCGTCTATGGAGTATTGCGACTTGACATCATCATCCAAATTGCGTATACTACTCTCGAAAGAAGTTTCCCTGCCCAGAGCGCCGCTTTTTGCGGAAGAGCCGCTAAGCGCTTTTCGCGCAGTGGGGAAGCTTCTTTCTTCCATTTCACCGATATTGTAAACAGCGTTGCCATTTTTGCCAATCGAAACAGAGATGATGCATCTGTAATATGTTCCGTCAAAGTCTCTGAAATACGCAGTTCGGTAATTCCAGCCTCCGCTTGCCATGTTTCCGTGCCGGCCGTCTGTATCGGCCGTTATCTTTTTGCCGCGCGTCGAAACCTGTGCGAGCTCATCAATGTGTGCTCCTGCCGAAACCTTTCGTTCAAACGCTTCGTCGCTCATGGTTCGCCCGTCCTTGTAGCGTGACGAAACCTTTCCGGCAGTGTCCTTTGTAAGCGTAAGCACATCGCCGTCCTCGGTCGTGAGCTGCACGTCCTGTCCTCGGCGGATCTTGCCGTTTATATAGTTTTCAAGCTGTTCGCTCCACACCTCGGGGTCATTTCCGAAAATGACCTGACGGTCGGCGCGAACATATTTTTTACCGTCCGGAAGATCCTCTACGCTGTGTTTGGGCGGTCCGTTGTTTCTCGTCTCCTTCGCCGGGGCTTTTGCCGTCTCGGTTTTGGCTTCCGTTTTCGCGGTCTCGACATCGTTTAGCAGCGCGTCAACATCTATGCCGGTCTCCTGCTCAAATACGCTTCTGACGGCCTCTGTGAGCTTTCCTGCGCCCCTTGCGCGTATGCGGTCTATTCCTGCCAGTGCGTCGCAGTAGATCTCCTCAAGCATCATGTCGAGGAATTCATCCTCCGTCATGCTCTCGTTCATAAGTCCCTGCCACAGTGAGCCGTATTTCACCGAAAGCTCTCTGAGCTCATTTTCGGTCATAGCCTCCGTGCATGCGTCTTTGAGCGCCGCTTTCAGCGAGCTGTCGTCTCTGATGTAAAGGTGCCCGCATTCGTGCAGCAGTATTGCCTCCTGCCCGTATGCCGTGTCCGTGCGGAATATGACCTTGCCGTCGGCCGTGGTAACTCCCTGTATTGTTCCGTGTCGGGTCTCAAATCTGCCCTTCACCGCAGTTATGCCGTTTGCCGCCGAGGAGAATGCTTTCATTATCCTCTGCGTTGCCGGATGCAGTCTCTCCTCGGATATGACCTCAAGGTTCTTTGCGTCTGTGCCGTTTCTCAGTCCTGCTTCTTTGCTCGAGATTCGGTCAGCTTTCGGAATATCTTTTCGCTCAGCTCCCTTGCTGCTTCGCTCTGTCCGTTTGTTTTCTTCAGCTCTGCCTGTGTCCTCGTGTACTCTTCCAGCCTGCTCTCCGGCACCCATATCGGGCTGCCGTCCCATGCCTGCGTCAGTACTCTGTTTTCCTGCTTCATTGTCTATCCTCTCCTCAATAGTAAGATCTGCAAGCCTGATTGCCTTGTCCATTGCCATTCCGCTTGCAACGGCTTTGCTGTATGTGTTAATCTCATCTCCGGATATTGTTCCGTCTCTTATTTCGTTTCGGAAGTTATCGCGGATCTTTTTATTTGCGCTGCGCTCTATTTCTTCCACTATCGTCTCGGCTGCTTCCGCTTCGGTACGGCCTTCCGTTATGCTTATCGCCGCGTCGTAGATTGCACTCTCCGAAATGAGACCGTCATCGTATGCCTGCGCATAGTCCGCTTTGAACTTCTGCGCCGTGTCGTATTCTTCGCTGCTGACAAGCGGAAGAACCTCTTCCTTCTCGTTCATCGCCTGGCGGAGCTTCTCCATTTCGTTGGAAGTGATCTCTTCTCCCTCGAGCTGTTTTGTTCTTAGGCTGTCGGCAAGCGTGTGCGCCCGGCTTCCCTCCGGCATATCCATTGCCTGTCCTATGACATCCTCGTTTATGGCATTGATTTCGCTCCGGTTTTCCCTTGCGTCCATGATGGAATCATAGAGCTTTGCCGTCTGTCTCCCGCTCAGCGGCTTTGACGTCTCGTTCAGCTGAGTGTTGTATTCCTTTGCAAGCTCGTTTGCACGGCTTCCCTCCGGTTGTTTCAGGCCGATCTCTACGAGGTTTCTCTGGTATCCGTCAAACGTTCGTCTGAGCGTCTCGTTGCGTGCAAGCGTTTGTGCGCCCTGCGCTCCCTTTCTGACGGCAGCCGTGCCGCCGGAGAGTACACCGCCGACAACAAGGCCACCCATGAAGTCGTCCTTCATAGCTCCGGGATTTATTATCGCGTTGTCGTCATTCTCCGAGTATATGGGCACGTCCTCGCCGTACATTCCCTTGAATGCTCTCCCGATAGCTCCCTGCTGCACTTCCTCCATGCCTTCTTCAACGGCGTTTTTTACCCACATCATAACGCCGTTCTTTTCGCCCTTTTCTATTGCGTCTCTGAGCTGTATCGGCAATTTCTGAATGCCGCCCAATGCCTCATCCGCGCCGCCGACCTCAATCATTGCGGAAAAAGCGCCGTATGTAAGAGCATAGAGTGTTGCTTCGGCTTCGCTTGCGCCGTCGTTCACCGCCTCGTTGTATGCGTTGCCGGCTTCCATAAGGAAGCTCGTCTGATAGTTGGGGTTCTTAAGCATGGTTCTCGCACTGTTTCCGAGCATGCCCTGCACCTGTGACCAGCCTTTTGCAACCGACTGTGCAGCCTGTCGGCTGAGCGTCTCCGTGCTCGCCGTGGCGCTTGCTGCCAGAGATGTGCCGCCCGTCATAAACGCTGCAAGCAGTTGCGGCAGTGCCGCAATCGTTGCCGTGCCGTATTCATCGACCTTCTGTGCAAATTTGCTCGTCCCTGCGGCATCCGCAAAGTATTCGTTGTCAAGCGCGTTGTTTCGGCTCACGTCCTCCCTTAGCGCGGAAAGAGGGTTGAGATCATTCCCCCATATTTTTTCGCCCAGCTTATCAAGGCCGAACATGTACCATGCTTCCTGCGCAAAGCCGCCGAGCAATTCGTCCGGTATCGTTATCAGTGACTCGGCACTCTGGCCGAGTCCTTTTTTCACTGTTCCCTTAAGGAGCTTGCCCCAGTTTGTCTTTCGCGGTGCATTCGGGCTGATCCGATCCGTTGCGTCAATTATTTGCGCTTTCTTCGCCGGTGTCTCAAAATTGGGGTTGTTGGAAACCGTGGTTTTCCCGTTCTTGTCGGTCTCAGCTTTAAACTTGCCGCTGGCAACGCCCTCGCTCACCGCTTCGCTCGACAACGGGCCTAAACCGAGGTTTATCACGCTGCTCTTGTCGGCGTTTATTTGCGGAGTGGGCGTTTTCGTCTTTTTCTTCGAAGCTCCGGTGTAGTCATATATCGGATCCGGCGTGAGCACGCTTGAGGCTTTGGCCATCAATGCATCCGCTTTGCGCTTCTTTTCCGCTTTCTCCTGCTCTGCCTGTATGGTATTCAGCGCTTTCTGCCGCCAATCTCCCGAAGAATTATTCAACGTTGAATTGTTTGCGCCGCCTGTAAGCTTGGTTATGTATTCGTTTCTCCAATCGTTTGCCATGTTGCCTCTCCTGTCACAGCTTTATTCCCAGATATGATGCAAGGCTCTTCGCCTGCGCCTGGCTCACGCCTTCGTTCTGAATATATTTTGCAAGCTCGTTTCTTGCCCAGTCGGCGCCGTTCACCCTCTTGCCGAAGTAAAGCGTGTCTCGCATGCCCTTGTATGTGACATCATCCACCGCCGAGGATGCATTTGGGCTGCTCTCTGTTGACTTCGAGCCGGAGGAAGATCTTGAACGTGTCCCCAATCCTGAGCCGTAGCTTGAACCGTAGCCTGTTCCGTAGCTCGTCTGTCTGCCGCTTTCCGTGCCGAACACCGCCTGATATGCTGCCTCCGTTTTCGGCCCCCACGCCCCGTCCACGGCGAGGTTGTAGCCTTTGGAGTTGAGATAGCGCTGCATCGTGGCCGTGTCCATCTGGCTGAACATATTGCTCAGCTGCGCGTCAAGGTACTCCTTGTTGAGGCCCGTAGCATCCATAAGCTCCTGACTCGGTACTTGTCCCATGCTTATCATGTCCGAAACCATCTGCCGTGCCTCTTCCTTCTGCGTGTTCTGCTTCGCTTCCAGTCGGTCAAGCTCGTCCAGATAGTTTGCCCGTTCCTGAGCTTCCATGCTCTCAAGTGCCGATATAAGCTGCATCTTCGTGCTTATCTGGTTCTGTCGCTTGTTGTAAGCTCTATCCTCAAGCTCTGCCGCCCGGTCGTCGAACTTCGCCATGGTGTAGTCTCTCGCCTGACTTGCGGCCGTTATTGCCGCCGAGTTTGTGAAGCCGTTTGTCTTGGCGTTTGACTGTGCAAGCGTGTCTCGCATCGTTCTGTCGGCCTCTCGCTCATATGCCTGCTTCTCCGAAGCGTACACAGGGTCTTCCTCTGCTTTGTATTCAAAGCCCGAGTTTATATCGCCGTAGAGATCATCCAGCAGCTTTCGTGCATCCGAGTTGCCCTTCGGTATCTCATATGCGCTGCCCTTAAGGTTAAGATCGTTTATAAGCTCATCAATGTTATCCTTCACACTCATGTGTTCTCCTCCTAAATGTCTGTCATTGTGCCGTCAACCACCTTCTGCGGCGCTGCGTCAAATCGTATAAACAGCCCATATTCGCCCTTTGTCGGAGAATATTCTGCTTCGCTTTTTGTTGCAGTGCCTATCCATATTCCGTTTGTAAAGCCGTGGATCTCAGCGTTATCGAATTTTATGGGGCTGTGCTCGAAAAGTGTCGGAAGGCGGTTTCGGTTGAAGTTGCTGCTGTTGAGGTTTGAAAGGAGGAAGCTCAGTGTGTCTTCAAGCCTTTTTGCGTATTCGTGCAGCCGTATGATATCTCTGTCGGGGTGTCCGCTCAGGTTTGGAATGTTTGCTTGCCTTACGTTCATTTCGTGCTCCCTTCGTAGTATTCATATGCTATTGAAGTAACCTTCCACGGCGCTTCTCCTTCAAGGCTCAGGCTCCATCTGTCGCACCTTTTCGGTATGCCGCTTATTCTTGTAACTCCTTTTTCACCGGCTGAAATGGTTTTTGTAAAGCTCATATCCAATACGCCGTCTATGTACACCTTGACTGTCAGTGTCTCGCTGACCTCGTGCCGTATAATTATTTCCCTGACTTGCTTTTTCGCAACGCTGTCAAGCGTGTAGTCGTTAAACTTCACCGTTGCGCAGAATGTGTCTTCCTCGTGCCAGAGGCCGTTCTCGTCCATCGGTTTTTCTCGTGCCGTGCCGAGCGTCCATATCTCGCCGTTTGAAAAGGCCTGCAGATTGCCGCTGAACATCAGCCCTTCTATCTCTCCTGACGACTCCTCGTGCCAGAGGCCGGTGAAGCTGTCGTAAACAAAAAGGTGTCGGCCGATCTCCGTGGAATCATTCTTTTCGAATTCCCTGCACCAAACGTAATATTTCCTGCCGTCCGATGCAGCAATCGCCCCCTCAAACCTGTTTATTCCGAGGTCGCTGTCTATTTTCTGTGGGTATCCGCCCGAGTAGGCAACAAATCCGCTGTCGCTGAGATATATCAGTATCCCGTTTGCGCTTGCAAAGCTTTCGCTCTCGCCTCGCGGCGTACCTTTTGCTCTGAGGTCGTATATGCTGAAATCTGCCGGCGCATCGCCGTACACCGTATATATGTGCTCTCGTGTAAAAAACCTCGGATAACCCCCGAACGATACACCGCCTGTAATGCCGTCAACCTCGCCGTTGCCAGTGTCTGCCCACCAGCTGCCCCCTGCGAGACTGTCATAGTCTGCCCACACAAGCGGATCGCCCTGGTTCGTGCAGTAAATGCTTCTGTCTTTGGCTGCCCAAACTCTGTTGTTGTGTGCAAAAGCAATGTCAACATCGGGGATATCTCGCTTTATGTTCACCATGGTTTCGGTCCATTCGCTTTCGGCGTCAGGCGCTTTGAATGTGTTCTCATAAAATTTCAGCGTGTTTCCGCTTACCTCGCGTATTATCGCTGTCTTATTGTTTGCCTCCTGTTTTTCGCAGCCTTCTATTTTGACCGCGTCTCCGGCGCGGAAGGCGTTGCGGTAGAGGTTTATCTCAAGCGTCGTGTTGTGCCTCAGCTCGATTGTGCTGTCCGTGAAGGAGCATTCGAGCTTAATCTCGGCCTCCATGCTGCCAAGCTCATAGCCTACGAAGTCCACTCCGCCGGCGCTGTATTTGTACAGCCCCGTTACCCTTCCGAGACTGCCGTCAACATCGCTTGTAACGTTCAGCAGCTCTCCCTCTGCAAATGTGTGCGTGCTGCCGCCTATCGTAGTAGTCTTTTTGAATTTCCCGGCCTCACCTCTCGCCGCGGCAAACTCCGCTCCCGTCATCTGCGTTGCACCCTTGCAGCGTGTGTCGAAATACATCTTGAACGGCAGCAGTATCACATAGTCTCCGCAGGCCACTATTTTGGCTCTCACCGGATCATATTCGCTCGAAAATGTGTATTCATTCCCGTTGTATATAAAGCTGAAGCCTGTCGTTGTTTTTGTTATGTATGCTGTTCGGCCGTTAACCTCCGCCGCTGCAAGAACTTCCCCCGTGTAAGCGCCTGCTTTCCATCGGTGTGAGCGTGTCGCTAATATAGGGTATTCGTCCGATGTCATATCTAAAAGCGACAAAACTTCGCCGTTACCAGCGCCCGGTGAAGCGCTGATACCGCCGAAGCCGTTTTGTGTCGTCCTCCCGTAATTGTGGGAAAACGGTGCATTGTTTACGAACATTTCTCTCCTCCTTCGGGCAGCCCTTTTTTGGGGCTGCCCTTTGGTCATTCACTTTTTGTTGCCAATGTCGTCTGTTTTGTCTTTAAGTTTTTTTATCCCGCTCGTGAGCCAGTTCGGAACAGGTGCGCCCAATGCCTGGGCGTTTTCGGCTATTGAGCCGATCTCCGTGAATATGTACCACATTGTCACCAGCGGCCCGAACAGCGTGTCATATTCGATTGGCAGCTCTATCCCCAACCCCGTCATTCCTATTTTCATCGCCAGGTCGCACATGAATGCCGCAACAACGGCCACTATCTCTCCCACCTTGTGCCAGCGTCCTTCTCTGCTTCTCGCGCTGTTCCAGCTGTCTGCTTTTTTCGCAGCGCATGAGCCCGTAGTCCAGTCGATTATGATGAGTGCAAGGAAGAGCATCACCGCCCAGCCTGCCCAACCTATAAGCCCTGTGATTATCGCCGCAAGTGCAGCCACAGCGCCTTTGATCTCGGTTATTTTATCCGGTGCGTTCATGCTGCCCCTCCTATTCCACGTTTATCGTCAGTTTAAGGTTGTCCTTAAACTCCGCAAACAGCGCATCCTTGTCGATGCTGTTATCCGGCAGGGCTGCTATCAGCGCCTTGCACATGCGTAGATTGATAATCATCGTGCGCAGCATGTCCTCGGTGACGTACAGGCCGCGCTCATCACTGTAGCCGTTGAAGCCGAGGCCGACAAGCTCCTGCGCCTCTGCCTGATAGCCTTTCGGCATCTCGCCTATCGTTTTGTATCTGGTCATTTCATCGTCCTCCGTTTTATTTGTGTATTTCGGGCGGCCGAAGCCGTAAACCGTATTGTCGAGCTTGCGCGTGACGCGCTGCACAGCGTTACCGTAGTTGCCCTCTATTGTGGTAAAAGTTCTGCCGTTTACTGTCTCCACAATGCCGGTATGGCACGGCTGCCCGTCGGTGTCACGTCTAAAATACTGATCGCCGACCTCCGGCTTGCTGCAAAGTCTGCCCTGAGCTGCATAATATTTAGCCCAGCTTATGCAGCTCGCGCCATACGGTCCGGTAAGGCACAGTATCTCCTTCGCCTCGTTTCCGGCTATGCGCCAAAAGCACCACGCAATAAAGCTTGTGCACCACTCATAGCCCTGTTTTGCGTTGTTCCAGAATTTTGCCTTGTCCAGCTCAGACTGAAACATCGTGAAGTTGCCGCGCCCGGCGTTATCCGTGAAGCTGTATAGGTCTTTGTTCGATGCTTTCTCCTTGTAGCCTATATACTTTGCTGCAAGCTCAAGCACCTGTTTTGGGCTTATGTCCATTGTTTATCCCTCCATTTGACAGATATATTTTCCGAGTTTCATTTCATTTTTCAATGCTGTCGTGTCGGTCTGCTTGACCCACACGCCGTTTATCTTCTTGTACGCGGCCTGAGCCGGTGTACACGGTCTGTGCGGAAAAACTCGGCGTAGCGCTCTTGGCCTGCGCCTTTATGCTCTCACCGCCGTAGTTGCCCGTAACACCCAGTATCACCACACCAGCCTTGATGTTGCCGGGGATGATCTTTGCCTGCTCCGCCGCCGTTATGCCGACCTTGCCGCTGCCGTCATGATAGCCCTGCGGAACGGTGTACTGCCCGGTCTTGGTGGATATGCCACCGGTGACAGCACCGTTGTTGGGCATCGTGCCGGTGATCTTCGCGCCTCTGGCGTGTGCGGTCTTGCCTGCGATCATCTCCGCCGCTGCAACGGTGTCATCGGATGTATCGCTGTCGTATGCGCATGTGCCGGTCACGGGTGCGCCGGACTTGTCGTGAAACGTGCTGCCCTTGAGGACATGCGCAGCGTCCGCAGTGTCGCCGGTGAGGTCTATAAGCGTCTCTCCGCTCGACAGCACGACCTTGTTTGTGTATTGATTTTCAGCCATCAATCAAGCCTCCTATGTATACTGTTCGGCCTCCTGCCGCATTGGACACGCGCTGAACCTCTATCGGCGCAACGACCACATTGTCGGCCATGAGCTTGTTCCGGGTTTCAAGGGTCTGCTTCGTAAAGTCCGGGTCGATATCATATTCGCCCGTGTATACCTCGATATCCCCCGGCGGTCGCTCGTGCAGCACGCCGAAGTCAACCGGGAATGCTTCTTCGGCGCGAAAGTTTATCCTGTACGCAGCCACACCATGCACCTACTTCCACTTGCCCTTGGCGTAATATCTCACAAAGCCGGTGATGGAGTTCGAGGATGTCGGGCGGATAACGTAGACTGTAGCAGGTTTTGTCTTTGGTGACGATGAGCTTGTACCGGCAGACCACACCAAGCCGCCTGTGCCGGAATACGTTTCAAAGGTCATTTGCAAATTAGGGTTTGCCGTAAACGTAAACGGGTAATTGCTGATTGTGATATTGCCTGTGCGATACCAGTTTCCGACCGTAGTTGTGCAGGCCATGCCGCTGACCGTGGCCGATGCCCAGCACTCGGCGTCTCCGTTGCTCCATTTGCGATACGTCCAATTGCCGGATGAACCCTGCTCTACGATGTAGTCCTTAACGCCCATATCGCCGAGCAGCTCAGCCGGTGTTCGATAGTAGACCCATCCCGACCCGTCAAGCACTGCTACCTTGCCCGGCGTCGAGCCTAAATCGCTTGCGCCTGTGGTTTGCAGCCATGTACCGGTAAGGTACTGGCCGGTAAGATTGCCGGTCAGCGTGCCACCGGACTTGTCAAGCTTTCCGTCCAACGCTGCCTTGACGACCTTGTTCTGGACAGGGTTCGTGCTCGTGCCGCTCAAGGCGCTGTCTACGGTCACAGCGTCCGGTATGCTCTGCACCGCTGCGGCAAGGTTGGCCGCTGTCTGCGCCGAGGGCATGGTCGCGCCCTTGCTCTTGGCCGCTGTGTATGCCGCGCTCACTGCGTTTTTAAGCCTGTCTATCTGCGATTGTACACTCATGCGGTCTCACCTCATATCGCCGCGAGGGCGTTTTCAATGTCGGCTGTGAGTGATACCTTGCCGCTGCCGTTGTGATACCCGGTCGGGATTGTGTATGTGGTTGCGGTCAGGCCGTCAATCGTTGCCTTTACCGCGCCGTTATTCTTCATCGTACCAGTTACCTTTTCCACCGTGCTTTTTTCGTCGTTGCCGCCCCACAGGAATGTCCCCTCAAGTAGATTTGCGGCGGTCGCTTGGTTGCTTGGCATAGTAGCCTCACTAATAATTGTAGTGACCGTTTTCTTCGCGTCGGTATAACCCTCCGGTATAGAGCCTACGATAACGCTGCCAAGCACCTTGCCAGAGTCGGGGACGATTATCTGCTGTGCCTCGGTCGGCGTAACGGTCTTGAAGTCAAT
>DKRV01000042.1:4295-7364 GCA_002472405.1 Clostridiales bacterium UBA7273 | reverse complement strand
AAAAATGTCCGGTACGGACTTTTTGACGAGCGTAGCGAGATTTTTCGTGAAAACTTGTTTTCACAAAAAATGTGGCGTTGAATTTTGACGAGGCATCACAACGCCGGGGCTTTGTGATGTGGAGGATAAAATGAGCGACGAATTGGTAGTTTCGCAGTGCGCGCCGACGCTTGCGGGGCTTAAAACCGCGAATATGTTTTCCGCCGAGTACGAAAGCCGCGAGGAAGTCACGGCCGAGCTGCGGCGGCTCAACGCCGTGCTCGTTCCGAGGGGACTGCGCATCGTGCCCATGCGGTTTATGCAAAGCCGCGTACTTTTATATCTCTATCGCCCCGAGGCGCTGCGGCGCGATCTTGCCGACAGCGCGGCGCAGGATATCCTGCGCGAGTGCGGCTACGGCAAATGCAGCCGCGCCGAAAGCTGCCTGAGCTGCCTCATAGGCCGGCTCAGAAACAACGCCGATTTTCCCCATGAGGTCGGCCTGTTCCTCGGCTATCCGCCCGAGGACGTGCGCGGCTTCATCGAAAACCGAGCCTCCGGCTTCAAGCTCATCGGCTGCTGGAAGGTCTACGGCGACGTGGACGCGGCAAGAAAGAAGTTTGAAAGCTTCGAGAGCTGCACTCTCCGCAGCCGCGGCAAGGCTCTCGATGAGATCATACAGTGAAAGGACGAATTTAAACATGAAAAAAGCAGTTGTATACTGGAGCGGCACCGGCAACACCGAGGCCATGGCAAAGGCAGTCGCCGAAGCGGCCGGCGCGGAGCTTTTCACCGCGTCCGAGTTCTCTGCGGCAAAGGCCGACGAGTTTGACGCAATAGCCTTCGGCTGCCCGGCAATGGGCGCAGAGGCGCTTGAGGAATCGGAATTCGAGCCTATGTTCGATGGCGTAAAGAGCCACCTTGCCGGCAAAAAGGTCGTGCTTTTCGGCTCCTACGGCTGGGGCGACGGCGACTGGATGCAGATCTGGGAGGACGACTGCCGCGCAGCCGGCATTAACCTCGTTCACGACAGCGTCATCTGCAACGGCGAGCCCGATGCTCAGGCGCTTGCAAAGTGCAAGGCACTCGGCGCCGCGCTGTAAACACCTATAGATGCAAAAAACTCTAAGGAGAAATCCTTAGAGTTTTTTAATTTTTTGTTAACAAATGCTTCACTCCATGCTGCGCTGAGAGTGGTATAATATAATCGTACACTTGTATGGTTACATGGAGGGACAAAAATGAAGAAGGTCTCTTTTGCTCAGCCGCTGACGCCGGATATGTGCGGCAAGCAGCCGAAAATGCAGCCGCCTGCTGCGTTTATGCTGTTCCAGAATGCCGCCAGCCTGCACGCCGAAGCCATCGGCAACGGCACCGCGGCGCTCGCCGAGCGCGATTGCTACTGGGTGGCGACGCACTCAAAGATCGATTTTTACAGTGATGCGAATTTAATGGACATGCTGACCATTTCGACTTGGGTAAATCCTGCAAAGCCCAATGCCGTGCGCGGCTACCGAGGCTATGATATTTTTGTCGGCGATAAGCAGATCGCCGAGGGGCTTACCGAGTGGGTTGTATTAAACCGCGAAACGGGCTTCGTCCGCTTTTCAGAGTTCGGGTTCCCCGATGACTTTGAATTTCAGGACTACGTTGCCTGCGGCGGCAAGCTCTGCCGCTTCCGCGATGAGTTTACCGATGACGACGAGGTCTATACCTTCACCGTGCGCACATCAAGTATTGATATAGGCCGCCATATGAATAACGTCGCCTATGTCCGTGCGTTCCTCGACTGCTTCACAGCCGACGAGGTCGCGTCCATGCCTGTCAAGACCATGGAGGCGCGCTACATAACCGCCTGCATGGAGGGCGAGGAGCTTAAGATATTCAAAAAGCGCACCGACACGGGCTTTGTTCTCGGCGCTCGCCGCGCCGACGGCAAGTGCGCCGCGTTCCTCGGCATAACGCTTAAATAACAGCAAAAAAGTCCGTCCCAGGCCGGTTGACGCAAGAAAACATACGGTTTTGAAAAGATCTTTTTCGCCCTGAGGTGTCCAAAGCCTTGAAAATACGTCAGTAATGCTCTGTGGCTTTGTCCTTGCAGGAACAAAAATCGCAGCTTCAAAACTGCAAAGCACCAAAAATGACGGAGCAAGTGCGAGGTCAAGGCGCGGCGGCGCAGGCATACTTTGTGTATACCAAGCCGTCGCAACGAAGACATTCGTGCTTGCTCCGCCATTTTGGGCGTGTGTTTTCTTGAGTCAGCCGGCCTTCTTGGGACGGACTTTTTTAATGCACGGCGGCAGTGCTCGGCTCGTCTGCGCGCTGATAGCACAGATAGTGGCCGAGGAGGCACAGCGGCACGGCTGCGAGCACGTCGAGGATCGAGTGCTGCTTCATGAACACCGTGGATGCGCAGATGAGCAGCGCTATTACGCACACGGCAAATTTCACCCACGGCTTTTGCAGCTTCCGGCAGTCGAGCAGGCCGAACATCGCCGCAACCGAGCCGAGAACGTGTATCGACGGGCAGACGTTCGTGTTTGTGTCAAAGGTATAGAACCAGCCGATGAACCGCGTCAGCGCATTGTTGCGCGGAAACACCTCCGGCCGCAAATTCTGGCATGTCGGGAACAGCAGGTAAATGACCATCGTTATCGTGTAGGTGCAGATGATAAAGCGCATCATCCGCTTAAACGCCGGAACGTCGAAGAAGAAGGTATACACCAATGTGCCTATCAGGTACACGAACCAAAACAGATATGGTATAAGGAACCATTCGCAGAATGGTATGGCGTCGTCAAACGCGCAGTGCATGACGTGGTACGAGCCGACATTGTAAAACCGCTCGACGAACGAGAACATTATGCCGAACAGCGGCCAGAACAGCAGCAGCTTGACATGCCGAAACTCATCGGTATTCAATTTGCTCAATCTAAAATTCCTATAATCCATCTTTTTAGTGGCGCTTTAGCGCTGCTCCTATACATTTATATTGGTGCCCGGTTCGGGACTGCGGAGGAAACCGTGAATGCTACGCGATCCAGTAGTGCAAGCTACGTTTTGCGCTTGCCCGGTTCGGGGCATTGGCAG
>DKRV01000042.1:2980-4264 GCA_002472405.1 Clostridiales bacterium UBA7273 | reverse complement strand
CTTCCCCTTGCGGAGCTTGAGGGGAAGGTGTCACCTTTGGTGACGGATGAGGTGTTATTTTAATCATTTGCCGTTAGGCAAACACAAATTAATAAATCAGAGTGTTATGCTTTCGTCGGCACCCACCGGTCGGGACACCGCAAAAACCGTATCGGCACAATGTGAATGCGCAATTAAGAATCTGCGCCGTAGGCGCACACAATAATTATTCATTATTCATCATTCACTATTAATTCTCTGATTTATTAATTCTAATAAATCAGAGTTATCGCCTGCGGACAGTTTTCAAAGCTTATATCGCTGTGCGCGCCGCCGTTTTCGCCGTCGAAGGTCCAGCTCTCCGGCTCGTCGAAGATAAAGCGCGCCTTTTTCGTGTGCTTGAGGATGATGTACTCGCTGCTCAGATCGTGGCTGAGCACCTTTGCCGCAAGATTTGCCATGGCCGCCGCGTTCGGCAGTTTTTTTACGAGCACAAGCTCGTGCAGCCCGTCGCCGAGCTTTATCTCGTCGCGCGGCAGGTCGATCAGACCGGCGACGGAGTAGGAGTTTGACATGCTGCCGTACAAAAACTCGCCCTCGATGCAGCCGCCGTCGTACTCGACGGTCACATGGCGGCTTTTGAGAGTTGAAAGGCTCTTGACCGCGCCCAGCAGATACGCCGCCTCGCCCAGCTGCTTTTTTGCCTCCTGCGGCGTTGCGTAGCTGACCTCGGTGAATGCGCCGAAGGCCGCGACATAGTTGAAATATCCGCCGTCGCGCCGGCCCTCGTCAAATTCGTGGGGCGTGCCGTCAATAAAATGCTGTGCGCCGGCCAGAATGTCGTTTTTCGGCAGGCCGATGGTGCGCGCAACGTCGTTTGCCGTGCCTATTGGAATATAGCCCACCTTCGGACGCTCTGCAAGCGGCATAAGCCCGGCGATGGCCTCGGCAAGCGTGCCGTCGCCGCCCAGAACGAGCAGATACGGAAACGCGCCGGCATACTGCGTGGCAAGCTCGGTCGCGTGGCCGCGGCACTCGGTGAAATACAGGCTCACGGCGTACCCTGCGTCCGACAGCAGCCGCAGCGCATCCGGCAGCGACCTTTTGAAGCCGCCCTTGCCTGCGGCCGGATTTATTATCATCATAAGTGGAGTTTTCATCAAAAAAAGCCGTCCTTTACGGTGGTTAAGCTGACGAGAGTCGAACCCATATCGGTTTTGACGGGCAGATTTTAGCCCATGCTGCGTTAAAGCACTTGACAATACGACAGTATTCTCTTCGTGCTTTGTCTTGCCTGAGCAAAAA
>DKRV01000042.1:0-2872 GCA_002472405.1 Clostridiales bacterium UBA7273 | reverse complement strand
GGCGAAAATAGCCGGAAGGGCGCACTGACAGACGATATGGGTTCGACTCTCGTCAGCTTTATCAATTTTATCACAAAATCTCTTCCATTTCAACGCCTGATATCTGTTGAAATAATACGATATGTATGTTATTGTATTGTTGGTATAGATGGGAGAGATTAAATGAATTATGTATTTCTTGGGGCGTTTGCCGCCTTTTCCGCGGTGCACCTGTACGCAAGCTGGCGGTGCGACAAGGTCTTGCGCGCCGTGACGAAGGTTTTCCTTTTGCCCACGCTGCTCGGATGGTATCTTACAACGGTTCAGACGCCACTTGATATCGTCATTGCCGCAGTGGCAACGAGCTGGCTGGGCGATGTCCTGCTGATATTCGGCACCGTTGGGTTTGCTGTCGGAGGATTCAGCTTTTTCATATCGCACCTGTGTTTCGCGGCGGCCTACTGCATGCACGTTGATTTTTCGCTCGTGCCCGTGTGGCTGATGATCCTTGCGGCAGCTGTGTACATTGCGGCGGTTACACTGGTTTTCCGAGGACTTATCGGAAATGTGCGGCCGAAGAGCCTGTATGTCGGTATGATAAGCTACCTTATCATAAACGGTGCGATGAACTGCTTTGCGCTGTTCCAGCTCGTGACGCTGCCGTGCTTTGCAACGGCCATCATGTATGCCGGCGCGATAAGCTTTTTCGTATCCGATTCGATTTTGTTTTACGTCCGCTTCCGAAAAGGCAGGCCGTTTAAAACGCATTTCGGAGTCATGCTTACATACCTGCTCGCGGAGTTTCTTATCGTCTCGGGATTTATCCTGCTGGCGGCATGAAAAACCGAATGAAAAACCGGCGTCGAATTTTCGACGCCGGTTTTTTCTATATACTATTAACTATTACTTTTCGGCTGCAACGCTTGTCCTCTTGCCAACGGTTGCACGCAGGATGAACAGAACAACGATGGTCATCACAACGCCGATCGGCAGGCAGATCCATGCGTTCTTAACAAAGCCTGCAATGATGAAGTTTACAAAGCTTATAAGTGCAACGGTGACTGCGTAGGGCAGCTGGGTCTGGACGTGCTCGATGTGGTTGCAGTTTGCGCCGGCAGAGGCCATGATGGTCGTGTCGGAGATGGGGGAGCAGTGGTCGCCGCAGACAGCGCCTGCGAGGCATGCGGAGATGCCGATCATCAGCAGAGGATCGCCGACCTTGAAGATGGGCAGAACGATGGGGATCAGGATGCCGAAGGTGCCCCAGCTTGTGCCGGTCGCGAAAGCGAGCAGGCAGGCAACGATGAAGATGATCGCCGGGAGCATGCTGAACAGACCGGCGGAAGCGGCCTTCATGACGCCCTCAACATAGGTTGCAGCGCCGAGCAGACCGGTCATGTTCTTCAGCGAGACCGCGAAGGTGAGGATGAGGATAGCCGGAACCATTGCATTGAAGCCCTTGACCGCGCAGGCCATTGCGTCCTTGAAGGAGGTAATGCCGCGGCAGATCAGATAGATGATGGTGAACACCAGTGCAACGAGCGAGCCCCAGGGCAGGCCGACGAATGCGTCCGTGTTGCCGAATGCGCCGACGAAGTCGCCTGCAACGCCGCTTTCGGGATCCCAGAAGCCGCCGACGTACATAAGGCCGATGATGCACATGATGATAAGAACGATGATGGGGATGAGCATATCCCACAGGGTTGCCTTGGTGCTTTCGACCTCCTCGTCGTTGCCGAGGGAGCCGAGGTTGCCCTTGAGCGCTTCAAGCTCGCTCTTTGCCATCGGGCCGTAGTCAAAGCCCATGACGATCATGCCGATGACGAACACGAAGGTCAGCAGAGAGTAGAAGTTGAAGGGGATCGCCTGGATGAAAAGCTGGATGCCGGAGATGCCGGAGTCGAGCTTCTCGGCAACGCCGGAAACTGCTGCCGCCCAGCTCGATACCGGGGCGATCATGCAAACGGGAGCGGCCGTTGCGTCGATGATGTAAGCAAGCTTTGCGCGCGAGACCTTCTGGTTGTCGGTCAGCGGACGCATGACCGAGCCGACGGTCAGGCAGTTGAAGTAGTCGTCGATGAAGATCAGAACGCCGAGGACGAAGGTGGCAAACAGCGTGCCTGCGCGGCTCTTGACGTGGCGCGCAGCCCATTTGCCGAATGCTGCGGCAGCACCCGTGGAGTTAACAAGCGCGACCATGATGCCGAGGATGACGAGGAACATGAATATGCCCGCGTTATCCGAGATCGCCGGGGTGAAGCCCTTGGTGATCATTGCGTCAAGCGTGCCGACGGGGCTGAAGCCCGATACGAACAGCGCGCCGACGAGGATGCCGATGAACAGTGAGCTGTAGGTCTCCTTGGTGATCAGCGCAAGGACTATTGCAACGATCGGAGGGACCAGAGCCCAAAAGGTGTTTACAAATTCCATGATGTTTCTTCCCTTTTTCCTTTGAATTTTGAACAAAAAATCGAGCCATGACGCGATCATGACTCAACAGAAAAACATCTTGCCGATCATGACAGCTCTCCGCATAAAGCGACAGTATGCAGAATATTCTCCTGCATCCCAGGCATCCGACCTCGGGAAAGCCGAACCCTTCGGCGATAGCCCCTTTCGCTTAACGCTTCCCGGCGTTTTAAACTAAGCTACTGATGGCGACCGCGCCTCTATCATGCCTTGTTCAATTGTAAACCTATTATATATGCATTTCCTAATTTGTCAAGTACTTTTAGCGGCGAATTGACGCACCTACGAATACGTATATCTCCGGTTGCCCGACCGGAGACAATGGAGTAAACCGTATTTGCCTCGCGTAACGTTAGTGCGACGCTGAGTTTTTCACCGCACCCCAATTGTCTTCCCCTTGCGGAGCTTGAGGGGAAGATGCCGC
>DKRV01000002.1 GCA_002472405.1 Clostridiales bacterium UBA7273 | reverse complement strand
TGCACTAATACAGAACAAATTCCGGCTCTCAACTGCGGAGAAACCGCACGGTTTCCGCCGTTGTTCCGAACCGGGATATTGTAATAAAAACAAAAAACCGGAGTCGGTTCGCCTCTGAAAAAGCGAAACAATATGGTTTCTACCATTGTTACGACACCGGGTTCACGCAATAAACGTATAGGAGGAGCGCTAAAGCGCCACTAAAAAAATGGCAAGTAAGAATAAGGATTATAAACCTGAAGACATTGCTTTTCCCGATCAGCACATAGTCCAGTCGGAGCTGGTCGGCGAGATGACGACGAGCTATATCGAGTATGCGATGAGCGTCATCATCGGCCGTGCGCTGCCCGACGTGCGCGACGGCCTAAAGCCCGTGCACCGCAGAATTTTGTATGCAATGTACGAGGATAACCTGACGCATGACAAGCCGTTCCGCAAATGCGCGACGGCGGTCGGCGACGTGCTGGGCAGATACCATCCGCACGGCGACGCATCGGTGTATGATGCGCTGGTGCGACTGGCGCAGGACTTCTCGATGCGTTATCCGCTGATCGACGGCCACGGCAACTTCGGCTCGGTCGATGGCGACCCCCCGGCCGCATATCGTTACACCGAGGCGCGCATGGCGCGCATGTCCGACGAGATGCTGCGCGATATCGAGAAGGACACGGTCGATTGGGACCCGAACTTCGACGAAACGCGCAAGGAGCCGCGTGTGCTGCCGTCAAGATTCCCAAACCTGCTGGTGAACGGCTCGTCGGGTATCGCGGTCGGCATGGCGACGAATATTCCGCCGCATAACCTCACCGAGGTCATCAACGCGTGCATCTGCGTGCTGGACAATCCCGAGGCGACGATGAACGAGCTTTTGCAGCACGTCACCGGCCCCGATTTCCCGACAAAGGGCATCATTCTCGGCCGCTCTGGCATCCGCCAGGCGTACATGACCGGCCGCGGCAAGGTCATCATGCGCGCGCGCACCGAGTTTGAGGAGTTCGGCAAGGACAGAACGAGAATTATCGTTACCGAGCTTCCGTATCAGGTCAACAAGCGCCAGCTCATCGCAACGATCGCGGAGAACGTGCGCGACAAGCGCATAGAGGGCATATCCGACCTGCGCGACGAGACCGACCGCAACGGCATGCGCATCGTCATTGAGCTAAAGCGCGACGCAAATCCGCAGGTCGTGCTCAATCGCCTGCTGACGCAGACCCAGATGCAGACGAGCTTTTCGATAAACATGCTGGCGCTGGTAAACAACCAGACCCAGCCGAAGATACTAAACCTGCGCCACATCATCGACGAGTACCTCACCTTCCAGGAAGAGCTGATCGTGCGCAGAACGAAATACGACCTCAAAAAGGCCGAGGAGCGCGCCCACCTGCTGGAGGGTCTGCTCATCGCGCAGGATAACATCGACGAGGTCATCCACATCATCCGCAACAGCTACGATAACGCAAAGCAGAACCTGATGGAGCGCTTCGGACTGTCCGACGTGCAGGCGCAGGCGATACTGGACATGCGCCTGAAATCGCTCCAGGGCCTCGACCGCGAGAAGCTGGAGAACGAGTACCGCGAGCTTGAGGATCGCATTGCCTACTTCAAGGAGCTGCTCGCCGACCCCGAAAAGATCAAGGGCGTGCTCAAGGACGAGCTGATCGAGATCCGCGATAAGTACGGCGACGAGCGCAAAACTGAGATCCAGGACGTCGAGGACGAGATCGACATCGAGGACCTGATCGAGGAGGAGGACTGCGTCTACACCCTCACGCACAACGGCTATATCAAGCGCCTGCCGACCGCCGAGTACCGCGCACAGGGCCGCGGCGGCAAGGGCGTCAAGGCCATGGCCACGCGCGAGGAGGACTATGTCGAAACGGTGTTCACCGCCTCCACGCACGACAGTATCCTGTTCTTCACGAACCTCGGCAAGGTGTATGTCCGCAAGGGCTACCGCATCCCCGAGGCCGGACGCTCGGCGCGCGGCCAGAATATTGTCAATATCATCCCCACCGACCCCGGCGAGAAGGTCAGCGCCATGATCGCCGGCCGCGGCGTCACTGAGGATAACTACCTCGTGTTCGTCACGCGCAACGGCACTGTCAAGCGCACCGCGCAGTCGGCGTTCAAGAACATACGATCAAACGGCATCCGCGCCCTGTCGCTGGACGAGGGCGACGAGCTGATAAGCGTTTTGCAGACCTCCGGCGAGGATAAGATCCTGCTTGCAACGCACGACGGCATGGCCATCTGCTTTGCCGAGACCGACGCGCGCGCAATGGGACGCGATGCGGTCGGCGTGCGCGGTATCCGCCTGCGCGAGGGCGACTATGTCGTCGGCGCGGGCATCGCGGCCGAGGGCGCGGCGATACTGAGCATAACCGAAAACGGCTACGGCAAGCGCACCGATGTCGGCGAATACAGCGTGCAGAACCGCGGCGGCATGGGACTTAAAAACTACAACGTCACCGATAAGACCGGCCCCGTCGCAGACGTCGTTATTGTCACCGGCGACGAGGATCTGCTTGTCATCTCCGACGACGGCACGATAATCCGCATGGACGTCGGCAGCATAAGCCTGCTTTCGCGCAGCACCCAGGGTGTGCGCGTCATGCGCCTGACCGGCGACGCGAAGGTCATCTCCATCGCCCCAACAGATAAGGATTTTTCAGAGGCGAATTGAGGCAGCTACGGATACATATATCTCTGGTAGCCCGGCAGCGCAGACTGTGTCTGCGAAGTAATAAGTAAAAGGTAAAAGTGAAAAAGTTAGGTATTCGCCCGGAGGGCGAATGAAATCAAAATACGTGCGCTTGCGCACACCACACCTATTCACTATTACCTATTACCTCTTCACTGCGGCCAAAGGCAGCTTGTCGGGAACAGGCTTGCCTGTTCCGTGTGTAACGGTTTAGTCGGAAACCATCGGTCGGGCTGACGCAAAAAATGTATCGGCACATTGTAAATGCGCCTCTAAATGTCTTCCCCTCAAGCTCCGCAAGGGGAAGGCAAAAAGGGGGGCGGTCGCAGACCGCCCCAATGAATAATGAATGATGAATAATTAATAGTGAATAATTATGGTGTGCAGCCTTTGGCTGCACTTTTTAATTGCGTTTTTACGCTGATACCGATACATTTCTTGCGTCAGCCCGACCGGTGGGTGCAGGCGAAACCGCAACGAAAGGGCGGCCAATGGCCGTTTTTTCAGAGGCGCATCAACGCCGGTACCGATACATTTATTGCGGTATCCCGACCGGTGGGTGCAGGCAAAACAATAACGAAAGGGCGGCCAATGGCCGCCCTTACGACTATAGATTTTTGTGCCGACTAATTTAGTACATTTAGCAATAATGTAGCGCCTACGGCGTGCGGTGCAAAAACCAACACCGCATTTACGTAGCGCGTGGCAGTCACGGTTTATTCCAATGTTCCGAACCGGGCTACCAGAGATAGATGTATCCGTAGCAGCCTCAATTCGCCTCTAAAACGGCTTTGCAGCGAGGGCAGAGGCCGGTTTCGGGGTCTGCGTCCTTGGAGTGCATCCAGCAGCGCGGGCACTTGGTGCCTTCGGCCTCCTTGACGGAGACGGTCAGGCCCGGATTGTACGAGCCGGAGGCGGTGACGGCGTCTGCGTCGGCGGCATCGTCCTCTGCGATCAGGCACTCGGAGACGATGAGCAGATCCTTAAGATCCATATCGGAGATCTTATCGAGCACGGCCTTGCTCTCGCCGGAAGCGCGCAGGGTGACGGAAGCCTCGAGGGGCTTGCCGATGCGCTTGTCGGCGCGTGCTTTTTCAAGAACGCCGTTGACGTCGTTTCTGACGGAGATCAGCGCATCCCACTTTGCCATCTCGGCATCGTCGAGCGCGTACTCGGCAAAGGGCTTGTTCATCTCGTTGAGCACGACGTTGCGCGCATCGTCCGAGCTGCGGTGGGGCATAGCAAGCCAGATCTCATCGCAGGTGAAGGCGAGGATGGGCGCGAACATCTTGGTCAGGGTATCGAGGATCAGGAACAGTGCGGTCTGGGCGCTGCGGCGCTCGAGGCTGTTCTTGCCGGAGCAATAGAGTCTGTCCTTGATGATATCGAGGTAGAAGTTTGAAAGCTCGACGACGCAGAAGTCGTTGATAAGGTGGGAAACGACGTGGAACTCGTACTCGTCATATGCGGCGAAGGCCTTCTCGATGAGCTTGTTGAGTCTGGTCAGCGCCCACTTATCAAGCTCGAGCATGTCCTCGGGCTTGACGAGGTCGTTTGCGTCGAAGCCGTCGAGGTTGCCCAGACAGTAGCGCGCGGTGTTGCGGAACTTGAGGTAGTTCTGGCTGAGCTGCTTGAAGATCTCGTCCGAGCAGCGGACATCGACGTGGTAATCCGACGAGCCTGCCCACAGACGCAGGAGGTCTGCGCCGTATTTGTTGAAGATCTCGGCAGGATCCATGCCGTTGCCGAGGGACTTGTGCATTGCTCTGCCCTCGCCGTCAACGGTCCAGCCGTGGGTGACGCATTCTTTGAACGGTGCGCCGCGGCCGAGTGCGCCGACCGCTACCAGCAGCGAGGACTGGAACCAGCCGCGATACTGGTCAAGACCCTCGATGTACATCGTTGCAGGCCAGAAGCCCTGATCGCGCTCCATTGCGGCATAGTGGGTCGAGCCGGAGTCGAACCAGCCGTCGAGGGTGTCGGTCTCTTTGGTGAAGTGCTTGCCGCCGCAGTGGGGGCAGGTGAAGCCTTCGGGCAGAAGCTCAGCCGCTTCGCGCTCGAACCATGCGTTCGAGCCTTCGGTTTCATAGATCTTGGCGACGGACTCGATGCTCTCGTCGGTGCAGACGGGCTTTGAGCAGTCGTCGCAGTAGAAAACGGGGATAGGCAGACCCCAGCGGCGCTGACGCGAGATGCACCAGTCGGTGCGCTCAAGGATCATGCTTCTCATTCTGTCCTTGCCCCATGCCGGGACCCAGCGGACGTCCTCGCATGCGCCGGTGGCCTCGTCCTTGAAGGAATCGACCGAGCAGAACCACTGCGGAGTTGCGCGGAAGATGATCGGGTGCTTGCATCTCCAGCAATGCGGATAGCTGTGGATGATATCCTCGGATGCGAAGAGCATACCGCTCTCCTTCATGTCGTTGAGGATGACGGGGTTACTTTCGTCGGTGCCCATTCCGGCGTACTTGCCGGCATAGTCGGTGTGCTTTCCCTGATCGTTGACGGGAACGACCATGTCCATGCCGTAGCGCTTGCAGGTGACGTAGTCGTCCGCGCCGAAGCCGGGAGCGGTGTGGACGCAGCCGGTGCCGGAGTCCATGGTGACGTAGTCGGCCAGAACAAGGCGGCTGGTCTTGGGCAGGAAGGGGTGGTCTGCGAGCATGTTCTCGAAGAATGCGCCCTCGTGACGCTCGACAATTTCGTAATCCTCAAAGCCGCCCAGACCCATGACCTTTTTGGTCAGAGCCTCGGCCATGATGTACATCTCGCCGTTGGGAGCCTTTACGATGACGTAGCTCTCCGACGGGTGCAGAGCGATGGCGAGGTTGCCGGGCAGGGTCCAGATGGTAGTAGTCCAGATGACGAAGAAGAGCTTGGATTTGTCCAGATTGCCGAGCTTGCCCAGATCGTCGTGCATGGGGAACTTGACGTAAACGGTCGTGCAGGGATCGTCCTTGTATTCGATCTCGGCCTCGGCCAGTGCGGTCTCGTCGTGGGCGCACCAGTAAACGGGCTTGAGGCCCTTGTAGATGTGGCCGTTTTTATACATCTTGCCGAACACGCGCGTTTCCATGGCCTCGAAGCCGGGATCCATGGTCTTGTACGGGTGCTCCCAATCGCCGATGACGCCCATGCGCTTGAAGCCCTCGCGCTGCACGTCGATGTAGTGGTCGGCGTAGGCGTGGCAGGCCGAGCGGAAGTCGGCGATGCTCATTGCCTTGTGGTTGAGCTTCTGCTCCTTGATGATGGCAGACTCGATGGGCATGCCGTGGTTATCCCAGCCGGGGATGTACGGCGTATAGTAGCCGCGCATTGCGTAGGTGCGCGTGATGAAGTCTTTGATGGATTTGTTCAGCGCGTGACCCATGTGCAGAGCACCGTTGGAGAACGGAGGGCCGTCGTGAAGGTTGAACAGGGGCTTGCCCTCGTTCTTTTTAAGCATCTCGTTGTAGATGTCCATCTCCTCCCAGTGCTTGAGCATCTCCGGCTCGCGCTTGGGCAGGCCCGCACGCATCGGGAACTCGGTCTTGGGGAGATTGAGTGTTGCGTCATACTTCTGTGCCATAAATTTATCCTCCATTTTTTTAGAGGCGCATTACTGCACCTACCTATACTTAATTTGCAGTTGCCCGGTATCGAGGGTGCGGCAAAAACCACCGCTGCCTCGATCTTTTATAGGCAAATCATTATTGTTGTTATAGTTTATATTGGTATCCCGGTATCGGACGTTCCGACTAAACCGGTTTTTTTGCATTCCTCTGGCGCATTACTGCACCTGCCTATACTTAATTTGCGGTATCCCGGTGTCGAAAGTGTGGCATAAACCGGGCGGCTTCGCCGCAAGCTGACAGCTGATAGCAGTTAGCTGATAGCCAATGTGTGCGCAAGCGCACGGATTTAAATTTCATTCGCCCTCCGGGCGAATACCTAAATTATTCATCGTTCATTATTCACTATTAATTTTTTTGTTTTTCCTGCGGAAAAACAAAAAAAGGCGCGCAGTTGTTTCCGCACGCCTTTAACTCGCCAAATGCCGATAGCCGAAGCGTCTGCTTCGGCAAAAACTCAGATCTCGTCTTTTATAAAGTTGAATACCTGAGTGTTGCCGGAATCCGCGGGAGTGGGTTCGGAAACGGGAGCGGGCTGCTCCTTCGGTATTCGTATAGCCTCGGTCTTGAGCGCTTCGGGGTTTGCGGCCTTCATGATGGTATCGAGCGTCTGAAGCTGCTTCTGGCACAGCTCACGGGCGCTGTCAAAGAATTTTGCCGAGCTGAGCTTGGCAGCCTGAAGACGGGATTCCTCCTGGGCGATCCTGTCGTCGATATTGCCCAGCAGTGCCGCAGCCTTGGCCTCGGCCTCCGCGACGATGTTCGCGCTGCGCGTTCTTGCGTCGTTTTCGATCTGAACGCTGAGCTTCTGCGCCGAGAGAATTGCCTGATTGAGGGCACTTTCGTTGGTGCGGTACTCTTCGATCTTGTCAACAAGAACCTTCATCTTGCTCTTGAGGACAACATTCTCCTTCTGCAGAGCTTCAAAGTCGTTTGCAAGTTCCTCGAGATATTCGTCGATGGTCGCCATATCGTAACCGCCGAACATACTTCTGGCCTTGTCAAAGCTTTTTTCACGGATCTCCTGAGGAGTAGTCATATCTTAAAATCCACCTTTCAGTACTTGCTGTTTGTTTAGAAATAAAGCCCTGCGCTTTCAAAATCGGCGACCGCATCGCCGACGAGATCGACATTGGTCGGCGCGATTATATACGCCTGCGCGGAAACGCGCATGACCTTGCCGCCCAGAGCATATGCCGCGCCGGACAAAAAGTCGAGCAATCTGCGCGCAGTGTCCGTCTCGGTCATCTCAAGATTCATGAGCACCGCCTGATGTGCGCGGAGACTGTCGGCAATTTCGGCGGCCTCATCGAACTGCTCGGGATGCACGAACTTGAGCTTCATCTTCTGCTTTTCCTGCGCCGGAGCACTGTAGCTCGGCTGCTGCTTCGGCTCGCGCCGCGAAAACACGGGGCGCGGCTGCTTATCCTCAAAGCTTTCGTCTGCCGGGATATCGTCCTGCTGGTCTGCAAACTCCTCCTCGGCGGCGCGCTCTTCGTTTTCTATATAATCATCATCGTAAGGGTGCATAGCGTTGCGAATGTTATCTAACCATGCCATTGCACATCCTCCTTTGCGCTTAGTAGTGTCTTGCTCCGAAAATGCCGGTGCCGACGCGGACTATGTTCGCGCCTTCCTCTATCGCGGTCTCAAAATCCGCGCTCATTCCCATGGACAAAAAGTCCATGGAGACATTATCGTATTTTTTTGCGCCATTGTCAACAAAAAGCTGCTTCATTGCGCGAAAATATGGGCGAATTTCTTCCGTTTTTTCGCAAATCGGGGGTATTGCCATCAGTCCGCGCACCCGAATCGAGGAAAATTGCCCCATCTGCGGCAGGCATCGGGCAAGCTCATCGGGCGCAAAGCCGCTTTTTGCCTCCTCGCCGCCGATGTTCACCTCCAGCAGCACATTCTGCACAAGACCCATCGACTTTGCGCGCTTATCTATCGTCTCGAGAAGCTCGAGGCAATCGACCGACTCGATAAGCTGTACCTTGCCCACGAGGTATTTTACCTTATTTTTCTGCAAATGTCCGATGAAATGCAGCGGACAGCCCTCATACGCGCCCTGCTCGTATTTCTCGGTCAGCTCCTGCACGCGGTTCTCGCCGCAGATATCGACCCCGGCGGCTATCGCCTCGCGCACGCGGGCGGCGTCGTTCATCTTCGTTGCCGCGCAAAGGCGCACGTCCTCCGGCGCTCTGCCGCTTCTGACGGCGGCCTCGGCAACGCGCTGCTTTATGCTTTTTACGTTTTCTGCAATACTGCTCATTTTCATCCCAGCTTTATCTTAATTTATTACTGAATTATCTGCATGCCTTCGCGTATCTCGCCCTCGCGCACAAGAACGTATCCGTCGCCGGTGTGCAGGATGTCTACATCGCAGCGCTCGGCAAGGCCGGCGCGCATGACATAGACAAACGTGCCGCTTTCGTCGCGGTGCAGAGCCTTGTCGGGGATCTTTATCCCCTGCGCCTCGGAAATCGTTATTCTCAACGCGGCACGGCGCGTGTTGACAACGTCCTCAAGCCCGTCGCGGCAGCGGAGCACGATCTTGCCGTTTTCTGCGGAAATGACTGTCGCGCTCACCTCGTCCGGGAGCGATAACGTAACGCTCATACCCCGGCGGAGCTTATCGGTCTCCGGCGTTTCGGCGATGAAATACCAGCCGCCCGAGACTATTTTGCCCACCGCGCCCTGCGGAATAAACGGCTCGGCAGAGCTTATATCCTCAAGCGAGCACGCCTCCAGCCCGTCAACAAAGGTGCTGAATATCCCGGCCTCGGGCGCGTATATAAGGCCGCGCATCTCGCCCCTGTCGGGCTGCGCGCCGCCGGACAGCTCAAGGTGCGTCAGGTAATCGTCGAGCACGCTGTTCTCAACGGCAACGACGCTTCCGCCGGACACTCTGTCGCCCGGCTTGCGCGCAAGGTATGCGCCGTCATCGTCACAGACAAGAACGGTTTCTCTCCGCCAGACCGTACCCTCGGCAACGACGCTTATCCTGACCTCGGCCCGCTCGGCTCTCACCGTTTCCGGCGACTGCTCGCGGCCGATGAAAAATGCCAGCGTCCACGCGGCAGCGGCGAGAAAAACCGCAGCCGCCGCGTATCGCAGGTACGATGCACCCTTTTTCACTCCTCGCGGCTCAGCTCGACGGGCTTCGGCGGAATTATCGTCGAAATCGCGTGCTTATAAATAAGCTGCTGTCTGCCGTCGGAATCGAGCACGACCGTGAAGCCGTCGTAGGCGCGGATAACGCCGTGCATCTGAAATCCGTTTACGAGAAACACCGTGAGACTTACCTTCTCGCGGCGAAGCTGATTGAGGAATGCGTCCTGAAGATTCTGTGTCTTTTGCATCTTTCGTGCTCCTGTTTATGTAGATTATCCCGTGCCGGGACAAGAGCATCATAAACCACACGAGTGCAAATATTCGGTCGAAAACCGTCGCGCTTCATTAAAATCGGGCGAGGACGGCCACCGGTACCATTTGACCGTTTCGTCGCGCCGCAGCCATGTCAGCTGCCGCTTTGCGTATCGGCGCGAGGAGAGCTTGATTAGCTCTATCGCCTCGTCCTTTGTAATTTCGCCGGCAAAGTACGCTGCCGGTTCCTTGTAGCCTATCGCCTGCATGGCGGTGCTATCCGGCGAAAGGCCGGAATCGAGAAGGCCCTTTACCTCGTCGAAAAGCCCGTCGGCGACCATTTTATCGACGCGCTCGTTTATCCTGTCGTACAGCATGGCGCGGTCGGCAAAGCTGAGGGCTATCTTCACCGCGTCGTACTTTTTCGGGCGCTTTCTGGTTTTCTCGTCGTGCTCGGTGATCGTCTCGCCGGTGAGGGTGTAGATCTCGATCGCGCGCACGATGCGGCGCTTGTCGGCCGGGTGGAGCTTTGCGGCGCGCTCCGGGTCAAAGCCGCGCAGAGTCGCTATCATCGCCTCGCCGCCAAGCTCGTCATACTGCGCGTTGAGCCTTTCGCGCAGAGCATTATCCTCCGCCCTTTCGGCAAAGTCAAGCCCCGAGATGAGCGAATCAATGTACAAATTCGTGCCGCCTGCAATGATCGGCAGCCTGCCGCGTGCCAATATATCCTGCACTGCTTTATTGGCATCTTCAACATAGCGCGACACGGAATAAACCTCGGTAGGGTCAGCAATGTCTATCATGTGATGCGTAACACCCTGCATCTCGGTATGCGTCACCTTGGCCGTACCAATGTCCATACCACGGTATATCTGCATCGAGTCTGCCGAGACTATCTCGCCGCCGAACTTTTTTGCAAGCTCAACGGAAAGGCGCGTTTTGCCCGTTGCCGTCGGGCCTGTTATAACAACGATTTTTTCTGCCATATCAAACGATCCTGCTGAAGAATTTATCGAGCTGCTTTTTGCTCAGGCGCGCGGAAACGGGTCTGCCGTGGGGGCAGTATTTGACCTCGCCCGAGGCAACGGCGCAGGCGATGCGCTCAAGCTCGGCAATATCGTGCCGCCGTCCGGCCTTTATTGCCGCCTTGCAGGCGACGGTGTGCAGTATTTCGTCGCGCGTGCTCTCGGCCGAGACCTCGCCGCCCTCGCGCAGCCTTTGGCATATCTCCTCAAGCGCGGATGCGGCCTCGGAAACGTCAACGTCGTCCGGCACCGAGCGCACGGCAAAGCTCTCCTCGCCGAACGGCTCGACCTCAAAGCCCATCTCGTCCAAAAGCGCGGCATTTTTCTCGATTATCTCCGCGTCCTCGGCCGTCGGGCGGATGATGACCGGCGCAAGCAGCGTCTGGCTCATTATCTGCCGGTTCTGCGCCTTGAGGCGGTCAAATATCATGCGCTCGTGCGCTGCGTGCTTGTCGATGAGCATAAGCTCGTCGCCGATCTCCGCAAGGATGTAGGTATCCAGCGCCTCGCCGATCACTCGGCAGGCCGGAGCACTGATTTTTTCAACATTTTCAACTGATTTTTCAACATTTTTTCGCTCGGGAGCGGGAGAAAAAAGGGGGTTTTTGTCGATTTTCGGCAAGACCGGGTCTTTTTGCGGCGGCTCGGGAGCCGGGTACGCCGCCGGAGCGCGGAAAACCGGTCTTTCCTCGCGTCTCGGCGCAGACACCGGTGCGGAAGAAACGGGTCTTGCAGCCACCGCCGCAGAAGCGGCCTTGGCGCGGTATTCCTCGGCGCTCATGCTGCGGAAAAACTCCGGCTTCGGGGCGGAAACAGCGCGCCGCGTGCCCTCGGAAAGCGTTATCTCGATCGGCTTTTCCTCGGCCTCGAGACAGGCGCGCACTGTCTGGTAAACAAGGTCGAAAACCTTTTTCTCGTCGGAGAATTTGACCTCGGTCTTTGCCGGGTGAACGTTGACGTCCACTGCGCCGCGCGAAAGCTCCAGATACAAAACGCAGGAGGGAAATTTTCCGGTCAGGAGCGTGTTTCTATACGCCTGCTCGACTGCCGATTGCAGAAGCACGGATTTTATATACCTGCCGTTGCAGTAAAAATGCTGGTTTGCGCGGTTGCCGCGGCCGAAGGCCGGGGACGAGGTGAAGCCCTTTATGGCCATGCTATCTCCCTTGCCGGAAACCGGCAGCATACCGCGCGCGGTCTCGCGCCCGAGAAGCGCGTACACCGCCGATTCCTCGCGCCCGTCGCCGGGGGTGAAGAAGACCTCCTCACCGTCGCGCTTTAGGCGCACCGAGACCTCGGGTCTGCCGAGGGCGCAGTGCAGAGCGGCGGATATGCAGGCCGAGGCCTCCGAGCGGTCGGATTTGAGAAACTTCAGCCGCGCCGGGGTGTTGTGGAAAATATCGCGCACGGTGATGCTCGTGCCCTCCGGACAGCCGATGGGCGACATATCGATGATATCGCCTGCCTGAACCGAGACGCGCACGCCCTCGGCCGCGCCCTTTTCGCGCGTTATAAGCTCAATGCGGCTGACGGCTGCGATCGCCGCAAGCGCCTCGCCGCGAAAGCCCATCGTTCCGATGGCCTCAAGGCCCTTTTCGTCGTGCAGCTTGCTCGTTGCGTGCCGGGTGAAGGCAATGCCGGCGTCCTCGGGACTCATGCCGCAGCCGTCGTCGGTTATTTTTATGTAAGTTGCTCCGCCGCTTTTGAACTCGACCGTCACCTTGGATGCGCCTGCGTCGAAGGAGTTTTCCATAAGCTCCTTTATCACCGATGCCGGACGCTCGACGACCTCGCCGGCGGCGATCATATCGGCCACCAGCGGCGGAAGAATATTAATGCGTGTCATGCGGTAACCTCGTCAACTAAATTCATTATACCATTATACATTAATTGTGTTGAAAATTCCACTGAATTTATGTTAATATATAATGTACTTTTTTGTTTGCAAGGGAAAAGAAAAATGGCATACGAAAGAAAAGAAATAAGCATTGAATCCATTCGCCGGCAGGAGGATATCTGCCGCGAGATATACGATAGCTTCGTTTCGCAGAAAAACCGGCCGCTTGCAATGGTCGATACCTACGGCTGCCAGCAGAACGAGGCCGACAGCGAGAAGCTGCGCGGCTACCTCGCCGAGATGGGCTACGGCTTCACGCAGGACGAGTTCGAGGCCGACGTCATAGTCGTCAACACCTGCGCCGTGCGCGAGCACGCGGAGATGCGCGTTCTCGGCAATGTCGGGCAGCTTAACCACAGCAAAAAGCAGCGCCCGGATCAGATCATCGCCGTGTGCGGCTGCATGGTGCAGCAGGAGCACATGGTCGAGAAGATAAAAAAGTCCTACCCCGTGGTCGATCTCGTTTTCGGGCCGCACGAGCTGTGGCGCTTCCCGGAGCTGCTGCTGAAAACCATGACAAGCCACAAGCGCGTTTTCGCCGCCGAGAAAAGCGACGGTGCAGTCGCCGAGGGCATGCCCTTAAAGCGCGACAGCAGCGTTAAGGCCTGGCTTTCGATCATGTACGGCTGCAATAATTTCTGCACCTACTGCGTCGTGCCCTACGTCCGCGGCCGCGAAAGATCACGCCGCCCGGAGGATATCGTCGCCGAGGCGCGCGAGCTTGTCGCTGCCGGCTGCAAGGACATTACCCTGCTCGGGCAGAACGTCAACTCCTACGGCAAGGATCTCGGTCTGGGCGTTGATTTTGCAGACCTCATCCGCATGATAAACGACATCCCCGGCGAGTTTCTCATCCGCTTCATGACAAGCCACCCCAAGGACGCGACGGAGAAGCTCTTCAAAACGATGGCCGAGTGCGAAAAGTGCGCGCATCAGCTGCACCTGCCCGTGCAGTCGGGCAACGACCGCGTGCTCAAGGCCATGAACCGAAACTACACTGCCGAAAAATATCTTGCGCAGGTGAAGCTTGCGCGCAGCTACATGCCCGACCTCGTCATAACCACCGACATCATCGTCGGCTTCCCCGGCGAGACGGACGAGGAGTTTGAGGACACGATAAAGCTCTGCGACGAGGTGAGATACGACGCGATGTTCACCTTTATCTACTCCAAGCGCGTCGGCACTCCGGCGGCGAGTATGCCGGATGCGGCCACGCGCGAGGATAAGCAGCGCAGATTCGATAAGCTGCTGGAGGCGGCAAACCGCGTTTCCGCCGAAAAGCACGCCGAGTATATCGGCAAAACCGTGCGCGTTCTCGTTGACGGCGAGACCGGCAAGGATGAGTATAACCTCTCATCGCGAACAAACGGCGGCCGCCTTGTGCATCTTTCGGGCGACAAGTCGCTGATCGGGCAGTTTATTGACGTAAAGATCACCTCGGGCAACACCTGGGCGCTGTACGGAAAGGTCGGAGAATAAAATGAAAAATGAAAAGCTCAAAAGATATCAGGTCACGCAGACGCTGCGCTTCCCCTCGAACATAATGAAAGGCTTTTTCTATGCCGGGCTTGTGCTGCTGCCGCTGGGCGTTATCGTCGCGGTGCTGAGCTTTTTCGTTCCGGCGCTTGAGGGCATGCGCGGCATTGCCGTCATCGCCGCCGCGCTTTCCGTGATCTGGCTGTTTGCCGCGAAGTTCATTTCCGAGACCAACTTCGGCCTAGCAAACGTCTCGTTCACCGAGCAGGGCATAATCTTCCGCACCGGCGGCGCGGACAGCGTCGAGTATCGCCTTAACTGGGACGATGCCGTCTGCTGCGGCAAGATCAAAACGCGCTGGGCGTGGTGGTGCTATGTATCCGACCACGAGCTGAGCGAGAAGGAGAAAAAGGAATTCCCCGAGTTTGTCGAAAAGGGCGTTTTCTATTTCTCCGACGCCGACAACACCGTCGAGGAGCTGAAAAAATTCCTCCCCTCCCGGTTTTCAGAGGCTTTTTAGAGGCGAATTAAGTCTGTACCGATACGGTTATGTTAGCGCCCGGTGTCGAGGGTGCGTGCAAAACCGTGACGTTTCGCGTAACGCAAGTGCGTTGCTGAATTTTCTGCCGCACATTGTAGGGAACGGATTTATCCGTTCCGCCTGTCGCGATTTAGTCGGAAAACTATGGGTGAATATAATGACTTCTGATCTTCCAAATCGAAAATTGCAGAGATTGGCCAATTACGATTATTCATCACCCAATTACTATTTCGTAACCCTATGCACAAGTCAAAAATGCAACATTTTTGGCTCAGTTAATAAGCTCAGCAAAATCGGGATCGTTGCTGAAAACGAGCTTTGCAACATAGAAAAGAATTTTGACAATGTAATTATCGATAAATATGTTGTAATGCCGAATCACGTTCATGCAATAATCGTTATTCAAAATTCCGAAAAAACGTATTCTCTGTCACAAATAATTGGCTGGTATAAAGCCGGCGTGGCAAGAAAGGTGCATAAAACTCACCCGGATATTAATGTTTGGCAAAAGTCGTTTTATGACCGAATAATCCGTGGCGACAGTGAATACGCGCAAATTTGCAAATATATCGACGAGAATAAAAACAAACTTTGTTGTATAAGGAACGGCGATATTTAAAGGCCGTTTTTAGAGATGCATTTACGCTGCTGCCGATACGGATATTGCGGTGTCCCGACCGGGAGCTGCCGGCAAGACCGTAACATGCGGAACGGATAAATCCGTTCCCTACAGAGTGCAGGGGAAGACAAAGGGTGCAGACGTAGATTTTGCACTAATATAGCACAAATTTTCCGGGACGCGAAACGTTATGGTTTGATCCATTGTTTCGTTACCGGGCTACCGCAATAAATGTATCCGTAAACTTTTAATGCGCCTCTGAAAAAACGTATAGGAGAAGCGCTAAAGCGCTACTGAAAAGATGGCAGAGCTTACACCGATGAAAATGCAATATCAGCAGATCAAGTCGCAATACAGCGACTGTCTGCTGTTTTTCCGCCTCGGGGATTTTTACGAGATGTTCGACGAGGACGCACGTGTTGCCTCGCGTGAGCTTGACCTTGCGCTTACCACGCGCGACAGGTCGGTCGCCGACCCCGAGCAGCGCACGCCTATGTGCGGCGTTCCGTATCACAGCTGTCAGACGTATATCGCGCGGCTGATAGCCAAGGGGTATAAGGTCGCCATCTGCGAGCAGATAGAGGACCCGGCGACGGCCAAGGGCCTTGTCAAGCGCGACGTTATAAGGATAATCACCCCCGGCACGGTGACGGACGCTTCGATGCTCGAGGAGGGCAAGAGCAACTACCTGGGCGCGGTGTACTACGAATCGGGCAAGTGCGCGGCGGCGTTCTGCGATATCTCGACGGGCGAATTTTGCGTCGCGGCGTTCGAGGGCGATAACCTGAGCCACGTTCTCAACGAGCTTGGCCGCTTCGCGCCGCGCGAGCTTATCATGAACAAGGGCGCGGCCGAGACAAAGACCATTCCCGACTTTGCGCAGAAAAAGCTCGGCTGCCTGCTCGAAATGGGCGGCGACGACTACGAATACATGGCCTGCGCTGCGCGCGTGTGCGAGCAGTTCGGCCTTTCCTCGATTGACGAGGCAGGGCTTGGCGACGCACCGGCGGCGGTGTCGGCAGCCGGAGCGCTTTTGCGGTATATCAGCGAAACGCAGAAAACCGACATGGCGCACATACGCCGCATCGACCTGTTCACCGGCGGAAGATACATGGAGCTTGACTGGGCGACGCGCCGCTCGCTGGAGCTGACGGAATCGCTGCGCACGGGCGAAAAGCGCGGCTCGCTTCTGTGGGTGCTGGATAAGACGAAAACGCCGATGGGCGGACGCGAGCTGCGCGCGTGGATCGAGCGGCCGCTTCTTAGCCCCATCGCTATAAAGCGCAGGCTCAGTGCCGTGGACGAGCTTTTCAAGGACAACGTCGCGCGCGGCGAGCTTATCGACACTCTGCGCGGCATGGGCGACATGCAGCGGCTCATCGGCCGCGTCGTTTACGGAACGGCAAACGGCCGCGACCTCATCGTGCTGCGCGACTGCGCGGCGGCGCTGCCGAGGATAGTTGAGCTTTTAAAGCCCTTCAAAAGCGCGCTTCTGCGCTCAATATCCGAGCTTGACACGCTTGAGGAGATACACATGCGCATAAGCTGGGCGATCTGCGACGACCCCCCGTTTTCCGTGCGCGAGGGCGGCATACTCAAGCCCGGCTACTCCGACCAGGTCGATCATCTGCGCAATATCCGCGATAACGGCGCGCAGGCAGTCGCGGAGCTTGAGGCCAAGGAGCGCATCCGCACCGGCATCAAAAAGCTCAAGATCGGCTACAACAAGGTGTTCGGCTACTACATCGACGTGCCGAAATCCGCAGGCGACGTCAAGATCCCCGATAACTACATACGCAAGCAGACGCTTGTTTCAAACGAGCGCTACTTCACCCCGGAGCTTAAAGAGCTTGAAACGACGCTTCTGACCGCTTCGGACAAGATAAAGCAGCTGGAATACGACTTTTTCATGGACCTGTGCAGCACGATAGCCGAGCAGGTGGCGAAGGTCCAGGCAACCGCCGAGGCGATAGCGCAGCTTGACGTTCTGTGCGCCTTTGCCGAGGTCGCCGTGCGCAATGACTACTGCATGCCGGAGGTCGATGCCTCGGGCGAGCTTATCATCCGCGAGGGCAGGCACCCGGTCGTTGAGCAGACTCTCAGCGATATTGCCTTTGTTCCGAACGACACGCAGCTAAACTGCGATGGGAACCGCGTCGCCATCGTCACCGGGCCGAACATGGCCGGCAAGAGCACCTACATGCGCCAGACCGCGCTCATAACGCTCATGGCGCAGATAGGCTCCTTTGTTCCGGCAAAAAGCGCCGTTATCGGCGTTGTCGACCGCGTGTTCACGCGCATCGGCGCGTCGGACGACCTTGCGTCGGGCCAATCGACCTTCATGCTCGAGATGAGCGAGGTCGCGAATATTCTCAGCCACGCGACGGGGCAAAGCCTGCTGATCCTCGACGAGATCGGCCGCGGCACCTCGACCTACGACGGCATGGCGATAGCGCGCGCAGTGCTGGAATACTGCGCGGATAAGAAAAAGCTCGGCGCAAAGACGATGTTCGCAACGCATTATCATGAGCTGGCCGCGCTTGAGGGCAGTGTCGAAGGCGTGCATAACTATTCCATAAGCGCGAAAAAGCAGGGCGACAGCCTTGTTTTCCTGCGCAAGATCGTGCCCGGTGCGGCCGACGACAGCTACGGCATCGAGGTCGCAAAGCTTGCCGGAGTTCCGGACAAGGTCGTTTCCAAGGCCAAGACCTATCTCAGGCAGTTCGAGGCCGAGGCCGCGTCGCCGAAGGCGAAAAAGCCGGAAAAGGACGATCAGATAAGCCTTGTTGACGCAGGCACCGACGAGGTCGGGCGCATTCTGCGCAGCACGGACATAAATTCACTCACACCGCTCGAGGCGCTGAATCTGCTCAGCGAGCTTCAGCAGAAAGCGAGGGGCTGATGCGCGACAGTCTGAAAAAATCCGAGTTTTGGAGCGCGATGATACTTTTAGTGCTCCACATGGCTGTGTTCCCGATCGCGCTGAGCCTGCTGATGGCGGCAAAGCCCGACCTTCTGAGCGCTTCGCAGATGAATTTTATCTACTATGCGCTGAGCCTGCTGCTTGTCGCGCTGTTTTTGGGCAAGTTCCTGCGCCGCAGCTTCGACGGGCTTGTTGACGCGCCGGGGAGGTGCCTGACAAGCTTCGCGCTCGGCTGGGTCGCGTATATCGCGCTCGGCATGATAGCGACGTATGCGCTCAAAGAGCTGAACATAAACACCGACAACCTCAACGAGCAGACCATAAGCACCATGCTCAGCGCCGACCGCGGCATCATCATCGCAATGACCGTTTTCCTCGCGCCCATCGTCGAGGAGAGCATCTTCCGCGGCGGAATTTTCTGCGGCCTGCATCAAAAAAGCCGCGTTGCGGCCTACGCAGCGTCGATCGTGATGTTCTGCCTTTACCACGTCTGGCAGTACGCCGTGCTGCTGTGGGATGCAAGCTATCTGCTGCTTGCGATACAGTATATCCCGGCGGCAATAGTGCTGTGCAGGATCTACGAGCGCTCCGGCTCGATCTGGACGAGCATATTCTTCCACATGTCGGTCAACGCGATCGCCGTGTTCTCCGCCGGCAGCGCCGCTGTCGGACTTCTTCCCTGATTTTAAGAGGTGTCAATAATGAAAATAAGCACGAAAAAAATCGCGATAAGCGCAATGCTCATCGCCTTCGACGTAATATTCACGCGCGTACTTGCGCTTAACATGCCGCTGACGAAGATCGGCCTCGGCTTTGCCGCGGTGATGGTCTGCGGTATGCTCTACGGCCCCGGCTGGGCGGCGCTCTGCGCCGGGCTGGGCGATCTTGTCGGCTCGCTTCTGTTCCCGACGGGGGCGTATTTCCCCGGCTTCACCGTCACGGCCGCCATCGGCGGCGCGATCCTCGGCGCTGCGCTGTATAAAAAGCGTCTGAAGCTTTCCGGCTGCATACTTACGGCGCTCGTGAACGGCCTTGTCGTTTCGCTAATCCTCAACACGACGATGATCTCGCTCGTGTTCGGCCCGCCGCTCGGCCCGCTGTTCCTGACGCGACTCGGGCAGTTCGGCGTCATGCTCTGCGTGCAGACACTCGTCCTGTTTTTCCTCGAGCGCTCCGACACGCTGTATAATAAAATCATCTCCCTCAGAGATTGAAAAAACTCCTGCACCGCCCGGTGCAGGAGTTTTTTAGTGGCGCTTTGGAGCACCTACGGATACGCTTATCTCTGGTGGCCCGGTTCGGAACTGCGGTGGAAAATTCAGCATCGCACTTGCGTAGCTCGAGGCACGCACGGTTTTGCACGCAATCTCGACACCGGGCTACCGCAATAAATGTATCCGTGACTGCCCCAAAGCGCCACTAAAAAAGGAGCCTCCGGGGGGTGGAGACTCCATGCGATTGGGGGTGGTGGAGAAGGAGATTTCATAATGTTGAACGCGAGCTGAACTCCGTTCTGATAATAAAGACGTGATTTTTCGCCGGATATTGCGGTGATGCGCGCGAAAAGCGACAAAAAAACTCCCACGGCTTGGCCGTGGGAGCTTTGAATTTAAAAATCAGTCGGTCACATAGGGCAGGAGAGCGATCTGACGGGCTCTCTTGATAGCCTCGGTGAGCTGGCGCTGATGCATTGCGCAGGTACCGGTTGTACGACGGGGAAGGATCTTGCTGCGCTCGGAAATGAAGCGGCGAAGCTTTGCAGTATCCTTATAGTCGATGCTGGTGGCCTTATCTACGCAAAACTGGCAGACTTTTCTGCGCTTGCGGTTTTTGGGATTGTTCTTATCGAAAGCCATTAGCTGTATCCTCCTATATTATTTTTAAAACGGCAGTTCGCCGTCATCGTCGCCAAGATCGGAAAACGCCGACGCGCCCATCGACATCGAGGGGGCCGGAGCATCGTAGCTTGAGGAGTGACGGGGCTCACCGCGCATGTCGCCGCCTTCGCGGCGCTTGCTTTCGCCGAAATACATGTTGTCAACGACGACCTCGGCGCTGCGGCGCTTGCCGCCCTCGCGGTCGGTCCAGTCGCGGATCTGCAGTCTGCCGGAAACGACAGCCATGCTGCCCTTGGCGAAATACTTGCTGACAAACTCAGCAGTCGAACGCCATGCGACGCAGTCGATAAAATCGGTCTGCTTCTCGCCGCCGTCGCGGCCGCCGAAATCGCGGTCAACGGCAAGGGTGAACGATGCGACAGGGGTCTGTGACTGAGTGTATCTCAGCTCCGGGTCACGGGTCAGGCGGCCCATGATCGTGATGTGATTAAGCATAACTCGTCTCCTTACTCAGCACGCAGGGTGATCAGGCGACGCATGATGCCGTCGGTGATGCCGAGGATACGGTCCAGCTCTGCGGGGAAATCCGCGCCGCTGGTGAACTTCATCAGCACATAGTAACCTTCCGAAATGTAGTTGATCTCGTAAGCGAGCTTGCGCTTACCCATCTCCTCCAGTTCATCCAGGGTACCATGAGCCTCAACGAGCGCCTTGAACTTTTCGACGACAGCAGCGGTCTGCTCCTCGGTGAAGTTCGGGTTGATGATGTACATTACTTCGTACTTCTCAGTTGCTTTTGCCATGGTTTGCACCTCCTTCTGGTCTTTTGGCCCCCGATTTCTTCGGGAGCAAGGATAGCCTGCGCATACTCGCAGACCATAACATTATATCCGATTTTCTCCGTTTGTCAAGTTTTTTTAGTGGCGAATTACCGTATCCGTAGCTGCGTCAATGCGCCTCTAAAAAACTAAAAAACAATGCCGCAGTCGCGGACGAATTCGTTGAATTTATCGGTTATATAAACCTGCGCATCGAGGCCGCGGCCGGTTTTAATAAGCTCGACTATGTGCTCGCTCTGCTCGATAAGCCCCTCGAGACCCCAGTGCCCGGCGCAGTGCCGCCAGAGACCGCGCGATATCTCGGCAAAGGAGTTCATAAGCAGGATGAACACCTCGTTTCCGCTGAGCTTGCAGATAAGGTAGTGAAAATCCTTGGTCATTTCGCCGAGCCGAACATCGCTCAGCCCTTTGCCGCGCGAGGCCTTGAAGCGGTCGATGTATTCCTCAAGCGCCCGAATATCGTCCTCGGTGTGACTGCCGGCGAGGCGGATGAGCGCGCCGCCCTCGATGGCGTTGCGCGTTTCGACAAGCGCAACTATGCGCTGCCGCGTCATGTATTTATCGCTCGAGCGCAGCAGCTCGTGCAGAGTGTCGTAATTTCCGCTGCTCACATAGTCGGCAACGTAGGTCCCGTGGCGCGGCACGATGCTCAGAAACCCCGTGCGCTCAAGATCCTTGATCGCCAGATGTATCGCCGACTTGTTTATCCCCGTGCTCTCGGCAAGCTCGCGCTCGCTCGGCAGCTTCTCGCCGGGGCGCAGCTCGCCCGAGAGTATCTTCGCCTTTATGCTCTCAAAAAAGCACTCCTTCGCCGAGGGAACGCTTATTTTCTCAAATGCCATTTACCGTTACCGCCTGTGCAGAATGGTGATTGATTAATCACAATCACAAGAATATTATGAAGCAAATTTTGAGAAATGTCAAGGATTTAATTGACACAAAATTAGCTATGTGCTAATATTTGCTTGTGATTATTCACGATTTAGGAGCGTTATCGGGCGTAATGAAGTGCGTCCGTGAAAATAAGAGGAGGATACTATGAAAGACTTAAAGCACCTCATCTACTTTGAGGATCTGCTTCAGGAAGCTAACAACGAGCTTGTCAAGCAGGCCGCAGCGGATGGGAAAAAGGCGCTGGGATACACCTGCTATTTTGTCCCCGAGGTACTGCTCAACCTCGGCGGCTGCTTCTCGGTGCGCCTGCGCGCCCCCGGCACGAGCAACACCGACATCGGCACATACTACATGACCAACAAGACCTGCCCGTTCACGCGCAGCATTCTTGAGCGCAGCATGGAGGGCGGCTACAACTTCCTGTCGGCCATGTTCTCGTCCGAAACATGCCAGATGATGCACAGGGCGCATGAGTATTTCGACATCATGGGTCTTGTCAAGGAGCAGAACCCCGACTTTTTCCTGAGCATGATGGACGTTCCCTTCGTCACGACGAAGGCCGCCTACGAGCACTATGAAAATCAGCTGCGCAAGCACATACTCGAGCCGCTCGAAAAGGTCTACGGCGTTGATATTTCCGACAAGGCCATCCGCGCGGCGATCGGGGAGCACAACGAGATCTGCGACATCATAAGCGAGCTTGGCGAGCTGCGCAAGCTGCCCAATCCCCCGATAACGAGCTACGAGTTCCACGTTTTGCAGCTTGTGAGCGAGTGCTGTCCGCAGTATCTTATAAAGGATAAGCTGCTCGAAACGCTCAAGGAGGTCAGAAAGCGCAAGGTCGATCCCAAGCCCAATTACCGCGCGCGCATAGTCGTGACCGGCTCCGAGGTCGATGACCCGGCGTTCACGAAGCTGCTGGAGGATTGCGGCGTGTATGTCGTTGCCGACCGCTACTGCTACGGCTCGCTGCCCGGCAGAGAGCAGATCGAGATCCGCGAGGGCGAAAGCGCGCTTACGGCCGTTGCGCGGCACTATCTGAGCACGAGCGAGTGCCCCCGATTCATGAACAAGGAAAAGCAGGTGCAGCGCCGCAGCTATCTCAAGCAGCTTGTAAACGACTACGATGCCGACGGTGTTCTGTATCTTCAGATGAAGTTCTGCGAATATTGGAGCTACGAGCGCGTCATGGGCGTGCACGACATGAACGAGGTCGAGGGCATCCCCTGCATCGGCGTCGAGAAGGAATACACGATGGCATCGGCCGGCCAGCTCCGCACAAGGTTCCAGGCCTTTGTCGAAAGCATCGAGATAAAGAAGCTCCAGGGAGGTAAAATGTGATGGCAGACGAGAGAAAACGCTTTTACAAGGGCAGCGGCATCGCAAAGCACCGCGAGTGGCGCGGCCTGAAGGACACCTTCTATGACTATCTCCAGTGGGTGGTCAACCTCGGCATCCTGGCGCAGTTTGCGGCCAAGTCCCCCGTGCGCATAGTCAAGGGACTGTTCGAGTACCGCTGGTTCGGCGGCTACATCGGCGCGCTGCACATGACCGATAAATGCACCGCCGGTCTGCGCGGCCCGGCGCTGAGAACCGCGCACATACAAATGCACGCTATCATGAAGGGCACGACCGGCATGCTCGCCGACAGCATGATCGGCGACCGCCGCTTCGGCGACACCGATGCTGCCGATAAATTCGTCATGCTCGAGCAGACCATGTGCCCCGAGATCGTCGCAGGCTTCCCCAATCTCAAGGCTCTGCCGCTTGAGGTTTTGCAGGGACTTCTGGGCACATACATGGACCAGAACCTCGCCCCGTTTTACATGGACATCATGGAAAATGTCGGCCTGCCTGCCGACTCCTGCCGCCTGAGCGCAAACGCCGCCGGCGTTGCGATAAACGACGACTACCCCGAGGTCGGCGCGTGCCTTATCACGAACAACATGCCCTGCGACTCCTCTACCATGAACAGCCAGCTCATCGAGCGCAGAATAAAAATCCCCACGACCGTCGCCGGCATACCCATGCGCTGGGAGGATGAGTCCACCGACAGATACGCCCTTGCGCAGATGAAAGAGGTCATAAAATTCATCGAGGACACGACGGGCGAGAAGTTCGACGAGAAGGCGTTTTTCAAGGTCATGAAGCAGCACAACAAAGAGGTTCGCAACGAGTTCGAGGTCTGGGAGTACGCGAAAACGCCGTACACGGCCTTCGGCAACGTAATCTCGCCGCTGTTCCACGCATTCTACTTCACCTTCTCCGGCGGCAGCATGCCGTATATCGACAAGGCCGCGAAGAAAGCGCTCAAGGTCGCCGAAAAGGCGTACAAAAACAAAACCGTCAGCTTCGACAAGGCGCGCCACCGCATGATTACCTGGGGCGGACCCGGCTGCTACTTCGTCGATTTCAACACCTGGGCCTACAACTGCTGGGGCGTGCTTGTCCCGGCGCAGATGGACATGTTCTCCGGCAACGTCATCATCTCCGAGGATGATCTCGATGATGCGCTGCTTGGCATCGCGCACAACTACGAGCGCGGCGTCATGCGCCGCCACCTCACCGGCGGATATCAGCATCTGCTCGAGGTCTGGGACGAGGCCGAGAAATTCAACTGCGACATGGTGCTCGTGTATGACGACATCACCTGCAAGGGCGCGATGGGTCTTGCAGGCGTCGTGAACGATCAGGCCAAGGATAAAAATAAGCACCTCGTCTGGGTGCAGAACGATATGTTCGACCACCGCACCATAAGCCGCAACGAGATGCGCAGGCAGTTTTCCGAATACATGACCGCCGTCATGCAGGAAGAGCCGCTCGACGAAAGCCTTGTGGACTTTGACGATTACGAAGGATGGTAAACGAAATGAAAAAGAAGCTTCTTATCGGCGCGCTGAGCGTCGTTCCCCTGAGCATGCTCATATACTGGTTCAATCTCGATAACAAGCTGCTGTACTACGGCGTGCGCCCGATCCTCAATAAGGTCTATAACTCCTACCAGCGCAACGTTTCTCTTTAGTGGCGATTTGACGCACCTACGGATACTGTTTTTGCGGTAGCCCGGTTCGGAACAATGGAATAAACCGTGACTGCTACGCAACCCGGTAGTACGGTGTCGAATTTTGCACCGTACCCCACTGTCTTCCCCTTACGTAGCTTGAGGGGAAGATGCCGCTTGCGGCAGATGAGGTGTTATTATATTCGCGCCGCAGGCGCTACATTATTGTCATATGTATCGGTTTTGCTGATACTAAAATCTATAGTCGTAGGGGCGAGCAATGCTCGCCCTTTCATTATGGTTTCATCGGCAGCTCCCGATCGTGCTGACGCAAAAACCGTATCGGTATCAGCGCAAAAACGCCACTAAAAAAGTGCGGCAAAAGCCGCACACCATAATTATTCACTATTCATTGGCGGTGCTTGCGCCGCCTTTTGTCTTCCCCTGCGTAGCTTGAGGGGAAGGTGTCACCTTGGTGACGGATGAGGTGTTATTAAATCTTTGCCGTCAGGCAAAAACAATATTAAAAAACGGGCGGCTAATTGACTGCTTCTTTTTTTATTTTGTGAGTCTTATCATGTTGGCGTCTATGTCAGACACCTTGCGGGTACCGCACATATACATTGCGTCGGAGAACTCGTCCTTGAGCTTTTGGATGTAAACTCTTATGACTTCCGTGCCGCCGCCGTAGTAGCTCACGAGCACGGGGCGGCAAATCATGACCGCGCCTGCTCCAGCACTTCCTTGTATGTCATTTTGCTCTCTCCTTTTTTGTCTATGCCACCATTATACAACAGCTATCGCCAAAAAGAAGCAAAAACATACCGACATCGAAAATCGATGCCGGTACGCTTTTAGGGGATCACTGCCGACGTATGCACCCGACGGCGTTTGAGGGGAGGAAGGGCCCCTCGGTTTGGGGAGGGTGGAGCTGAGAAAATTACATCTGATCTGAAAGAAGAAATGTATACAGATAATTACGGTCTTACGGTCTCGCCGTCGCCGTTTGCACCGTCGATAACAGTCTTGGTGCCGAAAATGTGGGATGCCCACGGGGAGATGTAGTACAGGATGAGGTATGCGACCTCTTCGGGAGTCGCGGCGCGCTTATCGTAGGTGCCGGAAACGAGAGCTGCGTAGCGCTCCTCGGGGCTCATCGCGTCGCTAAGTGCGTTTTTGCCGATGCGAGCGAGCATGTCGGTGTCGACACCGTCGGGGTTAACGCTGTTGACATTGACGCCCTGGGGGCCGAGCTCACGGGCAGCGGACTTCATAAGTCCCTGGACTGCGTGCTTGGATGCGCAGTAGATGGCCATGCCGGGGCTGCCGACAACGCCGCCAATGGACGAGGTGATGACGATGGAGCCGTGACCCTGCTTTGCAAGAACATCGCCGCCGTACTTGAGCATGTACATCACACCAAGGACATTGATGCTGAAGACCTTTTCAAAGTTTTCCTTGCTCATCTGATTATTAAACTCCCACTTGCCTTCGTAGCCGGCGTTGGGAACGACGGAGTCAATGTGGCCGAAGTGAGCGAGTGCGCCGTCAACGAATGCCTTGACCTGCTCTTCGCAAGTTACATCGGCAACATTTGTCCACAGTCTGTCGGGGCCGAGCTCGAGCTCAGCTGCGAGCTTTGCGACCTTATCTGCGTCACGGCCGGAGAGAGCTATCTTTGCGCCCTCTGCCTTGAGTGCAAAGCACACTGCTCTGCCGATGCCGCCGGTTGCGCCGTTAATGAGAACGACTTTATCTTTAAGCTTAAGATCCATGATTATATCCTTTCTGAATTTAACTTGTTATCAGCAGCAGGTCCAGCCGCCGTCGCAGGACACGATCGCGCCGTTTACATACGACGACTCGTCCGCTGCCAGATAAATTATCGTGCTGTCTAGCTCGCCGTCAACGCCGGCTCTGCCCATGGGCACGCGAGAATTTATCCACGGTCCGAGCATTTCCATTGCCTCGGGGCTGTTGGATTCCGAGGGGAAGAAGCCCGGGCACACGCAGTTGCAGGTGATGCCGTGCTTGCAAAGCTCGCAGGCGACCTCGCGAGTGAGGTTTACAACGCCGCCCTTGACTGCACAGTAGTTGGAGATGGCGATCTCGCCCGTGCCGATGCGGCCGAACAGAGATGCGTTATTGATGATGCGGCCGTAGCCGGCTTTGATCATTTCCTTGCCGAACTCGCGGATGCAGCGGAACACGCCGGTGAGCTCAAGGTCAAGACCGTGCTGCCAGAAATCATCGGGAGTCTCGGTGATGGGATAGAACGGGCCGCCGCCTGCATTGTTGACGAGGATATCGACCTTGCCGAACTCGTCGATAGTGGCCTTGACGGCTGCCTTTATATCGTCAAGCTCGCAGATGTCGCACTTGACGGGCAGGCACTTAACGCCCTTTGTCCTTACCTCCTGTGCGACCGCATCGAGCTTTTCCATGCGGCGTGCAAGCAGGACGATATCTGCGCCCTGACCTGCCAGTGCGAGCGCAAACTGACGGCCAAGGCCGCTAGATGCGCCGGTGATGACTGCTACTCTACCATGAAGATCAAACACATCGTACCTCCTTTGCCTTACAGGGGCAGACACTCATACTCGTAAATGTCGAGCATGAGCTTGCCGGGCTTCTTTGCGTTATCGAGCTTGCCGACTGCAAAAACGAACATCTTGTCAAGCTTGGGGTCTGTTGACTCGATGGGGCTTGCAAAATAGACATCAACGCCCTTTTCGATATTACCTGCTGCAAACTCCTTTATCTCGTCGACAGTGCAGAAATCGGCCTTGCCGGTGTAGGGCACATAGACCAGAGTGCCGTCATTGAGCTTTAATGTTATGCGGCCGTCGAGCTCAAAAACGCCGTTGTAGCGCAGAAGCTGCGTGACCTCGCCGCCGGGGACAACCTCGCCGATGATCTCGGTCTGGGTGAACACTTCGCCGGACTTGGGAACGGAGTTTACACGAACACCGCCGCCGACAGAGGGGTAAAAGCCCCAGCACTCAAGGTCGATATCAGCGGAAAAAAGATGGTCGATACGGGTCTTGTTCAAATCGTTAGCCATGTTTTATCTCCTTTCTCACTTCTTGGTGCGAACGGCGTAAACATCGTAGCGCACGACAACGGGGTCGGTGAATTTTGCAACGCCGAAGCCGATGCAGAAGGTGTGATTGAGCCATTCGTAGCGGGGATCGTCGGTCTCGAGCTGATAATGTATCGCATTGCGCACCTGCTCGGGGAAGATAAACTTCTTATATTTAAGAACATCCTCGTAGCCGCCGATGTCGTTTCTGCCCTGATAGGGCATGTAGATCTTTGCACCGTCATCGGTCTCGATGGTTGCGCGGACATTGACATTCTGCGTGCCGTTGGGTGTGCCGTGGCACCAGTCGCCGCCGAAGGGCTTGAGCTTGCCGTTTATCTTGTCGCCCTTTACCCAGCCGCCTACGATGTAGCCTGTAAGGCGGAAGCCGCCGAAGATCGAGGGGTCGTAGACTTCAAAATTGGGGTCGCAGTCTGCTGCGTAGGAGAAAAGGTACTCTAATTCATAAGGGATGAGATCTCTCATAACGATTTCTGCTCCTTTCTTTTGATTTGTCCATGCCGGAAGCCGGCATGGACAACAGTTTCATATTCAGCGATCGATGCTCATTGCCGCAAAGAAGCCGCTGCGTACCGCAGTGCCTATCTTGCCCATCTTCACGCTGTCGCCCATGGCGATGGTCTTGGTGTAGTACTTTGCCTTGAGTGCGTCAACAAGCTCTGTTCTGGGCTTCATGCCGAGAGCGTTGATGACGGTGTCTGCGGGGAGATACTCGGTGCTGCCGTCTTCCTTCTCGACGGTGACGCCGTTTTCGTCGACGCTGAGCACCTTGGTCTTGGTCATCAGGCGAACGCCGAGCTTGGTCATCTTTGCGCAGATGCAGTCGCGGTTGATGAACATTGCGTCCTTTGCCATGATGTCTGCCATCTCAACGATGGTGACGTTCTTGCCGTAGTCGAGCGCCAGCTCATAGCCGCCGTCGCAGCCGGACTCGCCGCCGCCGCAGATGACGATGTTGTCGCCCTTGACAAGGCCGTGATCCTTATGTACCTCGTACATATTGAAAACGTTCTTGCCGTCAAGGCCGGGGATCGGTGGGCACACGGGAACGGTGCCGGTGCTGACAAAGATCCAGTCGGCAGCCTCGAGGACGGGGTCGTCGGCCTTGATCTCGGTGTTCAGGTGGATCTCGACGCCGAGCTTATCCATCTGTACTGCATAGTACTCGAACAGGGCGCGGATGTAGTTTTTAAACGAAGATGTCGCAATGACACGGGCGGTGCCGCCAAGGTGGCCGTCCTTTTCGTATATGGTGACCTTGTGACCCTTGAGTGCGGCAACACGGGCAGCTTCAAGGCCGGAGGGGCCTGCACCGATGATAACGATGTTCTTGGGGTCGTTGGTCTTTTCGATCTTGAACGCTCTCTCCTCGCCTACCTGGGTGTTGACAGAGCAGGAGATTTTGGTACGGCGGTTCCAGATACGGCCGATGCAGTCCTCGTTGCAGCGCAGGCAGGGACGTACATCCTCGCGGTGGCCTGCAAGCAGCTTGTTGGGGATATCGGGGTCGGCGATGAGCGCACGGCCGAGGATGGCGAAGTCTGCCTTGCCGGAGGTTATAAGATCAAGTGCGGTGTCGGGGTCATGAGTGCCGCCATTAAGGATGGGCTTGGAGATGTTCTCTCTTGCAAAGTCACAGACATAGCTCATGCAGGCAGGGCCCTGGTAAGAGGGCGGGAAGATGTAGTCAAGGCGCTCGTAGGAGCCTGCGTCAACGTCAAATGCGTCGATGCTGCACTTCTGAAGCCACTCGACGAGCTCCTTGGACTCTTCGAAGGTACGGCCGCCTTCCCAGCCGTGGTCAAGAGCGACGCGGAACAGGATAGGCATGTCCGGACCGACTACGGAGCGGACGGCCTCGACCATCTCACGGGCAAAGCGGGTGCGGTTCTCGGCAGAGCCGCCGTACTCATCGGTGCGGTGGTTGAACACCTTGGACATGAACTGGTCGATGAGGTAGCCTGCGTGGGCGTGGATCTCGATAGCGTCAAAGCCTGCGTCGCGGGCAACGCCTGCTGCGTACTTAAACGTCTCCTGAAGATCCTTGATCTCCTGCCTTGTCATCTCACGGGTGAGGACATCGGGCTTGAAGAAGGTGGGCTGCTCGCAGGAGGAGATGAGCTTGTCGCCAAACTCGTTGGGGTAGCCGTTGCGGCCGGTGCCCGGGGTCATCTGGAGGCAGATCTTTGCGCCCCAGCGGTGGACTCTCTCGACAAGGTCGGTGTATGCGGGGATGGGGATGTCGCTATCAAGGGTTCCCTCGTGGGAGCCCTGTGCGATCTTCTCGGTGAGCGGAGTGCAACCGGTGATTATCATGCCGACGCCGCCTCTTGCGCGCTCTTCAAAGTAATCGATCTCCCAGTCGGACTTTGCTCCGTAAGGGAGGGATGCGTTGTGGCCCATAGGAGAAAGTACTATGCGGTTCTTGATCTCCATTTTGCCTATCTTAAACGGGGTAAAAAGAGGGCTGTAATCTTTCTTTTCCATTTTGATATGCTCCTTTGCTTGTTTTTTCTTGTTTGCTAAATATCGTCGTCCCGACCGTCGGCTCGAATGAGCCGACAGCCTGTGGTGCGTGTTTATGCGTTTGCGCTTGCTTTCTCGCCTGATTCGATGGCCTTCTTCTCGTCAACGACCTTCTTGATGGGCTTGCAGCCGACGAAGATCATGATAGCGAGGACGATGCCGAGGAAGCCGAAGAGCTTGAACATGCCGCTGTAAGAGCCGGTGATGTCATATGCAGCGTTCAGTACGGGCATACCGAAGGCAACACCGCAGTTCATAACGGCGATCATGATGCCCATGATCTGACCCTGTGCGCGGTTGCCGAAGATCTGCAGGGTGTAAACGGGGAGGGTTGCTTTGAGGATGCAGAACGAGCCGCCGAGAAGGATGGTGCCGAAATACATCATGCCGATGGCAGGTGCGGTAGCATAGATGAACACCGATGCGATAGCCATGATCGAGTACGCGACCATGCAGGTACGGATGCCAAGCTTGTCGGCGAGGATGCCGAACGGCAGCTGCAGCACAATGTTTGCTGCGTACATGACAGACAGCATCACGCCGCCGTCATAGCCGAGGTCGGAGGAGAAAATTGCGATGTTGCATATTGCGCCGTAGATGATGAGGCCGAACAGGCCGATGCCTATAGTTCCGCACCAGAACTGCACGGACTTGTATGCTTCCTTGGCGGTTACGCCGTAGGGGATGATCGCGCCGCTTTCGTCGGCGATCTTGACCTTGTCGTTCCACATGGGCTTTACGCCGTACTTCTCAGGGCTGTCCTTGAGGAACACTATGAGGACGATAGCGGTGAAAACAACGATAGCGCAGTTGATGTAGAGGGAGGTGGTCCAGCCGATGGTATTGATCCAGTTGGAGACTATCGGGCTGAAGATAACGCCTGCAAGGCCGGAGCCGATAGCGGTCGCGGAAAGCAGGGTGCCGGTGGAGTGGGCAAACCACTTGCTGAATATGATCGAGCAGGATGCGCCCGAGCAGAAGCAAAGGGAGATGCCCTGAAGGATAGCTGCGAGGTAGAACATCCAGATGGCGGTGCCGTTTGCGTACAGAATAACGCCGACGATCATCAGGATCGAGCAGAACGAAATCATCTTCTTGAGGCCGAACTTATCAACGAGCTTGCCGAAGAAGATACTTACTATGGCGTTTGCGCCGCCGTTAAGTGTGATGGTCAGAGCATATGCTGTGCGGGATACCTCGGGATGTGCATTGAGGATGGGCTCCATGTACAGGGTAACGGTGCTCAGCGTGATGCCGGCATATACAAACTGCATGAGTACAAGCAGTATCAATACGACCCATGCGTATTTGCTGCTTTTTACGAGTCCGCTTTTTTGCATTGTTTCAAACTCCTTTATACATTTTTTATTCGGTTGAAATTGACGCTTGCAAGTGCCGCAGCGTTAAGGTCTCTCTGCCGTTCCCGTCGAAACAGCTCCACCGTGCTGCCTTTGTTAAGACTTTAGCATGCTTTTTTGCCTCTGTTCAACTGCATTTCGCCAAAAAAGTGTCAATCGTGATTTATCATTTGCACAAAGAAAAATCAGGAAATATCTGAGGGAAATAAAAGCAGCACCGTCGCTTTTTTACAAGCTTTGGTGCTGCTTTGACAGTAAATTCTTATATTTGGTTATAATCTGTTAAATTAGTGACAATATCTTGTTGCGGTTTTGGCATTAAGAACTCGTAAAATTTTAATTATATCACATAGTTTGTCTAAATGCACTGTTAATTTTGTAAAACTATTAACGCTGTATTTTTGCAATCATACAAATTGTGTGCAGCTTACTTGAAAAATCGATAATAATTTGCTAATCTTTTATCAGCCGATGCAGCAAAGCTCCCTTGATAAACCGTTAAACGGAGGCGTTTTTATATGGCAAACAGGTACATCGACAAGAATGCCGGCGACGATGTCTACAAATATATAATGGAGCTCATACCGCAGACAGATGACTTGAATATTTTTCTTCAGAAGATCTATATGCGCTACAACATGCCGGTCATTGTGACCGACATTGCTTTTCATCTGATTGCATACGGCGGCCCCTACCCCTGCCCCGACCCGCTCTGGCAAGCGCTCATCACCACAGGTGCTGCCGCTCCCGAAACCGTTATCGACTATTACTTTGGCGAGGGCTTTACCGACAAAATGTCTGCCGCAGGCGAGCCTATCGATGTCACCTGGGGCGTAAATATTGAGTATCCGCAGACGACATGCTCGGTGTATCTGGGCAACAGCATTGAAGGCTGCTGCTCGGTCATGTATCGTGAGCGGGAAAAGCTGGATTTTGCACTCAAGCTCAACGGTGTAGTCAAGACCGCGGTTGAGATATTCCTCGGCGGCAAGATGCGTCGCCAGCCCATGGGCTCTGCGCCCGACAGGCTGATTGCTGCCCGTGTGCTTCTTGAAAACACCGACGCGCCCATCCAGCTTCTGACGAGTACGGCGTTTTACAAAAATGTCGGCCTTAACCCGGGCTACATGGTCGTTGCAATGCATACCGACGAGATAAGTGTCGGCAGGCTGCAAAACATCGTCAGCAGCATCAAGATACTCCACCCGAACATGCTGTATGTCAACAAGTCCGACGACATGTACATGCTGTTTCAAAACATTAATGACGATGCGATGCGTGAACAGATACTGTCGGATATCAAAGCCGAGGCCTCGGCCAAGGCCGCGTTTATCTGCGGCGCTTCGGGCACCTTTGCCGATCTCGAGAAACGTGACGCTTACATCGAGCAGGCGCGGCTGGCGTTGGAACACGGCATCGAGCAGGGTGGCCGCAACTGCATCCATTCGTTTTTTGATTACTTCGCAGAGATAATTCTCCGTCACGGCTACGACAATATTTACCCCGAGAGTCTTGTCGTGCCGGAGCTTAAGCGGCTCATCGATTTTGACAAGGAAAACTCCTCGGACTACTACCAGTCGCTGTGCTGTTATATCTTTGAGCGCTGCGACATGACAAAGGCCGCGGCCAAGCTCTATGTCCACCGCAACTCACTCATGTACCGCATCAAAAAGTGCGAGGAGATCATGCAGGCAGACCTGTCTGACCGCGAGACCTACGAGCGCTTGTGGCTGTGCTGCACGATACGGGCGTTCCCCTCTCATTCAAATAAGCAGTAAAAAATCGACAAGTCGTTTTTCGACTTGTCGATTTTAATTTTAAGCTCAGTCCTCGAATGTGTTCGTGCAGCTGACGGGCTGCTCCCACTCCGGCTGCTCTTCCTCTTCGGACGGCAACTTCTTGAGCTTGTAGCCTGCGCTTACGCCGATGAAGAGGCTCACAATGACCCATATATGGAACAGGTAGTCGACGAGCATGTCGGACTGGACACCGACATCGATGAGCATGAACAGCGTGTCAAGGATGAAAATGACCAGAGTAAATAACAGCCAGCCCGGCCTCAGCTTCTTGGAGAAGATGAACGGCAGGACATACAGGATTGCCAAAACAACGGCAACTGCAATAAAGCCGACAAAGGCCGACTGATCCATGAAATTATACTCAGACGGGTCACCGCCGCCGTAATACTCAAGGGGATATTTGCCGCACAGAATCATGCCCAGCGTTGCAGTAGATAGTTCTCTCTATGCTCTCCGGCAAAACGGCTATCGCCATCTTTGATTTTTACAAATCGGTCATTGAAGCCGACACTCTCAATTTAACAGGCATACAGGTAAGCCTATCGAATGCGGAGGGCTTGCGCCTGTCGCTGAATGTCTGCTGCAAAGCAGATCTTGGACGCACTCAGAAGCTTCAAATATACGCTTGACAGTGACGTAAACAACGGAGAAACACAGATGATCGGAGGTGTTGACTGATGTTGCTTAGCTATTTTTCCGAAGAAGCATATGAAAGTCTCCTGCATGACATCCGCAAAAACGCTGAGAACTATGCTTCGGATGAGGATTGGCTTCTTTGACTGGATGGGAATACATTATTAGACCAACATACGCTGGGAAGGTTTATTTTCAGAATAAAAAACAAGAGATCGCAAAATACCGCCGACATCTTGCTTTTGAATGGGGCAAATTCCTTGTTCCTGTGCTAATCTCTATTGCAGCTCTGATAGTAGCTATCATAAAATGAAGAAAGACCACATCCAAGGACTTTACTCCAAAGATGTGGTCTTTCTGTTGGCACCGCTTGAAGACGCCACTAAAACCAGTTAATTTGAACTGTCGTTAAGTGAGTGCCTCCAATGCTCGCCCCTGCTTTTCAGTGGCGCATCCAATCTGTACCGATACATTTTTTCTGTTTCCCGACCGGTGGATGCAGGCAAAACCGTGACAAGCGGAACGGATGAATCCGTAGCTGCGTCAATTCGCCACCACAAAAACGTGGAGGGGGATTTTTTTGCCGGTGGCAGCGATGGCGCGCTGAAGGGCGTGCTCAAGTCCGCCGCAGCAGGGCACCTGCATGCGCGTGAGGGTGACGGACTTTATATCGTTTGCGGCGAGGATCTCGCCGAGCTTCTCGGCATAATCGACGGGGTCGAGCTTCGGGCAGCCGATGAGGGTAACGCGGCCTTTCATGAAATCGGCGTGGAAGCTGCCGCATGCATAGGCGCTGCAATCGGCGGCGACGAGCAGATCCGCACCGTCAAAATACGCGGCCTTGACAGGCGCAAGCCGGATCTGCACGGGCCAGTTGCGAAGCTGCGACGCATCTACGTACTCAACGCCGTGCGGCGCAGAGCCGGGGCAGCCGGAAACCGCCTGCTTTTTTGCGTTCTGCGCGGCCTTTACCGCCGCCTCGTCATATGCCGCGGCCTCGCGCTCGATGAAGCTTATCGCGCCCGTCGGGCAGTTGGGCAGGCAATCGCCCAGACCGTCGCAGTAATCGTCGCGCATGAGCTGCGCCTTGCCGCCGACCAGCCCGATCGCACCCTCGTGGCATGCGTGGACGCACTTGCCGCAGCCGTTGCACTTTTCCTTGTCTATCTGAATAACTCTGCGTATCATTTTCATTGCCTCCGTTTTATTTCACTTTGCGAAACTATGATATACCCGACATCAAACAGGCTGTGTAGCATATGCCACACAGCCAAACTTTACTTATTATAATCCTCAAGCCTGCGGATGCTGCCCTTCTGCGGAACATAGCCGGCCAGATAGTCCATCGCCTGCTCGGGCGTACCGGCCACGAAATACAGCTCCAGGCAGTTTTTCGACATAAATCGACGCTCGGCAAGCTCTTCGAGCATGCGAAGCATCGCGTCGAACGCGCCGAGGGTGTTGAGCAGAACAATGGCACGGTCATCCCGGCCGAGCTGCTTGAGCGTGAGGATCTCGAAAAACTCCTCGAGCGTGCCGATGCCGCCGGGCAGGACGATGCATGCGTCGGACTCCTCCTGCATGCGCTGCTTGCGCTCGCGCATGGTTTCGGTGAATATCATGCGGCTGCACTTATCGTACAGTATGCCCGGCTCATCGAAAAATCGCGGCGCTATGCCGACGATGTCTCCGCCTGCCGCGCTCACTCCGCGCGCGCACGCGCCCATGAGGCCTTCCGCGCCGCCGCCGAAAACGATGCTGTCGCCGTTTTCGCCGATCAGCTGGCCTACGGCCTCGGCCTCGGTGTAGTAGCGTGCGTCCAGCTCACGGCCGGACGCGCCGAAAATGCAGATCCTCATCAGTCGTCCAGATCCTCGAATGCGTCAAGGCCGCGCTTTGCCTCGGGCTTGTTGTCGCCATGCTTTACGAAGATCATCGTCACGAAGCTGAGCGCGACAAACAGCGCGGCATAGGGGAACAGCACCGTGTAGCTTATATGGCGCATCAGCGAGCCTGCGACGATCGGGGTCACGACCTGCGCGACCATCGAGAAGGTGTAGTAATAGCCGGTGAATTTGCCGATATCCGAGCCGCGGCACATCTCAACGACCATCGGCAGGGAGTTTACGTTTATCGCCGCCCATGCAAGGCCGACGAGCGCGAACACGATGAACATGATAACGTTGATCTCGCTGTAGGCCGTCGTCAGGAAGTAGCCCAGGCCGAAGCAGGCAGCCAGCAGGATGATGCCGGCCATGATGGTGCGCTTTCTGCCGACCTTGGACGCGATAACGCCGATGGGGATATAGCTGATAACGGCGCCGCCGGTCGCGATCAGCAGGCAGGTCGATGCGCCGCCCAGCGCCTGACCCATGACCTGGCTGACGTAGGTCGTAAACCAGGTTTCGACCGCGTTGTAGCCGACAAACCACAGGCAGATCGACGACAGCAGAAATATGAGGCTTTTCTTTACGGGCTTGGGCAGGGTCTCGTTGCCGCTGCCGTCATCCTCGGCGAGGTTCCACTCGGGATGCTGCGCCTCAAGCTTCTGCTGCTCGGCAACGAGCTTCGGCTCCTTGATCGTGAGAAACAGCACGGCTATGGCAACAAACATGATCGCCGAAACGACCATAAACAGCGGCTGATAGTTGACGTGCGCAAGGCCCTCGACCTTGCTGTTGGGGTACATGACCGCCGCAACGCCGAGGTAGATAACGCCGCCGAGCGCGCCCATGAGGTTTATGATCGCGTTGCCCTTGCTGCGCAGGGGCTTGGGCGTAATGTCCGGCATGAGCGCGACCGCCGGGGAACGATAGGTGCCCATTGCAACGAGCAGCAGGCCGAGAACGACCACAAACGAAACGGTCTTGAAGGTTGTCGGCGCTGCAGCATAGCTGTTGTCGATAAGCGGCAGCAGGTTCATGAGTATGATCGCAAGACCGGTGCCGAAAAGAATAAACGGCATTCGCTTGCCGATCTTGGTGTGCGTTTTGTCCGAGATCGCGCCGAACAGCGGCAGCAGAAACAGCGCAAGCACATTGTCGGCCGCCATTATCGCGCCGGAATACGTCTCGTTGAGGTGGAATGTGTTGGTCAGTATAAGTGGAACGATGCTGTTGTACATCTGCCAGAACGCGCAGATGGACAGGAACGCAAGGCCCGTCAATATGGTGCGTTTGTTGTCAAGCTTCATTTTCTCCGCTCACCCTCCGGGTTGGTTTTGCCACGATTATACCACACGCCCCCATATTTTGCACCTGTTTTTTCAGAGGCGAATTGAGGCAGCTACCAATACGGTGATTGCGTGAACCCGGTATCGAAGTTTCCGACAAAACCGTATTTGCCTCGCCATACGTTGGTGCGGTGCAAAATTCAGCAGCGCACTAACGTCACGCGAAACGCTATGGTTTATTCCATTGTTCCGAACCGGGCTGCCAGAGATAGATGTATTGGTAGGTGCGTCAATGCGCCTCTAAAAATGCGCCTCTAAAAAACCTTGACAGGGGTGTGGAGAGGGATTATAGTTGCTGTACGGTTTTGAACCACACAGTTTGAATTTGGGAGAAACATATGCAAAAGAGGACGATAATACATAAGTACTCCGTTGTGCCGCTGCTTGCTATCGCGGCAATGCACGCCGCGGTGTGGCTTGGCACAAAGAGTCTGGCGGATTTCTCGCGCGCGTTTGACGTGACGCTCGGGCTTGACGCGCTGATACCGCTGCGCCCCGAGTGGGTGGTCGTTTACGTCGGAACATTCGTGTTCTGGGGCATGGGGCTGCTGCTCATCGCGCGGCAGGACGAGGATCTGTGCTGCCGCTTTGCCTCGGGCGTCATTATCGCCGATATCATCTGCGGCGTGATATTCCTCGCGCTTCCCAGCTGCATCGCGCGCCCCGAGCTTTCCGCCGATGCCGGCGGCTTTACATGGGCGCTGTCGGTCGTGTACTCGTTCGACACGCCGACAAACTGCTTCCCGTCGATGCACTGCCTGTTTGCCTACCTCGTGTTCCGTCAGTCGCTGCGCACGCCGGACGCAAAAACATGGTTCAAGGTCTTTTGCGGCGTCTGCGCCGCACTCATTTGCCTGTCAACGCTGTTTGTCAAGCAGCACGTCATCGCCGACGTTATCGGCGGCATATTCTTCGGCGAGCTGGCGTTTGCTCTGGGACAAAAACTGCCTGTTTGGAAAATATTTATTAAAATCAATAAAAAACTCTTGCAATCCGCTCCATGATATGGTTTAATCTATATTATCAAGGGGAAAAAGTATAGTTTTAAACAAAAACCGCAAAAATGGAGGGAAAATTATGACCAACACTCTTAAAAAGAATGCTGTTATGATTCTTGCGGCGGCACTGGCAGCGGTTCTGCTTCTGGCAGTCGTTTTTGCTCCCGTAAGCCTTGCCGACAACAACACGGCAGACAGCAGCGTAGCATCCGCAGTTGAAAAGACACATGCGACAGTTTCCGCAAAGCTCGGCGAGATCAAGGCGACCGTCGGCGAGAAGGTCGGCGTTGACGTCGATAAGCTCGAAAACCTTTGGAATTACGGCGATAAGGTCGAGGCCGGCCTTGAGAGCGCAACCGACGATTTCGTCGGCATGCTCGAGGATATCGGCCGGGCATACGACAAGGGCGATGTCGAGGGCATACTCAATACCCCCAAGACCTTTGTTGACGGCCTCAAGGGCTACCTCGGCAGCATTGCAGACTCCGTAAAGCCCTGATCGGTTGCAAAAAGTCTTGATGTAAATTAATGTAAAAAAGAGTGCAGACAGTGTCTGCACTCTTTTTTGTTTCGTCAGCTTACTCCATTATATAGATCTCAAACGTGCCCTTGGCGGTGACGGCGCCGCTGTCGTCAAAAACGCAGGTGTCAACGACGTTGACGGTGCGGCCGCGCTTTATTATTCGCGCTTCGCAGCGGAGCTTTTTGCCCTTGCCCGGGCGCATGAAATACAGGTTGCCGCTGAGCGTTACAAACTTATCGGCGTACTGGGCGATAATGACGCCGGCGGCGATATCGCACATGGAATACACAAAGCCGCCGTGCGCCATGCCGAGGGGATTTAACGACTCGGGGCGAAGCTCGGCCTCGACGACGGCGCTTTCAGGCTCTACGTCGGTCACAAAAATATGATTATATTTATTATATTCGCAGCGCGTATTGACTTTATTTATAAACCTCTGCTTGTCCATAATTGTCCTCCGTAAAAATCACGGAAAGCATTATAAACTAAACGCCGTGCTTTGTCAAAACCAATTCGCCGCCGTCGATGCTCGCCTGCACTGTGTCGCCGCGGCCAAGGCTGTCGGTGAGCATAAGCTCGGCGGCCTTGTCCTCGATCATGCTGCGTATCGCGCGGCGCAGCGGACGCGCGCCGTATTTCTCGTCGTAGCCGCGCTCGGCGAGAAAATCCACGACCTGATCGGGCACGGAAAGCGTCATGCCCAGCGCCTTGAAGCGCTCGGCCACCGTCAGCAGCATGCGCTCGGCTATGCTGCGTATCTCGGCGCGGCTGAGCCTGCGGAAAACGATCGTCTCGTCGATGCGGTTCAAAAACTCGGGCTTGAAGGTCCGGCGCAGCTCCTCGTTTATGCGCGCGCGCATGAGCTGCGCCTCATCGCCGCCGTCGGGCGTGAAGCCCATGCGCGGCCGGCCGTCGCTTATCGACTTTGCGCCGACGTTCGAGGTCATTACGATGATCGTGTTGCGGAAGCTCACGACGCGCCCGGCGGAGTCGGTGAGCCTGCCGTCGTCCATGATCTGGAGCAGGATGCCCCACACATCCTCGTGCGCCTTTTCGATCTCGTCAAACAGTACGACCGACCACGGCTTGCGCCGCACGCGCTCGGTGAGCTGGCCGCCGTCCTCATAGCCGACATAGCCCGGCGGCGAGCCGATGAGCTTGCTGACCGCGTGCTTTTCCATGTATTCGGACATGTCGAGCCTTATCATCGCCTCGCTTTCGCCGAAAACAGCCTCGGCGAGGGCGCGGCACAGCTCGGTTTTGCCCACTCCCGTCGGGCCGAGGAACAAAAAGCTCCCTATCGGGCGGTCGGGGTCTGACAGCCCCACTCTGCCGCGGCGGATAGCGCGCGACACGGCCGTGACGGCCTCGTTCTGGCCGATCACGCGGCGGTGGAGTATGCTTTCCATATTGCACAGGCGCTTTGTCTCGTCGGCGCTGAGATTCGCCACGGGTATGCCCGTCCACAGCGACACTACCCCGGCGATATCCTCGGCCGTTACCAGGCCGCCGCCGGAAACGCGGATGTGCGCGGCCGCCTCGTCGGCAAGGTCGATGGCCTTGTCCGGCAGGAAGCGGTCGTTTATATACCGTGCGGAGAGATCGACCGCCGCCGTGAGCGCAGCGTCGGATATCTTCACGCCGTGGTGCTTTTCAAGGCTTTGGCGCACCGCGCCAAGCATTTTCAGGCTGTCGCCGCGCGACGGCTCGGCTATCTTCACCGGCTGGAACCTGCGCTCAAGCGCTGCGTCCTTTTCGATATGACGGCGGTACTCCTCGGGCGTGGTCGCGCCGATTATCTGCACCTCGCCCCGGCCGAGCGCCGGCTTTAGGATGTTTGCCGCGTCGATCGCACCCTCGGCGCTGCCTGCGCCGATCATGGTGTGCATCTCGTCGATGAAAAGTATCACGTCTCCGGCCTTTTTCACGTCCTTGAGCACCGCCTTGACTCTCTCCTCGAAATCACCGCGGTACTTTGTTCCGGCAAGCAGCGCCGGAAGGTCGAGCGCAACAAGGCGCTTGCCGGCCATGCTGTCGGGCGCGTCGGAGCCTGCGATATAAGCGGCTATGCCCTCGGCCACGGCGGTCTTGCCAACGCCCGGCTCACCGATGAGCACCGGATTGTTCTTGCTGCGGCGCGAGAGGATCTGAACGCTGCGGCGTATCTCCTCATCGCGGCCGATGACGGGGTCGAAGCTTCCCGAGGCGGCAAGCAACGTGAGGTCGCGGCTGTACTGGTCGAGCACGCGCGTTTCGCTGTGCTTGACCGTGGCTTTCGGCTGCACGGTCGGCTGATTGCGCGGCTTGAAGGAGCCTGTTCCGAACACGGCAAGGATATCGGTGTAGATATCGTTTACGCTCAGCCCTGCCGCGGCCAGCGCACGCGCGCCGCCGCAATCGGGCTGCCGCAGTATGCCCAGCAGCAGATGCTCCGTGCCGATATAGCTGTGGCCTAACCGCGCAGCGTCCGCTGCCGCTTTTTCGATCGCCTGCCATGCGTGCTTTGTGAGCCCCTGCGTCGGAACTCCCGGCTCGCCGGTGCCGTTTGCGCGGCTTATTGCGTCCTTCAGGCTGTGCTCGCTCAGGCCCCGGTCGCGCAGTATTCTCGCGCCGAGTCCGGCGCGCTCTCGCAGTATGCCCAGCAGCAAATGCTCCGTTCCCACATAGCTGTGGCCAAGACCGAACGCGGCAAGCCGCGCCTGCTCGATCGCGCCCTCGGCCTTTTCGGTGAATTTCTCGTTGTTCTTCAAGATCTCGTTCCCCCTCGGGTAAGCTGACAGGCGATATGGGTTCAATTCTCGTCAGCTTATATTTTAGTATATCGGCCGCGCCGATACTGTCGTATACGGGATTATTGCCAATTTGCAAAAATAATAGTTATTAACTGCAAATTTACATTTGCATTTTTGCGATTATGTGTTACAATGCACTTGCAAGACATAGGCAAAGACCTGATTTCCTATTGAGCAAATTTCTTATGGAGGTTACATCATGGCTTTTGTAATTACCGACGAGTGCCTGTCCTGCGGCGCATGCGCAGCTCAGTGCCCTGCCGAAGCTATCTCTATGGGCGAGCTTCACTACGAGATCGACCCCAGCAAGTGCCTTGAGTGCGGTGCGTGCGCAGCTCAGTGCCCCGCAGAGGCAATTGAGGGCTAAGTCCCGATCGAGAAAAACCGAGAGTACGGTTCGTCCGTCCTCTCGGTTTTTTCTTTTTTTAGAGGCGATTTGACGCAGTCACGGATACATATATCTCTGGTAGCCCGGCAGCGCAGACTGCGTCTGCTAAGTAATAAGTAAAAGGTAAAAGTGAAAAAGTTAGGTATTCGCCCAGAGGGCGAATGAATTTAAATCCGTGCCGCAGGCACACCGCAATTATTCATTATTCATTGGGGCGGTCACAGACCGTCCTTTTGCCTTCCCCTGCGTAGCTTGAGGGGAAGGTGTCACCTTGGTGACGGATGAGGTGTTATTAAATCTGCGGTGCTAACCGCCACATTTTTTCAGTGGCGCTTTTTTAGAGGCGCATTCACATTGTACAAATACATATATTGCGGTATCCCGACCGGAAACTGCCAACTAAACCATCACAGCGGAACGGATAAATCCGTTCCCTACGACTATAGATTTTGGTACAGGCAAAACCGATACATATGTCAACAATGTAGCGCCTACGGCGCAGATATATTTACACCTCATCTGCCGCAAGCGGCATCTTCCCCTCAAGCTCCGCAAGGGGAAGACAATGGGGTGCGGTGCAAAATTCAGCAGCGCACTTGCGTTACGCGCGGCAGCCACGGTTTTGCACGCGCCCTCGACACCGGGTTCACGCAATCACCGTATCCGTAGCAGCCCCAATTCGCCTCTAAAAATAAGTGTTTATAGAATTTTTCTTTTTTGTTCATGCCTTTGTCATAAAGAATGTGTATTATAAGCTCACAAGATCGAAACGAGCAACGACGGAGGCCGTCATGGACGATAACAGAGACAAAAGAACACATGCTTCGTCCGACGACACCGGAATTGACGGTGAGTATCACTTCGTGCGGCCCGAGCAGCGGTTGTATGAGGACGCGGAGTTTGTTCCGCAGGACGAAGCGACCGAAGTGCCGCACTACTACGCTCCCGAGGAAAAGAAGCCTCGCGAGAAGTCGGGCAATGCGCATCGCAGCGGCGCGCTGAAAACGGCGTGTCTGTGTCTTGTGTGCGCGCTTGTCGGCGGCCTTGCCGGCGGCTTCATTTCATGGAATGCGGTCAAAAGCAGCATCACAGCCGACGCACCGGCCGGCGATACCACCAAGCCCATCGTCAGCACGACCAACATCAAGAAGGTCAGCACAGAAACCGCCTCGGCAAACGAGATATACGAGCTCGGCTGCCAGCAGACAGTGGGCGTTTCGCTTGAAAGCACCTATGCCAACATATTCGGCCAGCAGAGCGCCAGTGCGGTCGCCGGAACCGGATTTGTAATAACCGCCGACGGATATATACTGACAAACTATCACGTTGTCGAGTCGGCACAGAAAAGCGGATACAAGGTCAGCGTCCTGTTTAAGGACAAATCGAGCTACGAAGCCAAGATCGTCGGCTTCGACGAGGACAACGACGTTGCCGTGCTGAAGATCGACGCATCGGATCTGACTCCGGCCACGATCGGCAACAGCGACGATATCGCCGTGGGCGACAGTGTTTTTGCCATCGGCAACCCCCTTGGCGAGCTTGATTTTTCAATGACCTCCGGCCGTGTCAGCGCGCTTGACCGCAGCATCACGACCGAGCGCAACAGCGCACCGATAAACATGTTCCAGTTCGATGCCGCCATCAATTCCGGCAACTCGGGCGGACCTGTTTACAACGAACGCGGCGAAGTCATCGGCATCGCGACAGCAAAGGTCGGCTCCTCCGGAGTTGAGGGGCTGGGCTTTGCGATCCCGATAAACGACGCAGCCGATATCGCAAACGAGCTCATCACCAAGGGCTACGTCAGCGGCAAGGCTTACATGGGCGTCAATATCGACAATCGCTACACATCGATGTACGCACAGTACTACAACATGCCCGAGGGCGCGTATGTGTACAATGTTGAGTCCGGCGGATGCGCCGAGAAATCGGGGCTGGCTGCCGGCGATATAATCACCGAAGTCGGCGGCGAGACCATCGGATGCTACTCCGATCTCAATGCCGCAGTCAAGAACTTCAAAGCCGGTCAAAGCACCGACATCGTCGTCTATCGCGGCGGCGAGTACGCGACGCTGAGCATCACCTTCGACGAGTCGAAGCCCGAATCCGGGTCGAACGGTGTCAGCGAATTCGGAGCCTCAGGCATCCCGAAGCAATAACCACGCTATGTTTCTTCTCCTTTATCGGGAGGGCCCTCTCTCTTCCTCCCGACATATATCCTCTCTATTTCTCCAAAACAAAAGGCCGCAGCTCAGCTGCGGTCTTTTGTTTTTTCTTTTTAGAGGCGCATTGACGCACCTAACGATACGGTGATTTCCGGTGTCCCGGTTCGGGACGTTGGAATAAACCATAACTGCTACGCAACCCAGTAGTGCGCTGCTGAGTTTTAGGATGCACCCTTGTAGGGAACGGATTTATCCATTCCGCTTGCTACGGTTTTTGTCGGAACCTTCCGGTCGGGATGATGCAATAAATGTATCGGTACACTGTAAATGCGCCTCTGAAAAATCGTATCGGCAATTATTCACTATTAATTATTCATCATTCATTATTCATTGGGGCGGTCACAGACCGCCCCTCTTTTGTCTTCCCCTTGCGGAGCTTGAGGGGAAG
>DKRV01000013.1:56033-72614 GCA_002472405.1 Clostridiales bacterium UBA7273 | reverse complement strand
ATGCCGCCGGTGTGCAGCTGGATGACCTTCGCACCGGTCTCGGCGATCGTGTGCGCGTCAACATCGGAGTCTATATCCGCTTCCATTACGCCGATGCGCATTTCGTCCTTCAAGGCCGCAATAGTTGCCTTGAGCGTGGTAGTCTTGCCCGAACCAGGGGACGACATGAGGTTGAGGAGGAATGTTTTTTCCTTTTTCAGCTCCTGTCTGAGCTTATCCGCTTCCCTGTCGTTATTCTCAAATACGCTTTTTTTGATCTCCAGTACTCTGAAGCCTTCCATAATTCATGCACCTCTGTATATTTTAGTTTAGTGAATTCATTATCGTATTCAGCACACTGTCAAAGTTTCTGCTGTTGACCGAATACTCGGCGCTGGCCGCTCTCGTCGTGCTGTCGCCCTTTTTGCGCATTGTTTCAACTGCATCCATAAGCTTATCATAAAGGGCAAAGCCCGAGGATGAGCTTTCTTTGCCTATGGCGGCAAGATAGCCCGAATCGCCGACGAAGCTGCTGTTTACGCTCTGCGAGGTAAACCAGCGCAGGAACATAACGGCGGACTTTTCGTGAGTTTTATCCGATGCAAGTATCGTCATTCCCGTGACCTTCTGTGTATATGCAGGCTTGCCGTCCTTCATATAAGGAAAGCTGACGAACTCAAACTCGTCGCCGCTGAGCTTATCGGCATACTGCATTAGATCGGACGAGGAAACGATGGCAGCCGCGATCTCACCGTCGGCAAGCTTTTTTGCCGCCTGTCCGCCGGACGAGGTAAAGCCGCGGTCGTAGGCCGTTTCGGCTAATATTTTATAGATGTATTTGCAGTTATCGCTGTCGGTGTCATGGGGGCTTACGCCGTCAAACCTCTCGCCGAGCTGCGCAACGGCATCGCGGAAAAACAGCGAATAATCCGATATCGTGAAAAAGCTCTTGGATGTGCGCTTATAATACTCATCTGCGACCGAACATAGCTTTTCAAAGCTCGATATCGCCTCGGAGTCGGCAAACATATCGGTGTTTACTATAAAAACATTCGTTTCGGCCGCTATGGGAACCGCGGAAAGCCCCTTTGATCCTTTTGCCACCGTTGTCATGCTCTTATCATACCCCGAGGTCTCCCAGCTTCCGAAATACTTATCCATATCCGCAAGCTTGCCCTCATCGTCAAGATACGCGGCAAAGTCCGTATCGCAGGCGAGGATATCCGGAAGCTCTCCCCCGTTTTCAATGGCAGAGCACACGCTTTCGTATAGCTGCGCCTGCGTATCGAAAGCCTTTGCGCTTATCGTTATGCCGCAGTCGGCTCCGTTTGTTTCGTTATACTCGCCGCACAGTGCGTTAAAGCCCGACCACATCGCGTCGTCGTTTACATACCACACGCTCAGCGTTTGAGGCTGATCAGGCTTAAACGGCGCATAGTGGGCAAAGTATATGTATATTGCGCCGCCGAGCAGCAGCACCGCTGCCGCCGCAAGCGCGATCTTATACTTCATTTTTGACATTATTTCGTTCCTTTTTGTCTGCCATATCGCGGACTTTTTTGATTTTACATAGCTTTTATATCACATTTTTTTGTCGTTTTCAACCGTATTGTGTCGTCCGGCATGCAAGATGCGTATATATTGTGGTCATAAAAGTAAAACATCAGGAGTTATTTCTCCTGATGTTTTCAGCGTATCAAAAAAGTCATAGACTTTTTTGCACGCTTCAAAAACGCCACATTTTTTGTGAAAACAAGTTTTCACGAAAAATCTCGCTACGCTCGTCAAAAAGTCCGTACCGGACGTTTTTGATGGCTATTAATCCAATCACGAGTGGGGCCTTTGCCCCCTCGTGCTCCCCTGCTACTCTATTATCTTTCATTTGCAGAATAGTTTTTTGCAGTCTAAAAAACATCAGGAGCAGACGCTCCTGATGTTTTCTGTGTATGTGGGCTTTAGTATGTGGTAAGGAATGATGTCAGGCGGCAGGTATGATCGCGGTTGCGATATGCTTTATGACTCTTCCTATCTCGCTTTGATTTATCCAATCGGTCACGGTGCTTTGGCCGATGCTGATTATAGCGCCGTGGTTTCCGATGTTCTTTGTAAGACTCTCGGCCAGAACCGCCCAGAGCTTTTTGCCATCCTCAGAGCTGCTTTCGGCAATGCTGAACTCATAGCCGATGCGCTTGGCAACGTCGCCGGGACTGTAATACTCGCTGAGCTTATCGTAAAAATCGCTGATGGCGCTCGTGAAGCTTATAAGCTCATCGCAGTTAAGCTCGCCGAGATTGAGCTTTTCCTCGTACTCGGACGGAACAACACCCGCAACGGCGCCGATACGCTCAACGCCCTCGGGAAGTCCGACATACTCAAACAGCTGATTGAGAAGCTGAATATTATTCTCAACAAGCTTGTCAAAGCTGTAATCGCTGTGCTCGGCAACGAATTTGTTTATGATATCAACGCGGCCTTCGGATATGCCATACTTTTCGGCCGTTGCCTCTGCCGCATCGTCAAGGTTTACTATCTGACTGAGTATCGACAGGCCGTAATCAATGGCTTTGTCAATGCTTTCGACGGTTTCGACAGCGCCGGAGAGTATTTCCTTCGACATATCGTCATTCGGCGCGGCAACGCTTATGAGAATGGAGTTTTTGAGGTTAGTTATATACTCTTTTTCCTGAAGCGAGGTCACGATCTCGGAAACGGCGGTCTTATAGTCCTTGCCCTTAAGCTCAAGTCCCTCGAGGACGGGCTTTGAATCATCGTTGAGTCCTTCAACGGCAACAACTGTGCTGCGGTCGTTTACCTCAACGCGGATGCTCGGGTTAACGTCTATCATTATCACGCTGTTGCGCGCCATCTGAATGCTCTGAACGCTGCTTGTTAGCGTCATTTCGTCCTTTTCGACGTTTGCGCCGTCTGCCGCCATGACAGCCATTCCGAGTATGACTATCGCGAGGCTTGCCGCGATCGATGCAACGATGCTGCGCTTCCCAGAGCGCCGGCGCGCCGATCTGACGCTTTCGGTCATTATCTCTTCAATATATTCATCTTTCACGGAGCCCAGGTGTCTGAGCAAGTCATCGCTCTTCAAAGAGATATACCTTCTTTCATAAAATGTTTTTTCAGTCTGCCGCGCAGCCTGAAAAGCATTGTTGTTGTTTTAGAAACGGATATGTCATACCGTGCGGCAACATCCGCTATCGGCTCCATCATCCAGTATCGCCGCATAAAAACGCCGCGCTCTGTTGCGCTGAGCGTTTCAAGAAAGCCGTTGAGCGCATCGATTATCTCCGCCGAGTCCTGCCTGCGCTCAAGCTCGTCAACGCCGGAAACGCACTCGGCAAGCTCGTCAAGCAGCACCGGCACCTCGCCGTTTCCGCGTTTTGAGCTGTTTTTCTGCCGCAGCTTATCGAGCGCGATATTGCGCGTTATCTTGCCGACATAGGCCGAAAGCGAGCTTGGCTCGTTTGGCGGAATGCTGCCCCACACCCTCATATAGGCATCGTTGACGCACTCCTCGCTGTCCTCAGCGTTTCCGAGTACGTTGAATGCCACGCGGTGACAATAGCGGCCGTATTTAATATCTATTTGTAGCAAGGCTTCTTCCGAACGATTCAGAAAAAGCTCAACAATACGCCGATCGTCCAAAATTATCTCCTATCTTCCAACTATAGAGACGGATTATTGGCTAAAGTATCACATTTTTTTGTGAAAATTGCAAGAATAATTTTTCAATATATGCCGTTTTGCATGATTTGCAACCATTTGTTGTTGTAGATGGCGCATTAATATGTTATATTAGGTATTAATTTTGAACATTTCATGAAAGAAGGTCAGCAACTTGAAAACAAGAGTTATTTCGGCAACGGTGCTGATAATACTGGTAGTTGCCTGCTTTGCATTGGGTCCCGTGACGAGGGCGCTGTTCCTTTTGGCTGCCATGATAATGGCCGTTTGGGAAACATGCCGCGCCATCGGATACAAAAACGTCGTATGCCAGCCGTGGATACTGTACGCTTACTGCGTTGCAACCGTGGCGGAGCTGTGGTTTAATGCCGATGCTCTGGCATTCGAGATAACGTTTTTCCTTGCCGTGTTTGCGGCCATGACCGCCGGCATAGTCTCGAAAAAGATCCGCGGCGCCGGCGCGCTTGCAACGCTGGGCGTTCTTGCATATCCGATAGTTCCGTTCGTTATCGTCTGCAAGCTTGCGCTTATGGAAAGCAGCGTGTGGATCCCCGTGTTTGCGATTGCATGCATATCCACCTGGGTGTGCGACAGCTTTGCGCTTTTCGGCGGCAAAAGATTCGGCAAGCACAAGCTCTCGCCCGAGGTAAGCCCCAACAAGACCGTTGAGGGCAGCGTCTGCGGAGCAATAAGTGCCGTCGTTGCAGGCGTTATACTATTCTTCGTGCTCAAGCAGTGGTTTAATGTCAATATCCTCGGCTGCACGCTCACTGCGCTGATATGCTCAAGCTTCGGCCAGGTCGGCGACCTTGCCGCATCGCTTATAAAGCGCATGGCCGGTCTTAAGGACTACAGCAATCTCATTCCCGGTCACGGCGGTGTTATGGACAGAGTTGACAGTCTGCTGTTCTCAATCCCCTCGGCATACTTCTGCCTTCTGATTGCCGGAATCATCTGATCTTAACGGAGTATTATTCTGATGAAAACCTTTTCCCAGCTGAAAAAACTTCTGCTTATTATAAATCCGGTTTCGGGCCGGCGCACCTCCCTGCGCTTTCTGCCCGATATAATTAAAATCTTTTCCGAAGGCGACTACGCCGTGACGGTTTTCCCGACCGGCAAAAGCGGCGACGCAACGCAGTTTGCGCAGCTTTACGGCAGCGAGTTTGACCTCATCGTCTGCATAGGCGGCGACGGTACGCTCAACGAGGTCATAACCGGCATTATCCGCGGCGACTGCCGCACTCCGCTCGGCTATATTCCATCCGGCAGCACAAACGATTTTGCAGCCTGCCACGGCATATCCTCCGACATGCTCGAGGCCGCACAGAACATAATTTCCGGAAAGCCAAAAAAGATCGACATCGGCAAGTTCGGAGAGCAATATTTTTCCTATGTTGCAGCGTTCGGCGCGTTCTCCTGGCTGTCGTACACCACACCGCAAAACCTCAAAAACATGCTCGGACATTCGGCATATCTGCTCGACGCCGTGAAGGATCTGCCAAAGATCAAGGCTCATCATCTGAAGCTTGACGTGGGCGAATTCACATGTGAGGGTGATTATATTTTCGGCGCCGTATGCAATTCGACATCGGTCGCAGGAACCATCACGCTACCAAAAACCGTTGTTGACACGGGCGACGGCAAATTTGAGATTCTGCTCGTTCACGAGCCGAGGACGCTTATTGATTTCCAGAACATTTTGATCGGCGTTTTCACGCAGGATTATTCCTCGCCGTTTCTCGACTTTTTCCAGGCCGATTCCGTGAAGATAAGCTCGCCTGAGGGACTTGACTGGTCGCTCGACGGCGAACTCGGCAAAGGCTCGGAAAAGCACGAAATTGCCAATCTTGCCGATAGGCTTACTTTAATATGCTGAAAAATTACCGTCCTTGTGGGCGGTAATTTCATGAGGTTCTATGAAAAAGATCTTCAACACTATAAACAAGTTCATGATCGAGATAAGCGAGGACAACATAAACGCTCACGCAGCCGCGAGCGCGTTTTACATGTTTTTGTCCCTCGTTCCTTTTGTCGCGCTGCTGACGGCCATCATTCCTTACACCGGTCTTTCACAGGAAACGCTTTTTAACGCCGTTGAGCGCTATATGCCGGACGCATTGCAGGCAATAATCGAATCGGTCGTTACCGACATATACTTTGCGCCGGGCGCGGTTCTTCCGCTGTCGATACTGTTTACGATATGGCTTTCAAGCCGCGCATTTTTTACGCTGATAAGGGGCATTGAGGATATCTTCCACTCCCCCAAATATTCATCGTTTTTCAGGCGCACCATTATTGCATGCTTCTATACTGTCGGAATGATCGCCTTTGCCATAATCGTGCTGGCGCTGATGGTGTTCAGCAAGGAGATATATGATCTTATAAACACGCATCTTCCTGCCGTGTCGCCTGCGCTGTCGCTGCTGCTGGAGCTGCGATTTGTCGTTGCGTTTTTGATGCTGGCGATCGTTTTTCTCGCAATATATAAGGGTGTTCCGGGAGTTAAGATCAAGCTTCTTCACCTTATGCCCGGCGCTGCCGCGGCGGCAGGCGCGTGGCTTTTGTTCACATGGCTGTTTTCGCTTTTTATACGCTACGCAAACTACTCGACCTACGGAAGTCTTGCAACGATCGTGATCTCGCTTTTGTGGATGTACTGGTGCATGTACATAATCCTGCTCGGTGCTTCTATAAACCAGTTTATTCGCGAGGCTCACGAGGAGTAATTTTGCAGCACAGTGCACAAATTTTGAATGTTAATTTTATATACATTTACAATACATATGCACTGTGCTATAATCTTCTCCGTTTGAATTTAGAATAATAGATACAGGTGATATGATGAGTCAAAACAATTCGCTTGCCATGTTTGAAAACGAGTCTATAGGCAAGCTCATGATCAAATTTTCACTGCCGGCTATAGCGTCGATGGTCGTAAACTCTGTATACAACATAGTTGACCAGATATTCATCGGCCAGGGCGTCGGCATGTACGGCAACGCCGCAACAAACCTTACCTTCCCCCTTGTTACAATCGCAATGGCGATCGGCACGCTTATCGCCGACGGCTGCGTTGCGTATTTCAGCCTGAAGCTCGGGCAGAAAAACTATGACGAGGCCGCGCGCACGATGGGCAACGGCATTACGATATCGCTGCTGGCCGGTCTTTTCATAACGCTTTCGATGGAGCTTCTGCTCACGCCGGTGCTAAATCTCTGCGGCGGAACAAAGGTTGCGGAGGAAACGTTCAGATACGCGACGGAATACGCACGGATAACCCTCATCGGCATACCGTTTGTGTGCATAAGCATGACGGTAACCAGCATTATCCGAGCGCAGGGCAATCCGCGCTACGCCATGATATCGAACATATCCGGCTGTCTGCTGAACGTAGTGCTCGATGCATGGTTCGTGCTCGGTCTCGGCTGGGGCGTTGCAGGCGCCGCGTGGGCAACGATAATCGGCCAGATACTCAACTTTGTGCTCGCTGTTGCATACATACCCCGTCTCAAGGGCATCAAATTCAAGCGCGAATACGCCATTATCAGAAAAAACACTCTGTTTTCATTTCTGCCGCTTGGTATTTCGAGCTTTTTCACGCAGTTTGGCTCGACCATAGTAGTTATTTGCGTAAATAATCTAACCGTAAAATACGGCATACAAAGCATTTATGGTCCGGACATCCCTCTCGCCGCTTTCGGCATAGTAATGAAGGTCAACTCCATCATCATCAGCGTTATGGTCGGCCTCGGCATAGGCAGCCAGCCCATCGTCGGCTATAACTACGGCGCGAAAAACTTCCACCGCGTAAAGGCAACGTACCTGAGAACGATAATCGTCGGCCTTATCGTAGGCGTCATCGGCTGGGCTTGCTTCCAGTTCTGCACACAGGACATAATAAACATTTTCGGACAGGAGAACGAACTGTACAACGAGTTTGCCCTCAAGTGCTTCCACATCTTCCTCGGTGTTATCTTCCTCGTCGGCTTCCTCATCCCCTCGGGTATCTTCTTCCAGTCTATCGGCAAGCCGACCAAGGCAATGATCTGCACTCTGACAAGGCAGCTGCTTTACTTCCTGCCCTGTGCATACATTTTTTCGGGCATCATGGGCATTGACGGTCTGCTGTACGCAGGCCCCGTTGGCGATTGCCTTGCGGCCGTGACTGTCGCAATTCTCATAATCGGCGAGATGCGCATTATAAACCGCAGCATAAAAGAGCAGAACACTTGATAGAACACTTGATATGAAAAATGCTTTCCGAAAGGAAAGCATTTTTTGCACGGAAATGTTGACATATTTTACATGCGGATATATTATGTTCCCATGAAGATATTATTTGCAGCCATTTCAATAACCGCCGCAGCGGCTGCTGTTATGTTATTTGTGCTTGCAGCGATAAAGAGCCGGAAAGCGTACATTGGAAAAGCCGTTATATGCTGCTGCATATTTGCAGCGTCTGCTGTGGGCTTTGCATTGTCATCCGATACTGTACGGGATGACAAGATAAGCGAAGTGCATGTCACCGTAAGCCCGGTGAATGGCACTGAGGCACCGGAACCAAGTATTGACCCAACGCTCGCTCCGTCGGCTCCTGCGCAGGCTCAGGGCGCTTATGAGGCAAGCAGTAGGTCGGATAAGTTTCATCTGCCGTCATGCTCGTCGGCATCGCGCATATCCGATGATAATCGCGTATGGTTTCAGACGCGCGACGAGGCAATTGCCTCCGGATATTCTCCGTGCGGAAAGTGCCAACCGTAAAACTCAGCTCATCGCTCGGTGAGCTGAGTTTAATTTTGTTCTGGTGCCAAGCAGCTAATAAAAAAGCAACCCACCGACAATGGTGAGTTGCTTTTGCTGTATTTGCCCCAAACGGTGCGTAGAGGCAGGGTATTTGCCCCAAAAGTACACCAAAAGAATCACAAGATTAATCAGATTTGATCTATAAGTGTAAGAATAGGTGCGCAATTCTCAAATTATCATATCGTATTTGCCAAGTTTTGAAGGTTTCCGAAAAACTCCAGTGCAAACTGCTTAAACATCTTTGTGCTCGCGGTTTCTGCGCGGAATTTGTTATAGCTCAGGCCCACAGTTCCGAAGCACTGATCGGTCATGGTCTTGCGACAGTACTTTCCGATAAGCGGATCCTGCGTGTGAATGATCGACATAAAGGCAATACCCTTCTTATTCACAAGCACCATGCGCTGCTGAAGATCCATATCGTTGGTCTCGTAGACAACATTGAGCGGGAGATTGTGCTTTTCAAAAATGTGGTCTATGGTTGCTCTCATTCCGCTGCCCTTTGGTGCAATGACCACGGGATACGGCGCAAGCTCTTCTAATGTTACAACCTCTTTCTGATACAGGGGATGATCCGGCGGAACCATGATACTGCCTGTGTCCTTCAGCACGGTTATTGTTTCAATCATGCGTGATTGTTCTCCGGTTATGGGAGGAAGCTCTATGGCAAAATCTGCTTGATTCGTATTCAGCTTCTGAATTATATCTTCGCGCTTGGCATAAGCCTCCGAAAGCACGCTGTTCGGGTATCTTTCCATAAAGGCATTATTCAATGCGCTCAGATACCCCGCGTTATTATAAAGCAGCGTGGTTGTAAACTCCGCTTTATCCTGCATTGCGGAAATATTTCCTGTTTCCCGGTCTAATCGCTCGATGATCTCCTTTGCCTCTTTGTAGAAGTATGTTCCGTTATCGTTGAGTATAAGTCTCCGCTTTTCAAGGTCAAAAAGCTTTGTTCCGAGTTCATCCTCGATCCCATGGATAACCTTTGTGACAAAAGGCTGGGATACCATTAACTGCTCAGCGGCTTTTGTTACGCTGCCGAGCTCTGCGGTAAGACAGAAGAAACGCAAATCTCTTATCTCCATGGAGCGTACCTCCTTTTTTCACGATTATACCATCGTTAAATATGGCAGTCAATAACCTGTCGGTTATGAACTTTGTTTGACAAAATATTATATTTTTAAATTGAGCGTTGATATAATTTATGTGAAATCAAATAGAAAAGAGGTAATTTCATGGCAGACAATACACCCAATCGCTACACTTCTCGCAAGGTCGAGGTAGATGGCATTACCCTTTACGACAGCAACGCAAAATTCCGCAGCAATTTCCTGAAGAAGCATCTCAAAAACACAGTAGATGTAGTACGCTTTTCCTATATGATGGGAAAGCTGGCAGTCAAGCCCATCATCGGTCCGCTGATCAGAAAGGCGCTTGAGTGGCATTACCGCTACATACATACAAACTCTGTCGTTGTGCCTATTGAAGTTGCAAAGGACATCATTCGCAATACCACCGATATTGCGGTATCACCTTGTGTGTGCCGCACAGTTCGCGGTAACTGCGACAATCCCATCAACACCTGTTTCGGTCTTAATTTCTATGGCAAGCTCAAGAAAAAGCACGGTGAACGTGCGGTCTCCGTTGATGAATGCCTTGCTGTTGCGGATATGGCACACGAACGCGGTCTCATTTCCGTCGTTGAATCCTGCGTTCAACCTTATCAGGACAATCTGTGCTTCTGCTGCTCCTGCTGCTGTATGCCGCTGACGCTGAAAACAGAATACCATGTCCCGTTTGTGAACTATAACGGCCCATATCTTCCCAAGTTCGAAGAGGACAAATGCACGCATTGTCAGGCTTGTGTAAAAGCCTGCCCCGTTGGAGCAATGAGCTTTGATGAAAACGGTAAGCGCCGCATTGATCTTGACAAGTGCCTCGGCTGCGGCCTTTGCGAGAGCGCATGCCCCGATAAAATCGGCCACATGGAATACACGGAGTCCCGTGCAATCCCCGTTTCCGAGCCCAGCAGATTCAGAGTTTTCCTTTCCTGCCTGTGGGTATACATCGTATTTATGCCCGGTGTATGGTTCTATAAGCTCTTTGCAGGCAGCAAGATGGAGCTTATGCAGTCCGATCCCAGAGAGGCTGACATTCTCAGCACCAGGCAGCCCGGATATATCCATGGTGGCGAAAAGTACGAGAACAAAGATTGATCCTTGCCGCAAGAATTAACTTTTATGAAACAGATAAAATTATACTACGCCTTTTGCCAAATTACAAGATTTAACCACGCCAATTCTGCGCAGCTTGTGTGGTTTTTGCCCACGTTCCGGGCGCTCCGTGGTTCAAATCCACCCACCGCTAACTTTTTCCGACTACTTTGCTCAGTTAATTTGAAGTAAAAGGTGCGTAGCTTTTTTGCTCCAAAAACGCAAAAAACCGGCCTCGGTCTGGCTGTGATCGCCATTCCGAAGCCGGTTTTCTCTGATTTTACAGTATTTTGGGCCGTTTTTGCTGCTAATGTATGAAAATTGCCTGATTTATCTGGTAGACAAATCAGGCAATCTATTTGGCAGCGGATGAAGGATTCGAACCCTCGAAGCGCCTTCGGCACTTCGTGCGCTGATTTGATTTGTTTTGTTCGGGTTCTGGTGCCAAGCAGCTAATAAAAAAAGCAGCTCACCGAAACCGGTGAACTGCTTTTGGCAGCGGATGAAGGATTCGAACCCTCACAAACGGAGTCAGAGTCCGGTGTGCTACCATTACACAAATCCGCTAAGCGCAAGAGCTATTATACCGTAAAATCGGAATTTGTCAATACCTAATCGACATATTTTTAAGAAAAACAGGCGGTCAATTTTTGACCGCCTGTTTAGTATCATTTTTTATCGTACGATGAAGTTAACGGAGGTGTCGCCCTGCTCGTCAACGCCGAACTCATAGTCCTTGCCGGGCAGGATCGCGTTTACTGCGATGCCGACGAGGGATGCTACCGCGAGGCCGGAGAGGGATACGATGCCGATCTGGATGCTGCCGACGGAGTAGTTGATGCCGATCGCAAGGACGAGGATGAGCGCTGCAACGATGACATTGCGGCTGTTGGTGAAATCAACCTTGTTCTCAACGACGTTGCGGACGCCGACTGCGGAGATCATACCGTAGAGGATCAGGGAGATGCCGCCGATGGTCGCGGTGGGCATTGCTGTTATGAGGGCCGCGAACTTCGGGCAGAAGGAGAAGATTATCGCAAAGCATGCCGCGATGCGGATAACGCGGGGATCATAGACCTTGCTGAGAGCGAGGACGCCGGTGTTCTCGCCGTAGGTAGTGTTTGCGGGTGCGCCGAAGAGTGCCGCGAGAGTGGTCGCAAGGCCGTCGCCGAGGAGAGTGCGGTGCAGTCCGGGGTCAGCAACAAAGTTCTTGCCGACGGTGGAGGATATCGCGCAAACATCGCCGATGTGCTCGACCATGGTCGCCAGGGACAGAGGAACGATGGTGAACAGTGCGCTCAGGAGCATGCCGGTGTCAACATCCATGCTGAAGAGGTGGAACACGCTGTTTTCCCATACGATGGGCAGGCCGACCCACTTGGCGGCTGCGACCTTTTCCGCGACAGCTACGCGGGAGGCGGGATCAACGATCATGGAGATGATGTAAGAGCCGATAACTCCGAGGAGGATGGGGATGATCTTGGTCATGCCCTTGCCCCAAATGTTGAAGCAGATAACGATAACGATCGCAGCTACCGCTACGAGCCAGTTTGCATTGCAGTTGTTGATAGCCGAGGAGGACAGGATCAGACCGATGCAGATGATGATGGGGCCTGTGACTATCGGGGGGAAGAACTTCATGACCTTTTTTACGCCGAATGCCTTGAACAGCGCCGACAGGATGACATACATAAGTCCTGCGCAGGCAACGCCGAAGCAGGCATAAACGAGCAGGTCGCTGTTGACGGGAACTCCGCTGGAGGAATCAAAGCCGGTGATGGCGTTGTAGCCGCCGATGAAGGCGAAGGAAGAGCCGAGGAATGCGGGGACCTTGCGCTTGGTGAGCAGGTGGAACAGCAGAGTGCCGAGGCCTGCAAACAGCAGGGTCGTTGCGATATCGATGCCGGTCAGGATAGGAACGAGAACGGTCGCTCCGAACATTGCGAACATGTGCTGAAGTCCGAGAATCAGCATTCTGGGAGTGCCAAGGGTGCGTGCGTCGTACACGGGTCCATTAATCACGGTTTTTTCGTTCATTAGTGATTGTACCTCTCTTTGTGTAGTTTGATTTATATTAAGGGTATTTGCTGACTGATTATTCGATCTCCATAAGATAAACGCCCGTTTCGCCGTCAAACTCCGGCAGGCGAACCTCTATAAGCTCTGCGCGTGAGGTCGGAACGTTTTTGCCGACATAATCGGCTCTTATGGGAAGCTCGCGGTGGCCGCGGTCTACCAGCACCGCAAACTGGATGCTGCGCGGACGCCCCGCCGTGAATACGGCTTCAATGGCGGCTCTCGCCGTACGGCCGGTGTAGAGCACGTCATCAACGAGGACAACGTTTTTATCGTTCACATCCGCGCCTATATCGGCCTTCGTTATGACAGGCTGCTCACTTTCGTGTGTGAGATCGTCGCGGTAAAACCTTATATCCACGCTGCCGCAGGGAACTGTCGCATCCTCGATCTTCTTTATGTTATCGCGTATGCGCTCGGATATGGGTACTCCCCTTCTGCGGATACCGATCAGAACGACATCCTCGACGCCCTTGTTCTTTTCGGTTATCTCATGGGATATTCTCATAAGTGCGCGGCTCATTGCCGCTTCATCCATAAGTCTTGCCTTGAGCTGCACGTTATCACTCCAAACAAAAGAAAATCGCCCTGCCGACAAACCGACAAGACGCACAAGAACATGACCCTCCGCGCGGAGAGACACACTATATCTGCGATTTTGCCGGCTTCTCTGAACCGTCTTAAAAATCTTTTCTATGCGATTATACTTGCTCATTCACAATTTTGCAACACCTTTTTTGCATTTCGGTCAATATAACAAAATCCGAGGCATTTCGCCCCGGATTTTATGATCATTTAGCTACATTGTATACATCTTCGCGCAGATGCAGGAAGGTCGGAAGCTGGCGGCGGACGGAATCGACCTCGTTAAGATCGATATCGCAATAAAGTATCTGCTCTTTTTCGTCGCAGGAGGCTTTGAGCATACCAAATGGATCGGCTACCGTTGAGTGTCCCCAGCATTCGTAATCAAAGCCCTCGTATCTCGCAGCCGAGGCTCCGACGAAGAACAGCTCATTATCCATAGCTCTTGCGCGGACGCTCAGCTCCCAGTGTCTCGGGCCTGTTGTCATATTAAACTGCGCAGGGCACAAAATGACCTCGGCTCCCCTTTTGGCCATGGCTCGTGCAAGCTCCGGGAAACGGATATCAAAGCAGATCTCAACGCCCATTCTGCCGAATTTTGTATCGAACACCGTGATATCCTTGCCGGGTGCAAAGCTGTTGGACTCTTTAAAGCGCACTCCGCCCTCGATATCGACGTCAAAAAGATGCACTTTCCTGTGGCGCGCGATCTGCTCTCCGTTTTCGTCAAACACAAAGCAGGTGTTATAAAGCTTATCGCCGCACTTTTCCGGCACAGAGCCACCGACAAGTATAACTCCGTTTTCCCTCGCCCAGCGCGACATGGCTTCCCTGCTCTCGCCGTTTTCGCTGTCGGCGAAGGCATGGAAATACTTTTTAGAATACGGGCAGTTCCACATTTCCGGCAGAACGACAAGCTCCGCGCCGTTATTTGCGGCCTCGCCGATCATTCTTTCCGCTTTGTCAAACGTCTTTCCCTTATCCGTTTCCGTGCGTATCTGCACAACGGCAAGCTTGAATTTCGGTTTCATACCCTCACCTCACAGGCAGTTTTCCAGATAAGCGACTATGTCAAATTCCTCGGTCGGCGCGTCCTTGCGCAGATACAGCGGATGGTGCGGATGCCCCTTGACCGAGCGCTTACCGGCACTGTACCACTTTGCGCCGTACTTTCGGCCGAGAGATACCATGTCGAGAACGCAGTCTTTCAGATACGGGCGCTTTTCTATTATCGTGCCCCATGCCGCCCATACCGACGGCGACAAGCCCTCGCCTACATTTTTTAATATGTATTCAAACGCGCGCATATTCTCGCGGTGCAGCGTTTCGTTGAGCGTCAGATCCATATCGTCGGGGTCTGTCGCCCTCTGGGCATAGACATTGAACATTATCCAGCTGTCGTAGCAGTTTCCGGCGGCAATGCGCGACACGCTTTTTAGCGTGTTGTCAAGATCATCGGGCGCGGCAGTCGATGGGTTTATGCCGATGCAGATGAGCGGATCGCTTCCGCGAGTTCCGAGAATATATCGGTAATCGGTATAGTAATCGGGAACATACAGCCACTTTTCGGCATCATAGTCCCCCCTGCCGCCGGACGATGCAAGAGCATCGTCAAAGCTTACGATATCAAGAAGGCTGCTTTCGCAGGTCGGGACGTGCATTACTTCACGGCATCAAGCAGAGCGTCAACTCTGTCGGTATCCTCCCAGCGCACGCCGAGATCGGTGCGGCCCATGTGACCGTAAGCTGCAAGCTTTCTATAAATGGGCTTTGTAAGCTCGAGGTCGCGGATGATCGCGGTCGGGCGCAGGTCAAAGACCTTATTGACAGCTTCGGCAAGCTTCTCGTCGGAGACCTTGCCGGTTCCGTAGGTATCGACCATAACGGACACAGGACGAGCTATGCCGATGGCGTATGCAAGCTGAACAAGGCACTTGTCGGCAAGACCGGCCGCGACGATGTTCTTTGCAACATAGCGAGATGCGTATGCTGCGCTGCGGTCAACCTTGGTGGGATCCTTGCCGGAGAATGCACCGCCGCCGTGGGGTGCGCTGCCGCCGTAGGTGTCAACGATGATCTTTCTGCCGGTAAGGCCGGAGTCGCCCTGAGGTCCGCCGATGACAAAGCGGCCGGTCGGGTTTACATAATACTTGGTGCTCTCGTCTATAAGCTCTGCAGGAACGCTGGGCTTTATAACAAGCTCGACCATATCGTTTCTGATCTGCTCAAGGCTTACGTCGGGAGAATGCTGAGTAGAGAGAACAACGGTGTCAACGCGCACGGGCTTGCCTGCATCGTCGTACTCCACGGTGACCTGAGTTTTGCCGTCGGGACGCAGATAATCGACAAGGCCGGATTTTCTGACAGCTGCGAGGCGCTTTGCGATCTTGTGAGAAAGGCTTATTGCCAGGGGCATAAGCTCCTCGGTCTCGCGGCAGGCGTAGCCGAACATCATGCCCTGGTCGCCTGCGCCGTTGTCAAGCTCGGCATCGCCGCTCTCCTTGGCCTCGAGCGATTTGTCAACGCCGAGGGCGATATCAGCAGACTGCTCGTCGATGTTTGTGATTATGCCGCAGGTATCGCAGTCAAAGCCGTACTTTGCTCTGTCATAGCCGATATCACGGATAACGTCGCGCGCGATCTTTGCAATGTCAATGTAGCACTCGGTGCTTATCTCGCCCATGATGTGGACAAGGCCGGTGGAGACAGTCGTCTCGCATGCGACGCGGCCGTTGGGGTCCTTCTCGAGGATTGCGTCGAGGATAGCGTCCGATATCTGGTCGCAGATCTTATCGGGATGTCCCTCGGTTACAGATTCAGATGTAAACAGTCTTTTGCTCATTTCTTTTTCCTCCGAAAATAGTATTTCCGAACACGCATCAGGCAATTAAAAAACTCCGTCTGGCCGACGGAGCAACAAGTTTGGTCATAAGCCTCATCTTTCGATAATCACCGCCGGATTTGGCACCTTGCCTTCGCAGGTTGCCGGGCTTCACAGGGCCGTTCCCTCCACCACTCTTGATAAGGTGTTCAGTTTTCGTATGAATTATAGCAGATTGACGCACATTGTCAAGTAGAAATTGAAAAACTTTCCGATATGCTGTATACTGTGTCTAAGCTGACGAGAGTCGAACACATATCGGTTTTGCCGGGCAGATTTCCGCCCATGCCGCGTTAAAGCTCTTGACAATACGTCAGTATTCTCTGCGAGCTTTGCCTTGCCTGA
>DKRV01000013.1:0-55960 GCA_002472405.1 Clostridiales bacterium UBA7273 | reverse complement strand
CGAGATATTTTCGGCTTTCTTTGGTGCAGGTGGGCTGGCGCCCATCAAGACAAAAAAGGTGAAAATAGCCGGAAGGGTACGCCGACAGGCGATATGGGTTCAACTCTCGTCAGCTTAAAACGAAATTATATTCGGAGGTCTACGCCATGATAATAGTATTGAAGCCGGACGCATCCCCCGAGCAGGCCGAGGAGCTTAGGTGCTGGATACGCTGCCACGGTCTTGAAGTGCAGACAACGCGCGGAGAAAATCAGACCGTGCTCGTCGTTATCGGCGAGGCCGACAGGCTCGATGCGGCATATATCGAGGATATGGAGATCGTCGAATATGTAAGAGCAATCACGCAGCCATATAAGCTTGCCGGGCACAAGGCGCCGAATGACAGCAGCGTAGTTGATGTCGGCGGCGTTAAGATCGACGGCGGCACGTTTACGATGATAGCAGGCCCCTGCTCTGTCGAGAGCACGCAGCAGATAATCGGCATAGCACGCGAGATAAAGCTCGCCGGTGCTCATCTTCTGCGCGGCGGCGCATTCAAGCCGCGCACTTCGCCTTACAGTTTTCAGGGCATGCGTGCCGACGGTCTTCCGCCGCTTATCGAGGCCGGGCGAAAATGCGGCATGCCGACAGTCAGCGAGATAACCGATAAGGAGCAGCTTCCGCTGTTTGATGATGTTGACATGATCCAGGTCGGCGCACGCAATATGCAGAACTTTGAGCTTTTAAAGGCGCTCGGGAAGCTCGATAAGCCGGTGCTTTTAAAGCGCGGCTGGGCAAACACGGTCAAGGAGCTTCTGACCTCGGCAGAGTACATAATGAGCGGTGGAAACGAGCGCGTCGTACTGTGCGAGCGCGGCATAAGAACGTTTGAAACGGCAACACGCAACACACTCGATCTGTCAGCAGTCGCTGTGATAAAGGATCTGAGCCGGCTGCCGGTCATCGTTGACCCAAGCCACGCAACGGGTCACGCGAAATTTGTTGAACCCATGGCGCTCGCCGCGGCGGCCGCCGGAGCGGACGGGCTGATGATAGAAGTTCATGACGATCCGGCGCAGTCAAAATGTGATGCGGCGCAGGCCGTGACTCCGGCGCAGTTTGCCGTCATCGCCGAAAAAATCAGCGCACTGCGCAAAGCAATTTTCTGAACATTTTCTCATAAATAAACTTCTTGACATCGCCGGTGGGCTATGCTATTATATTTCAGCGGCAATGTGCAGAAGTACCCAAGAGGCCGAAGGGGCTCCCCTGCTAAGGGAGTAGGCGTGTAAAAAGCGCGCGAGGGTTCAAATCCCTCCTTCTGCGCCACGAAAAGAGCACACATTAGTGTGCTCTTTTCAATAGTTGAATATTCGGAGAGTTATCGAAGTGGTCATAACGAGGCGGTCTTGAAAACCGTTTGGGCTCACGCCCACGTGGGTTCGAATCCCACACTCTCCGCCATAAAAGGTACGGTAGCAATGATACAAGTTGCTACCGTACTTTTTAATTATTCCCTATGAAAATCCCTTGATATAAAGCCAAAAGCGAGGTTAGTGGGTTCAAATGCGAACCTACCGACCTCGCTTTTTTGTTTATAGGGTTTCCGGGCAACTTCTGCTGCCGCCGAAAGTGAACCCGCTCTGCCTAACCTTTTAATTTTTCATAGAATAATTAAAAGGTTCGAGGAAAAATTAAAAGGTTCAATGGTTGTCATATTAGCAGTTACCAAACGCATTCGCAAGGTGTCGAAGCTGTGCCGCAGTAGGCCGAAAGGTCGTTAAAATCGCTCTGCTTAAAAGAAACCACAAAACACTACAAGAAACAGCATGAAACAGCAAAGTCTATAATAAAACAACATAAAAATGAACAAAACCTATTGAAAAATCGAAAATACTGTGGTATACTGTATGAGTATTACTATGTCATACGAAATGGAGGACGCCATGAGTATTCAAACAAACGACAATTATATAGGCATAGAGGAAGCAGCTAAATACCTTGGGGTTAAGCCCTCAACTATTCGCACATGGATAAAAACGAAGAATTTACCCGCACATAAAATTGGCGGCAAGTTATGGAAGTTCAAGCGTTCTGAACTTGACAATTGGGTCGATAATGATAAAAGCGAGGATTAATCCCGCTGAACAAGGAGAAAAACACAATGATTAAATTAGGAACTGTGTTCAGCGGAATAGGCGCTGTCGAACACGCACTTGATCGGTTGGGCATTCCCTATGAAATAGAATTCGCCTGTGACAATGGCGAACGAAGACTGAGTACCAGCTACGAAGAAATCGAAAAAGCAACTGCGGGAATGACAAATGCGGAGAAAGACGCTTATGTCGCTGCACTATATGATGCAGAAACCGGCGTCAATTATGTAGAGCAATCATACAAGGCAAACTACACGATTGATCCCGCACGTTTTTATCAAGATGTGAAATTATTAAGTGGCGAAGAATACAAAGGCAAAGTAGATTTATTTGTGGGTGGCAGCCCGTGTCAGAGCTTTTCGGTAATGGGTAAACGCGGCGGCCTTGAAGAAGCTCGAGGCACTCTGTTTTATGAGTACGCCCGTCTTGTCAAAGAAATTCAGCCGAAGGTTTTTATTTATGAAATAACAAGAAAAGCTCTTCAGATTATGGCGGCTCATAATGTCACTTCCGAATCTGAGCCAGAGGAAATTGAGGCTACAGAACGTGAACTTGCAGCCGCAGGTATTTATAGAGACTATGAGAGCGCAAAAGGAAGAATTAGACGTGCATTGTTTACATACTTTAAAGCTTACGGATGTATAAACGATAGTGAGCAATTAACTGAAATTGGCCGACTCTTTGTTGAGAATAAAATCACCGTTCAGGAGATTTGCTTCCATTATCTGGTGAACTATGCCTACGAAGATGATGATGGAAACGGTTATTACCCGGTAGCCCTCATTCTGAAATGTCTTAAAATGTTAGCTGAGCGTGGCATGGGAAATGAGTATATTTCTGCCTATGATTTTTCAAAACTTGTTGAATGTGATTCCTATGATGATCTTACGGACGAATTCGTAGACGAATTGCTTGTAGCGAGAAGAGCGGATCAAATTGAAGTCAACGAAAGAACTATCGGTTTTGACGTGTGGTCAAATATGTTCATCAAAGCAGGAATCTTCAACAAAACTACCGAAAGAACTCTTGTTATAAAAGATCGCGGCCTTGCCGATTGGATTCTCCGTTCTTATGAGCATCCCCAAAACAATGTTAAAGGTCAAGTGGTCAGCGGTGTTCTTGAGTACCTACCGTTACCTCAATTGGCAAATCCTTCTGGTGATGCGGCTAATTTTGAACACGAAGGAAAAGCTCTACAGGCCTTCCTATTTGCTGATGGCTTATCCGAAGATATAATTTGCAGATATATTTTCAACGGCTCAGAGAACGAGTTTGATGTAATGCTCAACACTTTGGGCTTAAAGGATAGCATATCTTTTTATAAACACTTTTCAGGTTTGGAAAGACTTGTTGGACATTGCCTTGCATCAAATCCGAATAACAATATCAGCATTATTGGTAGTATCCTGGCTTCGATTGCACTTACTGAGTCAGAACTCACTGAGGTAATGCCTTCTGAGGTGCACTTTGATTATGATCAGTATGAGCGCGTTTCTGGAGGAACAAACATCTTACTTTATGGCGTTCCCGGCTCTGGAAAGAGCTGGACTATCGAGCATGAATACTGTACCGAAGGGACTATTGTTGAGCGGCTTGTTTTCCATCCCGACTATACAAACGCAGACTTTGTTGGACAGATTCTCCCTATTGTTGATTCGGAAGATAAGCAGGTAACATATGAATTTGCTCCGGGCCCTTTTACAAATATTCTCCGTGCAGCATATACTCATCCACAGCAAAAGTATGACAGAAACGATCGCAAAGCTCGCCAAATGCGACGGCGGCAAGGATTGCCCGAGCAGAGCGTTCACCGATGTCACGGCAGGCAGCTGGTGCCACGAGCACATTGACTTTGTTGTTACCAACGGTCTGTTTTACGGTACGAGCAATAGCATATTTGCGCCCGATCAGCATCTGACTCGCGCAATGATGGTAACTGTCCTGTGGCGTGCGGCAGGATGTCCGGAAAACAAGTCTGCATCGGTATTTGCCGATGTTGCAGACGGAGCATATTACGCAAAGGCCGTAGCATGGGCCGCCGAAAACGGCGTTGTTCTGGGAACTTCGGCCAAGACATTCTCCCCCAACGATAATGTTACACGCGAGCAGATGGCAGTGATTCTCTTCCGTTATGCAAAGCTATGCGGTAAGGCAGGCTCTTCCGGCGGCGATCTTAGCTCTTTTGCCGACGCAGGCAGCGTTTCGGCATATGCTGCCGATGCAATGGCCTGGGCTGTTAAAAACGGCATAATATTGGGTGTAAGGGGCACCGACGGTACTTATTACCTTAATGCTAAGGGCAGCGCAACACGTGCACAGGCAGCAGCCGTATTCATGCGCTACGCAAATAATATCGGTTGATAAAAACATAATATTGCAAGGCCCTCTCCGATGTGTTATCGGAGGGGGCCTATTAGCATGTTATTTTCCCGGAGAGAGATATTCGTCAAGAAGCGCTTTTACATCGGCGCTGTCTGACGCTTTTTCTATCGCCGTGCGGAACTCGGCAGTCGTGACCTCCTTGAACATATGCTCTTCATACCATGCGCGCATGAAAGCATCGAAGCTCTCCTGCCCCATTGTCTGCCGCAGCTTCCAGAGAAAAACGGGGCCGACTTTATAAACTGCGTTTATATAGCTGTTGCCGGTATATTCGTCAAAATACTGATCGTAGCTGAGGTCAACGTACTTCTGCTTTATGGTGCAGTCGAGCGAATCAACACGCGCCTGCACATCGGCCTCGCTCTCGCCGGTGTACAGCTGATACACAAGCTCGCCGTAAACGGCAAAGCTCTCGTCAAGCCACGCCTCGCGGTACTGATCGTTGCCTACGACGGCATAAAACCATTCATGTGCTACCTCATGCGCGACGTCAAGGCGCAGGCTCTCATCTCCCTCGGCTTCGATAAGATCGGCATACATCTCGGCAATGCGCACAAGTCCGGGATACTCCATGCCGCCGGCATTATACGGCGTCTGAACCACATCGAGCGTATCATAAGGATATTCGCCCCACGCATCGCAAAATGCGTTCACAGCGTCTATGGCAGCCTTGAGCGACACCTCGCCCTGCTTTTTATCGCACCCACTGCCGGAATAATACCAGCTGTTGACGGTTACGCTTCCTGCCTTTCCGCTGAGCTTCTCAAAACCGTTTCCGGCAATGACGGCAAAATCGCGGACATTGTCGGCTTTAAGCGTCCATGTTCCGTCGGCGCTCTGTGCTTCGCTGCCGGTGGATATGACCGTGTAGCCCTCGGGTGCGCTGAGGGTCATCTCATAGCTTCCGCAGGGCGAGAAAAAGCACTCCCCGTCGGTAAAATACGGCGCTTCGTTCCACTTGCCGTCGATATACTCGGCAAGTACAGGATACGCCTGCGACAGGCAGACTGTGCTCGCGCCGGTAAAATCATCGCCGTTCGGAGACCAGCACAGCCGCTCGAAGCCGCAGGGTATCTCGGTACTGTAATCCACGCTTATGCTCGTTCGCTCGCCTGGTTTGAGCGGCGACGGCAGCTGAACATACACGACGGATTTATCCTCCTGAACCGAAAAGCTCAGAGCATTTCCGCGCGAGTCCTTGACCTCGCGTATGCTGCCGGGAGTATACGGCTTATCGTCGCTTATGCTGTTTTCAATCTCAAGGTTTGCGGCGGCATAGTCGCGCAGGCAAATTTTGTCCCATGTATCGCTGCTCGTGTTTGTAAAACTGATAACACAGTTTTCCGTCAGATGTGCGGCAAGCTCCTTATTTTCGGCATCGGCGGCAGTCAGCTTTGCCGTGATACGGTACTCGGGCTTGGTTTCGGCAGAACCGTTCGGTGCTGCCGGAGTAGTATCGCTGCCACATGCGCATATGCTCATGAGCATCGCAAGAACTAAAAGCAGCGAAATAATATTTTTGGTTTTCATGATTCATGCTCCTTTCAACATGGGCACATGTTACCACCGGAATGCAACAAAGCGGCATCAAAAGCGCCTGATAAATCAGGCGTTTTTGATGGCTATTGATTTAATCACGAGTGGGGCCTTTGCCCCCTCTAGCTCCCCTGCTACTCTATTTTCTTTCATTACAGCATAGTTTTTAGCAAACTAATGCATTAAAAAATGCACCCCTCGGGTGCATTTTTTGATATCATACATTATTCACGACGTTTATCGGCGCGCCTTCAATAAAGGCTTTGATATTTTCTTCGGTCATATCCATTATCCTCTGCCTTGCCTCTTTGGGTGCCCAGCTGATATGCGGCGTTATAATGCAGTTTTTCGCCTTCAGCAGCGGATTATCGCCTTTAATAGGCTCTGTGGACACGACATCGACCGCTGCGGCATAGACCTTTCCGGAGTTGAGTGCGTCAGCGAGGTCTTCCTCGACGACAAGGCCGCCGCGGCTGTTATTGATGATAATAACGCCGTCCTTCATCTTGGCTATATTATCCTTATTGATAATTCCCTGAGTGTTCGGGAACAGAGGGCAGTGCAGCGCGATAACGTCGGACTTTGCAAAAAGCGTGTCAGTATCCACATATTCGGCGATCTCCTCGCCCTGTGGTGTCGGGCGGCTGCCGGATGCAAGGATATTCATTCCGAGGGCTTTTGCAATGCGGCCTGTTGTCTGCCCGATCTTTCCGAAGCCGATTATGCCCATTGTTTTTCCTGCAAGCTCAATAAGCGGATGCTTCCAGTAGCACCAGTCGGAGCCGTTCTCCCATTCCCCGGCGTGTACACTGTCGGAATGCACCTGAACATGGCTGCATATTTCAAGCAGCATTGAAATTGCAAACTGCCCGACCGAGGCCGTTCCGTATGTGGGAATGTTGCAGACAGGGATGTTTTTCTTCTCGGCAGCAGCGCAGTCAACGATATTGTACCCGGTCGCGAGCACGCAGATGCACCTGATATTAGGGCAGGCATCCAATGTCGTGCTGCTGAGCGGAGCTTTATTCGTAAGCACGATCTCGGCATCTCCGATGCGCTTTATTATCTCGTCATCTTCATACGGCGTTCTGTCATACACGGTAAGCTCCCCGTACTTTTTTAGGCCGTCCCAGCTGAGGTCTCCGGGATTTTCCGTGTAGCCGTCCAAAACAACAATTTTCATTTGTTTCTCCTTATAAATTTGATATGCTGCATTCTGTTTGAACAGCAACTGCATTTATGATATAGTGTAGGCATAAAATACACAGGCAAGGGTGATAATGCTATGGATATGCGCGCAGACGCGAAACTTATCTACACACGGGCAATAGACACCGCGCTGCCCGACAACGCAGTGAAAGCTGCCCTGAAGGGCATTAAGCTTCAGGGGAATATCTACGTTGCCGCCGTCGGAAAGGCGGCATGGCAAATGGGAAAAACGGCATCCGAGGTCTTGGGCTCAAGGATAAAAGCCGGAATAGTGATAACCAAGCACGGCTATGGCAAAGGCGCTATAGAGCATCTTGAGGTCTATGAGGCCGGGCACCCTGTGCCCGATGACGACAGCTATGCCGCAACGGAAAAGGTGCTGGAGATGGTAAAGCCCCTCGGTGAGGGCGATGCTGTTCTGTTTCTTCTCTCAGGCGGAGGCTCGGCCCTTTTTGAAAAGTCGCTTATCCCGGCTGAGGATATGAGCAGGCTCACGCAGGAGCTTCTTGCCTCAGGCGCCGACATAAACGAGATAAACACGCTCAGAAAACGCTTTTCCGCCGTTAAAGGCGGCAAATTTGCGCTCGCCTGCATGCCGGCAAAGGTATACAACATAGTTCTGTCCGACGTCATCGGCGACAGGATCGACAGTATAGCCTCCGGCCCGGCATCGCCTGACGGCACAACGGCCGAGCAGGCAAAATACATAGCCGAAAAATACGGGGTCACCATGACCGCTCAAATGCGCAGTCTGCTCGGGCAGGAAACTCCGAAGGTGATAGAAAACGTTGAAACAACGGTAATAGGCAGCGTAAACCAGCTTTGCCGCTCGGCTGCAAAAACCTGCGCTGAGCTTGGCTATGAGTCTGTTATACTCACCTCATCGCTCAGCTGCACGGCAAAGGACGCCGGTGTTTTTCTCTCGAACATTGCTCAGCAATACGCCGGAGCCGGCAAAAAGCGTGCGTTCATTGCCGGCGGCGAGACCGTTGTTCATATAACAGGCAGCGGACTTGGCGGCAGAAATCAGGAGCTTGCTCTTGCAGCCGCCGAAAACATTGCCGGCATGCCGAATGTGTGCGTTTTCTCCGTAGGCTCGGATGGGACCGACGGCCCGACCGACGCAGCAGGCGGATATGTTGACGGCAGTACAAAGCATCTTCTTGAGGAAAAGGGCATCAGCATCTTCCACATGCTGCAAAACAATGACTCATACCATGCGCTCGACGCCTGCGGCGGCCTTATACGCACGGGCGCAACGGGAACGAACGTCAACGATCTTTCCGTTCTTCTTATCGGATAATTTTGATATACCCTCCTTCTGTTCCATACCTGGACAAGAGGAGGGTATTTTTGCGCGCTTATTTCAGCAGAAAGTACGCTATTACGACCACGCCGAGAATGATCCTGTACCAACCGAACACCTTAAAGTCCTTGCGCTTTATATAGCTCATTAGGAACTTGATAACGACAATGGATACAAGGAAGGCCACAACGCAGCCGATGATGAGCGTTATAAGCTCGGCACTTGTAAACGAAAAGCCGAAGGCGATTATCTTCAGGAGCGACACTCCGACCATGACCGGCACGGCCAGGAAGAAGGTAAACTCCGCCGCCGCAACGCGCGACACACCGATGACAAGTCCGCCTATGATGGTAGAGCCGCTGCGCGAGGTGCCGGGGATGATCGACAGCGCCTGAAACAGGCCGATGATGAACGCATCCTTATACGATATCTCCTCGAGCGTTTTGACTCTCGGCTCGCGGCCGCGGTTCCAGTTTTCGATAACGATAAACAGAATACCGTAGACAATAAGCGCCGCGGCAACGACATAGCAGTTATCGACAAAGTCAAGCAGCAGATACGCAACGAAGCCCGGAATGCAGGCAATTACGACCTTGAACCAGAGAACAAACGTCTCTTTTTTTATAACGCTGCCGTTTTTCTTCTTGCTCTGAAACGGCCACATTTTGTTCCAGAACAGGATTATGACCGCCAGTATAGCACCGAGCTGGATGACATACAGGAACATCTCGCGAAATTCCGGAGTGACGTTCATGTGGATAAATTCATCCACGAGCAGCATGTGTCCGGTGCTTGAAATGGGCAGCCACTCGGTTATGCCCTCGACTATGCCGATGATTATTACTTTGATAAGTTCTATAATGTCCATGCTAACACCATATGCTCTTTTTTACAGCAGCATGACTCCCTTTTCGGCGCAAACCTCTTCGGTGTGCTTATCCCAGATAGATACCTGCACCTCGCCGATATGCGCCTTGCCGAGAAGGAGCATGGAAACGCGCGACTGGCCGATGCCGCCGCCGATGGTCAGGGGCAGCTCGCCGTTTAAAAGCATTTTGTGATACGGAAGCTCGCGGCGGTCATCGCAGCCGGAAAGGCGAAGCTGTCTGTCCAGCGATTCGGGATCGACGCGGATGCCCATCGAGGATATCTCGATCGCGCAGTCGAGCCAATCGCACCAGAACAGGATATCGCCGTTGAGCGTCCAGTCATCATAGTCGGGGGCGCGGCCGTCATGCGGCTTGCCGGAGCGCAGAGCGCCGCCGATACCGATGATGAAAACGGTCTTATGCTCGCGCGTAAATGCGTTCTCGCGCTGTTTTGAGGTCATGTCGGGATACATATCCTCAAGTTCCTGAGAGGTGACGAATGTGACGTTGCGCTCAAGCTTCGGCAGGCACTGAAGCTGGGGATAGATCGCCTGCATCGTATCCTGCGTATCGCACAGGGCCTTGACTATGTCCATAACGGTGAGCTTGAGATAGTCGAGATTGCGGTTTTCCGAAAGGATGACCTTTTCCCAGTCCCACTGGTCAACATAGACTGAGTGCAGGTTATCAAGCTCGTCCTCGTCGCGGCGGATAGCGTCCATATCGGTGTAAAGCCCCTTGCCGGGGAAGAAGTTATAGCGCTTGAGCGCAAGACGCTTCCACTTTGCAAGCGACTGAACGACCTGAGCGGTCGTATCCGAGCGGAGAATATCAAACGATACGGGGCGCTCGTAGCCGTTGAGGTTATCGTTAAGTCCGGAATTAGAATCGACAAACAGCGGTGCGGACACTCGGTAAAGATTTAAAAGTGCCGCGAGCCTGTCCTCAAACAGGCGCTTTAAGAGGCTTATAGCCTTCTGTGTGTCGTAAACACTGAGGATACTTTTGTATCCGTCCGGAATTTTGATCTCCATGGTTTTCCTCCTGGTGTACAATAAAAATATATAAACGACCATCTGTAATGGGCGTTATATTACCCTTTAGCATTTTTATCATCCGGCTTCTTATCGAGAAGCTCGATGATTCTGCAATATATCTCCTCGGCTCTGTCGCGGAAGTTTTCTTCTATGCGCTCTGCCTGCTGCTCGCCGGACGATAGGATGTTGAGCCTTATTATCTCGCCCTTACCGTCGCTCATGGCAAGCGTCACAAAGCAGCCGCCCTCGCGGTTGCGGTGCTGCGCAGTTATCATCGAAAGGCGGCGCAGCCGCTCGGCCTCGGGTGCAATTATCTTCTCTGCCCTCTTGCGAACGGAAAAAGGCAGGCTGCTCTCGACCGTTTCGGCGGCATCGGCTCCGCGCTTGCTTACGCGCAGTCCGCTCTCCTCTTCGATGACGAGTCCGCTCTCGATAAGCTCGGCAAGGCAGTCGGAATATTCAAAATACCCGAAGCCCTCGTCGCACTGCTGCGTAAAGTCCTGAAGGTCAATGGGCGCGACTATACCCGGCAGCCGGCGAAGAATAAACAGTATAAGGATTTTTATATCAAGCTTTTCATGAATAAAGCCCAGTCGTTCCATAACACTCTCCTAAACAACATATATCCAAACGGCAGATTCCCGGCATCAGTCGCTTTTCTTATAAGCCTCGATGCAGGCAAAAATTATAACAACGGTCGTTATATGCAATATTATGCTTCTCGGCGAAAGCGGCGCAGTTGCCGTTCGGATAAGGCCGAAGTCTGCCAGAAGCATCGCTATAAGTATCAAAACCTCAACGGCTATGAGAATAAGCCAAAGCTGCTTTTTCATTCTTTCGCCTCCTCTGCATTATATATAATAATACATACTTTTCTTTTTGTAAATCCAATATTCTTCACATTTTGGAACAATACGCATAGACTGTATTGAAGTTTTTCTTCAATTCCATCCTGGGAGGTATTTTTATGGCAGACAGGGTCGTACCCGGTCCAGTCAATGATAATGACTGCATAAAACAGGCCGTTTGCGTAAGCACAAGAAAGATAATGGACGCCTGCCGCGACAAGGACTGCATCGAGGATCTGCGCGTTTACCCCACGGTCAGCTCTCTTCCCTACATAGAGAGCGCATTCAGCGTGCGTCCCAAGTGCGCGCAGCTTCTGCACTGCGAGGTAAAGGTAAACGAGATCTGCCTTAACCGAGGCTACTACACGGTCGATGTAACCTACTTTTATAAGATAAGCGGCGAAACATTTCCTGCTAACCAATGCTTCACGGGTCTTGCCGTGTTCGATAAGCGCGTAATGCTCTTCGGCTCCGAGGGCAGAGTAAAGAGCTTTTCCTCGGATGACTGCTGCATTCTCGGCGGAACAAACAGCATGCCATTTGCCGAGGTCGATGCCGTCGATCCGATTGCGCTGCACATGACACTTGCGGAAACGGCACTGCCAGACCCCGGTATAGATCAGCGAGATATTCCGCAGCAGATACTCGACTCCTTCGGCGAAGAGATATCCGTTACCGGCGGTACGCGCCATGTCTATGTTACGCTCGGCCAGTTTTCTATCATCCGGCTTGAGCGCAGCACACAGCTGCTCATCCCGGCTTACGATTACTGTCTGCCGGAGAAGGAGTGCGTAGGTTCGTCCGAGGACGATCCGTGCACGATGTTCGGCCGCATATCCTTCCCCGTTGACGAGTTTTTCCCTCCCGATAATCTCGATCCCTGCGAGGATTACAAGAGCATGGTATAGTCGGCAGAAGCGTTAATTTTGTTTATTCCTACGAAAATTTGAAGCAATGCTCGTGAAATTTTTATTTAGTCCGCAATCTTGACGGATCTGCGTCTGCGGTGCTACAATTTGCCCATAAACGCAAGGACACGGAACAGTAAGCGAAAATGCCCTTTCAGAGAAGTGCCGGTTGGTGCAAGGCACAGAGGTTGTTTTTTCGCCGAACTCACCGGATAGCGGCTGTGCTGAACGTCAGTAGGCGCAGACGGGCGCGCCCGTTACAGTGCAGGGATATGACTGTATCCTGACTGAGTGCGTCCCACAGCATGTGGAACGAAGAAGAGTGGTACCGCGGACGGTTTTTCAGCCTTTCGTCTCTTCTGCAAATCGGCAGAAGGACGAGGGGTTTTTTGTTTTTCTGCCGGAATTTAAGGAGGAAAACCAAAATGAACAACAAACCCCAAACCCACAAGATATCCAAAACCCCGTTTTTTGCCGCATTTTCCGTCGGCGCTGTGCTCTTCTCGGCGCATGCCGGCGGCGGATTTGCAACCGGCAATCAGGCCAACACCTATTACGTCGGCCTCGGCTGGTCAGGCATTATTGCCGCGGTTATCGCAATGCTCCTGCTCACGCTCACCATGCGGCAGGCAATGGTCATGTACAATTCCCGCGGTCTTACAAGCTACAAGGAGCTTTTCCAGACCCTCTATCACCCGTTTGACAAGCTCGAATGGGTATTCGAAATTTTCTTCTACATAATGGTGCTCATGGCCGTCGCGGCCGCGATATCGGGCGCGGCAAGCGCTCTGCAAAGCTACTTCGGCTTAAACTATTACATCGGCGTGGGAATAGTCGGCGTTATTGTGCTCATGCTCACGATTTTCGGCGCCGGCATCGTGCGCGCCGCATCCACCTGGATGGGCATAGCGATCCTCGTAACGGCTATCAGCATATACGCGATAGGCATTTTCAAAAGCGAGAGCAGTCTGTTTACCGTCCTCGCTTCCGACTTCACCAAGACAGGCTTTGGGAATATGCCCAAGGCAATATTCAACTCCTTTGTGTACGCAGGCTTCCAGTGCGTCACGCTGCCCACAATGATCGCCTGCGGCACAACAATGCGCTCCGAGCGCGGCTGCTCAAAGGCGATGTGGATATCCTTTGTCATGAACGCCGTCGCACTGACCCTGTCGATATTCATGCTCATGTGCTGGCAGGGCGTTTACAACTCCGTTGACGGCGGCGCGACCATCCCCACGCTCACGGCCTGCAACGCAATGGGCATCCGCGCACTGACCGTTATCTACGGCGTATGCCTGCTCCTGTGCCTGATATCGACCGGTGTTACGACCATCTTCGGCTTCGTTGCTCGCTTTGAAAAGCTGCCGATATTCAGCGGCATAAAGTCCGCACCCACGCGCAGCGCGATTGTGTCCGCGTTCATCATCGTTCTGTCTATGACCATCTCCATGGCCGGATTGACAAACATCATTAAATACGGCTACGGTTACTGCGGATATCTCGGCGCGGCGGCAGTCGTCATCCCATTCCTCACCGTTGGCGTTTATAAAAACCGCAAATACATCAAGGAGCATGGTTTTGCCGGAGCCTCCTCCAATGAGTCATCTGCCGAAGCTGATACCTGCTGCGACACCGCCCCGTCAGCTGCCGTTTGCGGCTGAAAAAAGCTTTAAGGCAGAGGCAGACTCTTACGAGTCTGCCTTTGCCTCAAAATTTAGTAAACCAATCAAGCCCCTTGCCGAGGCGTGCTTCATCTGATATACTTATTGCAAAATATAAAGGAGGCACGATATGGATACTTTGATAATCATCGGGATACTTCTGGCGGTCGCGGCAACTATCTTTCTTTACATCAAGGTCATGCCGAAAAAATATGACGGGAAGCTTGAAAACAAGTTCCTGCAATTTCTGCATGACTTTTTCAACTTCAAGACCTTTTACATTGAAGCTCTGACTAAGTTCGTGTTTGTGCTTTTGACATGCGCATGCATATTCGTCGGCTTTATGCTGCTGTTCGGCAAGATCGAATACTACGGCTACTTCGGCGCAACTTTTGAACAGAGCACCTTCCTGTACGGGCTCGGCCTTATGATCCTCGGGCCGTTGGTGCTGCGAGTCACCTACGAATTTGTCATGATGGCGATACTTCTTGTTCAGAATGTTATCGCCATAAACCGCAAGATGAAAGCGCAGGTTTCCCCCATCTCCACTGCTCCGGCAGAAAAAGTCGAAGAAGCCGCAGAGCCGGCGGCTGAGAGCACAGCGGAAGAAGCGCCGGAAGAATAATGGTCTTACACATTAATAAAGAACGTCAAAAGCGCCCTCTGATGAGGGCGCTTTTAGCACGCAGAGATTATAAGCTTAAGCCGAGGAGCGAGACCAGCAGCGGTATTGTGAACATTGAAAGCACCGTACCGACAAAAATCGTTTCCGAGGCTTCAACACCATCGCGGCCGTAATCCATGCCGAGCAGCGCGCATATTATCGCCGGCGGACACGCAGCGATTATGACGATCGAGCCAAGCATGACTATATCGCTTATGAAAAATCTGAGTACGAACCAGACTGCGACCGGTGCAACTATAAGGCGCATGAAATTGATGCCGTAAATACGCGGATGAACGAACGCATCCTTTATCGAAACGCTGCCAAGAGACAGGCCGATGCACATCATTGAAAGCGGCGCACAGGCATCGGAAAGCATGTCCGCTACATCCACTACTATCACCGGCATCGGTATCTCAAACAGGAATATCACCGTTGCTATGACTGTCGCTATAACCGGAATGTTTATCATGCTTTTAATGCTTATCTTTTCTTTCTTTTCTCCATTGCTCTGAAGCAGCATGATCCCGACGGTGTAAAGCAGAACGTTAAACGGGATATTGCCCAGCGAGGCAAGGAAAACAGCCCCTTCGCCATACACCGCAGAGATCACCGGCACACCCATAAAACCGAGGTTTGAAAAGGCCGCTATCAGCTTATACATGCCTTTGTCGCCGTCTTTTATTCTCATTGCGGCAGGAGTTATCATGCCGACGGCAAAGCACACGATCTGCATCACGAAAAGCATGGCTATACCGAAAAGCATATCACCCTTGTCCATGCTCAGTTCCTTGTTCATTACCGACGCCAGTATCATTCCGGCTAGGAACACGTTTATGACCATTTTGCTCAGGCCCTTATTAAACTCCGGGCCAACGAGCTTGATTTTTGCGCAAATGTATCCGATGGCAAGTATAATTACAAGCAGCGCCATCTTTTCAAACAAAACAAGCATTTTCTGTATAGTATCCTTTTGCTGAGATTGGTGCTAAAAGCTTATCATAAGCTTTGCTATTTCAAAATAAATAAGCAGCGAGACCGCATCGGTGATGGTCGATATCAGGGGGTTTGCCATGACTGCCGGGTCAACGCCGAGCTTTTCTGCCGCTATAGGCAGCACACTTCCGACGACCTTTGCAAACATAACGATGAGCACGATCGAAAGGCTGACAACTGCGGCAACGGTGATCGTTACACCGTCGTTGTTCAAAAGCATTCTGTCCACCAACAGCATTTTTGCAAAGTTGACCGCTGCAAGTGTGACTCCGCACAGGATGGCAACGCGAAACTCTTTCCAAATGACCCGGCCTACATCTTCAGGCTCGGTATCGCCGAGGGAAATACTTCGAATGACGGCCGTCGATGCCTGCGCGCCGGAGTTGCCGCCGGTGCCCATAAGCATTGGGATAAAACCGATGAGCACGGCCTGCACGGCGAGCGCATCCTCAAAGGAGTTGATTATCATGCTCGTGAACGTTGCTGAAAGCATGAGGAACATAAGCCACGGCACTCTTCGCTTCCACATATCCCACGCGCTTGTTCGCGAATAGGGCTTGTCCGAAGGCGTCATTGCGGCCATGAGCTCGAAGTCCTCGGTGGCCTCGGCTTCCATAACGTCGATAACGTCGTCAACGGTGACGATGCCGACGAGGCGGCCTTCCTTATCGACAACGGGCAGCGCCATGAGGTCGTAGTCGGATATCTTTTCCGCCGCTTCCTCCTGGTCATCGTGCGTCATGCAGAACACGATATTCGTGTCCATTATATCCTCGATGACAGTCTCATCGTCTGACAGGAGCAGATCCTTTACGGACAAAACGCCCTCAAGCTTTCGGTCGGCGGAGGTGACAAAGCAGGTGTAAATAGTCTCCTTATCCTCGCCTATCCTGCGTATGCGCGCAATAGATTCGCGCACGTTCATGTATTTTTTGAGATCCACAAACTCGGCCGTCATTATGCTGCCTGCCGAGTTTTCGGGGTAATTTAGGTACTGATTTATAAGCCGTCTGGTTTCCGGCGTTGCAGTGCGCATAACGCGCTTCACGACGTTTGCCGGCAGCTCCTCCATCATGTCAACGGCATCGTCAACGTAAAGTTCTTCGATGATCGCCGACAGCTCCGAGTCTGTGATGGAGTTTATTATCTGCTCCTGCTCGGGAGAATCGAAGTTTGCAAAAACGTCCGCCGCCATCTGCTTGGACAAAAGCCTGAACACCATCGGCATGCGGTTATCGCCGATCTCGGACAGGAACTCGGCAACGTCGAATTCATTCATGTCCTCAAGGCGGAGCTGGAGCTCCTTCATTCTGCGCTCGTCAAGAAGCTGCATGAGCTCGTCGGCCTGCTTATCGCGCATGGCCTCAAAGTCCATATTCTCCATGTTATCCATTTAGGAGCCTCCTTTCGCGTTGCTTAACTTAAGATCACTTTCCGAGATACTCGGCCTGCTCGCGGCTGAGGCTGTCGATGCCGACGCCCATAGCGTTGAGCTTGCATCTTGCGACCTCATAGTCTATCTCGCGCGGAACGGAGACAACGTCGGCCTCGAGCCTGCCGCGGTTATCGGCAAGATATTTTGCCGACAGCGCCTGAATTGCAAAGCTCATGTCCATGATCTCCGCCGGGTGACCATCGGCTGCGGCAAGGTTAACAAGTCTGCCCTCGGCTATGGTGAAAAGCGTTCTGCCGTCGGGCATGACATATCCCTGGATATTGTGGCGCGCTTCGTATTTTTTGACCGCCATTTTCTCAAGCGCCGCCATATCGACCTCAACATTGAAGTGGCCTGCGTTGCTGAGAATGGCGCCGTCCTTCATCAGGGGGAAGTGCTCTGCGGTGATTATGTCCCTGCCGCCGGTTACGGTGCAAAAGATATCGCCGATCTTGGCCGCCTCTGCCATGGGCATGACCTCGTATCCGTCCATGACGGCTTCAAGCGCGCGGATGGGGTCAGTTTCGGTAACGATGACCTTGGCGCCCAAACCTTTTGCTCTGAGCGACACGCCCTTGCCGCACCAGCCGTAGCCGGATATGACAACGTATTTGCCGGCAATGATGAGGTTTGTCGTGCGGCAGATACCGTCCCAAACGCTCTGGCCGGTGCCGTAGCGGTTATCGAACATATGCTTGCAGTCGGCGTCGTTTACCATGACCATCGGGAAGCGCAGCGCACCGGCAGCGGACATGATGCGCAGGCGGTTAATGCCGGTCGTTGTCTCCTCGCAGCCGCCGATAACGCCGGGGATGAGGTCCGCAAACTCCTCGTGCATAAGATGGACGAGGTCGCCGCCGTCGTCAATGATGATATTGGGGCCGATCTTGAGCACCTCGCGCAGGCAGTCCTCATACTGCTGCTCGGTGCAGCCGTATTCCGCGAAAACGTTCATGCCGCCGGCAGCCAGCGCCGCAGCAACGTCATCCTGAGTGGAAAGAGGGTTTGAGCCTGTGACATACATTTCCGCGCCGCCCATTTCCATCACGCGGCACAGATACGCGGTTTTAGCCTCAAGGTGGACGGAAAGCGCGACCTTGAGTCCCTTAAAAGGCTTTTCCTCGGAAAAGCGGCGGCCGATACCGCGCAGCACGGGCATGTTGCGCTCGACCCAGTTTATCTTCATCTCGCCGGAAGGCGCAAGGTTTATGTCTTTAATAATGCTCATGAAGTTTACCCCCTTTATTATCAAACGCTTTATTTTAACACTATAATTTAATATCCGCAAGTATTGAAAATTTTTGAAAGCACTGCTCGTGCATGATATAATTTGTACAATTACATGCAAATGTAGTATACATTGAAAATCAACTCATTCTTGAAAGGGGTTTTATTGATATGGGACTTATAAGGGCCGGCGCAGGCGCTCTCGGCGGAACGATGGCAGACCAGTGGAAGGAGTTTTTCTACTGCGACGCAATTGATAAAAACACACTCGTTGTAAAGGGTGCAAAGCGCACAAGCTCGCGCTCGTCGAACACCAGGGGCAACGACAACATCATTTCCAGCGGCTCGGGCATTGCCGTTGCCGACGGACAGTGCATGATAATCGTCGAGCAGGGCAAGGTCGTCGAGGTCTGCGCAGAGCCGGGACAGTTTACATACGATGCATCGACTGAGCCGAGCATTTTCTCCGGCAGTCTCGGTCAGGCGATACTTGACACCTTCAAGACCATCGGCAAGCGCTTTACCTTCGGCGGCGACACCGGCAAGGATCAGCGCGTTTACTACTTCAACACCAAGGAGATAGTCGATAACAGATTCGGCACCGCAACGCCCATCCCCTTCCGCATTGTTGATAACCGTATAGGACTTGATACGGACACCGAAGTCAGATGCAACGGCGTTTATTCCTATAAGATCACAAATCCGCTGCTGTTTTACACAAACGTCTGCGGCAATGTTGAGCAGGCCTACGAGCGCTCGGAGATAGACTCGCAGCTTAAATCCGAGTTTGTCAGCGCGCTTCAGCCGGCCTTTGCACGTCTTTCGACATTTGAAATGCGCCCGAACCAGATCCCGGCGCACACCATTGAGCTTTGCGACCTTATGAACGAAACGCTCACGCGCAAATGGTCGGAGCTGCGCGGAATAAGCGTTGTTTCCATAGCGATGAACTCCGTCAGCATCCCCGAAGAGGACGCGGAAAAGCTCAAGGAGCTTCAGCGCGCCGCCGCACTTGCAAATCCCGCTCTTGCAGCAGGCGCCGTCATCGGCGCTCAGACCGACGCCATGCGCACGGCAGCAGGCAACAGCTCAGGCGCTATGGCAGGCTTCATGGGCATGGGTATGGCAGCTAACGCCGGCGGCGCAAACGCTCAGGCACTCTACGGCATGGCGGCAGCCCAGCAGCAGGCGGCAGCTCCTGCGCAGGCAGCACCGGCACAGCCTTCTTCTTCCGCGTGGACCTGCTCCTGCGGCACGACTTCAACGGATAATTTCTGCCCCGAGTGCGGCAAGCCTCGTCCTACGGGCGCGCCGAGATACAGGTGCGATAAGTGCGGCTGGGTCCCTGCCGATCAGTCGCATCCGCCGAAGTTCTGCCCGAAATGCGGCGACCCGTTCAACGACAACGATAAGGTCTGACGCTTATGGAAACGAAGAATACCGTTCAATATAAATGTCCCTGCTGCGGCGGCTTCATAGCCTACGACAGCGCAGCCGGGAAAATGAAGTGTCCGTATTGCGACACCGAGTTTGAGCTTGAAACGCTCAAAAGCTATGATGAAAGCCTGAAAAATGATAAGTCCGACGACATGAACTGGATATCGGACGACGAAAAGGATCGCTTTGACGGCGACGGCGACGGTATGTGCGTCTATGTCTGCCAAAGCTGCGGCGGCGAGATAATCGCGGAGGAGACAACAGCGGCGACAAGCTGCCCATTCTGCGGCAATCCCACCATATTTAAATCGCAGCTTTCGGGCGAGCTGAAGCCGGACTATATCATTCCCTTCAAGCTCGATAAGAAGGCCGCAAAGGAAGCCCTGAAAAAGCACCTTACCGGCAAAAAGCTTCTGCCGAAGCTCTTCAAAAGCGAAAACCACATCGATGAGATAAAGGGCGTGTATGTTCCCTTCTGGCTGTTTGACACCGACTCCAACGCCGAGGCGCGATACCACGCAACGCGCACACGTTTCTGGTCGGATAAGGATTATGATTACACCGAGACCAGCCACTACAGCGTTCTGCGCAGCGGCAGCATGAGCTTTGACCACATCCCGGTTGACGGCTCGAAGAAAATGCCGGACGATCTCATGGAATCGCTCGAGCCGTTCGATTTTTCCGAAGCTGTGGATTTCAGCATGGCCTATCTGTCCGGCTATCTTGCCGACAAATACGACGTAAGCTCGGATGAGTGCAACGAGAGAGCAAACGAGCGCGTTAAGCGCAGCTCGGATCTTGTTCTTCAAAGCACCGTGCAGGGCTACGACTCCGTTGTTCCCGAGAATGTGTCCGTGCAGTTTTCCGGCGGACGGAAGCATTATGCGCTCTACCCCGTGTGGATACTCAACACCACGTGGAACGGGAATAAATACACCTTTGCAATGAACGGCCAGACAGGCAAATTTGTCGGTGATCTGCCTGTTGACAAGGGGCTGTTCTGGACGTATTTCGGCTCGATATTCGCCGGAGCTTCGGTCGCCGCCTACGCCGTGTTCTGGCTGCTGTTTCATTGAGGAGGTGCGGCATGAAAAAGAAGCTTTTATCTTTTATTCTCGCATTTCTTCTCTGCGTTTCTCTCGTTCCGGCTGCGCTTGCCGACAGCGACAAGAGCATCGTATACGACCAGGAGGGGCTTTTTGACGAGTTTGACACCGAGATAATAAACGGCAAGCTCGCCGAGCTAAACCGCATCTACTCTGTTGACGTCGCAGTTGTCACGACTTTCTCGCTCGACGGAAGACAGCCGAGGAATACGCCGACGATTTTTATGACGAAAACGACATCGGCCAGGGCGAAAACAAGGACGGCATACTTCTTCTTATAAGTGAAAATGAGCGCGTTTGGGCAATAAGCACCTCAGGAAGCTGCATCGACGTTTTCACGGACGATGACCTTGATTATATCGCCGGCAACCTGCTTCCCTACCTTTCCGACGAGGACTGGTCCGGCGCGGCGATCAGCTTTGCAGATGATTGCGGCCCGTGCCTGTCTGCCTATGAACCGGATGAAGGCAATTACAGCGATGACACAGACGACGATTACGATTACGACTACACGCCGAGCGTCATGTATTTCAACAGCGTCTGGCTTATAGGCTCGCTGCTTGTCGGACTTATAGTTGCGCTTATCGTCACGCTTTCGCTGAAGCGAGGCATGAAGTCTGTCCGCATGAAGTCATCTGCGGCCGATTACCTGCGTGCCGGCAGCTTCACGCCCGGCAGGCGCGAGGATCTGTTTCTGTATCACACCGTGTCCATGACGGCAAAGCCGAAGGATGACGATAACGATCGCGGTGGATTCAGCAGCACGCATGTTTCAAGCAGCGGCAGCACTCACGGCGGCCGAAGCGGCTCATTCTGAGTGTGATATCTTATTTTCAAATACCGAAAACGGAGTCATTTTGTTAATGACTCCGTTTTTTGCGGAAAAATGCAATTTTTTTAACATTTATCATAGCCTGTAGAATTTGCTACATGTTTTTATGAACCGAGCGTCTATAATATAGCCAAAGGAAATAAGGTAAAGGAGAATATAACATGGAACTGTACAATGCTCTTATAGAACACACCAACGAGCTGCTGGCAAAAGGCTCGCCTAAAGTATGGCCGTACAAGGCTGGCAAGGCATGGCCCGATCTAGGCTCGGCGGAGCTGGTGCTTCAGTCGGATGCGGCATATGAGCTTGGCGCGCTCGGTCTGGGCTCTGCTAACTACATCTGCACGACGACAAGCTCCGAGCTTGTCAATCGCGACGAGGTCGTGCTCTACGGTCCCGATCTCAAGGCAATAAAGAAGGACGTTCCCTTCGCGCGCATCGTTCTTCTGCGTGTCGGCGTTCTCGACGGCGAGGATGAAGAGGTCTACCGCGCACTTAAAGACATCGAGTTCTGCAAGTACCACGTCTATCCCGAAGGCTACATGGTGCGCATGTCGCCGGAAAGCCACCGCGAGCAGGTTCGTGTTTCCAAGAAGGCCATAAAGCGCGGCATAAACTTCGAGCAGGTCGGCTATCGCTACATCGAGGCATACAAGAAAGACGCAAACGTTCTCAACGTTAAGGTCATTTTCGTCACCGATCCCTCGCTCGATTTCAAGGCAATGCTCGAAAACGCAAAGAAAGCCGATGCTATCACCAATACGCTGACCCATATCATGGAGGGTCTGCCCACCGACTGCACAGTATGCCAGCTCAAGGATATCTGTGATGAGGTCGAAGGCATGAAGGAGCTTCACTTCGGCGTCGGCGACAAGGGCACAAACGCCAAGGATCACCACTGATAAAGTTTATTATTTCTATGAAAAAAGACCGCTTTCGCGGTCTTTTTTCATCTTCCTGCGCCGATGAAGAACAGCGACAGCATACCGGGGCCGACATGAATGCCGGTGAACGGCTCGTGCATGGCGATTATAAGCTCCTCGGGTTCGGCGATGGCGCGAACCATTTCAGCGAGCTTTTCGGCATCCTCAAGGCAGTCGCCGTGGCTTATGGCAACGCGCTGATGCTGCGGATCGACGGCCTTCGCCTCGTACTCGTGCGCAATGGCCTCAATTGCTTTCTTCCTGCCGCGGAGCTTCGAGAAAACGACTATCTTTCCTTCCTCGTCGCCTCGCAGCAGCGGCTTTACGTTGAGCACCGTTCCGACCATCGCCGCTATGCCCGACAGTCTTCCGCCGCGGCGCAGATGCATAAGGTCATCGACCGTGAAATACTCGCACAGGCCGCTTCGATCGGAGGCAAGGCGCTCAATAAGTGCGTTCATGTTAAGTCCCTCGTCTCTGTAGTCGGCAGCCTTCATGGCAAGCAGGCCGATACCGAGTCCTGCACCCATGGAGTCAAAGATCTCGATGCGGCGCTCGGGATATTTATCGCGCAGCTCCTCGGCTGCAAGGCGGCCGGCGTTAAAGGTTCCGCTTATGCCGGAGGAGATGCTTATATAAACAACGTCATTGCCCTTTGAAAGCTCGGTTTCAAAGGCCTCCGCTATGTCATGGGAGTTTGTCATGCTCGTGCAAAGCTCGGCTTTTGCACGGAGCATATCATAAAATTCGTGACCGTCAAATTCCTCGGGAACAGTCGGGCACTTCACGATCTCGCCGTCCAGCTCATAGCTGCACGCGATCACATGTATATTCAGCTCTTCGATCTTCGCAGCCGGGATATTGGCCGCCGAATCAGTGAATACTTCGATTGACATCATACACCTCCAAGGGTATCTAATATGTTATATCATATTACCGCATTTTTTTAATTAAGTAAAGACTTTATTAAGAAATAATATTGAATATTATATTTTCTTGTCACAATTCCAAATCGGTGCTATAATGTATTACATAACACTTTAGGGAGGAACGACTTATATATAACAGCAAATTCGTCGCGGCAAAGCTGCGCAGATGGGATAAGTACATAACCCGGTTTTCTCTCCCGACTTGGGACGAGCTTCCGGACTTTGATCTGTACATGGATCAGGTCATATCGCTTGTCGCACGTTTTCTTGACCTTTTTCCGCACACGCCGGGCAGCGATCCGATAGTTACGCCGAGCACGATAAACAACTATGTCCGCATGAAGATCATGCCCGCTCCGGTGAAGAAAAAATACACGAGGATACACCTTGCGTACCTTATCATGATATGCACGCTCAAGCAGAGCCTGAGCATATCGGTCGTGAGCAAGATAATCCCGATGAACATCCCCGAGGCAGAGGTCAGGGAAATCTACGACGACTTTGTCATGCGTCATCGCAGTCTGTGCCGCCTGTGCACAGAGCAGGTAAAGCAGCTTGCAGCCGACGTATTCGACCTCAATCGCAAGGACGACGCCGCCGTTAAGCACCTCGTTGTCGAGTCTGCGATATACTCGCATCTGTATAAGCTATTGACGGAAAAGATCGTTGCGCTGAGCATAGAGCCGAAGCCCGAGCCGGTGCCCGAGGCAGATACCTCTCCGGAGCCGCTTACAGCAGCCGTCCAAGAAGAGAATAAAGTCGAAAATTTAGCCGAATAATCATCCCGAGTGCAATGCACTCGGGATCAATTTTATTCAGTTACTATTTGATACTGGTGCTCGCCGGTGAAGCTTGATGAAAGGCCGTCGTCAATGTAAACGGTCTTTAGCGCCGTGAGCGAATCGAGCGCGGACCAGTCGCTCACTCCGCGAGTGCCGGTAAGGCGCAGCATTGTAAGACCTGTGAAGTCCTCCAGTCCGTTTGTCGTATCTACAGTGCAGCTTACAAGCTCAAGCTCGGTTATTGCGCGCTCGCGGTCAAATGCCTTGAAGAAGCCGCCGCTGAGGTTGCAGTCATACAGCTTCACGCTGCGCAGCGAGCTCATATCCAGCACCTGCTTGATATCGCTCAGCGAGCAGTTTGAAAACGCAACGCTTTGGATATTCACAAGAGGCTTGAACACAGAAAGGTCGGTGCAGCTTGCGCCGACGAAGCTCGCGTGAGTCAGCTCATGGCACTTGTTGAGATCTCCGAGCGAGCCGAGCGGATTGTAATTTGCGCTTATTTTCCGAAGCTCGGGCAGATTGCCGACGTCGTCGAGCGCCGCGACTCTGCTGCCGTCGATATTAAGGCTCGTTATCGAGCAGGCCGGCATCGTTTCAAGGCTGCTCAGGCTCTGATACTGAAGCCACAGGGTTTTAAGCCCTGTGAAATACCGCAGATCCGACAAATCGTTTACGCTGCCGCGGCTGACGGTTTTTTCATTGCCCTGCCAGTCGGTGTACGCTGCGGATTTGTCGCTCTGGCTTATGCTGCCGACTCCGGCTGTAGGCTCATGCATGCTGTATTCATTGCCACAGACATAAAGCTCGGTTATACCCTTTAGCTCCCCTACCGTTATATCGCCGCTTTCCTTGCCGGTATACTCACGCGCAGCACTTTCAAAAACGGCGTTTTTGAAGTCGCACACCGTGTCGGCGGCAAGCGTTTCTATCTGCGTTGTCGGCGTGAGCAGCTTTTCAAGATAGCCCGTGAAGTAGCCGACAATGAGCGCAGCCAGCAGCACGCCGAACACGGCTACCGCTATCGACCAGCGTGCTATCTTTCTTCCCTTGCCGGGCTTTTTCTTTTCCTTTTTCTCTTTTTTTGGCAGCACGGGCACTGATTTTGCCGTTTTGGTCGTCGGTCGCGGCGAGGCATCGGCAAAGTTTTCGCTGTTTAAAAGCGGCGCGCTGTACAGCTTATCATAGAAATACTCATCGCTCGGATACGTGTATTTCATCAGGGCAAAAATATTGCCTATCTGAAGCTCCATGCCGGGTGTGAGCGCCGTTTCCTCGACAAAAATGTTTATGGTCTTTATCTTTTTTGACTGCGCATAGTGCATCTCGCGCCGGCAGTTATCTGAGCGCATGTACGCATTGGATATGAACGCAACGACAAGGTGCGCATCGGCAAGGTGCGAGGCAATGCACTCCTGCCACTCGCTTCCCACCTCGATGCCTTCATCATACCAGATATTATAGCCGCGGCGGTGCATATCGCTGACTATGGGCAGAACAGCGTCATCATCCGCGTGCGCATAGCTTATAAATATGTAAGGCTTGTCACCCTCGTAGGGCTTGAAATACTCAAAATCGCTCATGTTTTTCTCCTTCCGACAGAAGAATTATAGCCGCGTATGGTCAAAAATGCAATTACAAATCTGTAAATAACAACGCTCACCGCTGGTGCATAAAATGTACTGCAGGTTCAAAGGCCTGCTAAGGAGGATATCTATGGCGCAATTCACAAACCAGGCAAGCATAAGCTATAACGGCGTGACCGCCAATTCTAATATCGTAACAGGCGAAATCACGCGAGTGCTCAGCGTAAGCAAGACATCAGTTTCCGGCAGCTATCGCCGCGGCGATACGCTGACCTACACTGTAAGCATCAGCAACACAGGCTCAGCTCCCTACACCGGTCTTACGGTCACCGACGATCTCGGCGCGTACACCGCCGGCACCGCATCGGTAACGCCCCTGACGTTTGCCGGCGATTCGGTTCTGTATTATGTAAACGGCGTTCTCCAGGCCGCGCCTACCGTTGCGGCCGGCCCACCGCTCACCATAAGCGGCATAAGCGTGCCAGCCGGAGGCAACGCGCTTATAGTCTACAGAGCCGCGGCAAACGACTACGCCGCACCCGGTACCGGCGGCAGCATAGTAAACACCGCATCCGTAAGCGGCGGCGGACTGACAGAGCCGATAAGCGCAAGTGAGACCGTCACCGCCGATACCTCTGCGCTTTTGAGCATAACCAAGGCACTAAACCCGACGGTAGTTGCCGAGAACGGGCAGATAGCGTACACCTTCACTATCCGCAACACCGGCGCGGAGGCCGTCGATGCCGCAGCCGCCCTCGTTGTAAGCGATACCTTTGACCCGGCTCTCAAGACTCCTATAAGCGTAACGCTAAATGGCGACGCGTGGCCCGAGACCGGCAACTACAGCTATAACGCGGCAAGCGGAGCATTTGCAACAACAGCCGGCCGCATAACCGTTCCCGCCGCAGCCTACGCGCAGGACGCTGCGACCGGTCTTTGGACCGTTACACCGGGTGTTGCCGTCCTTACCGTAACGGGCAATATCTGATATTCTGACAATATGTAAAATACCGGTCTGTACAAGACAGGCCGGTATTTTACATTACTTGATTTACTTGATCAGCTTCCTTATCTCGGCCGGTGTTGTATCGTTTTCTCTTGCAAGTCTTTCGAGATCGTCGTATTCTGCCTTGCTGCGTTTTGCCCCGTAGCCCTCAGCGGTTTTTACGCGTACAGGGCCGTACCGGGTTTGCACTGTCTTGATGCTGCGGATAAGTTCATATCTGCTGCATACATATTCGCGCACGCCGGTGGATGTTCTCTATCGGCTTACCGTGAACCGTGCTCTCTGCCTCGGCAATGAGAGAATACACCGCTTTCGCGTTCGTCCTTACCTCGTCGGAAAGAGGCACGTCATCTATAAAGTCCATGATCTCGGCAACGCTCGTATGTTTAAGGTAATGACACTCAGTCTTGTCCTCTTCATCACCGCCTATGAGCACGGTAACATGTGTTCCCATAATGCCGCACTTTGAATCGGGTTTTGCCGAGAGCACTGCTTTGCCTTTAAGTGCCGTATTCATGCGGTCTATAAAGCCGTCTCGATCAGGATGCAGCTCCAGGAGCGCTGCTGTGAGCATATCTCTGGCACAGCCCATGGCACAGTCGATGTACAGGGTCTTCATTTACTCTCTATCCTCGCTTTCGGGTCAAGCTTTACGGTGTCAAAGAGCCTGGACAGCTCTGCTTTTATTGCTTCAAGCTCATTTTCCGCCTTCCCATGCTGCTTTTCGGTAAATTGCAGCAGCGCGCCGCCGTCACGCAGGCGCACACGGAAGTCGGTAAAGCCGAGGGAGAACAGGTAGCTTTCGCTCTGCTCTACTGCCGTAAGCTTTTGGACGGTTATCTTCTCTCCTGTCGGGATACGAGTAGCAAGGCATGCATAGGCGGGCTTATTCCATGTAAACAGACCGGCATTTTCAGACCTGCGCCGTATCTCCTCTTTGGTCATGCCGCAGAGCCTAAGCGGAGACAGAATATTTTCTTCTGCAAGCGCCTTCATGCCCGGACGTTCGCCGTCATCGTCACTTGCGTTTGTGCCGTCAATGATCGTGTCATATCCGTCGGCGCCCGCCTCCCTGCGGATAGCGCCCATGATACGCTTTTTGCAGTAATAGCAGCGGTTTGACGGATTATCCGTGACCTCGTCAAGCTGCAAAATATCAATGCTTATCACTTTCAATGCTACGCCGAGCTCTGCTGTAAGCTTTATCGCATCCTCATGCTCAAACTTCGGCTGAAACTGCGATTTTACATAGTACGGCTGCACATCTGCTCCGTTTTCCTTTGCGGCGTACAGCAGATACGCAGAATCTGCTCCTCCCGAAAAGGCAAGCGCGACTTTCCTGTGTTTATAAAAGAATTCATTCAGTTGCATATCAATCAAGATGGTTTATCATTCCGGCGAGGTAGCCCGCGCCGAAGCCGTTATCTATGTTTACTACCGACATACCGCTTGCACATGAATTCAGCATGCTCAAAAGTGCCGCAACACCTCCAAATGAAGCGCCGTAGCCAACGCTGGTGGGAACGGCAATGACCGGGCAGTCGGCAAGGCCGCCGATAACCGACGGCAGCGCTCCCTCCATACCTACAACGGCGATTATGACTCTTGCACTCATAACGGTGTCCATGTTCGCAAGCAGCCTGTGTATTTCCGAAACGCCGACATCATACAGGCGCAGAACATCGTTGCCCAGAACTTCAGCCGTTATGGCCGCTTCCTCCGCGACAGGAATATCGCTCGTGCCGCCGGTGGCAACAACTATGCGCCCCTTGCCGTTCGGCTCTGGTATTTCGCCGATAATGCCGATGCGTGCCATGCTGTTATACTTAAGCGGAAGCTCTGCCTTTATATATTCCGCCGCTTCCTCGGCAAGGCGGGTTATGAGCACGGTCTGCTGCTTGTTTTTCAGCATAGCCCTGGCGATGCCGAGGATATGCTCCTTGGCCTTGCCCTCGCCGAATATGACCTCGGGCACGCCCTGACGTATGCCGCGGTGGAGGTCTACCTTGGCGTAGTCGCCGAGCTCCTGAAACGGCTGCATTTTCAATTTAAGCGCCGCATCGTCGGGACTGACGCTCCCGTCGGCAACATGATTTAACAGCTCTGTAAGCTCGTGTTTGTCCATCAGCTTCTCCTTTCGGAAGTCTCCGCACTATTTGTTGAAAAAGGGGGCGGTAATTTGTAATTACCGCCCCCTTTCACCCCGGTGCCGGTGGCGAGACTTGAACCTGCACGCCCGGAGTGAGCACTATAGCCTGAATCCGGTGAGTCTGCCAATTCCGCCACTCGCGCATTTTGTGTCAGTAATGATAGCATTCCCGAATGCGTTGTCAAGACAATTATTCTGCCTCGCTTTATATGACAGAAAGCAGCTGAAGGCTCAGTCCAAAAATCTTATAGGGCTGCCCGATGTAAGCCTGTTTCACTGTGATAATAATCTTCTCATACTCGCGGCGCCCGTTATGACGGTGTTTACAGCGCGGCCTGTTTTCATAGCTTTTCCGCCGCAAATCCGCTGCCGGTGAAATACCATATCTCATCAAAGCCGCAGCTGCTCGCAAGCCGCTCGGCCATGTCGAACTTGCAGCATATATCAGCCGCGGAATGTGCGTCCGAGCTTACCGTTATGCGTCCGTTGATGCTTCGAAGATGGCGCAGAAGCTCTGTAGAGAGATATGGTGTCGTTCGATACCGCAGACGCCCCTGACATTACCCGCTCCATCACGCACGGGTACGCACAGAAGCGTCACGCTCTCCCAGGTATCCAGCAGCGGTATCCGTTCTGTCCAGAGGCAGCCGCCGGAGAGTCTGTCTCCGTCCCACGCCATGACCTGCCGGTAGCCGGGGATCAGGGAAGTATTCAGCTCCGGGTTCCAGCGATTGTGAAGCTGCAAGCCGTTTCTTCTGGCGGCATCCACCGTTCCCCGAAAACAGGTGACGGTACCGCTGGGGTGGGCGGATCGAAGACCGGAATATCGGAGATACACTCCCGCACGGGAGGTTTCGGATGTTGACAGCGATGTGTTTGCGGTAGCATCAAGGCAGAAATACGCGCCGCTGCAGGTGCTGCCCTCCATTGCGCTCTTCAAAGCAGGGATCAGCATATCTTCCAGCTCCGCGATGAGCTCCGGATTATCATTCAGCGCATCGAATGACAGGCCGCGGCCGGCAAGAAAGCTCTCGACCTCTCCGCTGACAGTGTTGGAAAGTTCAATGCCCTGCGCGGTGAGCACGTCCATCTGGGCGGTGAAAATGGCAGCGGTGTTTTTCTGCTGCAGGGCCGCCGTTTCTCCGAACTGACTCGCCGTGTGGGAGAGAACACCCGTCGCGCTCAGCAGAAGCAGCGCGGCAGACAGCACCGCCAGCACCATGCATAGCCAGCAAAGCGCCAGACGGCTGCCGATGCTGCGGCCTCTTGCCGCTGCGTCGATTTTGCCCCACCGCCTGTTAAGGTACAGAAGCACGCAGCTCCCTCCTCTCTTTTCAGTGTTAATTGCCATAGCTTCTTTTGAACTCGTCCAGCGTTGTATGCAGCAGCTCGTCCGTTACGTCCGCGCCCTGCTCGGAATATTGCACCCGTCCCGCCGTAAGACGCAGGCGCGCCGTTTTTTCAAAGCGTGTCTCCAGCGACAGATAGTCCTCCCGCTGGGGCGGCACATAGAAGGTGTAGTCCTGCCGCGTCCTCAAAAAGGCCTCGTAGAGCGAAGCATACATGGGATCTGTCAGCGTTTCTATGGCGGCAGGCAGATAGTCAAAGCCCTCCTTAGTCACCGGCATATAACCGAGGGACGTGACGAAATCCACATTTCTCTCAGGCTCTGTCAGCCATTTGAGGAAGATCGTACAGGCTTTTTCCCGCTCCGGCGTGGACTTCACGGTACAGGCCCCCACGCCCCGCTGCATGACAAGCCTTTCCCCTCCCTCAAATATGGGGCATGGCAGCGAGATGATCTCTACCTTCTCGCTGCTGTTGTCCTTATAGGTCACCACGTCGGAATAGTACAGCACACTGGCGGACGAGGCGACGGATGCTATCACATCACCGGTGCGCAGCGGCTCGGTTGCGTAGCCGCTGCCAAGCCACAGTCCGCCGGTCAGTGCAGCTTCGGCATAAGGCTTCCATGCATAGGTAAACCCCGGGCCGAAGGCGAGACCGTCCTCGTTGAAAAAGCTCTCGCCCAGCGACTCAACACCCACCTGGAAATAGTTAAAGTGATAATCATGCGCAAAGAAGCTCTTGCCGCCAGACCATTCGGCATATCGCTCTGCCACGGCATAAAGCCCCTCCCAGGTGGCCAGCTCATCCAGGCTTGCACCTGTATCGGCGGCAAAGCGGTCAAAGGCCGTCTTGTTTACAAATAAGATCTCCGTAGATTTTGCCAGCGGCAGAATGACCGGCCGGCCATCCACCGTCCCCTCCTCCACAAACTCCGGAATGTAGGCATTCAGCTCCCCGGCGGTGAAATAGTCACGGTAGTCCACCAGAATATCATCATCCGGCAGCGCCAGCACGGTTTTGGGGTAGGACACGAAGATATCCGGCAGCTCGGGCGCGCCGGGCTCCTTATAGGCGGCGGCCAGCACGCTTTCATGGATGACGCCGCTGTTGCTGACGCTGTCCACCCTAACGCGAACGCCCTGCTCACGCCCGACGGTATTGTTAAACTCGTCCACCAGAGCATTCATGGTCGAATTCACCTCGCCGCCGTAAACATGCCAGAGCGTAACGGTGACGGTATCATCCTTTGTCTCCCCGCAAGCGGCGAGGCACAGCGCAAAGCCGACGGCCAGTACCACAGCCGCCAGCACAGAGATTCTTTTTTTCATGTATATGCCTCCTCGCTCATGGGGTGAGAGGGCGCGGCGGCTATGCCGCCGCGTCAGCGTGTCAAAAAAGTCCGTGACTTTTTTGCACGCTATAAACGCCACATTTTTTATGAAAATAAATTTTCACGAAAAATCTCGCTTCGCTCGTCAAAAAGCCTGATGGCTCAGGCATTTTTGATGGCTATAATCCAACTTGAGGCGGGCCTTTTCTCGCTGCGGCTCGGTCACGGCGCGGCTCTGACATGCCACCGGCATGTCATTCACTCCCGCGCCGCCGCTTCGCTACCCCTCAAGCTCCCCTGCTGCGCGGTTGTATTTAATCGGCAGCATGGTTTTTGACAGCCTGGGGCGCGGCGGCTATGCCGCCGCGCCTCATTCTGCTGATAAACTGCTGCGCTCGTGTTTACTTCATCGCGCGATAGAGGAATGTCACGATCTGCGCTCTCGTGCAGTTGTCGTTGGGGCTGAACGTGGTGGCGGTGGTACCCTTGGTGATGCCGTTCTCCACGGCCCACAGTACTGCCGTCTCGTAGTAGCTGCCGGCCTTCACGTCGGTAAAGGGCATGGCGCCGGACTTGGCTGCGGGGCTGCCCGCGGCGCGCCACAGGAAGGTCACAGCCTGCGCTCTGGTGCAGATGCCGTTGGGAGAGAAGTGGGTTGTATCGGTGCCCTTGGTGATGCCCTTGTCAACCGCCCACAGCACGGCCTCCTCATAGTAAACGCCGGAGGGAACATCGACGAAGGGGTTAACGGTCGGCGCCGGAGGAGGCGTTGCGTTCTTTTCGAATATCGCCTTGACCTCGACGTTTCCGGCAGGCATGGTGAACTTATTGTCCTTAATCGTCACGCCGCCCGTGACGACCTGCCACTGCTTGAAGGTATAGCCGCTCTTGGGAGTCGCGGTCAGGGTGACCACTGTTCCGGCCGCGGCAGAGGTCTTGTCTGCCATGGCCGTGCCGTTGCCGTCGGTGCGGACCGTGACGCTGTACTCTGTCGTTGCAGAGTCCTTGACGAATTTCGTCTCGTCGCAGCCGACGCGCCGGCAGGTGTAGAGAATTCCTTCGCTCTTGCCCTGCGTTGCGGGTTTGCCGTCGTCCCAGTTATGGCTGAGCTTATTGAGGACATGACCGTAGCGGAAGATCTGTCCGCAGTCGCCTGTGCACTGGTAGTCGCCGCTGTAGCCAACGGCGGTGCAGGTAGGCTTCACCGCATTGATCACCTGGTAGTTGCCGGCAATTTCGTGGAGGGACGAGGTAGACGTGCCCTTCTGCGCGATCCTGTCGCACGCTGTGCAATACCGGTTGCCGGAATAGCCCTTCTCGGTGCAGGTCGCCGCTCTTTTATCGCGCACTTCATAGGGGCCGCTATGCTTGAAGTCGCCGGTCTTGCCCTTTACGGTACCGCCGCAATCCGTGCAACGGTAGTCGCCCTCATAGGCGCGGTGTTTGCAGTCGCCCGATCTGGCGTTATAGCGCTTGCCGCCCTGGCTTGCGTCTGTGGTGGCCGAGGGGAGCGTGCCGTAGTAGTACAGCGGCTGCAGCGTACCGGTATGGCCGGCGTTTGCAGGCGGGTAGATATCCGAACCGGGCTTGATGACTTTGCCGCAGTCGGCGCAGGCGGTGTCGCCGGTGTAGCCCTTGCGGTCGCAGACCTGCGCCTTCGCATTGAGCACCGTGGTGCCGCCGCTGTGGTCACAGGGAGCATAGACCGGCTTGAAGAAGAATCTGCCGCCGCCGGGCGCGCCCATGGCGCTGAACGCCGGGATCGTGCAGCCCCACTCAAGCGCGGAGCCGTTGGTTACCAGATTGAACGGGGTCTTGGCATCGTCGGCATTCCAATTTTTAGTAACCGGTGCCATGCCGTCAGACGTGTTGTATTCGCGGAGATACTCCACCTTCCAGCCGATGGCTTTCTGACCGTCTCTCTCCTCGGGATAAAGCCTGATCTTGTCGCCGGGCTTGACGATCATACGGGTTGCGCGGCCGTTTTTCACCGTCACAATGGCGGTGTCCTTTGTCCAATGGTCGATCTCTTCGCTGTCATTGTCCTTATCTATTTTCGACTTAAAATATTCGCAGACGCCGCACTCAGCCGCCATGCCGCCTTTGCTGCCCGCATTATCGGGGTTTGCGGCCACATGCCAGTAGCTCCAGCTATGGGGAACCATGATGAATTCCTCGCATCCGGGAACCTTGCACTTTTCGGGGTGGGCATAGTCGGACTCAAGGATGAGCTGCTCCACCGTCTTGGTCGAGCCGCCGATGTTGAAGGTATATTCATAGATGCTGCCGAAGCCGGTGTAATCCCAGTTCCAGCCGTAATCATGGACATGGCTCTTCACAAAAACGAAATAGTCGCAGACGGTGCAGACGAGCATGTCAACCCTGCCGCCGCCCACCGCGTCATAGCTTTTTTCAAGCTTAAAGGTATGCGGGAAGATGCGCTCCTTGGAGCCGCTGGTCATATAGTGCTCTTCGTAATAGCCTGCTTCGAACAGGCACTTGAGCTTGTGGCCGTCGCTTTTCGGGTCACCGCCCACGACACCGTTATGGGTATCCCCATTCTTATCGACCCAAGTGACCTTGTATTCCGGCGTTCTCTCGCCGTCGTCGGTGTGCACAGGCACACCGGCCTGATTATAGCTGTAGGCATGGGCGGCAGTCAGCTTTGCCTCCGCCGTTTTCACGGTGTCCGAAGTGTCGCCGCTTCTGCTGATGACGCAGTAGTAGGAGTAGTCATCCATGCAGGACTCGGCTGAAACCGACAGCCTCAGCGTGGGGGTGTTCACGTCCACATAGTAAGCTGTCTCCGGCAGCTTGTAGGGTGCCGCCGCGGGATTCGCATTATTCTTCAGATACCACTGATAGGTCAGCCCGTCGCCCTTCAGGCTTTTTGCCGAGACAGAGAAGGTGACCCAGTTATGTTCGCTGAACAGCAGGCCGTTTTCCGGCTCTTCAATATAATCGCCGCTGCCGTAGATGGAGGTCTTGCACTTGACGTCCCTCGGCTGGCGGGTGATGACGATGGAGCTGCCGCTGATGTAGCCGCAGACCTTGCACACGCCCTTGGCGTCATATTCATGGTTGGCGGCATTCAGCTTTTTATCGTCGCAATAGCGGCAGGGATGCCAGTGCTGCATTCCGTCGGCTGACCAGCTGGAGGAAGCGATGTGGGTATGCCCGGCGCCGGAATGCTCCGTCTTCAGATGATTCTCAAAATCAGAGTCGCTGAAGCACCAGTCGTCATGATCGCAGCCCATAGCGCTCACGGCATCCCGGCAGCAGTCCTCACAGCGCTGACCGTTGCAGTCTTTATCGCAGGGATCGCTGTCGTGGAAGCACAGGCCGCAGTCCTCGCAGAAGTGATCCGCATAGTCCGTGTCCATTGCGCACATCCCCTCGGAGCAGTCGGAGTTGCCCTCGCAGCACTCCTTGCACAGCTCGCAGGTTTGGCAGAACTCGTCCTCGTCCTCCTTATCCGTGATCCAGCCGTCGCAGCCCGGGCAGATGTGCTCGTCCCACTCGGCGCTTTCCACGCAGGTCTCGCCGTCCGGGCAGCCGCCGTCCTCGGAGTTGATCTCGCAGCACTCCTTGCACAGGCCGCACTCCTCGCAGCTCTCCTTGGCCAACAGGCATTCCTCGCACTGCTCGCAGGCCGTGTGGCAATCGATGCAGTGGATGACGCCGGTATCATCGTCGTCCACGCACTCGTCCACCGCACCGAAGCAGGCGTTGCACAGCGAGCAGTGCATCGGATCGCTGTCATCGTTTGCGCAGTCATCGCAGAAGCCGCAGGAGTCGCAGATGGTTATGGAGCAGCAGGGGCCCTTATAGCATTCGCCGCACAGCTGGTCATCCTCGCCGATGTAGCACTTGGCGCAGGTGGAGCAGTGCTTTTCCTCCATGCACTCCGCGCACTTGTAGCACTCCTCGCACCAGTAGGGCGTATCTCCAAAGCACACACCGCAGTCGTTGCAATGGGTTTCAACCCAGCACTCGTAGTTGCAGTCAATGGTGCAGAACAGGCAGTCACACATATAATCGCTGCCAAAATGGTAGTGGTTGCAGTTAGGACAATCAAAGCCGTCGTCGTAGTCGTCCCAGAAGGCGTGGACGGGAACCGCAGCGCCCGGCACGAGGGAGAACAGCATGACGAGGCAGAGCAGGATGCTCATAAGTCTTTTTCTCATGTTTTTTCTTCCTCCTTTATAGAAATAGAAAGAATGGTTGATTTGCCGCGTTTGTGTTCCGGCCCGCGGCTTACCGGTCGGAAGGTGTCATGCAGTCCGGCCCCGCTGCCGCCGGAATCCGTAATGACGCGGTAGACGGCCATTTTCCTCGCCTGCGTCATCCGCATCCACCCCTTCCCTTTCGTTTTTATGCCTTGTAAAAGCGCCTCGGTCTATGATATAATAGATAGTATTGCAGAGGCGCCGCTGCCGTATATAGCGGCACTGTATGCTTCCCTTATACCATATATCCGCCGTTCTGTCTGTCCCCTAAACTCTTCATTCAGGGGACAAAACGGGAAAAAATTTTTGAAATTCACGAAAAACCGCCCCCGAATCCACAAACACACGCTCTGTCCCGGAGGTCAAGCCATGAAAAAGCGTATACTGTCCCTGCTGCTGTCGGCAGCCCTTGTTTTCGCCCTGTGCGCCTGCGCAGACACACCCCTGACGGAGGATAAAACGCCCGTGACGATAAATTTCTGGCACGTCTACGGAGAGCAGTCCGGCTCGCCGATGGATCTTCTTGTGCAGGAGTTTAACCGCACCGTCGGTATGGAAAGCGGCGTCCGCGTGCAGGTCACAAACCTCAGCAGCGCGTCGAAGATAGGCGGCTTTCTGAAGGAGGCCCAGAACGGCGGCGATCTGCAGGAGATGCCCGACCTGTTTACCTGCCACATCGGCGACGCATCGGCGCTGGGCGAGGAAAACCTCGTGGACTGGCACGACTGGTTCACGGATGAGGAGCTGTCCGACTTCGTCCCCGGATTTCTGGACGACGGCACCGCGCAGGACGGCAGGCTGCTGCTGTTTCCCATCTCCAAGTCAACGCACCTTATCATGTGCAACGGCAGCGGCTTTGCCCGCTTCGCCGCCGATACGGGCGCGGAATACGGCGACCTCGGCACATGGTAGGGCTTTTACGATACCGCCGAAAAATACTATGACTGGTCGGGCGGCAAGCCCTTCTGCGCGCTGGATTATCCCATCCGCGCCGTGGAGCTTTGCGCCCTCGAGCGCGGCAGCGGCGAGCTGTACACCGAGGACGGCCGGTATAACACCGATAACCCGGTTTTCAAGGAGTGCTGGATGCAGTTTGCCCGCGCCCTTGCAAAGGGACATGTTGTGGTGTCCGACCTGTACTCAAATACACAGGTGATGACCGGCGAGGTGCTGGCCGGTCTGGGCTCCTCGGCGGCGATACTTTATTATAATGACACCGTCACATATCGGGACGGCACACGCGAGCCGATGAACCTGCATGTTCTGCCAATGCCGATGACCGCCGGGCACGAGGCTATGATGACTCAGGCTGGCGTCGGGCTTTGCGCCTACAGGACCACCGAGCAGAAGGCGAAGGCCGCCGCTGTCTTCGTCCGCTGGCTGACGGAGACCGGGCGCAACCTGGACTTCGTGGCTCAGACCGGATATATGCCGGTGCGCAGCGGCGCATTTGACGATATCGAGGACTATGACAGCTTCCCGGAGCCTGCGGAAAGCTACCGGCAGCTCTACGCCGCGCTGAAAACCATGCGCGACAGCTATACCCCCGTGTCCGAGCCGAGATTCGAGGGCTACTACGGCAGGGTCAACGCCCTGTACGACGCTCTGCGGCAGCTGCAGCAGGAGCTGCCCGCCCGCGCCGCAGCCGGCGAGGATGTCGACGCTCTGGCCGAGGAGACATGGGCGCTGCTGTGCTCGATCTGCAGATGAAAACGTTCCCCGGAGGATATGGGGCATGACGAGATACACACTTTCGGAATTTTATAATATACGGCGCTCCATGAAAAAGCGCCTTACGGTCTATATGATTGCGCTGGGCCTTATTCTGGCGGCGGCGCTTATCGCCGGGCTGTTCTTCTTTAATCAGCTCAAAAGCCCGCAGGAGGAGCTGTGCACCTCGCTGAGCTTCCGCATGGAGGCCTTTGAGTCGGACATGAAGTCGATGTGGCGCAATGTCTCCGTCATGGGCGTGCATCTGTCCGAGGACATGAGCGCCATCGTGCAGAGGCAGACCTCGAAGCTTTCCGCTCTCGACGGCAGCGCGGACGCAATGGAGCGGCTGGAGGAGGCCATGCTCGAGCCGCTGTGTCAGTACGTCCGGCAGGCGGACTGCTCCGGCGCGTTCGTGGTGCTCAACACCTCCCTCGGCGGCGAGGAGTTCCGCGGCGGCCTGTACGTTCAGCGGAGCAATTCTGCGCGCATTGCCAGCGATCTGCTGCTCTACCGCGGCATGGCGGACGTCGGGCGCAGTCACGGCGTGATGCCGCACCGGAAGTGGGCGCAGGAATTTGAGCTGTCCGAGTTTTCCGAGCTTGCCGGGCATCTGAATACGGCATCGGCGCCCATTGACCGCAGCTGCCGGACGACAAGTCTGCTGACCCTGCCCGGTACCTCGGAGCGTGCGATGCTGCTGACCGTGCCCATACTGGGAGCCGACGGCACGGTGTACGGGCTGTGCGGCTTTGAGATAAACCAGACCTATTTCTCCGCCCACCACGTCCAGCCCTCTGGCATCGGCAGTCTCGCCTGTCTCCTGTCGGAGAGCACGGAGGGGCCGGATATTCCGAAGGCGCTCGTGACCTATCCCTCCGGCGGATTTTGCTTCGTGCCGGAGGAGCTGCTGACGGAAACAGGCAGCCGGGACGGCCTTACGTTTTTCTCCGGGACGGAGCTGTCCTTTGTCGGACTTTCAAAGCCGTTCTCGGCGGCCGACGGGGATCTCGAGCAGCACACTCTGAGCGTGCTGCTTCCCAAGGGCGACTATAACCGGATCATGCTCAAGCGCTCGCTGGAGATCGGCGGCCTGCTGACGCTGCTGATATTTTTCGGCGCTGTATGCTGCCTGTACTATACCCGCCGCTACCTGCGTCCCGTCATGCGTGACATTGAGCTGCTCAATAAGGAAAACTGCGACGGTGCGCAGATGACCTTTGACGAGCTGCGCCCTGTCTCCGCGAAGCTGCGCTTCCATGAGCAGACGATCACCGATCTGGAAACTGAGAAGCAGGAGCTCCGGGGGCAGGTCGAGGATATGCAGAGTCAGGTCGAGGATACGCAGGGGCAGCTCGACGATTCTCTTGCACAGGTGCGCCGCCTGGCCTATCTCGGAAAAAAGGATCTTGATCCGAAGGATTATGAGAATTTTCTGATCGGCTATGCCCGGCTCAGCGCCAAGGAGCTTGAGATATGCTGCGCGCTGGCAAGAGGGCTCAGCACCCGTCAGTGCGCAGAGCAGCTCGGCTGCGCGGTCAGCACGATCGATACATACCGGAAACGTATTTACGATAAGACGAAGATACACAAGGTTCGGCAGCTTCAGCTCTGCTACGCGCTCATGCGCATGCAGCAGGCGGAGCAGGAAATATGACAAAATCAATCGGGCAAGCAGGCCCTCCTTCGGATACGCACAGCGTGCTCGGGCGAAGGAGGGCTTTTATAATAACGGATTTGGTTTTGAGGCTGCTCCGTGAGCTCAAAATGGATAAAAATAAAAAAAGAGGCCGTTTTACTAAAAAACAGCCTCTTTTCAATGGTGCCGGTGGTGGGACTCGAACCCACACGGAGTCGCCCCCGGCGGATTTTGAATCCGCTACGTCTACCATTCCATCACACCGGCGAATAGAAACAGATGTATTATAACCTATAAAAGTGCATTATTCAAGAGCGGTGTTCGGATAATTTGTGTAATTTTTTGTTCTCGGATTACAATTTTTTTGTCTTTGCCACTACCATAATTGAAAATTATATGTTACAATATTTCAATGTAAAACTATAAGAAAGAGGCCAAACCATGAAAAAGATACTCGTACTTGAGGATGAACCGAATATCCGCAGTTTTGTGGTCATCAACCTCCGCCGCAACGGATATGAGCCTATCGAAGCCGAAAACGGCACCACCGCTTTGGCTCTGCTTGAAAAAAATCCGGACGTCTGTCTTGCACTTTTGGACGTGATGCTCCCTGATATAGACGGCTTTGAGGTCTGCCGCCGCATCCGCGCCTCCGGCTCTAAGATCGGCATCATCATGCTGACCGCAAAAAGTCAGGAAATTGACAAGGTCACGGGTCTTATGACGGGTGCCGATGACTATGTTACAAAGCCCTTCTCCCCGGCTGAGCTCACCGCCCGCGTCGATGCGCTCGTGCGCCGTCTCGGCAGCGATACATCCGATAAGCCCAGCTACGAGATTTCCAGCGGTCCTTTCCTGCTCAACACACGCAACCGCACCCTTGAAAAGGACTGCAAGCGCCTGAAGCTTACGCAGATAGAATACCTGCTGATGAAGCTGTTTATGGAAAACCCCGGCAAGGCAATGTCGCGCGAGGATATACTCAAGGCCGTTTGGGGCGACGATTTCTCCGGCGAGCTTAAAACCGTTGACGTCAACATCCGCCGACTGCGCCTGAAGATCGAGGCCGATCCCACAGAGCCGGAATTTCTCACGACCGTTTGGGGCTTCGGCTACAAGTGGGGCTACTGATACAGATTATTTCCCGGGAAGTGTCCAATGTTTTTTAAAAATCTTAAATGGCAGCTGCTTGCGTCGAGTATTGCGGCGGTCATCCTTATCGCATGCCTAATTGCCTTTGCGGCAAACAAACTGATTATCCCTGCCATAATCATCGCGATCATCATCGCAGCTTACATTATTCTCGTAAACATCTGGTTCGATCACTACATATCAAAGCCCATCGAGGATCTGAGCGAATCGGCAAGGCACATTGCCGACGGAAGCTACGGCGCGCAGGTACCCTCTGTCGGAGATAACGAGATCGGCAGGCTCACGGACGACATTAACATCATGTCCGAAAAAATCGCGCGCTCGGACAAGGCAACGGCCGAGTTCATCTCGCAGATATCGCACGAGCTGCGCACACCGCTTACAGCCATCCTCGGCTGGAGCGAGACCTTGCAGTACGATCCGGCTATAAAAGACGAATCGCTGCGCGGCGTGAAGATAATCTCCAAGGAGGCTGAAAGGCTTACAGGCATGGTCGCCGATCTTCTGGAGTTTACGCGCATTCAGGACGGCAGATTCAACCTGCGCATGGAGCTTGTTGACATTGCCGCCGAGCTTGAGGATTCGCTGTTTACCTACGGCAAGCTCATGAGCGAGGCTGGGATCGAGGTCAATTACCAGCCGCCCGAGTATGACATTCCGCTCATATCCGGCGACCCGGAGCGCTTAAAGCAGGTGTTTCTCAATCTGCTGGATAACGCCGCAAAGCACGGCGGAGACGGCGGAAAGGTTGACATAACTCTTGCGCTTGAAAAAGAGCGCGTAGTCATCGGCATACGTGACTACGGCAGAGGCATACCCGCCGGCGAGCTGCCGTTTGTCAAAAACAGATTCTATAAGGGCAGCAGCAAAAACCGCGGCAGCGGCATAGGGCTTGCAGTGTGCGACGAGATAATAAGCCGCCACGGCGGAAAGCTCGATATTGCAAATGCCGAGGGCGGCGGCTGCATTGCCGAAATATGCTTACCCCTGTCAGAAAATTGAGGTAGATAAATGTCAGATAAAAACACTGAGTCTTCGGTGAAATTCAAGACCTCCATCGGCGGTCAGGCGCTCATCGAGGGTATAATGATGCTCGGACCCGATAAGCGCGCTATTGTGTGCCGCGGTTCGGGCGAAATGGTCGAAAAGGTCGAAACCGTAACCCCTCTGAAGGAGAAAAGCCCCATCCTCGGCTGGCCGCTCATCCGCGGTGTCGCGGCGTTCATATCGTCTATGGTAAACGGCGTGAAGGCGCTGTCGTATTCGGCCGATCAGCTTCCCGAGGATATGCAGGAGGAGCCGGACAAAATAGATCTTTGGATAGAAAAACACTTTTCAAACGAGACCGCGCAGAAGCTCGTTATCGGCGTTGCCGTTGTTCTGGGCATTGCACTTTCGCTGTTCTTGTTCCTGTTCCTGCCGACCTTTATCGTAGGGCTGTTCCCTGCCGTCAAGTCCGATTTCTATTGGAGGACGCTGCTTGAGGGCATACTTAAGCTCGTCATCTTCTTTATTTATTTGATACTGTGCTCGAAAATGAAGGATATGAAGCGTCTGTTTTCATATCACGGTGCCGAGCACAAGACCATCTTCTGCTATGAAAAGGGTCTTCCGCTGACGGTCGAGAACGTGCGTCCGCAGCCGAGGCTGCATCCCAGATGCGGAACGAGCTTCATATTTGTTGTAATTATAATAAGTATAATCGCGGGCTCGTTTATCCACGTTTCGGACACTATGCTGCGCATGGGGCTCAAATTCCTCATGCTGCCGCTCATCGTGGGGCTGAGCTACGAACTTAACCGCTGGGTCGGCAGACACGACAACATTTGTTCTGCAATACTCTCATGGCCGGGCAAGCAGTTCCAGCGCATAACGACCAACGAGCCCGACGATGAGATGATAGAATGCGCCATCCGTGCGCTTGAGCTTGTCATCCCCGAAGAAAAAGGCAGCGACGCCTGGTAATTAAGGATACGGAAAATGCCGAAAACATATAACGATATCTACTTCTCAGTCAGAAACAAGCTGAGAGAAAACGGCGTTGAGGCTTTCAGCCTCGAGGCCCGCATACTTCTTGCCGCGGCTGCCGGAAAAACAACGGAGCAGCTTATGCGCGACATGTATCTCTACACATCGCCCGAGATTGAGGAACGTGCGCACAGCATGATAGAGCGCCGGCTTCAGGGTGAGCCGCTTGCATACATCTCCGGCTCGTGGGAATTTTATGGACTGCCGATGACGGTCACGCCCGACGTTCTTATCCCCCGTATTGATACGGAGATACTCGTCGATGCGGCAATAGACGCGATAAAAGGCTTTGGCATGAAGGGCAGAGTGCTCGATCTGTGCTGCGGCAGCGGCTGCATCGCATGCGCCATCGCACACGAGCTTCCTGCCGCGCGCGTCGTGGCCGCCGACATAAGCCCCTCGGCGCTTGAGGTTTGCAGGAAAAACATTAAGGATAATAAGCTGACCTCTCGGATAATCCCGATGAACGCCGACGCGACAACCTGGCCTCCGATGAGCATAGGCAGCTTTGACGTTATCGTCTCAAATCCGCCGTACATCCCCTCGTTTGAACTCATTGAGCTTGACTGCTCGGTGCGCGATTACGAGCCTATGACGGCGCTTGACGGCGGCGAGGACGGCCTTGATTTTTACAGGGCCATCATTAAATACTGGACAATAACAATGCGGCCTAACGGACTTATGATGTTTGAGGTCGGCGAAGGTCAGGCTGACGAGGTGAAGATGATGCTTCTCAAAGCAGGCTTTGTCTCGGTCGAGAGCCGCAACGACACGCTCGGCTTTGAGCGAGTTGTGATCGGTAAATGGAAAAACGAATTCTGATATAAGTTGAGGTAAACGAAATGGCTGAAAAGAAAAAAGCTCCCATCTCCACTCACTCGCAGGCAAGCGACAAGAAAAAAGCGCTTGAGACCTGCATAGCGCAGATAGAGAAAAACTACGGCAAGGGCGCTATCATGCGCCTTGGAGACGATATTCCGGTGAACGTTGAAGCCCTGTCAACAGGCTCGCTTTCGCTCGACCTTGCGCTTGGCATAGGCGGCGTTCCCAAGGGCAGGATCATAGAGATCTACGGTCCCGAGGCTTCGGGTAAAACAACGCTTGCGCTGCACGTCGTCGCGGCGGCTCAGAAGGCCGGCGGCGAGGCGGCATACATCGACGTTGAGCATGCGCTCGAGCCTGCATATGCCCGTGCGCTGGGCGTCGATATCGACAGTCTGCTCATCTCACAGCCCGATACCGGCGAGCAGGCGCTCGACATCACCGAAAGTCTCGTCCGCTCGAGCGCGGTTGATGTTGTTGTTGTCGACTCCGTCGCGGCTCTTATCCCGCGCATCGAGCTTGAAGGTGAAATGGGCGACTCCGTTGTCGGCGCGCTTGCAAGACTCATGTCGCAGGCAATGCGCCGTCTGGCAGGCTGCATCTCGAAAAACGGCTGCACCGTTATATTCATAAACCAGCTGCGCCAGAAGATCGGCGTTATGTACGGAAACCCCGAAACCACCCCCGGCGGTCTTGCGCTTAAATACTACGCCTCCGTGCGTATCGACGTGCGCAGGATAGAGACCCTCAAGGTCGGCGGCGAGATGATCGGCAACCGCACGCGCGCAAAGGTCATAAAGAATAAGTGCGCTCCCCCGTTCAAAGAGGCAGAGTTTGACATCATGTACGGCGAGGGCATTTCAAAGGTCGGCGAGATCGTCGATCTCGGCGTTAAGCTCGAGATCATCGATAAGGCCGGCGCATGGTTCACCGTCGGTGAGCAGCGCATCCAGGGTCGAGATGCGGTGAAGGAATATCTGCTTTGCAATCCCGAGGTCTGCGCAAACATTGAGCAGCAGATACGCGACAATGCGTACAAGCTCATGAGTCCGCAGGCGCGCAAGGCAGCCCAGGCGGCAGGACGCGCAGTCGATGTTTCCGCAGATGATTTTGAAGGCTGATACAAGTGACGCTGCGTGAGATCAAGCAGACCTCGCCCGAGCGCTTCACGCTCGTTTTCGACGACGGAACGGAGCTCAAAACGACACTCGGTATAATAACCGAGCGGTTTATACACTCAGGTATGGACTTTGACGAGGATGCATATAACGAGCTTGTTTCAGCATGCACGCTTGCTCTTTCCAAGGCAAGGGCGCTGAGGATCATAAACGCCCGTCCGATGTCGCGCGAGGAGCTGCGAAAAAGGCTAATTGAAAAAGGCGAAACGCCGGATAATGCCGAGGCGTGCGCCGAATGGCTTTGCCAAATGGGGCTTATTAACGACACCGAATACGCCGGCAGCGTTGTTCGGCACTATGCCGCCAAGGGCTACGGCGCATCTCGCATAAAGCAGGAGCTGCGTCGGCACGGAGTTTCGCGCGAGCTGTGGGACGAGGCTATGTCTCAGATGCCCGAGCAGGATGAATATCTTGCGCGATTTCTTCGCTCAAGGCTCACCGATCCCGGCGACCGGGCGCAGGTCAAGAAGGTCTCGGATGCGCTGTTTCGGCGCGGCTACTCGTGGGATCAGATAAAACACGCACTTAATGAATTTGATACTCAAGGTGATTACTGAATGGACAGGACAATTGCCCTAATTTCTTTGGGCTGTGCAAAAAATCTCGTTAACAGCGAGCAGATGCTGTATCTGCTGAGCGAGGCAGGCTATGCGCTCGCTCCGTCGCCGGACGGCGCAGACGCCGTTATAATAAACACCTGCGGCTTTATAGACGCCGCAAAAAGCGAAGCGATCGACACGATCCTTGAAATGGCAAAGCTCAAGGCCGAAGGCAGGCTCGGCAAGATAATAGTGACCGGATGCCTTACCGAGCGCTACCGCGCCGCAGTTACAGATGAGCTTCCGGAGGTTGACGCCATCCTTGGCGTCGGCAGCTTCGGAGATATCGTTCCTGCGGTAAACGCCGTTTTTGAAGAAAAGCCGGTGAGCCTTTTTGCGGACAACAGCGCCCCAGTGGACGAGATACCGCGCGTTGTAAGCACCGGCCCGTCGTGGGCATATCTGCGCATCGCCGAGGGCTGCGATAACTTCTGCGCCTTCTGCGCGATACCGTATATCCGCGGCAGATACCGCTCAAGAGAGATTGAAAACGTCCTTGAAGAGGCGCGCGATCTCGCAGCGCACGGCGTGAAGGAGATCATCGTCATCGCGCAGGATATAACGCGCTACGGCACGGATCTTTACGGAAAGCGCTGCCTTGCGGAGCTTTGCCGCCGGATAAGCGAGATCGACGGCGTTGAATGGATAAGGCTGCACTACACATATCCCGATCAGTTCGACGATGAGCTTATCGACGAGATCGCATCCAATCCCAAGATAGTGAAATATCTGGACATACCCATCCAGCATATAAATAACAAGATCCTGAAAACCATGAACAGGCACGGCACGGGCGACGATATACGCGCACTGTTTAAAACTCTGCGCCGCCGCATCCCCGGACTTGTTCTGCGCACAAGCCTTATTGCCGGTCTGCCCGGCGAGAGCGAGGATGAATTTGAAGAGCTGTGCAGCTTCCTGCTTGAAGCCAAGATCGAGCGCGCCGGCGTTTTCCCCTTCTCTCCCGAGGAGGGCACCCCGGCAGCGAAAATGGAGCATGTTCCGTTTGAGGAAGCTCAGCGCCGCGCGGATCTCATCATGGATATTCAGGCTCGCATAATGGATGATTTCGCAGCCTCGCTCGTCGGGAAGGTTCTGCCGGTCATCTGCACCGATCACGATGCCGACGGCAACTGGATCGGCCGCAGCTGCTATGACTCGCCCGACATCGACGGCCTTGTTGTTTTCGAAGGCCGCGGCGGCGAGGGGCAGATCGTTCCCGTGCGCATAACCGCCGTTTCCGACGACGGCAACCTTATCGGACTGGAGGAATAATCATGAACACACCTAATAAGATCACCGTTGGCAGAATAATTCTTGTTCCCGTTTTCATGGTGCTGCTGTATCTCGACCTTCCGTACTGGGCGCTTGCGGTTTACATAATTGCGTGCGTGAGCGATCTTATTGACGGCAGGATCGCAAGAAAGTACAACCTCGTCACCGATTTCGGCAAGTTTATGGATCCTCTTGCGGATAAAATGCTTGTGCTGTCGGCAATGTGCTATTTCGTCGAGGTCGGACTTATGCCCGGATGGGTGGTTGCGGTAGTTCTGCTGCGTGAGTTCGGCGTTTCGGGTCTGAGGCTGCTTGCAGTCGAGCAAGGCATAGTCATTGCCGCCGCTTGGTCGGGAAAGATCAAGACCGGCGTCACGATGGTCGCGCTCGGTATTCTGATCATCGCAACCCAGCCCTGGTTTCCCACTCCGCAGGTCGTTGCGGTCATATGCTGGGTGCTGATCCTTGCCACAACGCTGTATTCCGGCATCGAATATTTCGTAAAAAACATCAATGTGTTCAAGCACTGCGCTTGACATGAATTGTCCGCAATGGTAATATTCTATTGGCGCTATTGGCGCTGAACGGAAGAAGTACTTCTCCCCTCGCCCGTACAGAGAGGCTTTGCATCAGCTGAGAGCATGGCCGCGGTGATGAGAAGGAAATGCGTCCGGGAGCCTCGGAGGAGGAAATGCCTCCGCGTATGCCGCGTTAAGGCTTTTAAGCTACAAAAGAGAGTGGAACCGCGTAAATCACGCCTCTCATGGTCACGGCCATGAGAGGCTTTATTTTTCATAAGGAGTTTAATTATGAAGCTTTATAATTCTGCGACAAGAAAGAAAGAGGAGTTTGTTCCCAATCATCCGGATATAGTCAAGATGTACACCTGCGGCCCGACGGTGTATCACTTTGCGCACATCGGAAACCTCCGCTCGTACATCATGGAGGACGTTCTTGAAAAGTATCTGCGCTATGCCGGCTATAACGTCAAGCGCGTCATGAACATCACCGACGTCGGCCACCTCACGAGCGACGCCGACGAGGGCGAGGACAAGATGCTCAAGGGCGCAAAGCGCGAGCACAAGTCCGTCATGGAGATTGCGAAGTTCTACACCGACGCATTCTTCTCCGACTGCGCAAAGCTCAACATCAAGATCCCCGACGTTGTTGAGCCTGCAACAAACTGCATCGACGAGTATATCAAGATCATCTCCAAGCTCATGGACACGGGCTATGCATATTTTGCCGGCGGCAACGTGTATTTTGACACCTCGAAGCTTGAGCGCTACTATATTTTCAACGACTTTAACGCAGATGATCTCGACGTCGGCGTGCGTGAGGGAGTTGAGGAGGACGTGAACAAGCGCAACAAAAACGACTTCGTTCTGTGGTTTACAAAGTCCAAGTTCGAGGATCAGGCGCTTAAATGGGACTCACCCTGGGGTGTCGGCTATCCCGGCTGGCATATTGAATGCTCCGGCATATCCATGAAGCACCTCGGCGAAGACCTTGACATTCACTGCGGCGGCATAGACAACGCTTTTCCGCATCACACCAACGAGATCGCTCAGTCCGAATCCTACCTCGGCCACAAGTGGTGCAACTACTGGATGCACGTTCTGCATCTGAACACAAACTCCGGCAAAATGAGCAAGTCCAAGGGCGAATTTCTGACGGTTTCGCTGCTTGAGGAAAAGGGCTATGACCCCCTCGCCTATCGCCTGTTCTGCCTGCAGAGCCACTATCGCAAATCGCTCGTGTTCAGCTGGGAAAACCTCGACAACGCGCAGGGCACCTATAACAAGCTCATAAATCGCATAGCCGCACTCAAGGCAAGCGGCGAAGCAATCGATGAGGACGCAATGGCGGCGCTCAAGTCCAAGTTCACCGCAGCCCTTGACAACGACCTGAACACCTCACTTGCCGTCACCGCGCTGTACGATGTTCTTAAATACAAGACCAATGACGACACAAAGCTTGCCGCGATCGCCGACTTTGACAAGGTGCTCAGCCTCAGCCTTATCGAAAAGGCCGACTCACGGCGCGAAGAGCTTAAAAAGCAGGCCGTCTCCGGCGGCGCGGAGTTCACCGTTATCTCCGAGTCCGGCGAGCAGAACGCCGAGATCGAGGCGCTGCTCAAGGCGCGCGCCGAGGCAAAGAAGGCCAAAAACTTCGCCGAGGCCGACCGCATCCGTGATGAGCTGAAGGCTCAGGGCATCGAAGTCACCGATATCCCCAACGGCGCAAAGTGGAAGAAGATCTGAGAATTTTGCAGTAACGTTAATTAAATCAACAGCCGCGGAAACTTCTGTTACCGCGGCTGTTGCTGTTATATGTTATCTAATAATCGTTCTGTTAATTTACGTTGCTTGCTGCAACGGCTCTTTTGACTGTATAATCAGTCTATCAGCTCAAGGAGGCATAGTTATGTTAGACGAAAATATAAAACAGCTCAGAAAAGCAAAAGGGCTTTCGCAGGAAGAGCTTGCGATAAAATTAAACGTTGTGAGGCAGACCGTATCTAAATGGGAAAACGGTTTATCCGTTCCGGACTCAAGCATGCTTATTTCATTGGCAGACGAATTCGGCGTTTCGGTCAGTGATTTGCTCGGAGAAGCCATAAGCGAGTCAGCTTCCGATGAATTGAGAGCCATTTCCGAAAAGCTCGAGGTGATAAATTTGCAGCTTTCAAACAGGCATTCGTCGAAAGTAAAAACCATTCGCTGGTTGCTTATCTCATTGTGTGCATTTATGGCGGTAATATTTATTGCTTTTGCCACAATAAACGGCTCCTATATGGACTGGAATTACAACAATCCCGAACTTGCAGTCGCCGGAACGATCCTGCATGGATTTGAATTTGTTTTTGTAAGGCTTGCTCCTATAGTCTTTGCAGCGGCTATTGTCGGTATAGTTATGACATATAAGAAGAGCTGAAATTCAGCTCTCCGGGCAAACACTCGGGCGCACTATATTATTAAAGGCGTGACTTTGGCAGTCACGCCTTTTGCTATTATCCACGGACGGTGGATAGCTCTGTAATTTTACGCATTCACTTTCTTATTCTTTCGCAGGCTGTCGAAAACGAACAGTATGACCGCAGCCCAAACGAATGCAAAGGTTATCGCATTTGTCTGCGTGAAGGCCTCGTTATAGATAAACACGCCGACAAGCAGCTGGAGCGTAGGATTAATATACATAAGTATGCCGGAGGTTACGATTGACGTTCCCTTTATGCCCTTAGCAAACAGCATAAGCGGAATTGACGTTATCGGGCCTGTTGCTATAAGAAGCAGCGCTTCAGCCGTTGTGAGCGATGAAAATGTCGTAAAGCCGGAAAACTGCGCATATGCTATAAATACAAGCGCGATCGGCAGCACGGCCATCGTTTCCATGCAAATTGACGTCTCACTGTCAGCCTTTATGCCCTTTTTAAGCGCGCCGTACAGTGCGAACGACAGGCCGATAATGATCGCAAGATACGGCACCTCGCCATAGCGGATGACGGAGAACATGACCCCGGCAAAGGCAAGTGCGACGCTCGCCCACTGCACCCGGCTGAGCCTTTCCTTGAAAAATATCGCTCCGATGAGCACGGAAAACAGCGGATTCATATAATACGCAAGGCTCGCTTCGAGTATTCTGCCCATCGCGACCGTGAGGATATACACGCCCCAGTTTATTGAGATGAGTATACCGCACAGGAAGAATTTGCGGCGCTCGGACTTGTTTTTTATGATCTTTCCTATCTCGCCGCCGTTCTTTCTTATGAGTATAACGGCAAGGCAGAACACGCAGGAGAAAACTATTCTCTGCGCGAGAACATAGGCTGAGTTGACTCCGGCAAGCAGTTTCCAAAATATTGGCAGCAGCCCCCAGAGTATGTAGCAGCCCAAAACATTCAGCGATGATCTATTCATTTTTTCGGCACTTTACATCTCGATCTCGGGGTAGAGCGGAAAACGCTCGCACAGGGACAGCACTTGCTGCTTTACATCATCAATTGCTTTATCGCCGTCGTTTATAATCCGCACTATCATTTTGCCGATATCGCGCATTTCGTCCTCACCCATGCCGCGCGTTGTGACTGCCGGCGTTCCGAAGCGCATGCCGCTGGTGAGCTTGACAGACTGTGTGTCAAACGGTATGGAGTTCTTATTTGCGGTTATATGCGCCGCGTCAAGAAGCTCCTGAACCTCGTTGCCGGTGCGGCCAAGGCTCATGGTGTCGGCCAGCATAAGGTGGTTATCAGTGCCGCCGGATACGAGGCGTATGCCGTTCTCGGACAGGGTATCGGCCAGAACGGCGGCGTTTTTCACGACCTGACGCTGATACGCCTTAAACTCCTCGCTCATCGCTTCCTTGAAGCAGACGGCCTTGCCGGCGATTATGTGCATGAGCGGTCCGCCCTGAGTTCCGGGGAACACTGCGCTGTTTATCTTCTTTTTAAGCTCATCCTTGCACAGGATTATTGCGCCGCGCGGCCCTCTGAGGGTCTTGTGGGTCGTGCTTGTAACAACGTCGGCGTAAGGCACGGGGCTGGGGTGAACGCCGGCTGCGACAAGGCCGCCGATATGCGCCATATCGACCATGAGATATGCGCCGACTTCGTCGGCGATCTCACGCATTTTCTTAAAGTCGATTATGCGAGAATAAGCGCTTGCGCCTGCTATTATGATCTTCGGCTTGCACTCGCCTGCTATCTGCATTGCCTTTTCGTAGTCGATCGTCTCTGTTTCGGGATCGACGCCATAGAAACATGCATTAAAATACTTGCCGGAGATAGACGCCTTCGAGCCGTGCGTCAGGTGTCCTCCGTGGCTGAGATCCATGCCGAGTATCGTATCGCCGGGCTTTAAAAGCGCAAGGTAGACCGCAACGTTTGCCTGCGAGCCGGAGTGCGGCTGAACGTTTGCGTGCTCGGCCCCGAAAAGCTCCTTGGCTCTGTCGATGGCAAGCTGCTCAACGATATCGACATATTCGCAGCCGCCGTAATATCTCGCGCCGGGGTAGCCCTCGGCATATTTATTTGTAAGATGGCTTCCCATTGCCTCCATTACGGCGCGGCTGGTGAAATTCTCCGACGCTATCAGCTCAATATGATCGCGCTGGCGCTCAAGCTCGTTTTTCATTGCGCCGTACAGCTCTGGGTCGCTCATTCTTATTGTATCATAACTCATTTTCCGGCCTCCCGTAAAAGTAATAATATCTTTGTAATTATACGCCATTATATGCTCCTTATCAAGCAAAATCGCGCAATTTTGTCGTTTTGCTCAGGCATCGGTCGAATTTGCTTGAATACGGGAATGGGCTGTGATAATATACACTCGTGAGGTGAGGACATGGCAAAAAAATTGCTTAAAACAGTTCTTATAATTCTCGGCGTTATTCTTCTGGCAGCCGCCGCATTGATCCTCTGGCTGTCGGTCACCGAGTTCAAGCCCGGAGACGTTATGGACGTTAAGGTCGAGGCAAACTCCGAGATCAGCGGCGTTTCGCCGTTTTTGGACGAGGAGTTTTCGGTCATAAGCTGGAACATCGGCTATGCCGGTCTCGGCAAGGGATCGGACTTTTTCATGGACGGCGGCACGAATGTCGCTTCCGCCGATCAGGACACGGTCGCAGCGTCGCTTTTGGGCATATACAAAACGCTTTACTCGTCATCCGACCCGGCTACGATCTTCATGCTGCAGGAGGTCGATAAAAACTCCTCTCGTACCTACGGAAAGGACGAGGCCTACGCGCTTGGAATAAACAACAGCACTTACGCGCTCAACTATTCGTGCAAATTCGTCCCCTACCCCGTGCCGCCTATCGGCCGGGTAAACAGCGGACTTCTGACAACAACGGTGTATGATATTGACTCGGCCGAGCGCATATCGCTTCCCTGCCCGTTTAGCTGGCCGGTCAGCACCGCAAATCTCAAGCGCTGCCTGCTCGTAAGCTATCTGCCCATATCCGGAACAAACAGCAAGCTTGTTATCGTAAATCTCCATCTGGAGGCTTATGACGACGGCGAGGGCAAGATCGCGCAGACAAAGCAGCTGCGTGAGTTTATTCAGTCCGAGTACGAAAAGGGCAACTATGTTATAGCCGGCGGCGACTTCAATCAGATTTTCCCCAATGGGCTTGAGAAATACCCCAACACGCACAAGGATCTGTGGGAGCCGGGCACGATAAGCGAGGATATCATGCCGGATGGCTGGACGCTTGCGTACGATCTCGAAACTCCGAGCTGCAGGCTCCTCAACCAGCCCTATGACCCGTCGGACACCGAGAACACTCAGCACTATGTCATAGACGGCTTCATTCTGTCGCCGAATGTTGAGCTTGTTGCAGTAAACACACTCGACGAAGGCTTCACTTATTCCGACCACAACCCCGTTAAGCTTCAGGTGAAGCTCAGCAGTGAAAAATAATTATAATTCATGGACGGCACGCTGATCGGTGTGTCGTCCATACATTCCAAAAGGAGATCTTTTTATGACAAAAAAGCAGAAAGTTATTGCGATCATTGCCTTTGTGCTGATCATCGTTCTGATCGCGCTTATATGCATCAGCCTTCAGAACAAAAAGGACGGCGGAACGCCCGACGACACTCAGGCGAGCGCATCACCTTCCGAGAGTCTTGAGCCTACGCCGGAGCCTACCCCCACTCCCCTGCAGTTCACGACCGCACCCGAGGGCTATTTTAACGACGCGCTGTTTATCGGCGACTCGCGCATGGTGGGCATTCAGATGATGGAGACGATCGACGGAGCAACATTCTTTACGACCGTAGGTCTCAGCCTGACAGGCGCAATGAGCACAAGCGCCGACGTTTCCGGAGTCGGCACGACCACGCTTCCTGCACTGCTGCAAAGCAGGCAGTTCGGCAAGGTATATGTCATGCTCGGCATAAACGATATCGGCGGCTCGGTCGAGGCGCTCAAGCAAACCTACAGCAATCTTATTGATAAGATCCGCGATCTTCAGCCGGACGCAATAATCTACATCATGTCCAACCTCCACGTTTCCGCAACGCAGGATTCGCGCGGCACTGCGGTGAACAACGCGAATCTCAATAACCTCAATGATTATACCAAGACCCTCGCCGACGGCGAGACGATCTTCTATCTTGAGTGCAACGATCTGTTCGACGACGCAAACGGCACGCTTTCCTCGGACATTACCTCTGACGGTATCCACCCCGACGGCAACGCCTATAAAAAGTGGGGCGAGTGGGTCAAGCAAAATGCAATAGTGAAGTAAATGTAACTCCTCCCGGCAACAGTCGGGAGGAGTATTTTTTATTTTTTCAATCACTTTCTTTGCGGTATTACACCAAATTAAAAGTGCTGTTTTTTAAGCTTATACTCACCATGCTTAAACTCTCGACAGTATTCTCAGGTCTGTAATAGGTCTGTAATAGCGCGTATTTTTGCCCGATTTTAAGCGTTTTTTGGCAATTCAAGCATCAAGCGAATTATGACAATTATAATAAAAAAGTACCGATTTAAAGCTAAATCAGCTAAAAATCAGTACTTTTTCAAATAATTATTGGTCCGAGTGACTGGAGTTGAACCAGCGGCCTCTTGAACCCCATTCCGTTTTCGGAGGTCTGATTTTTGTAGAGTTATCAAGCAAAATTTTTTCACATTAAATACTGTAGGCACTGCGAAAAAAAATCAAAACCGCTGCCTGCAAACGATAGTTTTATATCCAACATTTTTGGACGCATTTTGGACGCATTTGGGGCCGGACTGTTAACGAAACGATTCAGCCGCCGCTTATTATCTTTTGCAAGCAGCCGTTGTTCACAGCAAATGTAAAAAGGAGCCTTTGGCTATACCAAAGGCTCCTTCATCACTTTTTGCTATTTTCTATTCTTTCGCTGGGTATGTTTTTTACCTTTTTTCTGTTGGGTATGCTTTTGTGTTACGACATGACGGCGTGGTATAAAGCGTGGCTCAAAATGTCCATTTTTCTTATCACGCCCCATGAAAATCCACCAATAGATAAGAACAGGTCCATATGCAACGAGGTAGTATAAATTCAAATAATGAAGTATTTCTTTTTTTCAGATCCATTAATCGCCATCACGCAAAATGCAATGGAAAAAATCGGCCATAAAGCTAATTCAGTATAATACCACACATACATCGACTTTGGTATTACATCTTTTAGATTAGTGAGGAACACCCATTCAATAAAACTCCTGTTATGAGTACGCTCTTTAAACTCTCTTTTACAAAGGGTTCGATCAGCCGCTCTAACAAGATCGTGCCGTGTTGAAAAGCCCGCAATGAGTGCCATAACTGCCGCTGCTATTAATAGTTCCTTAATTGCCCTGATTGCCATTAATAGATTCATATTATTTCCAAACCCTATAGCTGGCATAATTATATCCAACCGTTGAGCCAATGCCCTTCAATATTTTCCGCACTGAAAAGAATTCCCCTTTATACAATTTAAACGTTCGTTTCAAGTAATTCTTCCCAGCTCGTTTCAAGCCATCAAAGACATTCTTGCTCTTAAATGCGTTTCCGATTTGACCTTTAAGCATGCTTCCGCTTTTCACGAATGAGCCCGTTAAACTATTTCCGATATAACCACTGTACCCCGAAATCGTTCCGACCGCGACATCAGCTGTCAAACGCCCGAGGTTTACGCTTCCATCGTTTTTGACCTGATCGTATACGCTTTCTGCTGCCGATGCTACCGCGCTTATCGCGAGTCTTGCTGCCGGGTTCATGCTTATGGTGGACACCGCTCCGAACACTGCACCCGAAAGCAGCGCCAAGCCAATTCCATCATTCCAGTCTTTTCCCGCTGCGACATTTGACAATGCTGTACCAGCTGCATTTACGAGTGCGCCAACTGTTGCTCCCACCGCAATAGTGATGAGCGAAAACGCTTCGCCACTCGGGTCACTTCTGTTCACCGGGTCATTTTCACAATATGCGAACATGTTGGTGCTCAGGAGGCCGGTTGCATCGGTTGAGGCGTAGCTGTCGGCGTTTATGAAGCGGCCGATGGCCGGGTCATAGTAGCGTGACTGGAGATAATAGAAGCCAGTCTCGCTGTCGTAGTAGTAGCCGCGGTAGCGCAGGGGATTTACATTCGCAAGTGTGCCGCTGCTGCTCAGCAGCTTACCCCACGGGTCGTAGCTGTAGCTTGCAACAACGTTTCGGCTGCCGTCAACGATCCGGACTACATCTCCCTGAGCGTTGAGAACATAGTAGTACACCTTGCCGTTGTACTTCATTGCCAGCGGCTGATTGCTCTCATCATAAACGAAGTCTATTGTTGCATTGCCGCCCGTCTGCCGCGTTACAAGTCCGCTGAGTGTCGTATACTTATATGTCGTGCTGCCTACGGTCTTGCTGCTGCGAACCCCTGCCATGTCGTAGGTGTAGCTGATGTTCGTATTGCCCACCTTTGCAGTTGCCAGTCTGCGCCCCTGCGTCCACGTGAACGTGCTGCCGTCGTAATACTTCGTCGGGTTGCCGCCGGAGTAGGTGATAGTATTGCCGCCGTACGCCGTCAGCAGGTCGCGCCACGCGCTGTTGCCGTAGGTGTAATTGGTCGTCGTGCTGCCAACTTTTTTGCTCTGAATGTTGCCCGCGGTGTCGTAGCTGTACTCATATCTCGTTCCGCCGACCGTCGCCGAGGTAAGCTGCCCCTGCTGGTCGTAGCCATA
>DKRV01000008.1 GCA_002472405.1 Clostridiales bacterium UBA7273 | reverse complement strand
GGTACGCGAGCTGGGTTCAGAACGTCGTGAGACAGTTCGGTCCCTATCTGTTGCGGGCGTAGGAGATTTGAAGGGAGCTGTCCTTAGTACGAGAGGACCGGGATGGACTGACCTCTGGTGCACCAGTTGTCGTGCCAACGGCACAGCTGGGTAGCTATGTCGGGACGAGATAAACGCTGAAGGCATCTAAGCGTGAAACTCCCCCTAAGATAAGATCTCCCATCCTTTATGGAGTAAGGGTCCATGTAGACTACATGGTTGATAGGCCGGCGGTGTAAGCGCAGTAATGTGTTCAGCCTACCGGTACTAATAGCCCGAGGGCTTGACCTACAGTTATGCAGGCAGCCTTGTTTCTTCCTTCCTTTTCTGTTCAGTTTTGAGGGTGTAATGCCTCAATAGTTGGTGTTTTTAACGGTGAGGGTCCACCCGTTCCCATTCCGAACACGGAAGTTAAGCTCACCAGTGCCGACAATACTTGTCTGGAGACGGACCGGGAAGATAGGTCAATGCCAACACAATAGACCGCTACGAAAGTAGCGGTCTTTTTGCATATATGCCGACTTTGCTTACCGCGCAAAAGTCAGCCCGACGTTGACAGGCAATGTGGTGCTGAGATAAAATATTGCTGTATATTGAGACTAATTTTGCTTTCCGGCCTTGCCGAACGGAGGTAGCCATGAATTGCAGGGCTATAGACTATGAAAGCTGGCCGCGCAGGGAGATGTACGAGTTCTTTTCCGCTGCCGATCAGCCGTTTTACAATGTCGCGTTCCGCCTTGACGTGACGCGCGCGTATAATTTTGCAAAGGAGAATTCGCTGTCGTTTTACATGGTGATGAACTACCTTGTAACTAAGTCCATCAACTCCGTTGAGGCGTTCAGGTATGCAAAGCTCGACGGCGAGATCGTGCTTTTCGACTCACTGATGCCGAGCTTCACCGATCTCAAGCCCGGCGCGGAGCAGTTTCACATTGTCACCATGCCCTGCGAGGGCGACATTGCCGAGTTCTGCCGCGAGGCGAAGCGTAGGAGCCGGGAGCAGGATTGTTTTATCGACATGAGCATGGAGGGCAAAAACCTCATTTTCATCACGAGCCTGCCCTGGCTCGACATTACCTCGCTCTCGCATGAGCGCACGTTCGACCCCGACGACGCGATACCGCGCGTGGCCTGGGGAAAGTTCGTCGATGACGGCAGCGGCCGCAAGGTGCTTGGCATGTCGCTGGAGGTCAATCACCGCTTCATCGACGGCTACCACATCTCGCAATTTGCAAATTTTTTTGATGTTTTTTCGGAGTCGCTTTGACGCAGCTGCGGATACGGTGATTGCGGTTGCCCGGTTCGGAACTGCGTAGGAAACCGTGGTTGCCTCGCCATACGTTAGTGCACGGCTTAGTTTTGCGCCGTGCCCTTGTAGGGAACAGGTTAGCCTGTTCCGTTTGCTGTGGCTTTGCCTGCACTCACAGGTCGGGCAACCGCAAAAACCGTATCGGTATCGGTGTTTGTGCGCCACTGAAAAAACGGATTTATCCGTTCCGCTTGCCTCGGTTTTGCCTGCACTCACCTGTCGGGCTGACGCAAAAACCGTATCGGTACCAGCGTAAATGCGCCTCTAAAATGCCTTCCCCTGCGTAGCTTGAGGGGAAGGTGTCACCTTTGGTGACGGATGAGGTGTTATTAAATCTGCGGTGCTAACCGCCACATTATTTCAGTGGCGCTTTTTTAGAGGCGCATTCACATTGTACAAATACATATATTGCGGTATCCCGACCGGGAGCTGCCGACGAAACCGATACATATTGTAACAAAGTAGCACCTACGGCGCGGATTTATTTACACCTCATCTGCCGCAAGCGGCATCTTCCCCTCAAGCTCCGCAAGGGGAAGACAATTGGGTGCGGTGCAAAACACAGCAGCGCACTACCGTGTGGCGAGGCAAACACGGTTTTTGCCGTTATTTCCGGTCGGGCAACCGGAGATATATGTATCCGTAGGTGCGCCAAATCGCCACTAAAAAGAATTTACGGGGATTTTACATTGGGAAGGTATTTTACATTACGCTTTACATTTAAAATTAAGGCAAAGCGAGGTAATGACAATGATATTTTGTGTTGAAGACGACGCAGGCATCCGCGATCTGATGATATACACGCTCAACGCCTCGGGATTCCGGGCAGTGGGCTTTGAAAATGCAAAGGAGTTTTACACGGCCCTGGCCGACACTGTGCCTGAGCTAATAATGCTCGACATCATGCTGCCGGGCGAGGACGGCATATCGATCCTCAAGCGCCTGAAAGCCGACGCGCGCACGGCCGACATCCCGGTCATCATGGCGACGGCCAAGGGCAACGAGTACGACAAGGTCATCGGCCTTGACCTCGGCGCGGACGACTATCTTGCAAAGCCGTTCGGCATGATGGAGATGGCCTCGCGGGTTCGAGCAGTGCTGCGCCGCAGCGGCCGCGCGGCGGAAAAGCAGCTTATCCGCGTCGGCGGACTTGAGATGAACCTCGGCGAGCACATCGTCACAGCCGACGGCATCCGCGTCCAGCTCACGCTCAAGGAGTTTGAGCTGCTGCGCACATTCATTACAAACCCCGGCCGGGCGTTCACGCGCGAGCAGCTGCTGTCCTCGGTCTGGTGCGAGGATTTTCTGGGCGAAACGCGCACGGTTGACGTCCACGTCGGCACGCTGCGCCAGAAGCTCGGCTCCTGCGGCAAGTATATACGCACCGTGCGCGGCGTTGGCTATAAGCTGGAGGTGTAGCGGCAATGACCAAACGCATTTTTCGCTCGATCTTCGCCGTTGCGGCCGTGGTGCTGCTGGCATCGTTCGTTCTCATCACGGGCGTGCTTTACGAGTATTTTTCAAACAAGCAGATGGATCAGCTCAACATGCAGACCCACCTCGCCGCGCAGGGCGTCGAGTCCGCCGGCGCGGATTATTTCAATGATATGGACATCGACGGCTGCCGTATAACCTGGATCGCCGCCGACGGCACGGTGCTGTTCGACAGTCAGGCGCAGCAGTCGGGCATGGAAAACCACGCCGACCGCGAAGAGGTGCAGCAGGCGCTGAAAACCGGCCACGGCGAGGGCATGCGCTACTCCACGACGCTCATGGAGCGCCAGCTATATTCCGCCGATCTGCTGCCCGACGGCACGGTCGTGCGCATTTCGGACATGCAGTACACGCCGCTGACGCTGATCCTGGGTATGATCCAGCCGGTCATCATCATTGCGCTGCTTGCGCTGCTGCTGTCGCTGTTTTTGGCATCGCGCATGTCAAAGCGCATCGTCAAGCCCCTCAACGAGCTGAGCCTCGACAATGCCGACAAGATCGAAACATATCCCGAGCTTGAGCCGCTGACCGATAAGCTCAGGAGCCAGCAGCATCAGCTGCGCGAGCAGGAGACCGAGCTGCGCCGCCGCCGCGACGAGTTCGAGGCCGCGACCGGCAACATGACCGAGGGTCTGGTTCTGCTCAACGAGCAGGGCAGCGTGCTGAGCATCAATCGCTCGGCAACGCACATCCTCGACATAAGCCGCTACTGCATCGGCAAGGATATCTGCGCCGTCAGCGCCGTGCCGCAGCTGCGCGAGCTGAGCGAAAAGGCGCTCGGCGGCGAGCACTGCGAGGCTCATGTCTGCCTCGGCGGCGTGAGCTACAGGCTCTACGCAAGCCCCGTCACCTCCGGCGATAAGGTCACCGGCGCCGTGCTCCTGATGCTCGACACAACCGAGAAGGAGCAGGCCGAGCAGCTGCGCCGCGAGTTTTCAGCCAATGTCTCGCACGAGCTGAAGTCGCCGCTGCACACCATCTCCGGCTGCGCGGAGCTTCTGGCAAACGGCATCGTCAAGCCCGAGGACGTTCCGCATTTTCTCAGCCAGATACAGTCCGAGGCAAAGCGCATGATAGCGCTCATCGAGGACATCATCAAGCTTTCGCACCTCGACGAGGGCGCGGAGGACATGCAGCGCGAGGATGTTGACCTGCTCGCCGTCGCGCGCCGCCAGGCCGATAACCTCTCGCAGGCGGCCGAAAGTGCGCAGGTTTCGCTCTCCGTCAGCGGCGAGAGCGCCGTCGTAAACGGCATTCCGCAGCTTCTCGACGCGATAGTTCACAATCTCAGCGAAAACGCGATCAAATACAACCACCCCGGCGGCTTTGTCAAAGTCAACGTCCGGCGCGAGGGCGGCTCGGCGCTGCTGACGGTCGAGGATAACGGCATCGGCATTCCGCCCGAGCAGCAGGAGCGCATTTTCGAGCGCTTCTACCGCGTTGACAAGAGCCACTCCAAGGAGGTCGGCGGCACCGGCCTCGGCCTTTCGATCGTAAAGCACGCCGCCGCGCTGCACAACGCGAAAATTAACGTCGTCTCCGCCCCCGGCAAAGGCACCGTCATCACCGTGGCTTTTTAGTGGCGCATTGACGCAGCTACGGATACGTATATCTCTGGTAGCCCGGTTCGGAACATTGGCGGAAACCGTAACGTTTCGCCATACATTAGATTGTGCTATATTAGTGCAAAACTTTGTCTGCACCCCATTGTCTTCCCCTTGCGGAGCTTGAGGGGAAGATGCCGCTTGCGGCAGATGAGGTGTAATTATATCCGCGCCGTAGGCGCTACTTTGTTTCAATATGTATCGGTTTTGCCGGCACCAAAATCCATAGCTGTAGGGAACGGATTTATCCGTTCCGCTTGTATCGGTTTCGCCGTCATCCACCGGTCGGGCTGACGCAATAAATGTATCGGTACAACGCTAAAGCGCCTCTAAAAATGCGCCTCTGAAAAAATGTGGCGGTTAGCACCGCAGATTTAATAACACCTCATCCGTCACCAAAGGTTTTTAGTGGCGCATCAACGCTGATACCAATACATATATTGCGGTATCCCGACCGGTAGGTGCGGAAGAAACCACGACAAGCGGAACAGGCAAGCCTGTTCCCTACAATAGTGCGATGGAAAACTCAGCATCGTACTACTGGGCCGCGAGGCAACCACGGTTTTGTCAGCAGTCCCGAACCGGGACACAGCAATAACCGTATCCGTAGTTGCCCCAATGCGCCTCTAAAAATTCGCCTCTAAAAACACTTGACAGGATGGGATATCGTGTGTATAATACACTTTTCAGAAATGAAAAAGAAGGAGTTTAGCTATGAATAAATATCTTGACATCTCACCCGAAGTTCAGCAGGCACTGGCAGACGGCAAGCCCGTCGTAGCACTTGAGAGCACGATTATTTCCCACGGCATGCCTTATCCCAAAAACGTGGAAACAGCTATGCTCGTTGAGAAGACGATACGCGATAACGGCGCGGTTCCTGCAACTATCGCGATCATCGGCGGCAGACTCAAGGCAGGCCTGTCCCCCGAAGAGATCGAGTATCTGGGCAAATCCGGCCGCAAGGTCGCGAAGGTTTCGCGCCGCGACCTGGCAGCCATCGTCGCGAGCGGCGCAGACGGCGCAACGACCGTCACAACGACCATGATCATTGCACACATGGCCGGCATCAAGGTGTTCGCGACCGGCGGCATCGGCGGCGTACACCGCGGCGCCGAGACCACCATGGACATCTCCGCCGACCTCGAAGAGCTTGCAGGCACGCCGGTAATGGTCGTGTGCGCAGGCGCAAAGAGCATCCTCGACCTCGGCCTCACGCTCGAGTATCTCGAGACCAAGGGCGTTCCCGTCATCGGCTACGGCACGGACGAGCTGCCTGCGTTCTACACTCGCAGCAGCGGCTTCGGCGTTGACTACCGCGTCGATACTCCGGAGCAGCTGGCCGCAATGTTCAAGGCACAGCAGGAGCTGGGCATGAAGGGCGGCATGCTCGTCACCAATCCCATCCCCGAGCAGTACGCGATGGACAAGGCCGTCATCGACGCTGCCATCGAGCAGGCGGTTGCCGAGAGCAAGGAGCAGGGCATCCACGGCAAGGAGACCACTCCGTTCCTGCTGGCCCGCGTAGTCGAGCTGACCGGCGGCGACTCGCTCGAGAGCAATATCCAGCTTGTTCTCAATAACGCCATCGTCGCATCAAAGACCGCAGCAGAGCTGTGCAAGTAAAATAGACCTGCGATCCCGGGCAGGCATGCGCCGACCCGGGATCGTTGACCTTAATAATACAAAAGGGTATTGACTTGTGCCGCTGCATGTGGTATTATATATAAGCTCTAAGGAGCATCGGATATCGCGGAGTGGAGCAGTCCGGTAGCTCGTCGGGCTCATAACCCGAAGGTCGTGGGTTCAAATCCCTCCTCCGCAACCATATCGGGTGGATGTAACGGATTTCAGTTACATCCACCTGTTTTTATGAGGTGTCAGATGTTTGACCATCTTTACAATTCCGAAATCGTAGATGTTATCGCGTATGGCGTCGACGAATTCGACTATACGCCAAACCTTCTCGGGTTTGGAACAAGCATCGGCGAGACGGGGTATATGGAAATGAGATTCTCGCGGGGGACGCTGTTCTTTTCAACCGATGGCATAACTGAAACCATGCCTGTTCGCAATCATGTTCATCAAATCCCGACGGATAGCATGCGCGCGGACTTGATTGGTCGGAGGTTGGAATGCATCGAGGAAGACAGCGGCGAATACAGTTTTTCTCTGTACGACTGCAAACCGATCGTTTGCTATTTAGAAAAAAACGACGGTCACTGTGACAGGGATTACTTCTCGATAGATGTCTTGGATCCAGATGCATCACTTTGATTAATTGCCCCTATGTACCCGGAGCAGGTTTCGGCCTGCTCCGGTTTTTTACTGCTCTTCTTCAACCGGCTCGCAGTCCTCGTCGAACAGCTCGCGTGCACTTTCCGTCGGCTCGCAGGAGACGTACTCCACCGCCACGCCCTGCCGCAGATCGGCCTTGTAGTTCGGCGCGGAGAGGTGGGAAGGGATCTCCAGATAGCCCACGAACTTGTAGTAGATCACCATCCGCTGGGTGCGGTTCTTGCCCCGGCCCTCCACCTCGTACACGTCGATGTGGTCGATGAGCTCCCGCAGGATCTGGTTGGTCAGCGTCCGCATCTCCATGAACTTCCGGATGGCACGGATGAACTGCTCCCGCTCTCCCTCGCTCTGCTCAATGCGCCGCAGGCGGTCCCGATGGGCCTTGACCTTCTTTTTGAGCGTTTCCCGCTCCTCGGCGTACTCCCGGGACAATATGGCGTAGTCCTCCTCCGACATTTTGCCGCTGACCTTGTCCTCATAGAGGTTTTTCAGCAGCCTGGGTAGCAGCTCCAGCCGCATCTCCGCGGCGTGGAGCTCGCCCTGCACCGTCCGCTTCTCAGCCTCCATCTGCTTATTTGACTTTTGGGCCAGCAGCTTGGCAAAGCGATCCTCGTCGGCCGCCAGATAGTCCGCCAGCCGCCGCAGCTCCATCTCCACCACCGTGGCCACTGCGTCGGCGCGGATATAGTGCCGGCTGACGCAGCTGCCGCGATAGTCGCCGGTGTAGTTGGAGCAGCTGAAAAAGTGGATGTCCCGGTTGACGGTGTTGGTGTGATACCACAGCTTCTTGCCGCAGTCGGCACAGCGCAGGAGGTCGCAGAAGATGCTCTTGGGGCCGTTGATCTCCTTGGGCTTCCGGGGCTTGGTGGTGGCCAGCAGCTGCTGGACCTTCTCGAAGGTGTCCCGGTCGATGATGGCCTCGTGGCGGTCCGGAAAGACCATCCAGTCTTCCTTGGGATTGTCGATGCGCTTGTGGTTCTTGAAGGACTTGGTGCTGGTCTTGAAGTTGATCACATCGCCGCAGTACTCCTGTCGGTGGAGAATGCCGTTGATGGTGGAGCACTTCCACTTGCAGTCGTTGGGCTGGGTCTTCTTGCCGCCGCGCCCGATGCCCTTGGAGGCCCAGTAAGCGGTGCAGTTGAGGTGCCCCTCGTCCTGCATGATGCGGGCGATGGTGTCGGTGCCGTTGCCCTCCAGATACAGTTTGAAGATTTCCCGCACCACCGCCGCGGCATCCGGGTCGATGATCCAGTGCTTGCGGTTCTCCGGGTCCTTCTTATAGCCGTAGGGCGGCTGGGAGAGCGGTTCGCCCGCCCTCCCGCGCGTGTTGTGGGCCGAGCGCACCTTGCGGCTGATGTCCCGGGCGTAGAACTCGTTCATCACGTTGCGGAACGGGGCCAGCTCCGTGGTCTCGTCCACGCCGGTGATGGTGTCCACGCCGTCGTTGACGGCAATGAAGCGGATGTTGTGATCGGGGAAGTACTGCTCCGTGTAGTAGCCCACCTGCAGATATTCGCGGCCCAGGCGGGACATGTCCTTGACGATGACCGTCGTGACGTAGCCCAGCTCGATGTCCTCCAGCAGCCGCTGGAAGTCTGGGCGGTTGAAGTTTGTGCCGGTGTACCCGTCGTCCACGTAAACGCGGGGGTTCAGCAGACCGTTCCGTTTGGCGTAGCTCAGGAGCATCTGCTTTTGAGATTTGATTTGTCAAGGATGGATTCTGCGATTCAGAAAAACATATAGTTACTAGTCAACTCAATTGATCAGTGAATATGGTTTTATGCGTTTTTTACATAGGCTTAATAGCCTTTTGTAAGAAACGCTTTTTTCTTTTAAACGGGCGGAGCCCTCTCTCTCCGCCTGTACATGTTTAGAATCTTTAAGATTCTCCACGGGTATTTTTTTAGTTTCCTTTGCTATCATTTGTATTATTGGAGAGTTATACGATTCGGGAGGTGATGCCGATATGAATACAACTGACACGCCCAACAAGATTTCAATGAAAGCAGTAGACACAATAGGATCTTTGGCAAACGAAAAGAGACAAAAGAATAAATGTCAGCAGTTTATCCATGTCGTCTCAATTCTACTATTCGTGCTGCTTCTCTCCTTTATGGCTGTTTTAGTCAAAGCATACTTCGACGGGGAGTTTCGTTCTGTCGATGCTTTACAAAAATATATTGGGAAATACGGTGCTTTTGGCCCCGTTTTTCTAACCGCTTTTCAGGCGGTTCAAGTTGTCATTCCTGTCTTGCCAGGCTTTCTTGGATGCGCTGCCGGCTCTGTGATGTTCGGTCCTGCTGTCGGCTTTTGGTGTAATTATATTGGAATCGGAGGCGGTTCCATTATTGCATTCCTCCTTGCAAGAAAATACGGGATGCCCCTTCTTAATGATCTGTTCCCATCAGGTCGATATAACAAGTGGTCTGTCTGGGCTTCCAAAAGCAAGTCCTACACGGGCTTCCTGTTTATGGCAATGCTGCTGCCTTTGTTCCCTGATGATTTTTTATGCTATCTGACAGGCGTATCAAAAATGACGGCAAAAAGATTTATCTGGATTATCGTTCTTGGAAAGCCCTGGTGCATTCTTGCATACAGCCTCGGCTTTTCGCTGATTAAATGATAAGGAGAGGGAGCTATGGAACAAAAACAAAAACTATTGGGATATTACAACTATACCGTCATCCTGACATACATAGGAATGCTCACCGGTTTTGTCGGGATCGTTTACGCATTTGAAAGCAATGCTTTCAGCGCTGTCATCTGTCTTATGATCGCCGGATTCTGCGATATGTTCGACGGGACGATCGCCTCTACAAAAGAGCGCACACAGCAGGAAAAATGCTTTGGCATTCAGATCGATTCCCTCAGCGACCTGATTTGTTTCGGTGCTCTTCCCGCAATTATCGTTTACAGTCAGAACAGAGGAAATAATATCATTCTTGCCATATGCGCCCTATATCTGCTGTGCGCCCTGATCAGACTTGCATTTTTTAACGTTGACGAACAGGAGCGGCAGCAAAGCAGCACCACATCAAGAGAGATCTACTACGGGTTGCCTGTGACGCTTTCAGCGCTATTTCTTCCTGTTGTCCATGGCGCTGTCTGTCTGTTTTCATGGAAGCCGACAATTGCGCCTGCAGCAGCACTGCTGACAATGGCAATTATGTTCCTGCTCCCTTTCCCTCTTCGAAAGCCAAAACTCATCGGGAAAATCTGCGTTATCCTGTGTGGCGTCATGGAAGTCGGATTTGTATTGTTTGCCTGTGATGGTGTGTGATGAAGGCTGATGTTTTTTATAGTACTGCCTTGGGCCGTTTTCTATTTAAGGTCTTGCAGAAGCTGGGATTATTAAAACTGGCATCGTGGTTCCTTTGCACAAAGGCATCAAGGCAGCTTATCCCCGGCTACATAAGAAAATACGACATAGATATGAAGCCGTTTGAAGGACAAGCCTATGCATCATTCGCGGAGTTTTTCTCCAGAAAACGAGACAGCACATACTACGTCATTGATCCTTACGTACTCATCAGCCCCTGTGACGGGTTACTTTCCGTTTATCCTGTGACGGAAAATCTGACGATTCCCATGAAAGGATCTGTCTATGCCCTGAGCGATCTGGTGCCTGATCCGAAAATCGCAGAGCTTTTTCAGAACGGGTTGTGTCTTGTGTTCCGTCTGGAAGCATCAGATTACCACCACTTTTGCTGTTTTGATGACGGCCTTCTTGTTGAAACAAAGCATATTCCCGGACAACTCCATAGTGTACAACCCATAGCCCATCATCATGCTCCTGTCTTTCGATTAAACCGGAGATGGTGGAGCATCCTGGAAACAGTACACTTCGGAACAGTTGTGCAAGTCGAAGTCGGAGCCATGCTGGTCGGAGGCGTCTCGTTTTCTATAGAAAACGGTTGGGTCAACCGTGGTGAAGAACTGGGGTGTTTTGAGCTTGCGGGGTCCACGATCATACTAATTTTAAGCTCTGATGTTCGCAGTAGACTCTTATTAAACACATCCACTGCACCGGCTATCGATGGAAAAACTGAGATGCGGGTCCATATGGGATCGGCGATTGGAGTGCTGAAAGATGAAGAATAACGCTAAGCAGAGTGGTTTGCTTCTTTCCACCGCTGCTTTGTTCAACTGCCTGATTTATTATGGAGGCAGGCAATTTGCGCGGACACTACCCCGTTTCAACCTGACCACATCATTTGATAACTCCATTCCCTTCTTACCATGGACGATTATCATTTATTCCGGCGCATATCTGTTTTGGATTGTTAATTATTGCTTATCTACAGTATATGACAAGAGCGGCGGAGATCGCTTTATAGTTTCTCATTTTATAGGTGAAGTTATTTGCTTTATCTTATTCATATTACTGCCGACAACCATGATTCGTCCTGAAATAACAGGTGAGTCTGTATTTTACGATTTGCTACGCCTTGTTTACCGCTTAGATAGTCCGGACAACCTCTTACCCTCTATTCACTGCTTTGCAAGCTGGCTCTGTTGGATCGGTGTGAGGAAGAATTCGTTTGTCCCTCGGTGGTATCAATATACCTCGCTGTTGGCGGCGCTGGCAATCTGCCTGTCCACGCTGACCGTCAAACAGCATGTAATCGTTGATGTTATCGCAGGAATCCTTTTGGCTGAGATAAGTTACCATATTGCAGGGTGCGGGAAGGGAATTCGTCTGTGAGTGCATAACCGCAGTTCTACTAGGTGAAATAACAGCGTGAATGATGTATAATATAAGATTAGAAAGAGGTGTGCATATGAATTCGCAGGTAATATTGCTGGTTGAAGATGATTCGTCCATCCGGGAAGGGATTCGTATCCTGCTCGGTGGGGAAGGATATACCGTACTGGAAGCAGGCTCAGGTGAAGAAGCGTTAAGGCGCATGAATGATGCCGTTGACCTGGTTATTTTGGATATTATGCTGCCGGGGATCTCCGGACTGAAAGTGTGTGAAGAATTGCGCAAGATTTCCAATGTCCCGATTCTGTTTTTAACTGCGAAATCACAGGAATCGGATAAAACCATCGGATTGATGGCAGGCGGGGACGACTACCTGGCTAAACCATTCTCCTATGCGGAGTTGATTGCCCGCGTAAAGGCACAGCTGAGAAGATATGTTGTTTATCGTGGGAAAAAGCAGAACATGACATTGGATACGGATCATATTCTGACTTCAGGGAGGTTGAAAATCGCACTGGATCGAAATGAGGCCTGGAAAGACGGAACGTCTCTGGATCTTACAGAGATCGAATACAGAATTCTCGCGCTTCTGATACAGCACCCGCAAAGGATCTTCTCAACGCATGTGATCTACGAAAGCGTATGGGATGAACCTTATACTTACAGCGCAAACAGTACGATCATGGTGCATATACGTAAACTGCGTACAAAGATCGAGGATGATCCGCAAAACCCGGTCTATATCAAGAATGTCTGGGGAAAGGGCTATCGTTATGAAACTGAAAAAACGGGTGTTTGAGCCTTATGGGCTACGTGCCCGTTTTGCGTTGTCTTTAGGTGTCTCTTTACTGCTGTGCGGTCTGCTGTTTTTTGTTCTTTATAACGCTGCTGACTATTATCTGACAAACTATTTTGAACGAACCACTTTTATGGAATCCCATATTCAAAAGCAGGGAGAAAGCCTGCAGGAGTATATCAGCGAGAACGGCATTTCAAGCAAAGACCTTCAGCAGCTGAAAAAATGGGAATACAGGCAACCCTTGATCCTTCTTGTATTATACTCTGATGGAAAATGCCTTTACAGTTCCTTCTATGATGTTCCCAATCAGGAATTTCGTTCAAATGAGACTGTCGGGGATGAAGATCATATCATTCCTGTTCAATTAACAGATATGAAAGTGATGGCAGTTTTGTATTCAGACTTCACCTACCAGTACTATGTACTTGGGACGGCATTATCTGCTGTTCTTGCACTTATTCTGTTTGTCCTTCTTTTCCTGCGCAGCAATCAAAAGCTGATCCGTTACGTCTGTAGGTTGAATGAAGAAGTCCAGATTCTCGAAGGGGGAAATCTGGAATACCAGGTGTCCGTTGAAGGCAATGATGAAATCACGGATCTTGCTAAAAGTATGAACCGGATGAAGGAATCATTTCAGCAGCAGATGGAAACAGAGCAGAACCTGCATCAAGCTAACAGGAAACTGGTTACACAAATGTCGCACGACCTGAGGACGCCCCTGACCGGAATGATGCTTTATCTTGAGATTCTTAAGTCTCACCGGTATACAACAGAGGAAGAATTGCAGGATTATCTTGAAAAGATCGATGCAAAGGCGCATCACATGAAACAGCTGTCAGATCATTTGTTTGAGTATTCTTTATCTGATACACCGAAAGCAAGAACAGAACCACAGCAAATGCGGGACGTATTCGCCAATGAAATGAATCATTTCATAGATGACTTATCTGCTCACGGTTTTGCCGTTGTTTCAGAATTGACCTGGGCTTCATGCTATGTTGATGTGAATGGAGAATACCTCCGGCGTATTTTTGAGAACATTGCGTCCAACGTTGTAAAATACTCTGAGCCTGCTGCGGAAATCATAATCAATACAATAGACACTACCCGATCCTGCGGTTTTTCTGTGATGAACACATGCGCTGTTTCCGGTTGTCAAACAGAAAGCAACGGAATCGGAATTGAAAGTATCCGTACGATGATGCGGCAGATGAACGGTAACTGTACGGTGGAACAGACAGAGACAGCTTTTGAAATAACCCTGCTGTTCCCCAAACTATAATTCAAGACAGTCTATCCCTGTTTGGCATTCTTTAGGTTTTCTCAGACCTGCATTTAAGATTTGTCCTTTACGGTAAAAGCATCAAAGGCAATCGAGCTTTTGAAGTAATCTTTCTATTCCCTAAACTGCAATGAAACCGGGAATCGCTTACGCTGCTTAAGCTTTGATAAGAGCCGCCAACAGCGGCGTTGTTTATGAAATGATTGAATGAAACATTTAAGAGATATTTTTCCGGAATGCTTTGCAAACCCGGAAATCAAAAACATTTGCATCAACAGCCGGGATGTCAAACCGGGCGACCTGTTTATCTGCACTAATGGAGTAACTGCCGACCGACATGATTATGCATTGGCTGCGGTGAACAACGGCGCGGCTGCAGTAGTAGCGAGTCGCCCGGTCAACGTTCCGGTTCCGGTAGTTTATGTTAAGGATACAAACAAGGCATTGCCGCATATTGCTGCGGTGCTGTATAGGCATCCGGAAAAAGAGATGCTTCTTACAGCAGTTACGGGAACGAACGGCAAGACAACGGTGGCCACAATTCTTTCGGATATGATGGGGCAAGATCGGTTTGGAAATATCGGAACCAACGGGATCAGCTGCGCTGCTTTCAACGAACCGATCCGGAACACCTGTCCGGATGCGGATCGAATGTATCAGTATCTTCGGCGGCTTGTCGATGCAGGCTGTACTTCCGCTGTGCTTGAAGCGACCAGTGAAGCACTTCTGTTCGGTCGTCTTGATTCTTTTCGTTTCGATACTGTGATCTTTACAAATATCACGCAGGATCATCTGAATACCCATAAGACTACAGAAAACTATGTCAAGGCAAAGCTTCGCCTGCGCAGCCTGCTTAAAAAGGACGCAACGGTGATCCTCAACACAGATGACTGTTTCTTTGAACGGGAAAAAAAGCCGCTGGAGCGCACCGTGTCATCAGCTATGGAATGGCGGCGGAAGCAGATCTTCGGATTGAGTCGGTAAATAGTCGGCGAGACGGAACAACCATCGAAATCACGATCCGAGGAATTCTTGCACATTCGACCGAACATAAGCAAGACGCATTGCAGGAGCGCGGCAGACATCCCTCCTGCAATGCGGAAGGCGAGCGGCATTTAACCCTGGAGAGCCCCCTGGTGGGGGACTTCAACGCATGGAATCTTTGTGCCGCCCTTTGCGCCATGCTGAATCGCGGACTATCAATTGACTGCATCATTTCCCGCATTTCGCGTATCCGTCCGGTTGCAGGACGGATGGAAGAGCTTTTTTTCGGTCAGCCCTACCGGATTATTCTTGACTATGCGCATACCCCGGACGCTTTTCGAAAAATTCTTCCGTTCCTTGTAAAAACCAAAGAAGGAAAACTGATCACACTGACCGGTTCTGCAGGCGGGCGTGAAAAAGAGAAACGCCCGGAGATTGGTCGACTCGTTACAGAATACTCCGACATTGTCGTTTTTACTATGGATGACCCGCGCACGGAAGATGCCCAGATGCTGTTTTGCCGGTCAAAAAGCGCAAGAAGCTGCTCCGCCCGCTCTGCAACCGAGAGCGAGTCGAAGTCAGCTTCTTTTGTTTCTGCCTGGATTGTGGTGATAATCTGATTGGCCAGCGCGACCTGGGCATTCAGATCTCCGCCATTATCGCGGAGATTGTCCAGCCCGCGCTCCACCACTTCGGCGACATATTTTGCCAGCACTCTGGACGCTTCGGCAGTATCAATGGGCGCGGTCTGACTGAGCTTGTCCGCACTGGCAAGCTCGGAATCTAATCCTTTATTGATAGCCTGCTCGTATAGTCCGTCGTGCAGCATTTTTCTTTTGCTCCCTCGTAGCAGCAATGGTTTAGATTCTCTTTTTCTTTCCTAAACTTTTTTGACCTATTCTGTATATTATCGGTTCATCGATAGTAAGTGTAATGTCGTTCACATCAACGAGATCTGATGCTACTGCCCTGCACAATTCCGGATCAAATAAAACAATATTTACGCCGCCTTTGTGCAGCGAGCTATTAAAGCGAAGGCCATCAAATCCCATTCGCTTTATTTCTTCTGCCAGATATTGAGTAGGGATATATTGCTGCACTATTCCATTATATGGCTTCGAAAACATCTGTCCAATTGTGTTATACAAGCTCGGCCATTCATATTCGGGATCCTTCATGTGATCCTGAATATCCAGCGTTAGATCGTATACCTTAATCTCTTTTATGAGTTGAAACCGTGCAACGCTAACTTGCTCACCAATTATTGGCCTAATCTCATATACTGGCGTAACACTGTCCTCTGATAAGTATAGATATCGAATATGATCAGGATTTGCGCGCCCATTTCCTATTAGGTCCGGCTCTGGTGCACCTGAATCTGCTGCACTATATCCTTTAAATCTAACATAGCGTTTCCATTTTTGCTGAGCAGTAATTAGTGTAGCCGTCTCTTCGTTGTTGTTTAGATAGTCTGGATCCACATTGCTGTATAGTTGTGGAAGTAGAGACAGGTACTTTTCCGATTCGGACCAATTATTGAGAACTTCATCAATTTCGTCTTTGCTGCATCCGTTTTCTCTCATATAATACTTAAGGAGCTTATCAAAACTACTATGTTTGAATGAACGTGCCCTAAAGAGATTTGTTTTCACTGGAATAGTTTTTGAAGCTTGTTTCGCACGATTCTGTAATTCTTTTACTATGGGGCTATCAGAAGAGAATCGATTCTTGTATATTAACTCTTTCTCGAATTGATCCCATGTGTCATTTTTATTCTGCATGTCCTGCATAAAAAGTAAGAACAGCAAAAAAGTCCATTCTTCGTTGTTTATTCTATTATTCTCAAGATTAAGCATTTTTTTCTTACCCCACATTTCTGATTTACAAGGGTTCAAATAGATACTGCTGTGGATTTAGTTCTTGACTTCTAAAATCTCCCCATACGTCACCAGCGACACGTTCCCAAGCTCTTTCGCCTTCTCCGCGCAGCCCTTGGTGAAGCCAGATTTGGAGAAAAGGAAGAAGTGCTTGTTCTTATACGGGAACAGCTCGCTGTGTGCGATAAGTGTCTCCAGGACGGCGAGATCGACCTTCTCCGCTGTCCACTTGCACTCGGCGAAAAGTGCGGTGTCCTTGTCCTGCTCGCCCATGATGTCGATCTCGGCCTGACACTTATGGACGGGATCGTTGCCCCACCAACGGCCAAGGGAGGTGAACTCCACCGGGGATTTGCCGCTGAGCAGCAGCTTCCAGAGGTACTGCTTGCAGATCTCCTCGAACACCTTGCCCATATACTCGCTCAGGTGCGGCTCGATGCGCTTGTAGACGAGATCCGCCGCGCCGCGCGCGATCATGGAGGTGTTCTCCGGCACGAAGCGATACCAGAAGCGGAACATATTGTCGTCGATGGAATAGATCGACTTCTTGGACGCCTTCTCGCCATAGGGCGTCTCTTTTCGCACGATACCTAGTGTAATCAGACTTTTTAGATAGGTCGAGCATTTGTTCGTGTCCTCGCCGACCTTACTTGAAATCTCCGACATACGCGAAGCGCCGGTGGCGATGGCGGTGATAATCGCCGTGTAGATCGCCGGCTCCCGGACCTCCTGCTTCAGAAGGTTCGTCGGCTCCTCGTAGAGGGAGGAGGTGGGGTTCAGATAGGTGTTCTTGACGTTCTCCTCAATGCTGAGGCGGTCGTTCATTTGCAGAAGGTACTGCGGCGTCCCGCCCACGATCCCATAGACAAGGGCCTTCTCCTCGGCGGAGAAGTTGCCGAAATAGCGGCAGGCCTCCTCAAAGTCGAAGGGCTGCAGCTTGATCTGCGCCGTGCGTCTGCCGTAGAGCGGCGCCTTGTAGGCCAGCACATGATCCTCCATGTAGGACATGGACGAGCCGCAGAGGATCAGCATCAGCCTGGAGCGATCCTTGTACTTATCGATCAGCAGCTGCAGCGTAGAGGCCAGGCTCTTGGATGCCCGCGCCACGTAAGGATACTCGTCGATGGCCAGGATGATCCGCTCCTTCTCGGAGAGGCGGAAAACGGTCTCCAGCGCGGCCTGAAAAGAGGCGAAGGAGGTTTCCGCCTCGATGCCGCTGGCATACTCGATGATGCTCTTGCTGAAGTTCTCCAGATTCTGCTTTGCGTTGCTCTCGACGCCCATGAAATAGATGGCTTTCTTGCCGTCAATAAAATGGTTGATGAGCGCAGTTTTCCCCACGCGCCGGCGGCCGTAGAGGACCACGAACTCGAATTTGTCGGAATTATATAATTGGCGCAGGGAGGCGAGCTCCCGCTCTCTGCCGATAAACATGTAGACTACCCCCATGTTAAGGTTAATTGTAGTATAGCACACGATATATAAATAGTCAAGTACGATTCGGCAAATCGTACTTGACTATTATTGGCGTATAAATGAATGCGGACATCCATGCAAGGATGTCCGCTGAATTATTCTTGACTATTCGGTCCGAATAGACCAAGTTATTGCTTCTCGATTTTCCCGTGTTCCTTCTCAAACTCCTCGATGGCCTTGCGGATCAGGTAGATCACTTCTCCGTTGGCGGAGCGGCCCTCATACTGAGAGATATAGTGCAGTTTATAGTGTAGCTCGCTGTCAATGCGCAGTCCGAGGTGCTTATCCTTTTCCTTCTTCAAAGCGTCCATGCCATACCCTCCATGTACTTGATAAAAGATAATTTGAGTTTATTTCAAGTACATGATAGAATGTGCAAAGTGTACTCACTTTAAGTACACAACATTTGAAAGGGTGAGGATATGGAGATATCAGGGAAGGCTTATTTCGTCAGCGATCCACGCAGGATCGAGGACTTGACGGTACTGCATTTGGTGGAGAAGGAGCACCCATTTGAGGTCGTAAAGACAGTAAAGCTGGCGAAGATCGATTATGAGAATTTCATCACGGACATGGTCGCAGATCGGCAGTTCATTGAGGATCGCGCCGCGCTTTGCTCAAAGGGCGAGGTATGGCGCTGCATCCTGGTGCAGCAGCGCGGTCACACCGACGGTGTGCTTGTGATGCCGGAGGACGGCTGCTTTGTCGGCTGGGCAGCGTATTACAGCGAATGAGTTTGCCCCTGCCTTACAGACGCAAGGCAGGGGCGTATCCTTATTCTTTATCTTGCAAATAGTTCTGCGGCGAAGCCTCCGGCAAAATGAAAGTATCCACCACAAACCTCGCACCCAACCGGAAGCCGGTGATGAAGCCGTCCAGGGTGGCGTCACCGTTGTAGGCCGACCAGGCGTCGGCGAAGTCCAGGAAGCGCTTCTTCTCGTCGCCGGTGAGATGCTCGGTCAGCCAGTCCTCATTCTCACTGATCGTCCGCAGCTCGCGCTGGACGCTCTCGTCATCCTCGAATCCGCTGTTCTGCGGGTCGATATTGCCGTAATAGAGCTCCTCGATAAAGCTTTTCATATCGTTTCTCCTTCACCTTTTTAGGAGAAACCCGTGCGTTTTCTGCCTTATAACATAGATTTTGCAACGTTTTTGAAATGTGCTTGCTCAAGTGCGTTATTCACCGCTTGACCACAAAGGTGCAGTAGCAATGATACAATTTGCTACTGCACCTTTTAATTTTTCCTATTGAAAAGTTCTTGATATAAAGCTAAAAGCGAGGTTAGTGGGTTCAAGTCAGAACTTGCCAACCTCGCTTTTTTTGTATATAGGGTTTCCGAGCAACTGCCGCCGCCAGAAAAAGTGAACCCATTCGCCGTTGCTCGAAGACATCATCATCGAGGCTTCCGAAATGAAAGCTCTGTACGCTCGGCTTACGGACCTGATGCCGGAGGCAATCAAAATCGGCGAGCTGCGACTTGAGGGCTTAACCGAGGATGCCATCGGCGAACGCCTTGGGATCGGCAGAAAGACCTATGCCTACAGATTAAAAAAGGTCAAAGCCGTCCTCGAAAAAGAATTCCCGGATATTTTTTGAAAAAAGTTTCCCGGATTTTTTCCGAAATGCACTCCTCATGTTCATGGGAGAGTGTAAGGAGCAAAACGATACCGCTCCTTCGGGAGGTGAAAACGAATGAACGAAGCAAAGAGAGATGCTCTGAAGCCGGAAGAAGAACTCGTTGATGTTCTGCTCGACTTCATCATCGTGTCGGCAACACTGGCAAAGAAAGTCACCCTCGCGGTGAGAGAAAAGCAAATCAAGGAAGGAGCGCACAAAGATGTCAAAAATGAGCGAACTGGATGCCGCGATCAGAGACCTGCGAACTGCGGCTGTCGCTATTAACAATGCGGCTGACACCCTTTCGGAGATGTTCAGCGGCGAGACCGCCGAAGCTCCGGCAAAACCGACCGAGCCGGTTCCCACCAAAGAAGACGTCCGTGCGATCCTCGCAGAGATGTCCAGCCGTGGCTTCACCGCCCAGGTAAAGGAACTGCTCCGTCAGCACGGCGCGGCAACGCTCTCCGGCATTGACCCTTTGGAGTACGCCGCCCTCATCAAGGATGCGGAGGAACTCGAAAATGGGTAATCACGCTCTGCTTTCCGCGTCCTCTTCCCACAGGTGGCTGAACTGCCCTCCGTCCGCAAGGCTCGGTGAGAACTACGAGGACAAGGGCAGCGACTTCGCCGCCGAGGGAACGGATGCCCACAGCCTGTGCGAACACAAGCTCAAGACGGCTCTGGGCATTCCGTCCGAAGACCCCACCGAAAACCTCACCTGGTACAACGAGGAGATGGAGGAATGCGCCAGCGGTTATGCCGCCTATGTGCTTGAACTCCTCGCCGAAGCGAAGAAGGTCACGACCGACCCCGTCGTGCTGATCGAGCAGCGGCTCGACTATTCCAAATATGTCGAGAACGGATTCGGCACCGGGGACTGCGTCCTCATCGCTGACGGCACCCTCAACATCGTGGACTACAAGCACGGCAAGGGCGTGGAGGTCTCCGCAGACCACAACCCGCAGATGATGCTGTATGCGCTCGGCGCTCTGGAGATCTTCGATGCTCTCTACGACATCGACACGGTCACGATGACTATCTACCAGCCCCGCCGCTCCAACGTCAGCACCTACACCGTTTCGACCGCCGAGCTTCTCAAATGGGCAGAGACCGTTCTAAAGCCGACCGCCGAGCTTGCCTTCAAGGGCGAGGGTGAGTTCCATTGCGGCGAGTGGTGTCAGTTCTGCAAGGCGAAAGCGGACTGCCGGGAACGCGCCAGAGCGAACCTCGCGCTTGCTGCCTATGACTTCGCCGAACCTCCGCTCCTCACGGATGAGGAAGTCGAAGAGGTCCTCTCCAAGGTCGATGGCCTCGTGTCCTGGGCAAACGACATCAAGGAATACGCCCTGCAAGCCGCCATCAGCGGTAAGGCGTGGAACGGATGGAAAGTTGTCGAGGGACGATCCAACCGCAAGTACACAGACGAAAGGCTCGTAGCCGCAGCGGTCATCGCCGCCGGTCACGACCCCTACGAACAGAAACTGCTCGGCATTACCGAGATGCAGAAAACACTCGGCAAAGCCAAGTTTGCCGAAATCCTCGGCCGCTTCATCACGAAGCCCCAGGGAAAGCCCACGCTCGTTCCGATGTCCGACAAGCGTCCGGCAATGAACACAGCAGCATCAGATTTTGAAAATTAAAGGAGTAAACGATATATGGGACTGCCGCTTTCACTACAGGGTGTTGGTGCGGTGCTGAACCTCGACAAACAGAAGCTTACCGAGGGAAAGGAACTCATCAAGTATTTTTGCTCCCCGTGCGCTCCGACCAAGAGCAACGGCGGCAGAACACGCAACCGCCCGGAAGATGCCCCGGAGAAGTGGTCACTCTTCAAATCCTATAACCGCCGAGATGTTGAAACTGAAATGGGCATACAGCAGAAGCTCACAAAGTTCCCCGTGCCGGAGTTCGTGTGGGATGAATATCACCTCGATCAAGAAATCAATGATCGCGGGGTTCGGCTGGACATCCCCCTTGTAGATACAGCCATCCGTATGGATGCCGCCTCAAGGCAGGAACTGATGGAGGATATGCGCCGCATCACGGAGCTTGAGAATCCCAACTCGGTATCGCAGATGCGGTCATGGCTTGCCGACAACGGTCTGGAAACCGATAGTCTCGGCAAGAAGGTCGTCAACGAAATGCTGAAGACCGCACCGCCGGAACTCGCCGATGCCCTTGTTCTCCGCCAGCAGCTTGCCAAGTCCTCGGTGAAAAAGTATCAGGCAATGCAAAACGCTGTGTGTTCGGACGGCAGAGCCAGAGGTATGTTTCAGTTTTACGGTGCCAACCGCACCGGGAGATGGGCAGGCAGGCTCATTCAAATGCAAAATCTGCCCCAGAACCATCTGTCCGACCTTGCCGAAGCGAGAGGGCTTGTCCGCAGCGGCAATTATGAAGCCGTGAAAATGCTGTATGAGGATGTGCCGGACACGCTGTCACAGCTCATCCGCACCGCCTTCATTCCCCGTGAGGGCGCGATGTTCTATGTGGCTGACTTCTCCGCAATCGAAGCAAGGGTCATCGCATGGTTCGCCGGAGAGTCGTGGCGGCAGGAGGTCTTCGCCGAAGGCAAGGACATCTACTGTGCTTCGGCATCGCAGATGTTTCGGGTGCCGGTCGAAAAGCACGGTGTCAACGGACACCTCCGTCAGAAAGGCAAAATCGCTGAACTGGCTCTCGGCTACGGCGGCTCCGTGGGTGCTTTGAAGGCAATGGGAGCATTAGAGATGGGCTTGACCGAAGAGGAGCTTCAGCCGCTCGTTCAGGCATGGAGAGCGGCAAACCCCAACATCGTCAAGTTCTGGTGGGACGTTGACCATGCCGTGCTGACTGCCGTCCGGGATAAGACCACCGCCGAAACACACGGCATTCGCTTTCTCTGCCGCAGCGGAATGCTCTCCATAAATGCTTCGAAAAAACCAAGTGTGACTATGAAAATACCCTCGTTTTTTATGGGTAAAATCATAGTCACACTTTTTCCTTTTACAGATATTCCGAGCGGAATGAAACCTTCGACAACAAAGTCCTCCGTTCTGACACGGCATCCCGGCTCGGCTTTGAATAGCCGGAAAGTGCCGAAAATGCCGTGTTTCTGCGGCTTTTACGGGGTGGGTTCAAATGAACCCGTTGATGAACCCAGTGGGTTCAAACGCAGAGGGAAAATTAAATTGTATCAACGCCGTAGTTATTACGCATAAAGAAAAGCTAGTGTTTTCAATGCTTTACGGCATTTGGCACTAGCTTTTTTCTTTTCCTTTTTAGGGGTAAATCTGCCCCAAAATTCAACTTTAATTCAACTCGCTCTTAAAAATCAAGTTTTCAAGCCTTTTTTAAGAATATGTCCGAAAGAATTTCAGCGTTGCGCTGGTCTGCTTCTTCCATTACATGAGCATACAGAACACAAAAATGAATAATTAAAGTAAAGGAGCAGGGCCCGTTATAGGCTCTGCTCTGATTTTTTTGCCATCAATCTGCCATCAAATTAGGGTGCTTTTTCACCATTTAGAGTACCTTAAAATGTAAATAAAAATACACTAAAAAAGAGGCGTTGCCGCCCAGACCAAAAAGGGTCCGGGGGCGCCTCTAGTTTAGTATATACTATGTTTACAAAAATGTAAACAACCTTTGAAAAGCAGTTGATTTTTGCAGCTATCCGGAATTTCCAGACGGTTGCTTTTTTCATACATTGGTCAGCATATGAGACCTAAAAAAGTGCAGTCAAGTGTCTCGCTCAATTGTCTCGTCAATAGCTCTGTTAATAAAGGCATTGACACTTTCTCCCTTTCGCTCAGCATGTGCCTTTATTATATCCTTCTTGCCTTTGGGCACAGTAAGATTTATGCGGTCAAGCTTTTCAGCAATCCAACTGTTTCTATACTCTGATTTATTCATCTGTTCCTCCAATTTCTATCGGAGGCAGATAAATAATTAATCCCCTCCAAGTAATAATTTATAATAACAGAATTTCAAGTATTGCGCAATATGTATATTCAACAAATATTACGCAATATATTTATTCATTATACCGATTGATATATTGCGCAATATATGCTATTCTATTATCAGATAAACGGAGCGGGCAGTCAGCCGGAAACGAAACGATGCTTGCAACGCAGCGACTACACGATACAGTCTCTGACGCGCTCCCAAATAGGAAAGGAAATATACAGCAATGAGCAACCACGAATTGACTACCAAGATTAGAGAGCTGCGCGAGATGTTGCAGCTAATTGAAGAAGCACAGGCCATAGCTGAGACCATCAAAGATGAACTGAAGACATACATGGGAGACCGTGAGGAGCTGCGTGCTGGGGAGTATAAACTCACCTATAAAGCAGTCACTTCTCAGCGAATAGATACTGCAGCGCTTAAGAAGCAGCTCCCTGAAGTAGCCGCTCTTTACACCAAGACCACAACCGCCCGCCGGTTCTGTGTAGCATAAGACTAGGGCAATGCAATAAACACTATGAGGACAAAACGCGGGGGCAGCACGGCAATAACGGCACCGTTTTTGTCCATATATACAGGCGGCGTATCCTGCGTTAATGCGACTTCAATGCCGTATTCCGCTGCCGCGCGGCGAAGCGGCTCGGTCACGGCGGCAGCCTCAAATGTTACCGGCGCGCGCACGTCGATCTCCATGACGATGCTGTCGTCTGCGACGCCGACTGTGCCGACATTCATCGTGAGCTTGCCGCTTTCGACATCCGACAGCGCGCAGCCCATCAGCTCGCCGTTAAGGCTGCTGCCGATGCGGTCGCGATAGAATCGGACAAACGGGCTTTGCGGCAGCAGGGATGCGAGCTTTGCGGCAAGCGCCGCGATGGCGTTCTCGCCGTCTTCCGGTGTGCTGGCGTGGGATGCTTTGCCGCTTGCTGAGATGCAGCTCTCGCGGCCGTCGATCAGCAGCCTCGCCTCGCAGTGATCCGGCACGACGTTGCTCGCGCTGCCGCCGCGGATATCCAGAAGCCCGCTTTCTTCAAGCGGCATGGTCAATTTATAGTTCAGCAGCCGCTTTTCCCCGTAGATTGCAGGAAAATCCGCGTCCGGCGTGAAGCCGAACACTGGCAGCTCCTCGTGCTCGCGGTAATAGGCCATATCGTCCCAGTCGCCGGACTCCTCCGACTGCCCGAAAATGATGCGGACACAGCGCTTGAGCGAGATCCCGGCGTCCAGAATGTCCTTCATCGCGTAGATGCAGGCAATGGTTGGGCCCTTGTCGTCGCTGACGCCGCGGCCGTAAAGCCGCCCGTTTTCTTCGGTCAGGTCATAGGCAGGATGGCTCCAGCCAGAGCCGGCAGGCACGACATCCAGATGCGCAAGGATCCCGACCACGGTCTCGCCTGCGCCGATCTGCGCCCAGCCGCAGCGGTGATTTTCGCACAGCTTCGTTTCAAAGCCGAGCCGGCGGCATAGCTCCAGCGCGTAGTCCAGAGCCTGCGCGCAGCCTGCGCCGTAGGGCGCGTCATCGGACACGTCTATGCCGGCGACGCTCTCTATCCGGCACAGCTCCCGAAGCGAGCGCTTCATTTCTTCGTTGTTCATTTTATTCTCCCAGCAGTGCTTCCAGCCGACGGCGGATCAGCGAGATAAGGCGCTCGGTGTCCGGTATTTCCCGTACCGCGGCAGGATCGCACAAAGGCGCCAGATCCTTGGGGAGATATCCCTCCTCAAAAACGTCAAGCCCGGCCTGATACAGGCAGTCGGCAAAGCGGATAAGCTCTCTTTTTCCGTCCAGCTCGCCGCGCTTTTTCAGCGCGCCTGCCCATGCGGCCATGGTGGCCATCGGGTTTGTGGAGACCTTTTCGCCCTTGCGCCAGCGATAGAAATGTGCCGTGACCGTGCCGTGGGCGGCCTCGTACTCGAAGTTGCCGTCCGGCGAAACAAGAACGCTGGTCATCATGGCAAGCGAGCCTGAGGCGGAGGCGATGAGGTCGCTCATCACGTCGCCGTCATAATTCTTGCAGGCCCAGATGATGCCGCCGGAGGAGCGGATCACTTTGGCGACCGCATCGTCTATAAGGCAATAGCGGTACTGCAGGCCGGCCTGCTCAAAGGCATCGCGGTATTCCTCGTCGAACACCTTCTGGAACAGAAGCTTGAAGGTCTGGTCGTAATCCTTGGATATGGTGTCCTTGGCCGAGAACCACAGATCCTGCTTCATGTCCAGCGCGTAGGTAAAGCATGCTCTCGCAAAGGCCAGAATGGAATCGTCCCGATTGTGCATGGCCTGCAAAACGCCGGGGCCGGAAAAATCGAATACCGTCTGGCGGCTCAGTTCCGTGCCGTGCGAGTCGGTGAACACCAGCTCTGCCTTACCGGCGCAGGGAACGCGGTATTCCGCGGCCTTGTACACATCGCCGTATGCGTGACGGGCGATGGTGATGGGCTTTTCCCAGCAGGCAACCACCGGCTTTATCCGCGAGATAAGTATCGGCGTGCGGAACACTGTGCCGTCGAGCGCCGCGCGGATTGTGGCGTTGGGCGACCTCCAAAGCTTCTTGAGGCCGTATTCCTCCTGCCGCTGGTTGTTGGGCGTAATGGTCGCGCACTTAACGCCGACGTGCAGCCGCCGGATCGCCTCCGCCGCCTGATGGGTCACTGCGTCCTCGGTTTTGTCGCGGTTGGGCAGCGACAGGTCATAGTATTCGGTGTTCAGCGCAACAAAGGGGCAGATAAGCTGCTCCTTTATCATCCCCCAAAGGATATGGGTCATCTCATCGCCGTCAAGCTCGGCAATGGGAACCGGCATTTTGATCTTTTCCATAGCTACCTCCTGTTCTGCGCGGCGTAGTGATTCATCAGACAGCCGGTGAGCAGAAGCTCGCGCTCCTCGGCGTTCGTGTTTTTAAGATACAGGGTGATAGGCTGCGCCTTGCCGCCGTGAACAAGAACGGCAGGAAACTCCTCGTCGCCCCGAGCAACCTTTTCGCGCACGTCGGGAACATAGACAAAGTCGCCGGCGTCGCCGTCAAACGCTGCGCCCTCGGCCAGAGTAAAGGGCAGCATTCCCCAGTTTACGCAGTTGGAGCGATAGCGCTTTGTTGCAAACTCATAGCAGATGTTTGCGCAGCCGCCCAAAACGCGCTGGCAGGAAGCGGCCTGCTCGCGAGCCGAGCCGTCGCCGGGCTTGTTGGCGAATATGACAGAGCCGATATGCATGCGCGCTAACGCACTTTCGGGCAAATTCAAGGATTTCAGCACCTCGGCAAGCGCCGGGGGAACCGCACCGGCGGCGCGAGAGACCTCCAGAGCCTGAGCCGCCTTGGCTCGCGGCACATAATCCGGATCGCGGCGCGACAGCGCAAATTCCGCAAGCTTCAAGGGGTTGGAGCGATAGGAGGATGTCTCGCCGGAGGGAATAAGCTCATCGGTGGTCGTCACCTCGTCGCGCAGGACGGATGCCACCTGCATGAGAAGATCGTCGGCCAGAGCCGGGATGGCAGGCCACTCGGCGATGTTGGGGCCGTATTTCAAGGGCGCGTCCGGCCGGGCATGTCCGAAGCCGAAGTAGACGCGGCGATCGTATACCTTGCGGTCAAAGCGGCGCTGCACCGGCGCAGGCGGCGTGTAGTCCACGTCCGCTGCCGAGGTGAGAACGCCGTGATTTCGGGCTGTGGCGGCAATGGAGCGCGCGTCCATGAGAATGACGCCGGCCAGCTGCCCGTCCGAGGGCTTTGAGCCTTCGCGGTTGGGGAAGTTTCGGGTCGTGTGGCGGATTGACAGGCCGTTGTTGGCAGGCACATCCCCTGCGCCGAAGCAGGGGCCGCAGAAGCAGGGCTTGAACAGCGCGCCTGAAGTCAGCAGTGACTGCTGCACGCCGTTTTCCATCAGCTCCAGATTCACCGGCACCGAGGGCGGATAGACCGACAGCGAGAAATAGCCGCTGCCGGTATCGTGGCCGCTCAGAATGGCGGCGGCCTCGGCGATATTGTCATACATGCCGCCGGCGCAGCCGGCTATGATACCCTGATCGACAACGAGCCTGCCGTTTATCAGCTTATCGGTCAGGTGCAGGCCGGCCTTGCCGCCGAACTGTGCATCGGCGCGCTTTTCCACCTCGCGCAGATGGTCGCCCGGATCGTGGATAAGCTCACGGAGCGTCACGGCCTCGGACGGGTGGAACGGCAGCGCGGCCATAGGCTCCATGCGGCTGAGGTCGATGCTTATCATGCCGTCGTAGTACGCGCCGTCCTGCGGATGCAGTGCGGTAAACGTCTCCGGCCTGCCGTGGATGGCAAGGTACTCCGCCACGGCGTCGTCGGTCTCCCATATGGAGCTGAGGCAGGCCGTTTCCGTGGTCATAACGTCAATGCCGATGCGGTAGTCCATGGGCAGATGCGATACGGCAGGGCCTGCAAACTCCAGCACCTTGTTCTTTACAAAGCCGTTTTTGTACACCGCGCCGCACAGCGCGATGGCAACGTCATGCGGCCCTACGCCCCGGGGCGGCTGCCCGGTGAGCCAAACCAGAATGACCTCCGGCGCGGCAATATCATATGTGTTGCGCAGCAGCTGCTTTACGATCTCGGGGCCGCCCTCGCCGACGCCCATGGTGCCGAGCGCGCCATAGCGCGTGTGGCTGTCGGAGCCGAGGATCATGCGGCCGCAGCCGCTCATCATCTCTCGCGCGTACTGGTGGATCACCGCCTGATTGGCCGGCACATAATCTCCGCCGTACTTCACGGCGGCGGACAGGCCGAACACATGGTCGTCCTCGTTTATGGTGCCGCCGACCGCGCACAGACTGTTGTGGCAGTTTGTAAGCACATAGGGCACCGGAAACTCCGTCATGCCGCTGGCCTTGGCGGTCTGGATAACTCCCACATAGGTGATATCGTGGGAAATAAGGCTGTCAAATGTCAGGTGCATCAATCCGTCGCCGGATGGCCTGTCGTGGCGGCGGAGGATCTGATAAGCCATGGTCTTGTCCCGGCCGGCCGGAAATGCGGCTTTTGCAGGTGTCGGCACGCCGCCCTGCAGGGTGACGCCTTTGTTCTGAAGCTTAATCATATGGTCACGCTCCTTTTAGGAGAAATTTTGTATCATACAATGTATCAGTATAGCAGATAATTTTCGGATTGCAACCGCAAAATGAAAGTTAAAAACAAAATTATTGCATTTTCGCCTGTGAGCGCCGCGACTTTGCGATTATTTTTCGCGATTTATGCATTTTGCAAAATTTTTTCTTGCAAAGTGCTCTGCTGCGCGCTATAATCAGGCCATTGAATATCAAAACTCGCAGGCACTGCGGAGGGAAAGGAAGGCATCATGGCTGAAAAGGACACCGACATTCTGGAGCGTTATACGGAGCCGCTGAGCCACCGGATCGAGAAAGAATATGCCATTGGCGAAGAGTTTTATCACGGCGAGGTCAAAAAAGGCCTGCGTAACAGCGACGGTACCGGCGTGCTGGTCGGCGTCACCAAGGTCGGCAGCGTGCAGGGCTACCTGCTTCAGGACGGCCAGAGGGTGCCGACCCCCGGGCGGCTGTATTATCGCGGCATCGAGCTGAACGATATTGTGGAGGCGCACCGCAAGGCCGGGACTTTCGGCTTCGAGGAGGTAGCGTATCTGCTGCTTATGGGCTATCTGCCCACGCAGGATGAGCTTGCCCGCTTCAACGGCATCATGAGTCAGGCGCGCAAGCTGCCGGACGGCTTTACCGAGGGCATGATCATGCGTCACCCCAGCAGCAACATGATGAACGAGCTGGCGCGCAGCGTGCTGAGCCTGTATTCCTACGATCCTGATCCGGACAGCATCTCCATCGAGAACCTGCTTTTGCAGTCGGTTAAGCTCATCGGCTGCTTCCCGTCGATCGTTGCCAATTCCTACGCGGTGAAGCGCCATTATTTCCACGGCGACTCCCTGCATATCCATTTCCCCGTGCCCGAACTGTCCACTGCGGAGAATTTCCTGCGCATGATCCGGCCGGACACCAACTACACCGAGGAGGAAGCGCATCTGCTGGACATGATGCTGATGGTCCACGCGGAGCACGGCGGCGGCAATAACTCCACCTTTGTCTGCCGCGCCATGACCTCCAGCGGCACGGATACTTACAGTGCGATCGCGGGAGCTGTCGGCTCGCTCAAAGGCCCTCTCCACGGCGGCGCAAATGCCAAGGTCATGGAGATGTTCGGCTATATCAAGGAGAACGTTGACCCGCATGACGACGGCTCTATCCGCGACTATCTGGTAAAGCTGCTGAATAAGGAAGCAGGCGACCGCTCCGGAAAGCTCTACGGCCTGGGTCACGCGGTGTACACCATATCCGACCCACGTGCCGAGCTGCTGAAGAAATACGCGCAGCATATGGCCGAGATCAAGGGCTACGCCGAGGAATTTGCCCTTCTGCAGAAGGTCGAGGAGTTGGGTATTCCGCTGCTGCAGGAGCGCCGCCGCGACGCAACGCCCATGTGCGCAAATGTGGATATGTACTCGGGCCTTGTGTATACCATGCTGGGCATTCCCCAGGATGTATTCACGCCGCTGTTTGCCTCCGCCCGTATAGCCGGCTGGTGCGCAAACCGTATGGAGGAGCTGGTGACGTGCAGCCGTATCATGCGTCCTGCCTACCGCGCAGTCAGCATTAAAGGTCACTATATACCGATGGAGCAGCGCAAGTCCCATCTTCCGGAGAACGCGTAAATTTTATGCTTGCGCCTGTGTGAAATGAAATGAAAAAAATGAAATGAAAAAACAGACCCGAGGCGCATTTCGCCGCCCCGGGTCTGCGTTTAACTTTTTGCTCCCATATTCAAAACGAAGAAATATTGCTCGTTTGCGTAATTGATCGCTGCGCCGGAGACCCGGCGCAGCTTATTTTTTGCCGCTTTGGAACTATATCTTCATGCAGACGTCCCATGCGCGCCAGATGACCGTGCGCAGGTTGCCGATGGCAACGCAGTCGCCGACGCGGTAGGCCTTCTTGTTGTCCTTGCCGCCGACGGGGGTGGGAACAAAGCCGATGCCGTTTACAACGCTGTCGCACTCGACGAAGGTCGTCTCGCCGGTCTCGACATTTTTAACGGTGCAGCCCTTGTCCGTTATCTCGGTAACGGTCGAGTGCAGGTAAACGGGAACCTTGTGGTATTCCATAGCGTCGCGCAGGAACGAGGTGTTTGCAAGGCAGGTCGCCTGAGCGGCAACGAGGTCGCCTGCGTATTCGACGATTATCGGGTGCTTGCCGAAGTTGAGCAGCATATCGTAAGCCGCCTCGCAGGAGGACTGGCCGCCGCCGATGAACAGGACCTTATCGCCGACATCGACCTTGTCCTTGAGCACCTGGGTGAAGGTGAGCGCCTTGTCAAAGCCCTTGATGCTGGGCATCATGCGCGGGACCGAGCCGCTTGCAACGATGATATCGTCATAGCCGCGCAGCACGCCGAGGTCGTTGATTTCGGTGTTGAAGCGCACGTCGATGCCCTGCTTTTCGATCTCGTTTTTATACCAGCGGATAAGCTCCTTGTCGTTTTCCTTGAAGGTCATTGCCGATGCCGTGAGGAACAGGCCGCCGAGCTCATCGGTCTTTTCAAAGATGGTGGGGATGTGGCCGCGCTGCTTGAGCACGAGGGCGCACTCCATGCCGCCGATGCCGCCGCCGATTATTGCGACCTTCTTGGGGTTCTTGGTGGGCACGATTTTGTAGCGCGTGTGCTGCATCGTGGTCGGGTTCAGCGCGCAGCGCGCAAGATGCATCGAGTCGTTGAAGTGCTGAACGTTCGGGGTGCCTGCGAATTTGGCCATGTTGAAGCAGCCGTTGTGACAGCGGATGCAGGGCTTTATCTCGTCCTCATGGCCTTCCTTGATCTTGTGGATCCAGTCGTGGTCAACAAGGTTCTGGCGCGCGATCGCGACAGCGTCGAGCTTTCCGGCCTCGATCTCCTCGGCGGCCTTCACGGGATCCATGCGGCCTGCGCACACGACGGGCTTGTCGGTGAATTTCTTTATATGCTCAACATACTCAAGGTTGCAGTTGTCGGGCATATACTGAGGCGGATGTGCCCAGTACCATGCGTCGTAGGTGCCGTTGTCGCAGTTGAACATGTCATAGCCTGCGTCGGCAAGATATTTTATGGCCTTTTCGGACTCTTCCATGTCGCGTCCGAACTCCTTGAAGTCCTTCTCGTAAGGCATGGCGCCCTTGCCCCAGTCCTTGGTCTTGGAAACAACGGAGTAGCGCAGGGAAACGGGGAAATCATCGCCGCAGGCGGCCTTTATCGCCTGAACGATCTCGACCGGGAAGCGGAAGCGATTCTCAAAGCTGCCGCCGTACTCGTCGGTGCGGTAGTTCATGTTTGAAATGGTGAACTGGTCGAGCAGATAGCCCTCGTGAACGGCGTGGATCTCAACGCCGTCAACGCCTGCGTCCATGAGCTTCTTCGAGGTCTTTGCAAATGCCTCGACCTGATCGTGGATCTCCTTGATGGTCATGGGGCGGGACTTGATCTCGTCATACCAGCGGTTCGGCGTTGCGGAAGCGGAAGCGGTTATGTAGTCAAGGTCGGCTACCGGGCTTGCGAGCTTGCCGAGAATGGGGTGCTTGAGCAGAGCTACCATGGGCTTTGTTATAGCCATCGAGCGGCCCATGCCTGCTGCCAGCTGGATAAAGAGCTTGGAGCCGGTCTTGTGGAACTCGACCATGTACTCCTTAAGGTCTTTGAACATCTTGTTGTTCTGATACAGCCAGCGGCCGCCGATGGGATCCTTGATGCACTGCATGCCGGGCAGGATAAGGCCGACGCCGTCCTGCGCGCGGTTGAGCAGGAAGTATGCCGCTTCCTTGTCGAGGTGGCTCGGCTCCATCCAGCCGAACAGGGACGTTCCGCCCATAGAGCACTGAACTATTCTGTTTGGTATCTCGACATTGCCGATCTTCCAGGGTGTAAATAGAGCGTTGTACTTGGAATTCATGTTTTTCCCCTTCCGTTTTTATGTTTCTTTATTTAATGGTCGGTGCACCGCACCGACAGGTCTGCAATTATGCTATATTTCGACATTTTTTGCGGCGAATGCCCGTGTGAACATTTCGCACATCGCGTACAGCCTTTCGCGCGCATCAAGCTCGCTCACGCTCGGCACGCCTACCGTGAGGCGCTGCATAAGCCCGAGAATGGAGTCATATGCGTTGTAATAAAGCTGCTTTATGTTCGCTTCGGGATTTACCGTACCGTCGGAAAGTCCGCGCACGATCGCCTGCGAGAGCGGGCCGGTGTACTCCTCGAATTTATCGGGAGGGCGGTTTATGACCCTGTCGTTTTTTCCGGCGTTAAAGAGCGCGACCTCGGCGTCGAGCGAAAAACGGATGCCCTCCGGGTCGATGAAGAGTATATTGGCGTAGCTTTTAAGTATTATGGATATCTGCTCGATGCCGCTTAAATGCTCATAGTCGTGCGTGTCAAGCTCCCAAGCTATGTATTCCTTGGCGCGCTCCCAGTAGCAGAAGGCAGCGGAAATAACAATGTCGCTTTTTGTCGGAAAATAGCGGTAAACGGAGCGCTCGGTAAGTCCTGCGGTCTTTGCGATCTCCGAGACCTTTGTATTTGTGATGCCGTTTTTAATAAAGCATACAAGTGCTTTTTCCGTAACGGTTCGGATATTCTGCGTTTTCAGTTCATCCAGGGACATACTTACCTCTCGTCAGTTTAAATGTCATACCGACTGACATGTATATTATACACTTTTTTAACGCTTGGCAACAGTAAATAATTATTATTTTCACAGAGATTTTACTCTTTGGGGAGAATTAACTTGACTGCGCCGAGGCAATAATCTATAATGTGACCATAGAGGTTGTTAAAAATATAACCAAATCTTTTTCTGAAAAAATAAGGAGGCAATTATATGGATCGCAAAATAAGAGTAGTTCAGTACGGCGCAGGCAAAATGAGCCGCTATCTCATGCGCTATGTTCTCGAGCACGGCGGCGAGCTGGTCGGCGCGTTCTGCCGCAACAAGAACCACATCGGCAAAGATGTCTCCGAAATTATAGGCGACGGCTTCCCAAAGGTGGGCGTTGCCGTCGAAAACTCGGCCGATGCCGACAGGCGCATAGGCGAGCTCAAGCCGGATGTGTGCATAATCGCAACGCGCAGCACCGTAGCGGAGCTTGAGGAGATATTCACCATTTGCGCAAAGCACGGCGTCAACGCCATAACCACCTGCGAGGAAGCGCTTTACCCCTGGAACTCCTCGCCGGCGCTCACCGAGAAGCTCGATAGGCTCGCCAAGGAGGGCGGCTGCACGCTCACCGGCGTCGGCTACTGCGACCTGTACTGGGGCACGATGGTAACAAACCTCGCAGGCTCCTCGCACAAGATCACAAAGATCGAGGGAAGCAGCTGGTACAATGTCGAGGACTACGGCGTTGCGCTTGCCGAGGGTCACGGTGCCGGCCTGAGCATAGACGAGTTCAACAAGACCATCGGCTGCTATAACGAAACGCCGTCGGACGAGATGAAGGAGCTTGTCGAAAGCGGCAAATACGTTCCGTCATATATGTGGAACCAGAACGGCTGGCTGTGCAGCAAAATGGGGCTGCACATCACCTCGCAGACGCAAAAATGCATCCCCTGCGTCGATAAGGAGGATCTCAAGTCCGAAACTCTCGGTATGGTCGTCAAGGCCGGCGATGCTACGGGTATGCGCGCCATCGTTACGACAGAGACCGAGGAGGGAATCACCCTCGTCACCGAGTGCGTCGGCAAGATCTTCAACTCCGAGGAGTTTGACAAAAACGTGTGGACGCTCTACGGCGAGCCGGACACGACCTGCATCGTCAATAAGCCAGCGACGGTCGAGCTTACCTGCGCAACGCTTGTAAACCGCATTCCGCAGCTCATCGACGCCCCTGCCGGCTATGTCACGACCGATAAATTCCCCTATAACGAATATATGGTCCACCCGATGAACTGCTACGTTAAAACAAAATAATTCGCATATAGCAAAAACCGCCCGGGCCGGGCGGTTTTTGTGTTTTCACAAATTGAAATGCGCTTTGTCGTATATCTTCTGGATATCGGGAGGGAGCTTATCGGGCAGCATTTTGTTTATCTCGTCCTCGCTGCCGTCGGCCATGGCTTTTTCGTAGTACCAGCACTTGAATTCCACCATAGCAAGCGTTTTTTCAAGCGCGCGCATCTGCTCCTCGACCGCCGCCCTGCGGTGCTCGAAAAGCGCCTTGCGATTTGCGTAGGTCGAGCTGCCCTCGGCCACCCACGCGAAAAACTGCTTTATATCGCGTATCTCAAGCCCCGATTGCTTCAGGCATTCGATAACGCGCAGCGCCTCAAGCTCATTGTCGCCGAAAAGGCGGATGCTGCCGCGCCGCTCAAGCCCGGGGAAAAGCCCCTCCTTATCGTAATATCTCAGCGTCGAGATCGGCAGACCGAACATCTCGGAGACTTGTCCTATCGTGTACATAAAAAATCCTCTCAAAATTGCAAATTCAGGCTTGACCTAAAGTTAGGTTCAGGTGATATAATGACATCATTATAAAGCATCTTGCGCAAAAAAACAAGATGAAAAATTTTCGGAGGTGTTTTTTATGCTGAAAACCGAAACGCTCGAGCTTACCGAGCAGTGGGACAAGACGTTTCCCCAAAGCGACAAGGTCGGGCACAAAAAAGTGACATTCGTAAACCGCTATGGCATAACGCTCGCGGCGGATATGTATACGCCGAAGAACGCCGAGGGCAGACTGCCGGCGCTGGCCGTGAGCGGCCCGTTCGGCGCGGTTAAGGAGCAGTGCTCCGGCCTGTACGCGCAGACGATGGCCGAGCGCGGCTACCTGACGATAGCGTTCGACCCGTCCTACACCGGCGAGAGCGGCGGAGCGCCCAGATACATGGCCTCGCCGGACATAAACACCGAGGATTTCATGGCCGCTATCGATTTTCTCTCGGCTCAGGATAACGTCGATGCCGATAGGATCGGCGTGATCGGCATTTGCGGCTGGGGCGGCATGGCGCTCAACGCCGCCGCACTCGATACGCGCGTTAAGGCGACCGTCGCCGTCACGATGTACGACATGACGCGCGTCACCGCAAACGGATACTTCGACTCCGAGGACAGCGAGGAGGCGCGCTTTGAGAAAAAGAAGGCGCTGTGCGCGCTGAGAACGGCGGAATACAAGTCCGGCGAATATTCGCGCGCCGGCGGCTGTGTGCCGCTGCCCGTGCCGGAGGACGCGCCGTTTTTCGTCAAGGATTACAGCGAATACTACAAGGGCAGGGCGTACCACGCAAGAAGCCTCAACTCCAACGAGGGCTGGGCAAGCATAGGCTGCATGTCGTTTTTCAATCAGCCGATATTGAAGTATTCAAACGAGATCCGCTCGGCTGTTATGATCGTCCACGGCGACAAGGCGCACAGCTTTTATTTCGGCAAGGACGCGTTCGAGGCGATGACGAGCGGCAATAAGTTTGCCGACAACAAGCAGCTGCTTGTGATCCCCGGCGCGGTGCACACCGACCTTTACGATAACCTCGATGTGATCCCCTTTGATAAAATCGAAGAATTTTTCAAAAAATACATGCATTGAGCGGAGGTGCAGACCATGGGAAAAATAGTTCAGACAGCCGGACGCGCGGCGCTCGGCACATTTGCGCCCGAGTTTGCGCATTTTAACGATGACGTGCTCTTCGGCGAAAACTGGAACAACGCCGATATCGACGTAAAGACCCGGAGCATCATCACCGTAGTTGCGCTGATGGCTTCCGGCATAACGGATAACTCCCTGAAATTCCACCTGCAAAACGCGAAGGCTCACGGCGTGACGCAGAAGGAGATCGCCGCCGTTGTCACCCACACGGCGTTCTATGCAGGCTGGCCGAAGGGCTGGGCTGTGTTCAATCTGGCCAAGGAGGTCTGGAGCGACGGCGAGGGCGACCTGCCCTACGAGGATGAGGCGATGCGCGCGCACGCAAAGCAGATGGTGTTCCCAATCGGCGCGCCGAACGATGCGTTTGCGCAGTATTTCATCGGCCAGAGCTACCTCGCGCCAGTGTCAACAAGTCAGGTCGGCATTTATAACGTCACCTTCGAGCCGGGCTGCCGCAACAACTGGCATATCCACCACGCCAAAAGCGGCGGCGGACAGATCCTCGTATGCGTTGCCGGCCGCGGCTATTATCAGGAGGAGGGCAAGGATGCCGTTGAGCTGAATCCCGGCGACACTGTCAATATCCCGACCGGCGTAAAGCACTGGCACGGCGCCGCGCCCGACAGCTGGTTCAGCCACCTCGCGGTCGAGGTGCCCGGCGAGGACGGCTCGAACGAATGGCTCGAGCCTGTGGACGATAGCGTGTACGGAAAACTGAAATAATATAATAGATAGCAGATAGCAAAAAATCCGGCCAAAGGCCGGATTTTTTGCTGTTAATCAAGGCTTACATGTTTAATGAGATCGTCAAAGTATCCGTCGCTGCCGCGCAGGCTGACGTCGCCGCAGATGAGCCTGTTATCGAACAGGCGATAGTTGCCGGAATTGCCGTCGGCATCCTCGATAATAAGGCGGTAAGTCCAGCCTCCGGCCTCGATATGCCACATGCCGCGGATCTTTGTGGCCTCAAGCGCGTTGAGCTTATCGATCGCTGAGGCTTTTTCGCCGCCGGTGAACTCGTAAAGCTCGCCGTTTCCGTTCTGCACGGCGATATAAGTGATCTTCTCCGCATCGAGCGAGAAAACCTGCTTTTCGGCGCGGGCAAAGGGATCGTCCATTTTAGAGGTCTGAACCTGCGTCAGAACGAACAAAACAACGGCGTATGCGAAGATTATCGCCGCAGCGACGATGAGAACAGTCCTCAGCTTCCTGCTTTTCATGTGGGGGAGAACCTCCTTATATTGCTATGAATAATTTTACAAAAAATGAAGTGAGCTGTCAATAGACGTACATGGCTTCACAGCCGCCGGCTTTAAATTCTTTTTACAAAAGGCTGCTTTCGGATTTGATAAAAGGGGCATAATCTAAGGGTGTACTCAGAAATCAAACGAAAAAGAAAGGAGCTTTTTGAATGAAAAAGCTTATAAGTTTAGTTCTTGCAGCGCTCATGGCGCTTACTCTGTTCGCCGCATGCGGAAAAAGCGACAACGGCGGCACCACCGATAACAACGACAACGCCGAAGTGACCGGCACAGTCAGCACCGACGGCTCGACCTCGATGGAAAAGGTCATCATGTCCCTGGGCGAGGCTTTCCAGGCCGACAACAAGGGCATCACCGTAGGCTACAACCCCACCGGCTCCGGCTCCGGCATCACCGCAGTCAGCGAAGGCCGCTGCGATATCGGCCTTGCATCCCGTGCACTGAAGGATGATGAGAAGGCATCCGGCTTGAAAGAGACCGTCCTCGCACTCGACGGCATTGCGATCATCGTTAACCCCGAAAACAAGGTTTCCGACCTGAGCATCGAGCAGATCGCAAAGATCTACACCGGCGAGATCACCAACTGGAAGGATGTCGGCGGCGCCGACGCAGAAATCGTTCTCATCGGCCGCGAGGCAGGCTCCGGCACCCGTGACGGCTTCGAGAGCATCACCGACACCAAGGACGCATGCAAGTACCGTCAGGAGCTGACCAGCACCGGCGACGTGATCACCACCGTTGCAGGCAACCCCAACGCTATCGGCTACGCATCCCTGGCATCCGTTAAGGACACCGTCAAGGCACTCTCCGTCGGCGGAGTCGCTCCCACCGAGGCCACCGTTTCCGATGGTACCTACGCAGTGCAGCGCCCCTTCGTTCTGGTAACCAAGGACGGCACCGAGCTTTCCGCGGCAGCTCAGAAGTTCTTTGAATACGCAACCGGCGCAGCGGCAGCAGACGTCATCTCCGCAGCAGGCGCAGTCCCTGTAGCGAAGTAATTAATTAAGCCGACGAAAACCGGCAGCGGTTCGGTTTACGTCGGCTTATTTTTTGTATGTGTAGGATGTTGTTCATATGAAAGTAAAAACGAAAAATCTCATTGAAAATATAGTCCACGGCATATTCCTTGTCCTCGGGCTTGTGACGGTGGCGAGCGTTTTGATGATAACGGTCTACCTCATCGTTTCGGGCATTCCGGCGATAAAGGAGATCGGCCTTCCCAACTTCCTGCTGGGCAAAAAGTGGGCCTCGACCGCCGCAGAGCCGAGCTACGGCATCCTGCCGTTTATCCTCACGAGCGTCTACGGCACCGCCGGAGCCATTGTCCTCGGCGTGCCGGTGGGATTTATGGCGGCCGTGTATCTTGCAAAAATGGCCAATAAGCGCGTGCGCACCGTGGTCGTTGAGGCAGTGTCGCTGCTTGCAGGCATCCCCTCGGTCGTTTACGGCCTTGTGGGCATGATGGTGCTCGTTCCGGGCATACGCAAGGTCTTTAACGTTCCCGACGGCGCGAGCCTTCTGGCTGCGATAATCGTGCTTGCCATCATGATCCTGCCGTCGATAATCAAGGTCTCCATGACCTCGCTCGAGGCCGTTCCAAGGGAGTACGAGGATGCGTCGCTCGCCCTCGGCGCAACGCCGACGGAAACGTATTTCCGCGTGTCCGTTCCGGCGGCGAAAAGCGGCATTGCCGCTGCGGTCGTTCTCGGCGTAGGCCGCGCGATCGGCGAGGCGATGGCTGTTATGATGGTGTCCGGCAACGCTCCGAACATGCCCGAGCTTTTCCAGAGCGTAAGATTTCTCACAACGGCCGTTGCAAGCGAGATGAGCTATTCCTCGGGCCTTCAGCGTCAGGCGCTTTTCTCGATAGCGCTCGTGCTGTTTTTGTTTATCATGCTCATAAACGCAACGCTCAACTTCCTTTTGAAGAGGGATAAATCGAATGGATAATAAAAACGTAAAAGCAAAGCGCAGAGCCTATGGCATCGTCATGCACGGCCTTTCGGGCCTGTGCGCGGCCCTGACGGCGGCGCTGGTGCTGTTTCTTATAGCATATGTGCTCATAAAAGGCATTCCGAATATATCGTGGGAGTTTCTTTCAACAAAGCCGAGCTACCTCACGGACTCCGTCGGTATCCTGCCGGATATACTCAACACGCTGTATATCGTCCTCGGCACGCTTGTGTGGGTGCTGCCGCTGGGCGTGGGTGCCGCGATATACCTCACCGAATATGCGAGCAACCACCGCATCGTCGGCGCTATCGAATACGCCGCCGAGACGCTCTCGGGCATTCCGAGCATCATCTACGGCCTTGTAGGCATGCTGTTTTTCTGCAATTTCCTCGGCTTCCAGACCTCCTTGCAGGCCGGCGCTATGACGCTTGTCATCATGAATCTGCCGACCGTTATGCGCACGACTCAGGAGAGCCTCAAAACCGTTCCGCAGAGCCTGCGCGAGGGCGCGTTCGGCCTCGGAGCCGGCAAGTGGCGCGTTATCCGCACCGTCGTTTTCCCCGGCTGCGTGGACGGCATCATAACAGGCTGCATCCTCGCCGTCGGCCGCATTCTGGGCGAATCGGCAGCGCTGCTGTTCACCGCCGGCTTTGCGCACAATATCTACAACATTTTCGTTGACGGTCTGTCCGGCGCGGGCGCCACGCTCACCGTTGCGCTGTATGTCTACGCCAAGGAGCAGGGCGACTTTGAAATAGCCTTCGCCATCGCCGCGATACTCATGGCGCTGACCGTTATCATAAACCTTGTCGCAACGCTTGTCGGCAAGTACTATCAGAAGAGGAGAAGCATATGAGCAGCATAATCAGCGTAAACGATCTGTGCCTGTGGTACGGCCAGACCCAGGCGCTTAAAAACATAAACATGGAGATACCCGAAAAGAGCATAACCGCGCTCATCGGCCCCTCCGGCTGCGGTAAATCTACGTTTTTAAAAACGCTCGACCGCATGAATGACCTCGTGCCCGGCGTGAAGATAACCGGCGAGGTGAAGTATAAAGAGCAGAATATCTATGCTCCGGGAACGGATGTAAACGAGCTTCGCCGCTGCATCGGCATGGTGTTCCAGAAGCCCAATCCCTTTCCCATGAGTATTTACGATAATGTTGCCTACGGGCCGCGCACGCACGGCGTGCACCAAAAGTCCGAGCTTGACGAGATCGTCGAGCGCTCGCTTCAGGGCGCGGCGATCTGGGATGAGGTAAAGGACAGACTTAAAAAATCCGCCCTCGGCCTGTCGGGCGGCCAGCAGCAGAGACTGTGCATCGCGCGCGCTCTTGCCGTCGAGCCGGACGTGCTGCTCATGGACGAGCCGACGAGTGCGCTCGACCCGATCTCTACCTCGAAGATCGAGGAGCTTGCAACGGAGCTGAAGAAAAACTACACCATCGTCATCGTGACGCACAACATGCAGCAGGCACTGCGCATTTCCGACAGCACCGCGTTTTTCCTGCTCGGCGAGCTTATTGAATACGATAACACCGAAAAGCTGTTCTCCGTGCCTTCGGATAAGCGCACCGAGGACTATATAACAGGGAGGTTCGGCTGATGAGAAGCAAATTTGATGCCCAGCTCAAGGAGCTTGGCGAAAAGCTCACGCTTATGGGCGCAATGTGCGAGGAGGCGATAGCCAACTCGGCAAAGGCGCTGCTCTCGGGCGACTCGGAGCTTGCAAAAAAGCTCGCGCCGCTTGATTTGGAAATTGACCGGTACGAGCGCGATATAGAAGCGCTGTGCCTGCGGCTTCTGCTCCAGCAGCAGCCCGTGGCGCGTGATCTGAGGCAGATATCGGCCGCGCTTAAAATGATAACCGACCTTGAGCGCATCGGTGATCAGGCAGGCGACATTGCCGAGATAATTCCGCATCTCGGCGGCAAAACCGGCAGCGAGTGCGCCGCCATGCGCCCCATGGCCGAGGCCGCCATCGGCATGGTCACCGACAGCATCGAGGCGTACAACACGCGCGACCTTGCCCTTGCAAGAAGCGTCATCGAGCACGACGACGTGGTAGACGATTGCTTTTTGAGCATGAAAACCGCGCTTATCGAAATGATCCGCTCCGGCAGCGGCGATGCGGAGTACGCGCTGGATCTTCTGATGATAGCAAAATACTTCGAGCGCATCGGCGACCACGCAACAAACGTCGCCGAATGGGTCGAATTCTCCGTCACCGGCATCCACAAATCGAGCGAAATATGAAAAAATCTCTCCCGATGGGGAGAGATTTTTTATGCTTAAATTGTTCTTCACTTTGCCAGGTCGCGGTAAAGGAAGGTTACGACGTGGGCGCGTGTGCATGCGCCGTTGGGAACAAAGGTGCCGTTTCCGGTGCCGACGGTCACGCCGTTTTCGGCTGCCCAGAGTATCGCCGGAGCATATACCGAGCTTTCGGAAACATCGGAAAACGGATTTGCGATGCTCGACGAGGGGCAGTCCTCATAGCGCCACAGGAAGGTGACAAACTGAGCGCGCGTTACCGTTGCGTTCGGCGCGAAGGTCGTGTCCGTCGTGCCCTTGACGATGCCGTTTTCATATGCCCAGGCCGCTGCCTTTTCGTAGAAGCTGCCGGATTTTACGTCGGTAAACGGAGTGCTCATCGACTTAGGCTCGGGGCTGCCGGCTGCGCGCCATAGGAAGGTCACGACCTGCGCACGGGTGCAGCTTGCGTCGGGAGCAAAGTGCGTTGTGTCAACGCCGTTTACGATGCTGTTGTTATAGCCCCAAACGACGGCGTCGTAATAGAAGCTGCCGTTTACGATATCGACAAAGGGAACGCTTGCCGGCACATCGGGAGTGTCGGGTGTGCTGCCGTCGGCAGGGATGCTTGCGAGCATTGCAGCCATCTCGAAGAATTTGCCCTGGAGATACTTCGTGTTCGTGATCTGGCCGACCATGTTGATGTGATCGGTCCGTTCGATCTTCTCAATGTAGTTCCAAACGCCCTTCTCGGTGCCGTCCTTAAAGGTCATAACGCCGTTTTCGGTGCCGTAATTGAGGTTATAGCGATCAGAAGAACCCTCGTGCGGATACTGCGCCGAGCGCACGCTGACGATGCCGTCGTTTTCCCACCAGCTCTCGTCAATCTTGACGTGGCCGGCGGCGTAGTTTTTGTAGCTGCCCATGTAGGTCGCGCTCTTTACCATGAGAGGATTTATGTTGCTGTAGGGCAGGTAGTGGTGCGGATAAACCGCGCTGCGGTAGGTGTCCGAGCAGGCGACGGAGAAGTAGTAGATATCATCCTGCGCCTTGGCGTAGGAGTTCAGCACCGCCGCGCCGTCCGGGGACAGGTCGTAAACGCTCAGATCCTTCACGTCGTCTTTCCACAGGTTGCTGTTTTCAACGCGGTGAATGTAGCTTTCGTAGCTCTCACCCGGTTCGCGGACAAGACCCCACTGGTCGAGCTTGAAGTCAAGGCCGAGGTTTTCCTCTTTGATGTTCGTGCCCGTTGCTGCGGAAAGAGCAGCCACGAAGCGGTGAACGAGCGGCTCCTCCTCGTTGTAGACCTTGCCGTCATACTGGCTGCCGTCGTGCGGAGTGCAGAGGGTGGTGATGCTCTCTATCCAGTGGCGGCAGGTGCCGGTGAAGAGCTTGCTGATGCTGCCGTCGGTCGTTGCGCGCATCTCGTCGGGATCGCCGTTTTCAAGAAGCTGCGCGAGCATGCGTATCGTCTCGCCGCCCATGCTGTGGCCGACAAGGTGGATCTTCAGCGTGCTGTCGGCGTCGTTAAGCTCGGGCAGAACGCCCTTGAAGGTGCGGCCGTAGCGGCTGTGTCCGTTCTGCGCCGAGTGGTACTGGCCGTAATCGACCGTGCCGCCGACGAGGTAGGCGTACAGCTCGCAGGCTCTGTCCCAGTTGCTCGCAACGGGGCCTATCGACGGGGTGTAGACCTCGTAGCCTGCGCCGGTGAGCATTTCCTGAAGGCTGGAAAAGCCGCCCCAGTAGTTAAGGTTTGCGATCTCGGTTCCGCCCCAGCCGAACAGACCGTGGACGAGCACGATCGGGTAATCGTTGCCCTTTTCTGCCGTCGTTGTGTCCGCGTCCGCAAAGGCAAACGAGCCGAGGGACAGAAGCATTGCAATGACCAGAACCATTGCAAGCGTTTTTGCAAATTTCTTGTTCATATTGTCATTCCTCCATGCGTGCAGGATATCCTGCACTGTTCGTTGTTTGATTATGATGTTAGTCTGACAATCCGGGCAATTAAATAGGCAAATCGAGCCGGATGCCTGAAATCAGGACACCGAGCCGAATTTGCATAATAGTGATTTTAGTTACTAAAATCAAAGAAAAATGCAAAAATTTCAGATTACCGCACAGATATTGCACAAAAATCTTAAAACCGTCAGCTATATTACGCTCCGTGCAGGAAAAGCTTCATAAATGACATGGAGAGCATAAAAAATCCGCTCCTCAGAGCGGATTTTGTGATGTTTATTTATTTCGAGCAGTGCAGCGCGCGCATTGCGTTGAGCACGGCGATGACCATTACGCCAACGTCGGCGAAGATCGCCGCGCCCATGTCGGCTATGCCGAGCGCGCCCAGCAGCAGGCAGGCAAACTTAACGCCGAGGGCGAAAACGATGTTTTCGTACACGATGCGGATGCACTTGCGCGAAATTTTTATCGCCCTGGATATCTTCAGCGGATCGTCGTCCATGAGCACAACGTCTGCGGCCTCTATGGCGGCGTCCGAGCCCATTGCGCCCATTGCGATGCCGATGTCGGCGCGCGAGAGCACGGGAGCGTCGTTTATACCGTCGCCGACGAAGGCAAGCTTTGCCTTGCCGGTGGTTTCGCCGAGCAGGCGTTCGACCTCGCTGACCTTGTCGCCGGGCAGGAGCTGACTGTGCACCTCGTCAACGCCGAGGTCGGCTGCGACCCTGTCGGCAACGGACTTTGTGTCGCCTGTGAGCATGACTGTCTTGCCGACGCCCTCTTTTTTAAGCTCGGCTATCGCCTGTGCGGAGCTGGGCTTTACAACGTCGGAGATGACGATGTGGCCCGAGTAAACGCCGTCGATGGCAACGTGCACGATCGTGCCGACGCTGCGGCAGGGTTTGTGATCTATGCCGAGGCGCTGCATCAGGCGGTCGTTGCCGGCGGCCACGGTGTGTCCGTCCACCTTTGCGATAACGCCGTTGCCGCTTATCTCCTCGATATCGCTCACTCGGCTGCGGTCAAGCTCCCTGCCGTAAGCCTCGCGCAGGCTTTTGCTGATCGGGTGCGAGGAGGCGCACTCGGCAAGGGCCGCGTATTCAAGCAGCTTTTCGTCCTCGATGGGGCAGTGGTGGATGCCGCTGACCTCGAAAACGCCGCGCGTGAGCGTGCCGGTCTTGTCGAAAACGACGGTCTTTGTCTGCGCCAGAGCCTCAAGGTAGTTCGAGCCTTTTATCAGAACGCCCTCGCTGCTCGCGCCGCCCAGACCTGCGAAGAAGCTCAGCGGAATGCTGATGACCAGCGCGCAGGGGCAGCTTATGATGAGGAAGGTCAGCGCGCGATAGATCCAGTCGGTCCAGTCACCGCCCAGACCCATGAACACGATGCGCACAAGCGGCGGCAGTATCGCAAGCGCAAGCGCCGAGTAGCACACGATGGGGGTGTAGACCCTTGCAAAGCGCGAGATAAACTGCTCCGAGCGCGACTTGCGCGAGCCGGAGCTTTCAACAAGCTCCAGTATCTTCGACACGGTCGATTCGCCGAAGGGCTTTGTCGTGCGCACGCGGATAAGGCCGCTGAGATTTATGCAGCCGCTTATGATCTCGTCGCCCTCGGCAATGTCGCGCGGCAGGCTCTCGCCGGTAAGGGCGCTGGTGTTTACTGTCGAGCTGCCGGAGATAACAACGCCGTCGATCGGCACCTTTTCGCCCGGCTGCACGACGATGACGCTGCCGGTCTCGACCTCGTCGGGATCGACCTGCTCGAGCTTGCCGTCAACCTCAATATTTGCGTAGTCGGGGCGGATGTCCATCAGCGAGGCTATGCTGCGGCGGCTTTTGCCGACGGCGTAGCTCTGGAACAGCTCGCCGACCTGGTAAAACAGCATTACCAGCACCGCCTCGTTGAAGTCGCCGCTGCCGCTTATGATCGCAAGCGCGACCGCGCCGATCGTGGCAACGGCCATCAGGAAGTTCTCGTCGAAAACGCGGCCGTTTAAAATGCCCTTGCCGGCCTTGCGCAAAATATCATAGCCTATAATGAGATATGCCGCAAGATACAGGATCATTGCCGGCAGCTCCGGGAGCCGAACCAGGTTCAGCAGCGCGAGCAGCACCGCGGCGATCAATATTCGCACAAGTACTTTTTTCTGCTTTTTATTCATAAATTTTCATCCTCACACCGATTTAAAAACGCCCTTGAAGGGGCGTTTTCGCATTAAAGATAGATCTCGCAGTCGTCCTCGACCTTTTTGCAGTTTTTGACGACGTTCTTCATGACGGCGTCAATGTCCGCGCCCTCTGCAAACTCAAGAGTCATCTTCTGGGTCATGAAATTGACTGCGGCCTTCTCGACGCCCTCGGTCTTGCCGGCTGCCTCTTCCATGAGATTTGCACAGTTTGCGCAGTCTACTTCGATCTTATAAGTCTTTTTCATGATGGTTTCTCCTATACATATTTAATTCAACAATTAAGTAGTTGTTTAATCGTTCTGCTTGCAGTATAATAATTACGAGCCGAAAAGTCAATGCCGCGCGGCAATGAACTTCCAAATGGGCTTAAATCATTTCCGAATGGAGTAACGACGATGGAAAACGAAGCTGTCCTGCACGATCACGGCGAGGAGATAAGCGAGCATCTGCGCGATAACGTTGCGAAAACCGAGAGCTTCCGCACGGTGTCGGACATATTCAAGCTGCTTGCCGATTCAAGCCGCGTGAGGATATTCTGGCTTTTGTGCCACTGCGAGCAGTGCGTTGTCAATATATCACTGCTGACGGGCATGACAAGCCCGGCCGTGTCGCATCATCTGCGCCAGCTCAGGGATTCGGGGCTTATAATCAGCCGCCGCGACGGCAAGGAGGTCTACTACAAGGCTGCTCCGACAGAGCAGGTGAGGCTATTGCATATTATGATAGAAAAGACGATGGAGATATCCTGCCCGGAGGAGAGCGGCGGCGATATCCAAAGCGTGCCGGAGCTTCCGGGGCTCGACGCGCCGACGGGCGGCGAGGGCAGATACACCGCCGAGCAGCTCGACACCATACGCCGTGTGCACGATCTTCTGACGGAAAATCTCGACCGGCGATACACCATCGACGAGCTGTCGCGGAGATTTTTGATAAATCCTTCGTCGCTCAAGGAGATGTTCAAGGCCGTCTACGGCAAGTCGCTTGCCGCGCACATAAAGGAGCACCGCATGGAGCTTGCTTCCGAGCTTCTGCGCGAAACGGGGCTGAGCATTGCCGAGATCGCCGAGCGCGTGGGCTACGAAAATCAGAGCAAATTCTCCGCAGAGTTTAAAAAATCCGTCGGCTGCCTGCCGACGGAATACAGAAAGCTTTTTTAGAGGCGAATTGAGGCAGCTACCAATACATCTATCTCTGGCAGCCCGGCAGCGCAGACTACGTCTGCGAGGTAATAAGTAAAAGGTAAAAGTGAAAAAGTGCGGTATTCGCCCAAAGGGCGAATGAATTTAAATCCGTGCCGTAGGCACACCACACCTATTCACTATTACCTATTACCTCTTCACTGCGGCCAAAGGTCGCTTGTAGGGGCGATCATTGATCGCCCGTGTGTAACGGTTTGTTCGGCACTCACAGGCCACACTGACGCAAAAACCGTATCGGTAATTATTCACTATTAATTATTCATCATTCATTATTCATTGGGGCGGTCGCAGACCGCCCCTCTTTTTTGTCTTCCCCTTGCGGAGCTTG
>DKRV01000020.1:27336-36498 GCA_002472405.1 Clostridiales bacterium UBA7273 | reverse complement strand
TACTGATGTTGTATTCTTTCCTTGTCGGAAGAAGATAGCTCCATAGAGTTCACCTCCTTCCCGCGTGGAGTAGAGGACGGGAGTTAAGGGCTTGTCCTCTCTGCCCCTTTCGCTCCGTACCCGTTCGGGAGATGGCTCTTTGTTGCTCCTTTCAAAAATAAATTGAAATAAACAAAATGCGCCCGCCCGCAAGACGCGGACGAGCGCAAAGGAATTGTGAGCAATATTTAGATGTACTGACAGTTCATACACATAGCCAAAATATCCCGCTGGCGGATAAAGGCTTTTTTTGATAAGTTAAAAATTGTCGATTTGTGTCGCAAGAAAAGGAACACGGCGATACCTCCTCGGACACCGCCGTATCCTTAAAAAAGGCGACTTTACCACACCCCCCGTAAATCCATTTTTTCAAAAGGAAAACGGCGGCTTTGATTTTGATATTTCAAGGCTGCTGTTCTCTAACTTCGCGCAAATCTGCTGTTAGCGGCTCTGTGCAAATGATTTATGGATCAGCCTCCTTTCTGAGCATAAAAATAGCAGCCGCTCTTTTGGCTGCACGTCCCGTCTTATTCAATCCGCACTCGCAGTCCGTTCAGATCATCGGTGCGGATGCCTACAAGATACCAGTTGTCCCCGTACTCCATACGGGCAGACTTCCATTTGCCGCCTGTGAATATTTCGAGGCAATCTCCGCATTGCAGCCCGCCGTAATAGTCTGCAAGATCAAAGCGAATATCGTAGCGATCTCTGCGCTCGTCGAAAATCAAGGTACCTTCTCTCATGCGCTGTTCCTCCTTTGGTTTACAGGCTTTCGCCCTCTTTACAGGTGTATTCCGGCAAGCTGCTTTTCGTCTTGCCCCAATCAGGGCTTGCCATGTCGTGGGCGACAAGGGCAGTATAGTAGTTGTCAATCGTGGACGGGGCATTGAACAGTACCGCTTTCAGATATTGCCGGATATTGCGGATCTTCGTTGTATTCTCTTTCAGACAGTCCATGACAAACTCAATATGCAGACTGTTGAGCTTCATAAACTTTGCCTTTACCAGCTCTGCCGGGTAGTCGTCCCCGGCAATACGGATCGTCTTTCTTGCGCTGCATACCGTTTCAAGGATCAGATCAACGATTTCGTCGATACGCTCTTTCTCATAGCGGTTATTCTGAATGAGGATGTCATACTCGATATTGTCCTTGATGATTTCCTCATAAATCCTGTATGCGTCGTTCTTTTCCTTTCCGTTCCTTTCCTGCGGCTGTGCCGCTGCTTCGTCCCGGCCTGAGGGAGAGGGATTAAGGGAGAGGAAAGGAATGGAATCGGTAATTGATTGATCTGTATTTATTTTTTCTTTTTTTGATAAATCAGTTTTTGATATATCTTTATTTAATTGCGTTGTGTTCTCCAATGTTGGATTTTCCGATGTAGGTTTTTCCGACATAGGATCACCCGACGCAGGAGCTTCCTGCATAGGCGGGGCAGAAACAGGCTGCTCATAAATTACATAGTCTGCACCGCGCAGACGGCCTTTTTCGTCACGCTCTCTGGAACGGGTGATATAGCCCGCTTCTTCCAGCTCCCGTATGGCGCTGCGGATCGCGTCGATGCTTTCCCGGTTAATTCGGGACAGTCCCGCAAGGGTAAAGTCCCAATCCTCCGGCAGAGAAAGCATTTGTGAAAGCAAGCCCTTTGCCTTTAAGGACAAGTCCCGATCTCGCAAGTGGTGATTGCTCATTACGGTATAGCCCTTGTTTTTCTCAACTCTGAATACTGCCATGTTTTCACTCTCCTTTGCTTTGCTTTTGTTACGCAGTAGAACGGCGATTTTGAGGGAACAGGTATAAACACCTTGCTCATGCAAAACCGCGCCCGCAAAGCCGCATAAATCAAGGGCTTATTTGCCCCTATTGCGTAACATGAGGGCATAAAAAAAGCGGCGTTTCTGTTTCCCCGTTTTGTTGGGGAGAGAAACGCCGCTGAAACGCAAAAAAGGGATGTTACCTTGATGGCAGCATCCCTTTTCGCTTGGTTATTCAATTTTGTTGAGCTAACCTGTTTGCCCGCCGCCTTGAAAGCGTTGATTTTACATAGTTTTTTCTTGTTTTCCTATGTCAACGCTCTTAAAGGGCGGGATTTCTTTTTGCTATCCGATATTTATTGTGAATTGCTCGGGGCCTTCAGAGAGGTCAAGCTCGCCGCCGTATTCCGAAACGGCGACGGCCTCGTCGCTGCACGACAGCTTTATGCGGTTCGGGTCGTTTATAATAAGCCGTGAGCTATCGCAGGCTACCGTGCCCTCGTCGTTTAGCATAAGGATGCTGATTGCGTTTTCAAGCGGATACTCAAGCCTCAGCTCGGCGCGCTGTCCGGCCTTGAGCGTAAGCTCAATGACATAATAGGCAAAGCCCTCGCCGGAATGCGTGTCATTTTCCAGCGCCGCTTTGCAGTATTTGCCGCTTTCGACGTCGGATGCGAAGGTGCTGCCGTCCACAAACGGCTGCTCGCCGACACCGTACCACCGGCCGGCGGCTTTGCCGTCAAGCGTTATGCTGACGCGCTCGTCGTCGGATCTAAGATAGTTTACGGGGAAGAACACGCGGCGGCTCAGCTCCTCGCTTCCGGTGTTTTTAAGGGTGTACACATCGGTCACGGTGACGAGCTGCGGCAGCGTGCGGCCCGTCGGCGCGTGCGTAAACGGCTCGCCGAAGTCGAGCGTAAGCGTTCTGTCCGCTGCTGCGTTTGTAAGCTTCTCGTCCGCGCCGAGCTGAACGACAAATTGAGCCTTTGAAACGTCGCCAGGCTGGGAATCAAGCGCCGCAGTCAACACATGCACCACATATGCCAGCAGTGCAATGCCGAGTACGGCGACAATGCCGCCTGTGATGATTTTTCGCTTTGAGCTTTTCATGGCGTTCAACTCCTGCTAAAATTTGCGACATATTATTATATCTGTCATGACTCGATGATAGCTTAAATCCGGAAATTTGTCAAGAAAACGAAAAAGCCCCCACGTTATGCCATTCGGCTTAACGTGGGGACTTAAAAAGTTTATATTACTCTTTTGCAACGGTGTCGAGCGAGGCCATGAACAGGCTGTTTTCGGCATCCGAGGGGATGAGGAAGCCGGTTCTGGGCGAGACGGAGAATGCCTCGACGCTCGGGCCGTCCATCAGGCAGCTGCGCTTAAACTGCTGGCTGAAGTAACGCTTGCAGTAGCTGCGAAGCCACTTGGTAAGCTCCTCGTCGGTGAACTCGTCGCCGTAGGCGGCCTTTGCAAGGCGCATGGTCTTTGCCGGGGAGAAGCCGCAGATCATCATCTTGTGGGTGAAGAAGTCCTGCAGGCTGTAGGAGCCGACATTTTCCTCACTCTTCTGCTCGATCTGATCGTCGTGGATCGGCAGCAGCTCGGGCGTTACGGGGCAGTCAAGAACGTCCCACAGCGCATCGGCAAGCACCTTGTCCTCGGTGTGCTGGGCGATGTAGCGAACGCCTGCGCGAACCTGAGTCTTGGTCAGACCCATATTCACGTCGTACATGCTGGTGTGGTCGCCGTTGTAGGTGCACCAGCCGTCAACGAACTCGCTGAGGTCCTCGGTGCCGACGTCAAGGCCGTTGACCTTGTTGGCGATATCCATGAGCACCTGCGTGCGCTCGCGCGCCTGAGCGTTCTCAAATGCGATGGAGTAGTCGTCGTGAGCATGTCCGATATCGTCAAAGTGCTTGTAGACGCTCTCGCCGATGTCGATCACGCGAACCTCCGCGCCGACCTGCTCGGCAACGATGATGGCGTTGGACTTTGTGCGTGACGAAGTTCCGAAGCAGGGCAGGGTGCAGGCAACGACGTTTGTCGAGGGCAGGCCCATGCGCTTGACGGCTTCGGCGCAGACCATAACGGTCAGGGTCGAGTCAACGCCGCCGGAGATGCCGACCACGCAGTGGTCAAGACCGGCGTAGGTCATGCGCTTTACAAGGCCGGATACCTGAATGTCGATCATGCGGCGGCAGTAGTTGCCCATGTCCTTTTCAAACTCGGGCAGATGCGGAAGCTTGCGATATGTGCGCGTAAGCGCGGTTTCGCAGACCTCTTCGCCCCAGTAAAGCTCGGAGTGGCTGTATTTATACTGGCTTCTGCCGTATTTGCCGCTCTTGCGGCGGAGGTTTTCAAGATACTCAACGTCGATCTCGGAAACCACGAAGCAGTCCTCGCACTCGTCGGAGGCAAGCACCTCGCCGTTTTCGGCGACCATGCACAGCCCGGAGTAGACATTGTCGGTCGTGCTCTCACCCTTGCCGGGCGCGGCGAGAATAATGCCGCATTTGAGGTGCTTGGAGCGGTACTTGACAGACTCGGTAGCCTCAATGGTAGAGGTGACGGTGGCCGGGAAGGATGCGAGTGAGGCGATAACGGTTGCACCGGCCAGAGCGTGGCGCGCAGCCGGAGCGTCTATGGCGTCCGCGTCGGCACCCAGCTCTACCGCGACTGAAAGGCCGGGCAGCACATCGCTTGTAAACAGCAGCTCGGTATCAAAGAACGCGTCGAACTTGCCGCAAACGGTCTCCTCTCCGCCCTCGTCATCGGCCGCGGCAAACAGGGTGCCGTCGGTTTCGGAGCGGGGAACAAGGCCGAGAAGCTCGCCGTCGGAGATGACGGCCGCAACGCTGTACAGCGCGCCTCCGCGCGGAGCATAGGGCAGACCGACGATAACGAGCATATCGTTTCCGGCGCTGGCCTCGATGACTCTTTCAAGCGCTCTTTCTGCGCCGCGGAGAATGACGCTGTGACCTACGAGGTCATAGCAGGAGCAGCCAGTCAGCGTAAGCTCGGGGAAAACGAGAACCTTAACGCCCTTGTCGGCCGCTTTTTTCATGCACTCGATAACCTTACCGGCGTTATAATCGGCGTCGGCGACCTTGATCATCGGAGATGCGGCAGCAACTTTAATAAATCCGTCTTTCATTTTGATCACTCATTTCTCTGATTTTTGTATGTCAAATAAAGTTTTGCCATAATAGTGATAGATTATCTGCGACGATGCGTCGAAGCTCTCGGGAGCGATGACGATCGTTATTTTGTCTCCGTTCCGGCGGCAGTCCTCAATGCCGTCAACAAGCGGAAGAAGATTTGTTTTAAGCTCCTGCTCAAACTCGTCGAGGTGCTCGGAGTAATATTCCGTTGTCTGCGGACAGGTATATTTATCGCCCAGCGGAGCTTTGCTCGTGAAGCAGAACACCATGAATACGGCGAACAGAATGAGGAATAGTACGCAGCCGAAGGGTTTGATGGCTTTTACAAAGCTCTGTCCTGCTGTCATGATTCTGCCTCCTCCTCTTAATTGTGCAGTTTATAAAACGCGATGTCAGAATTGCCCGAAAGCGCTTGACGCATAAGCCAAGCCATCGTATCAAACTTGTCCGGATCGAGTGTTTCCGGAAGCTCGGAATAAATCTTGCCGTTGTTATCAACGGCGTAAAGCCACTCATAAGCCGTGCAGCTTTCCTTGACAGAAGCGATCATGCTCCAGTAAGGGTCGAGGCCGATACCGGCAGCGCGCAGTGCGTCCAGACCGAGATACGCGGACGAAGTGTCCTTTGTGCTGCCCGGCTCGCCGGGGAGCAGACTTTCGTCGTTTGACCATATGAGGTAATTGGTCGAGTAAAGCTCGGCGATGGTTTCAGCCGACCAGCTGCTGCTTTTCTCCTCGGAGCACATGCCCAGCGCGGAATAAACTGTTCCCGACTCGTCAAGCGGAAGCCCGGCACGGTGATCGCCGAAAAAGACGATCAAAGTAGGCTCGGAGACGTTAGAGAAATAGTCTATCAGCTTTCCGAGTGATTTTGAGGCATTTGCACAGCCTTGAGTGTAAGCGTTCAGACAGCCCTGAGCTTCTTCATTGAGGGAAGAAGTAAACGGATACTCGTATGCATCATACTTGTCAGCGGCAAACGGAGTGTGATTTTCCATGCTTGCCGCATAAAGAAATACGGGACTGTCGGCCGTTTCCTTTTCATACAGGCTGATCAGAAGATCGGCCATGTAGTCATCGGAATAAAATTCGCCAGATATTTTGCCTTGCATATATGCCCAGTAATCATCTGCGGCAGCTGCCTGATCGTCTATCTGCGCAAAGCTGTCAGTGAAGAAAAGATCGTCAAATCCAAGCTGCGTGTAGATCGGAGTCCTGTTATAGATGCTGTCGTTAAACATGTGCAGAAATGCCGTATAGTATCCGTTGTCTGAAAACTCCTTGGGTACGGACGGCAGATTGGTGAACTCCGACGGAGACATATAGCAAAGCTGACGGTCAGTGGTGAGAAATCTGGTATTTATGCCGGTGAGTATCTCAAGCTCAATATTGCATGTCCCGTAGCCGAGCGAGCGGGTGTAAAATGTTCCGGAAACGCCGGCGGACTGTGCCTTGTGGAAATCTTCAAGCGGATCGGATGAATAGCTTACGCCAGGGAGCTTGGTCACGTCGGAAAATGACTCCGACAGGATAAATATTACGTTAGGCTTTGTACTACTCCCGCCGGGATCTACCTCATTGACATAGCTTTGCGCCGCGTCAAGAACCTCGGGCATACGGCTTTCGTCGAAGGCAGGCTCAGCGTACATGAGGTTCAGCGCCGAGTGCCACAGACCGAGCGGAACTCCGACCTTATCGTATACATGGCTCTGATTGTAGTTTTCACCGATGTTGAGCCTGCAAGGCTTGTATACGAGCGCATTGGTGACAGGCTTTAGCGCGAAAACAAGTCCAAATACAAGAAATACGACTGCTGCGCAGACAAAATGCTGCTTGGAGACAAACTTTATCCTGCGTGAAAAAACGAAAAGAATTATAAGCCATATCACAACGGCAAAAATGCCGAGCAGAATATTTCGCGAAAACGTTATTGAAGAGCTGTTGAGCTGTGCTATATCCTTGAGCTTGGTTATGAGACCGATGTCGGATAGATAAAACGGCGTGGATGTTATAAGCATCTTGAAATGATTGACCAGTGAGGCCGACAGAACAAGGATGCTGACAAAGACCGATGAAGCAAACAGCGAGTTTGTGAGCCATGCGAAAAACAGTATAAGCAGACTCAAAAACAGAAATGTTGCAAGCAGAGCCAAAAAGTTTGAGCCGATCCAGGTTAAGGCTGCGTGCAGCCCTTGACTTGTGATCAGCACACTGACCAGACTCAGACCGAGCCCGGTCAGCAGACTCAATGCAATGAAAGCAATGTATTTGTATTTTGTGTTGTTTCCGAGTCGGTCAAAAAAGAGGTTTACTGCGCTTTTCTCGGAAACGGAAGTTTGAGGAGACACTAGAAATTGATCCTTTCGGCTATGTAGTCCTTGACCTCGCTGATGGGGATACGGACCTGCTGCATGCTGTCGCGCTCGCGGATGGTGACGCAGTGATCGGCCTCGTCGGTCTCGGTGCCGACGGTGTTGAAGTCAAAGGTGATGCAGTAAGGCGTTCCGATCTCGTCCTCGCGGCGATAGCGCTTGCCGATGGAGCCGGTCTCGTCGTAATCGACCATGAAATCCTTGCTCAGCTCGTTGTAAAGCTCCATTGCCGGTCCGGTGAGTATTTCCTTCTTGCTCAGCGGCAGGATCGCGCACTTGTACGGAGCCAGTGCCGGGTGCAGATGCAGAACGGTGCGGATATCATCGTTGCCCTTCTTATCCTTGCCTACGACCTCCTCGTCGTATGCCTCGCACAGAAATGCAAGAGCAACGCGGTCGCAGCCGAGGGACGGCTCGATGACGTAGGGGATGTAGTGCTCGTTGGTGTCCTGATCGAAATATGTAAGATCCTTGCCGGAAGCCTCCTGATGACGGCCGAGGTCGTAATCGGTGCGGTCTGCAATGCCCCACAGCTCGCCCCAGTCGGTGAACGGAAAGGCATATTCGATATCGGTGGTAGCGCGCGAATAGAACGCAAGCTCTGCCGGCTCATGGTCGCGCAGACGCAGGTTTTCCTCGCTTATGCCCAGCGACAGCAGCCAGTTTTTGCAGAAGTCTTTCCAGTAAGCGAACCACTCAAGGTCGGTGCCGGGTTTGCAGAAGAACTCGCATTCCATTTGCTCAAACTCGCGGATGCGGAAGATGAAGTTGCCCGGGGTGATCTCATTGCGGAAGGCCTTGCCGACCTGGCATACGCCGAAGGGCAGCTTTTTGCGCGTGGTGCGCTGGATGTTTGCAAAGTTAACGAAAATGCCCTGAGCGGTCTCGGGACGCAGATAGCAGGTGGAGCTGGAGTCCTCGGTAACGCCGATGGCGGTCTTGAACATGAGGTTGAACTTGCGGATTGGGGTGAAATCATGCTTTCCGCAGACGGGGCAGATGATATCCTCGTGCGAGGCTATGAACTCGTCCATCTCGTCGAAAGTCATCGCGTCAACGTTTACCTCGTGGTGCTCTTCGCCGATGAGCTTGTCGGCGCGGTGGCGTGCTTTGCAGGAGCGGCAGTCGAGCAGAGGGTCAGAGAAGCTTGAAACGTGGCCGGTGGTGATCCAGGTCTGCGGATTCATGATGATCGCAGCGTCGAGGCCGACGTTGTAGGGGCTTTCCTGCACGAACTTTTTAAGCCATGCTTTTTTGACGTTGTTTTTGAACTCAACGCCGAGAGGGCCGTAGTCCCAGGAGTTTGCAAGGCCGCCGTATATCTCGCTTCCGGGATACACATAGCCGCGGTTTTTGCACAGGGCAACGATCTTCTCCATAGTCTTTTCGCTATTTTTCATTTTTCCGTCCTTTCCCGCGGCTGGCTGCCGCAGCAAATAAATATTTGTTATAGTAGTGATCTACAAAGTGTAACTATATCATTTGCAGGCGTTTTTAGCAATACAGTGTCAAAATTAAAACTAAACGCAAGCTTTATGCCGATATTCCAAATGGGAATGCAATGCATGAATATTTGTGCAATAACAGGCGATAGAAGGCATGAAAAGAGTATAACAGAACATAAATCTGTGCAATTATCATGAATTTAACGAGCGAGTTGAGAATATTGTGTTTACAAATGCTCCGAATTATGATTAAATAGCATGGTAAAATGCCTTAAGCTGACGAGAGTCGAACACGTATCGGTTTTGACGGGCAGATTTTCACTCATGCCGCGTTAAAGCTCTTGACAATACGACAGTATTCTCTGCAAGCTTTGCCTTGCCTGAGCAA
>DKRV01000020.1:0-27229 GCA_002472405.1 Clostridiales bacterium UBA7273 | reverse complement strand
GGTTCGGCTCTCGTCAGCTTACAATATCAACAGGAGGAATAATCACAAATGATCAAGTTTTCAAGCAGAATGAATCTTCTCAAGGGTTCGGCAATCCGTGAGCTCCTCGCACTGGCTAATAAACCCGAGGTCCTCTCTTTCGCAGGCGGCATGCCCGCACCGGAGCTTTTCCCGGTAGACAAGATCAAGGCCGCTACCGATGCTGTTCTTGAAGAGCAGGGCAGAGTTGCTCTTCAGTATTCCAGCACCAACGGCTTTGAGCACTTCCGTCAGCAGATCGCTGACCGCATGGAAGCAAAGCTCAACATCAAGACCAGCGCAGACAACATCCTTGTAACCTCCGGCTCTCAGCAGGGTCTGGATTACTCGGCTCGCGTTTTCTGCGACAAGGGCGATGTTATCATCATCGAGAGCCCGTCCTACCTCGGCGCACTCAACGCATTCAAGGCATGTGAGCCGAACTTCGTCGCTATCCCCACCGACGGTGACGGTATGATCATGGAAGAGCTTGAAAAGGTTCTTGCCACCACCGAGAACGTCAAGATGATCTACGTCATCCCCGACTTCCAGAACCCCTCCGGCCGTACATGGCCTCTCGAGCGCCGTAAGCAGTTCATGGAGATCGTAAATAAGTACGAAGTTCCCGTTGTTGAGGATAACCCCTACGGCGAGCTCCGCTTTGAAGGCGAGTACCTGCCCGCACTCAAGAGCATGGACACCAAGGGCCTCGTAGTATTCCTCGGCACCTTCTCCAAGATCCTCGCTCCCGGCTACCGTCTCGGTTGGGTCTGCGCCGACGGCGAGATCCTTCAGAAGTACAACTTCCTCGCTCAGGCTGCATCCCTGCAGTCCTCCACCGAGGCTCAGCTCGTTGTCTCCAAGTTCATCGACATGTATGACCTTGACGAGCACGTTGCAGCTATCAAGGAGTGCTACCGCAAGCGCCGCGACGTTATGATCGAGACCATGGAAAAGGAATTCCCGCCCGAGGCAAAGTTCACTCACCCCAACGGCGGCCTGTTCACTTGGGTCGAGCTGCCTGAGTACATCAACACCAACGAGATGGCAAAGCAGTGCCTGGCACGCAACGTCGCTTACGTTCCCGGCGACGGCTTCTTCCCCGATGCAGGCCACAATAACTGCATCCGCCTGAACTACTCCTGTATGCCCGAAGAGAAGATCGTTCAGGGCATGACCATCCTCGGTGAAGTCATCAAAGAGAACATCAAGAAGTAATTTCTTTTTATATTTTTGATAAGTTGAAAAAGCTCCTGCTCAGTCGAGCAGGAGCTTTTTCTTTGTCCTGGGAATATGTGTTGTATTTTGTGTGGACAAATTAAATTTACTGCAATTTGCGGTAAAAGTCAATACTGCAAAACTCGACATAATATTCTTGCCCGATGGAGGTGGTGTTATGTACACTCGAATTCGGGATCTGCGCGAGGACAGAGACCTAAAACAACGCGAGGTTGCAGAGTATCTCAACTGTTCTCAGCAGGTGTACAGCAACTATGAGCTCGGGCAGAGAGACGTGCCGAGCGAAACACTTATTCGTTTATCCCGGTTTTACAATGTGTCTGTGGACTACATACTCAGCCTGACGGATGATCCGAAGACCAACAGGTGAAAGCCTCTGCCCGGCCGGGCAACTGCGCTTTTGTCTTAAATGCGAATAGAGTTTATACAAACTAAAAAAAATGTTGCAATATATGAGATAATATGATATATTGTTAACGATATTAAGGATCGCGTCCCCCCGTGATCCGACTCCCGAGGCTATGATGCTTCGGGAGTCATTATTTTTTGCTTGTAAACTCAGGCTTTGTGTGCTAAATTATTTCCATCAATAATTAAACTGAGGAGAAAATTTTATGGAAATCGGAATAAGAGGTAAGGTCGAAACGGTTGTTGACGGCAGCAACACCGCAAAATTCGTGGGAAGCGGCTCGCTGGACGTTTTTGCAACTCCGTGCATGGTAGGCCTCATGGAGCAGGCTGCGCAGATGTCCGTTGCGCCGTATCTTGGCGAGGGCGAAGGCACCGTCGGCACAAAGCTTGAGATAAGCCATGACGCTGCAACGCCTCTGGGCATGAAGGTCTGGGCCGAGAGCGAGCTTATCGAGATCGACCGCCGCAGACTGGTCTTCGAGGTCAAGGCGTTTGACGAATGCGGCCAGATCGGAGCAGGCCGCCACGAGCGCTTTATAATCAACAACGAAAAGTTCATCGCAAAGGCAAACGCCAAGGGAGCCAAGTGATGAAGCATTTCATCGTCCTCATCGGCAATTACGGCTCGGGCAAAACGGAGATCGCGATAAATCTCGCCGTGAACTCTGCGGCAAAGGGACTCAATACGCTGGTTATAGACCTTGACAAGGTAAATGACTATTTCCGCATGAGCGACCGAGTTGATGTGCTCAAGGAGAATAACGTTAATCTCGTTTCCCCGACCTTCGCAGGTCAGGGCGTAACGCCGAGCAATATGTCGGCCGCCGTCGCGTCGGCTTTTGCAGGCGACTGGGATCTGTGCGTGTTCGATGTCGGCGGAGATGCGGCCGGAGCAATGTCGCTCGGCAGGTATCACACCGATTTTGCCGCACTCGAGGACGGGCAGCTTGAGGTTTACGATATTGTAAACGTGTTCCGCCCGATGTCCGAAAGCCCGGAGAAGATAATCAAGCTCAAGGAAGAGATGGAGGGCTTTGCGCGGCTGAAGGTAACGGGCTTTGTCAATAACTCAAACCTTCTCAACTTCGCAAGCGCCGACGATATCCGTCAGGGCTACGATGTCCTGCACGAAACGAGCGATATAACCGGCATACCGGTCGCGCACACGACCGGGCGCAAGTGCTTCTTGGATGAGTTCCTGCGCGACGGGCGCGATCCCAAGTACATCGGCGAGCCGATCGGGCTTGAGACCTACATGCACCGCTCGTGGGAAGCGTTCACAAACCTTGGATTATAATGAAAAAAGCTCGAAGTCATTTGACTTCGAGCTTTTTTCAGCCCTCCATGACGTGCAGAGCGCGTATGGAGGCGTTTCCAATATGGCTTTGCACGTCAAAGGCGTGCTTTTCGAGATAGTCCCAATTGCCGCAGCTCAGGCCCTGAGTGTGCAGTTCAGAAACTATCTGTGCGCAGATATCCTCGATCACCTGCGATTTAAGTACCTTTCCGTCCTCGTCGTTATCGCCCGTGAGCAAAAATTCAAGTGCGTCGGCAAGCTCTCCGAGCTTTTCAAGCCCACGCATGCCGCGCAGCAGCCATTTGTAATACGGCGCGTGACGGCGGTTTAGAAGAAAAACGGCCTCGGCTGTGTTTTTGACAAACTCGCTTACAGCGAGCATGGCGGCGCCGTCCTCGCCGTGGGCAAGGCATCGCGCGTAGTTATATTGCCCCGACTGCGCCATAAGAGCAAGCCGCGCGGAAAGCTTTTTGCGCCGAATATCTTCGGGCATTCCGCAGGCAATCTCCTGCCGTATGCGCGAAAACTCGCCGAGATCGTCGCGGAACACCTCGCCGCTGACCGCCTGAGCGAGTGCGTAGGAAGGCAGATACAGCCAGTCCTGCCACGTTTCCGGCGCACCGGGAAGCCCGGTGAAGCGCCGGTAAAAGTCGCTTATGCGCATAACGCCGATGCCGGCTGTGCCGAGCGCTGACGACTGCGAAACGCGGCTGCCGAATAAGCCTCTCATTTTGCGCGCAAGCTCGATGCCGATGCGAGCATCGTCTGCATCGGTAAGCCATAGGCAGAAGCCCGGCTCAAAATCGTGATCGCGCGATATTTCATCATCAAAGCCGAGGCACTGCGAGCCGGAGCCGGCAAGCCCCACGGCAATGCGCTCCTCGTATTCGGGGAAGTGCTCATGGATGATGGCAGCGCCCTTTTCGACATAAAGCATTCGCGCCGCGTCAAGACCTTTCATTTTATCGCCTCCATACGCTCTCTGAGCGCTTTAACGTATATAAAATATCCGAAACGGTCAAAGGTCGGAATGCATTTTGATAGCGTAAATGCATTGTAGCCGTCGAGAGGAAGCTCCGGATCGGTGAGACAGGCGTAGGCATTGTCGAGCGCAGGCTCTATATCCTCGTCGCGCCCCATGCGCTCGTAAAGCTCGGCGAGATTGCACCATGTTACCGCCGTGTCGTTGCCGGGATCATTGCAGCTCTTAATAATGTCAAGCGCCATGAAAAAGTGCCGCTGCGCGCTGTCATAGTCGCCCGTATCCTCAAAGGCGAGCGCCATATTGTTGTAAAGTCCTGCAAAGCGATAGTCGCCGGGGTCGAGCGTTTCAGAATAAACGCGCGAAACATGGCGGAATATCGGAAGCGCCTCGGCCGATAAGCCGAGAAACTTCATCGTTGTCGCGGCGTTTAGCATGATCGTTGCGCCGGAAACGGTCGCACCCAAACGGTGACGGCGTATAAGCTCAAGACCGTGCGCGACGGCGCTTCTCGCCGCGTCCTTGTCGCCTGTGCGGCGGTGCAGCCCCATAAGCTCACTTTGCAGCGAAAGCTCGCTTCGCCAGTCGCCGGACTGCCGCGCGGCGCAGACCTCGTGCTCAAGAAGCCGCTGCGCCTGTTCGAGCTGTCCGCTGTTTTGCAGCCTGTCAAGCTCTTTGACTATCTCGGGAACGTTCACGGCGCTTGCGCACGGCTCCGTATTGGGATGCCCCATGTACTGCGATGCGTCAAAGCAGCAAACGGGATCTGAGTATTCGGCTTTGTCCATGTTATCACCTCAAGTCTATTTTATCACCCTGTGCAAGATGAGGCAGTGGTGTGTGCGACGGTTGAAAATATAAGAAACACAGGGTATAATTACAGCATGAAGAATTTTCTTGTAAAAGCTTTCATATGCGCCGAAGCGGCGCTGTATCTGGCATTCACGGTGATGGACGTTTTCGACACAGGTGACAGCCGCTGGCTTAAATTTGCCGGTATAGCGCTTTGCTTTGTGGTTTCGGCTTTGCTGAGCGCCAAGGGCGGAGAGGTGCTCGTCACCGCGGCCGTCGGTCTCTCCGCTGCGGCGGATATTCTGCTGCTTATTTTGGATGTGCACTATGCGGTCGGCGTTATGCTGTTTTTTGCCGCGCAGATACTGTACTTCGTGCGCATTTATAGGGCTAACGGACACAAAAGCGCATGGCCGCTGCGGCTGTTTCTGTTCATGGCCGCCGTTGCCGCAATGGCTCAATTCGGCCTGCTTTCGCCGCTTGACCTGCTTGCCGGAGCGTACTTTTCATTTTTTGCCTGCAATGTGATGCAGGCCTCCGGCTCGGAAAATAAGCTGTTTTTTGCCGGACTGTGCCTGTTTTTATGCTGCGATGTATGCGTGGGACTTCACAACATGCCGTCGGCTCTGCCGGAGTGGCTGCAAAGTGCCGCGCGTATCGGAATGTGGACATTCTATCTGCCGTCGCAGGTGATGATAGTTTTGTCGGGAAAGGAGCGGGATGTGTATGAAAAAATGCAGTAGGCTGCTTTCGGCGCTCATGATCGCTGCCGTTGCGCTTGCGCTTTTGACAGGCTCGATCGCGGCGCCGATCATAATACGGCCGTTTTACTATGCGCAGATAGAGCCGCTGGAGCTTGAACAGTCAAGCGGCCTGAGCCGGGAGGAGATAATCGAGGCGTACGATGAGGTGCTCGATTACTGCATCGGTGCAAGCGGTGAATTTTCTGCCGGGGTACTGCCGTTTTCGGAGTCCGGCAGTGCGCATTTTGCCGACTGCCGCACGCTGTTTATCCTCGATCTGTGGCTGTTTTTCGGCAGTATGGCCGCTATAGCGTTGCTGAAGCTTTATCGGCGGCGTCACGAAATCCCGCGCCTGCGCGGCCACGGTGCGCCGTTCTGGGGCGCTGTCGGGATCGGTTCGGTACTCATAGTTATCGGAGCCGCTGCCGCAACGAATTTTGACCGAGCTTTCACGGTGTTCCATTCGCTGTTCTTCCCCGGCAAGGATAACTGGATATTCGACCCTGCGCTGGATCCTATAATCACCCTCATGCCGGAGGAATTTTTCCGTAATTGCGCGATACTAATTCTTGCGGTGCTGCTCATTGCCGGAGCGGCGATAATCATTTCGGATAAAAGAAAAGGCTATGCGAAATAACGCATAGCCTTTAAGCTTAAATATCAAGCTAAAATATCAGTAATCGACCGGCTCGCTGAAAGGACGCTCAAGGCACTCGGGATGCTCGAGAATGTACTTGAGAAGCCTTACGCTCTTGGAGTAATAGTAGCCGTCGGCAAGGCGCTCATCGATCGTAAGACCGAGATCAACGCTGTTGCGATACTCATCTTCGCCGTTTTCGTTGCGGAAAATGCGCTCCTTCATTTCGCCGACAACGACGAAAAGGGAGGTCGTGCCCCAGTTGGTGAGGTGGTGGTAGCCGCTTCTGAGCTTTATCGAGCCGAGGTTAGAGAGAATGACCGAGGCGTAGTAGGGGTCGGCCTCAATGATGGCTTTCGGAACGATGCCGTGGCGGTCGAGCTGGCGCATGAGCCAGATGAAGAACTTGACGAACCAGCGCGGCAGCTTGTTGAGAATGTCCATGGTGTTGGAGGTCGCGTTGCCTGCACCGCCCTTTTTCTCGCGGCTTATCTGCTTGTACAGCTCATCGTGCAGCGAATCAAGGGTGGAGTCCTCGGACGCGTAGATGAAGGCAAGGCCCTCCTCTGAGGTGTCGCTGAACTGCTTTTTGACGACAAAGGATGCACTGTAGCTGTTGCGCTGATAGTTGTTTTTGTTCGCGATGAAGCGGTTGAGCTTTGGACGCAGGATAATCGTTTTGAGTATTGCGGCAACAATCAGGTGGAAAAGCGTGAACTTGAACTCCGGGTTTTCCGCGTTGCGCTTTTCAAGGTATTTGTCGATGTTCGTAAGGTCGATGCGCTCGGATATGAATGCCTCGTTGTCGCAGCGGTTGGGGTAGATCATCGGCATGATAAGATGCATGCCGTCCTGCTGACGGATAAGTGCGCCGTCTCGTCTGTCGCCAAAGCGACGTTTTTCTTTACTCATAGTTATCCCTCAAATACTTAAAAATTTTTAACAAGTTTGTCTGTAATACAGCAATTTTATCATATAGTTTTCATAAGTCAAGGAATATATTTGTTGACAAGGGCAGTGAGTGTGTGCTCTAATATCTTTTATATCAAAGAGTAAGGTGAAGATGATTGAATATTATAGACATATTTCTCGTCGGTGTTGCGCTTAGCATGGATGCCTTTGCGGTTTCCATATGTAAGGGCCTTTCGGTTAAAAAGGTCAGCGCAAAGCATGTGCTGACTGTCGGCGTGTATTTCGGCGGCTTTCAGGCGCTTATGCCTACGCTGGGCTTCCTGCTCGGCTATAAGTTTGAAAGCTTCATAACAAGCATAGATCACTGGATAGCGTTTATCCTGCTTGCGCTTATAGGCGGAAATATGATAAGGGAAGCCCTCGGCAAGGACGATGAGCACGAAAACGACGATTTTTCGGTCAAAGCCATGCTTCCGCTTGCGGTGGCAACGAGCATCGATGCGCTGGCAGTCGGTATAAGCTTTGCGTTTCTGGGCGTTGACATCGTGCAGGCTGCGCTGCTTATCGGTGCAACGACGTTTGTGCTGTCCGGTGTAGGCATTTTCGTCGGGAATATTTTCGGCTCGAAATACAAGTCCAAGGCCGAGCTTCTGGGCGGCGTTGTGCTTATACTTATTGGCCTGAAAATTCTTCTTGAGCATTTGGGAGTCATTAATTTCTGAAAGCTATGAAAGAAAAACTCAAAATGTACCTGCCGATAATCATCATGCTCGTCGTAGCGCTCACGGCAGGAATACTCATATGGCTCGATATTCTGCATGTTGATCAGATCATCGCCGCTGTAAACGACAACAGACCTCTGGCGGCGCTCGTTATCCTTGCGCTTTTCGCGTTCAAGGGCTGCTCGTGCATACCGTATGCTGTTATTCTCATCGGCTGCGCGCTCATTTTTGAGCTGCCGGTCGCCATTGCGATAAACACCGTCGGAACGGCAATATGCATTTCCGTTTCGTACCTCATCGGGCGCTTTTCAAAGGGCCTGACGTTTGAAGGGATGATGGAAAAGTACCCGAAATTCCGCCGGTATTTTTCCAATGCCGAGGGATACAGCTTTACCTTTGTGTTTTTTGTGCACACGCTGCATCTTTCCACCGAGGTGCAGGGCGTCCTTTTCGGACTTCTGCGCACGCCCTACTGGGCGTATGTCGGCGGCTCAATGGCGGCGCTTATACCCAGTATGCTTATCTATACGGTCATAGGCGATAAGTTTGATTTCACAAATCCTCTGTTCTGGGCATTTGTTGCGCTCGATGCGCTGACTGTTGTTTTCGGATTTGTTTATGCAAAGAAAAACCTCATAGACGGCGGCAAAAAAGCTTCGGAAGAATGATTCCGAAGCTTTTTGAGTTTCTGCGTTAAAACAGCATATCCTTTGAAAACACAATGTCCACGCCGCCCATGGTTATCACGTCGCCGGAGAAGATGCGCTCCTTGTGGTCTATGCGCTTTCCGTTGAGGTAGGTCCCGTTTGTCGAGCCGAGATCCTGTATGTAATAGTGCCCGTCGCACAGCTCTATCTGAAAGTGGCGGCGCGAAGCCTTCGGCGCCGGGTAGACAAAGTCGCAGTCCTCGCTGCGGCCGAAGATCCACGAGGTCTTGCCGCTTGCAGGCTCATGCACCGAGACGTTAACCGTTGCATCGCCGAAATTGTTTATAAAATCGAATAATCCCTTGAACTTATCTCCTGCCATTGTCACACCTCCAGTGTATGTTTTAAGTATATCAATAACATTGGGATTAAGCAAGAGTAAAAGAACGCCGCTCAAGCTTGAAAATTTGGGCGGTTTGATATATTATTTACACATTATGCCCTGCTGTCAAAAGAGGTGAAAGCTTGAGGAAGATCGCTCTGTGGGAGGCTAAGCATCCCAAAACGGTTATAATTGCGGCGCTGCTGCTTCTTATTCCGGCGTTTTTGGGCTTTATCGGAACGAAGGTGAACTACGATATCCTTTCGTATCTGCCCGATGAGCTTGAGTCGGTGCAGGGCGAGCAGGTGCTCGATAAGACCTTCAACACGGCCGGAATATCCATAGTTATAACCGAAAATATGCAGCCAAAGCAGACTTTGGCGCTGAAAAACGAAATACTCGCTGTCGATGGTGTGTCGTCGGTCATCTGGGTCGATACGATCGCCGATATCGGCATCCCGGCCGATATCCTGCCGGATGTGCTCAAAAATATATTCTACAGTGCCGACGGCAGCCAGACGATGATGCTCGTGCGATATGACAACACAGGCTCTGATGACAGCCAGCTCAGGGCGATAGCGCAGATAAAAACGCTTCTGGGCAAAAATCAGTTTCTGAGCGGACTTACGGTCGTCGTTGACGATACGCGCGAGATCGCCGAGACGCAGGCGCCGCTGTATATTGCCGTTGCTGTCATTCTTGCGCTCATTGTCATGAGCGTGCTCATGGAGTCGTGGTTCCAGCCGCTTATCATCCTATTCTCGCTCGGACTTGCTGTCATATACAATATGGGGACGAACATTTTCCTCGGGCAGATATCGTTCATAACCCAGTGTGTCGCCGCGGTTTTGCAGCTTGGCGTTACGATGGATTATTCAATCTTCCTCATTGACCGCTATGCCGAAGAAAAGCAGCGCTTTTCTTCGCGCGAGGACGCCATGGCGGAGGCTGTTACGGTGTCGCTCACGGCGCTTATGGGAAGCTCTTTGACAACGGTGTTCGGCTTCCTTGCCCTGTGCTTTATGAAGCTCGGGCTTGGCTTTGATATCGGCTTTGTCATGGCAAAGGGTGTTGTGCTGGGTATACTCACGGTCATATTTGTTCTGCCGGCGGTTGTGCTGCTGTTTGAAAAGCAGATAATAAAATACCGCCACCGCAGCTTTGTGCCGGATTTCACGCGCCTTAACAAGTTTACGATAAAGCATAAGAAAGCCTTCGCACTGCTGTTTTTGCTGCTGCTTGCTCCGGCGTATTTTATTCAGAAAAATATAGACATGTACTACAGCATGGATAAGGCGCTGCCGTCGTATCTCACCTCAATGGAGGGACTTACAAAGCTTAAAGACGATTTCGGCATGGCGTGCACGCAGTTTGTTATAATCGATGACAGCCTGCCGGCCGATAAGCTCATTGAGATGGAGAATAAGCTCGAAGCGCTTGACGGCGTGACCTCGCTTCTGGCATATAACTCAATAGTCGGCGCTGCGATACCGGACACGATAATTCCCGACGATATCATGTCGCTGTGCAAGCAGGACGGAAAGCAGCTTATGATGATAAATTCCGAGTACGGCGCGGCTACCGATGAGCTGACGGCGCAGTTAGTCAAGATGGATGCGGTCGTCAAGTCCTATGACCCAACTGCCTACATAACCGGCGAGGGCGCGATAACTCAGGGGCTTATAGACACGACGGACGTTGACTTTGCCGTGACGGCGGTGCTGTCGATAGCGGCAATATTTGTGCTCATAGCAATATGCTTCAAGTCGCCGTCGCTGCCGGTGATATTGGTGCTGTCGATAGAGCTTGCGATATGGATAAACCTTTCGATAACAGTCATTATGGGAACGGAGGCCTCGTTTGTCGATCCAACGGTAGTAAACTGTGTGCAGCTTGGTGCGACGGTCGATTATGCGATACTGCTCACCACGCGCTTTCGTGAGGAACTGCGGCACCTGCCGCGCGACGAGGCGATGCTCAAGGCGGTCAGCGCCGCTCAGCAGTCGATATTCCAAAGTGCCGGCGTGTTCTTTGCCGCGACCTTCGGCGTGTACCTTGTCTGCGATATCTACATTGTTCGCGGGATGTGCGCCCTGCTTGCGCGCGGCGCGATAATAAGCGAGATCGTAATAATAGTCCTGCTGTCGCCCGTGCTGTGCGTGTGCGAGAGCTTCATTGCAAAAACAACCCCGAGCTGGAGGCTGAAAACATGAAAACAAAACGACTTATCGCCATGCTGCTGGCAATGAGCATGCTGCTCACGCTGCTTGCCGGCTGCGGAAAAAAGAACGATGGAAAGCCCGAGGTCCCCCCCGAGCCTACACAGAGACCGCAGTATGAGCTTACCGATGCCGCCGTTAACAAAGAGGAAACGGTGTATGTAAACGTATCTCCCGACGGCGAGGTGAAAAAGATCAGCGTCACCGATAGGCTGCATACCGATATGCCCCAGGTGCGCATAGAGGATAAGAGCAACCTTTCGGGCATTCAGGACGTAAAGACCTTCTCCGAGCCTGTTAAGGATAACGATAAGCTCTACTGGGACATGGACTCTACCGATCTTTACTATTCCGGCAGCACGGATAACGTGCCGCCGATGAAAATATCCGTCAGCTACACGCTTGACGGAAAAGAGATAAAGGGCGCAGCCCTTGCCGGAAAAAGCGGCGATGTTACGATAAAGATAAGCGCGCAGAACACGCTGAAGAAGTCCGTCAGCGCCGGCGGCGGAAGCTATGATATATCATGCCCGATGCTGTTCGTGTGCGGCATGATCCTGCCGGACGAGAATTTCAGCGAGGTTTCGACCCCAAACGGTGTGCTTTTGAGCGACGGATCTCGCCAGCTCGTGTTTTTCGCCGGCGTTCCCGGAATGAACGACAGCCTGGGCATAGATAAGCTCGGCATAAATATCGGAACCACGCTCGGCGGGAGCGAATACACGATAAGCGCCAAGGCAAAGGATTTCAAGCTCGGCAACATGATGTTCGTTGCGGTGCCGTTTTCTTCGATATCCTCGCTCGGCCCGGATGATATCAAGCTCGGAACGGAAAGCGTTAAGGGCATGCTCAGCGATATCGAGGGTCTGATGGGCGCGTTCAACTCGCTGAATTTAAACGACATGGTGCAGATGCTCTACGGCGACGCGCAGCAGATAGAGCAGCTTGTCAACTCCGTTGGGCAGGCGGCCAAGCTTTATAAGGAAAATAAAGCACTTATTGACGTGCTAAATAAATACGTCACCGAGGGCAACCTCGCAAAGCTCGAGCAGCTTCTTTACGATATGCAGCGCATCGACACAAGCAGGCTTCAGTCGCTTGCGCAGTTCACGCACCTGTCCGAGCTTTTGGAGCTGCTGGGCAAATTTGATACCAATATCGGTGCGCTCGCGCAGTTTACGCGCGATTATCTCGATATGGCGCCGACCTTTGAGAGCTTAAACCGTGATCTGTCCTCGCCCGAGGTGCAGCAGTCGCTGGACAATCTGCCGAATATAATAAGCCAGCTTCAAAACCTCGTGAACGTCATGCATGCAAGCGAACAGATGCTTGACCGCATGACGAGCATGCTCGGCGGCGAGAGCATCAATAAGATCATAGCCTTCACTCAGAAGCTTGAAAACAGCGTGAGCATGGAAACGCTCACCAAGGCGCAGCAGCAGGCATTGACCGAGCGCATGCAGGCATGGCTCGATTTCGGCAGCAGCTATGATATCTTCACCCAGCGCACCGAAAAAATGACCTCAACCGTTGTGTTCGTGTATAAATCCGAATCCATCGGCTGAGCATGAAAAAACAAAAAAGACCGCCGTGGCGGTCTTTTTTTGTTATTCGATCCAGAAAGCGGAGTCGTCGTTTTTTACCCACTCGTCAACATCGACAATGTTGAACGTATCGTCGCCGGTGCGGATGATGACGCGCTCAATGCCGGCGTTTATGACCTGACGGCGGCACATCGAACAGCTTGTTGCGTTTGTCAAAAGCTCATGCGTCTGCGTGTCGCGCCCGACAAGGTAAAGCGTTGAGCCGATCATATCGCGCCGAGAGGCGGATATTATGGCGTTTGCCTCGGCGTGAACGCTGCGGCACAGCTCGTATCGCTCACCTGAGGGGATCTTCATCTCGACTCTCGCGCAGCGGCCGGCGTCGGTGCAGTTTATTCTGCCGCGCGGCGCGCCGTTATAGCCGGTCGATATGATCTCGTCGTTGCGCACGATTATCGCGCCGTACATTCGCCTCAGGCAGGTAGAGCGCTGCAAAACAGCGTCGGCTATGTCGAGATAATAGTTTTCCTTGCTTGTGCGCTTATCCATGAGATCATCCTCCAAAAGAGATATGCTCTATTTTACTGGTTCAGCGCCTTTTCGTCAATAGCGGCACTGCTGCTTTTGACATGGTTTCCGATTATTTCGGACACCTCGGATATCGTCACAAAAGCGCTCACGTCCGCTTCGCTTATAATGCGTTTGAGCTGGTTTACCTCAACGCGGGTGATAACGCAGTACAAAACCGTTTTTGTGCTGCCGGAAACAAGACCCTCGGCCGAAATAAATGTGCAGGTGCGCCCGAGCTGCTGATAGATCGTATCGGCAATGTCGGCTGCATGATCGGTGATTATCATTGCTGCCTTGGCCTGCTCCATGCCCTCCTGAACGATGTCGATCAGCTTAAAGGTAATGAAATATGTCAGCAGCGACAGCATAGCCCTGTCCCAACCGAAGAGAATGCCGGCGGTTATGTAGATGAAAATGTTTATCATGAATATGATCTGACCGGTCGATGCGCTAACGTTTTTGGAAAGCAGCATCGCGGCGATCTCGGTGCCGTCTAGGCATCCGCCGTGGCGCAGAACGGTGCCGACGCCGACACCGAGCAGAACTCCGCCGAACACGACGGCAAGAAGCTCAGAGCTTGTCACGGTCGGGATGAGCTTGCAGACCTCAAGAAAGCCGGAGAACGCAGCCATTGCAATAACCGCGCGCAGCAGAAAACGCTTGCCCAGTGCCTTGCAGCCGACGAAGAAAAACGGAATGTTTATGACTATAACGAGTATACTCAGCCTTATTCCGGTAAGATAATTTATCATCATGCTCACGCCCGTGACGCCGCCGTCGAGTATCGTGTTCGGGATCAGAAAGCATTCGATCGAGAACGCGGCGCACGCAGCGCCGACGATTATCATGATAACGGGGAAGAGGTGCTCTTTGAAAAAGTGCGTCATTCTTTCACCATCCTTTTCGATTAAAAAAACTGCGGTATATAGATATTATACCGCAGTCAGGATGAATTTTGGTAAACTCAGGGTAAATTATCAGTCGCCCTCGACCATTCTGTAGCCCACACCGATCTCGGTGAATATATACTGAGGCTCTGCCGGACTTTTTTCGATCTTGCGGCGGATGTTTGCCATGTGAACGCGCAGGGACTGATTGTTGCCGCGCGTGCCGGGCCCCCACAGCTCTTTGATTATGTAGTCATAGGTCAGCACTTTGCCTGCGCATTTGCCCAGCAGCGCAACGATCTTGTATTCGTTCTGCGTAAGGCCGACGTTTTTGCCTTCAACGAGCACCTGGTGCTTGTCGTAATCTATCTCAAGGTCGCCGGACTTGAACTTTCCGGTGGTCGCGATAGTTTCGTTGGCAAGGCCTGTGCGCGTGTGGCGTATGGCGGTGCGTATGCGCGCCAAAAGCTCGCCTGCGCCGAAAGGCTTTGTTATATAGTCGTCCGCGCCGAGGTCAAGAGCCTCGACCTTGTCGCGCTCGTGCGCGCGCGCCGAGACAACGACGATGGGCAGAAGGGTCCATTCGCGCACGGATTTTATTATCTGAAGCCCATCAATATCGGGAAGACCGAGGTCGAGAACGATCAGATCCGGACAGTGCGAGGTTATCATGGAGTACGCCTCCGCGCCGGAGCGGGCGATGATAACGTCGTAGTCGTTGGACGTAAGTATTGTGCGCAGAAAGTTTGTTATACTGCGCTCGTCTTCAACAATGAGAATTTTGTCTCGAATGTTCATTCTTCTTTCTCCTCAGCAGGTAATGAAAAATCAAATACAGCGCCGCCCTCGGGACGGTTTGACGCGCTTATTCTGCCGCCGTGAGCGGATACGATGGCCTGACACGCGGCAAGGCCTATGCCGCGGAAACGGTTGCTGTCGTAGGGTTTGCCCTTTTCCGGATCGATCTGCCCGCGGAAAAGAACGGGTAGTATTTTGGGGTCAATGCCCGAGCCGTTGTCCGAAACGGTGAAGTGCACCCACTTTCCGTCGAGCGTTACATCGAGTCGAAGCTCCGTCATACCCGATGCATGCTTTGCGGCGTTATCCAAAAGGTTCATGATGACCTGCGCAATCAGCATTGCGTCAACATTGACGAGCACCGGCCCATCGGGAATGGTAACCTTGAGGTTTATCTCCGGGTTACGCTTTTTAAAATTAGCAAGGCATTCGCCGAGAATTTCCTCGACAAGCTCGGGACTTTTTTCGATGTGAGTCTGCTCCGTTCCGCTTATTCGAGTTATCGACAGCAGGTTTTCAACCATTCGCACAAGCCATTCGGCATCCTGCTTGGCGTCGCTGAGCAGAACGTTGCGCTCGTCCGACGAAAGGTGATCGCCCTCGTTGAGCACAGTGTCGATCGAGCCGATTATTGAGGTCAGCGGTGTCCGCAGATCGTGTGATATCGCGCGAAGCAGGTCGGCGCGCAGCTTCGCCTGCGCAGCCTCGTGCCTGAGCTTTTCCTGCTCGCGCGCACGGGTCGTAAGCGTTGATATAACAAGCGAGACCGCGAGCATCGTGACAAATGTCACAGGGTAGCCGTATATGGAGAAATTGAGCTTCATATACGGGAAAGTGAATGCGTAGTTAACGCCGATGACGCTTGCAAGCGAGGTAACGATTCCGTAAAAGTATCCGTCGGTGGTGAGTGAAACGATAAGAACGGCAAGGATGAATATCATAGGAACAAAGGTGTCCGACGTTCCGACTGTGCTCAGCGATGAGCACAGCACCCATGCCGCTGTCAGTGCGGCGGCAAGGATCAGCCAGTTTCGTATCGTCCGGAATACTTTATTTTGAGTTAGCTTTTTTTCCATTATGCATCACCCTTTTTATTAATTATAGCATATGCAGCATAAAGACTGTGTTAAGAAATTTATACGAAGCCATTTTCGCTTGACAGAGTTTTTGCAAAGACTGTTGACAAACCGGGTAATATGGCGTATGATACATACAGCAAAAACCCCATTTGGGCAATAGGAATTGAAAGGAGCGGCGATCATGCATAGAGCAAACGTTATAGTTATGAACACCTGTTGTTGTGGCATCTGCGCTTGTCGATGTCAGCGTCGTCGCATGCCTTGATACGGTGTTAAAACCATATTTGCAGCGGCGATGCTTTTAGGCATCGTCGATTTTTTTATGTCATGAGAGGGATAAAAATGAGGATCTACAAATCAGTATCGGAACTTACCGGGCGCACTCCGCTTATGGAGCTGAAAAATATCGAGGATGAGCACAGACTTTGCGCGAGGGTGCTTGCCAAGCTTGAGCTGTTCAATCCGGCAGGCTCGACCAAGGACAGGGTCGCAAAGGCAATGCTCGACGATGCCGAGGCAAAGGGCCTCCTTTCCGCAGGCGGCACGATAATCGAGCCTACCAGCGGCAACACAGGCATAGGCCTTGCGGCGATAGGCGCATCGCGCGGCTACCGTGTGATCATCGTAATGCCCGACAGCATGAGCGTCGAGCGCCGACTGCTTATGACGGCGTATGGCGCCGAGCTTGTTCTCACCGAGGGCAAAAAGGGCATGGCCGGAGCGGTCGAAAAGGCGGAAGAGCTCAAAGCCGAGATACCCGGCGCGCTCATTCTCGGCCAGTTTGAAAACCCGGCAAACCCTGCCGCGCACAGAGTAACGACCGGCCCGGAAATTTGGGAGGACACCGACGGCAAGGTCGATATCTTCGTCGCGGGAGTGGGTACTGGCGGCACGATAAGCGGTGTGGGGCAGTATCTGAAAAGCCGCAAGAAGAGCGTTAAGATAGTCGCCGTTGAGCCCAAGACCTCGCCGCTGTTGTCGGAAGGTCACGCCGGCCCCCACGGGCTTCAGGGCATCGGCGCAAACTTTATCCCCAAGGCGCTTGACCAAAGCGTTTATGACGAGATCATCACCGTTTCCGACGAGGAGGCCTATGCCGCCGGCAGAGAGCTTGCCTCGCGCGAGGGCATCCTTGCCGGAATATCCTCTGGAGCTGCGCTGCACGCGGCGCTTGAGCTTGCAAAACGCCCCGAGAATGCAGGAAAGTGCATCGTTGCACTCCTGCCCGATACGGGCGAGAGATATCTGTCCAGTCCCATGTTTAAGGAGAATGCCTGATTATGTTCGATGAATTGCTTGAAACCGTAAATGCATATCTTTCGCGCGACCCTGCGGCAAAAGGCCCGTTTGAGGTCCTGCTGCTGTATCCCGGCGTGAAGGCCGTGTTCTATCATCGCAGCGCGCACTGGTGCTATGAGCATAATCTCATGTTCCTTGCACGTATGATCTCGCAGATCAGCCGCCACAGAACCGGCATCGAGATCCACCCCGGCGCGAAGATCGGCCGCCGCCTCGTCATCGACCACGGCATGGGCATAGTCATCGGCGAAACCGCCGAGATCGGCGACGATTGCCTTATTTATCATGGCGTTACCCTCGGCGGTACGGGCAAGGACAGCGGCAAGCGTCACCCGACCATCGGAAATAACGTCCTTATAGGAACCGGCGCAAAGGTGCTCGGCCCGTTCAAGGTCGGCGACAACAGCCGCATAGCGGCAAACTCCGTCGTGCTGAGTGAAATTCCGCCCGACAGCACAGCAGTCGGCATACCGGCGCGCGTGGTTCGCCGCCAGGGTGTTAAGGTCGATTATGCGACCGAGGTCGATCAGGTCAACATCTCCGACCCCGTTGCCGAGGAGCTGGCCGCAATACGCAAGGCTCTGTGCGAGATGAACACAAGGCTTCAGAATATGGAGAAATGAAAATTATCCGCATCGAAAGCTTCGGTGCGGATTTTTTCTTCTCGATTTTCTTTACCAATGAACAACTGTAAAATATATGTGTTATAATAGCTTCGGTTTAAACGAATGAACCGAATGGAGGCTTCCGGGCTTCACGGTGGATAACGCTCTTGCGGAAAAGTCGCTTGCCTGGCTGATAAAGTGCAGGAATGATCCTGCCTGCAAGGGCGTTTTCGTAAATCACGACGTAAGCGTACCAGAACAAAAACTGGAGGTAATAATATGACAGAACTCGAGATCATGCAGCAGCGGCACAGCGTCAGGCAATATGCCGATATGCCTATTGAGCAGGATAAGCGCACTGTGCTTAACGAGCTTGCGGAAAAGCTCAATACGGATGCAGGAGTGCATATCCAGATAATTTACGATGAGCCGAAGTGCTTTGACTCGTTCATGGCGCATTACGGTAAGTTCAGCGGAGTTAAAAACTACATTGCACTGGTCGGCAAGAAGTCCCCGAGCCTTGACGAAGCTCTCGGCTATTGCGGCGAGCAGCTCGTTCTCAAGGCGCAGGAGTTGGGGCTTAACACCTGCTGGGTCGCAATGACCCACGGCAAGAGTGCGGCAAAGGTCGAAAGCGGCGAAAAGCTTGTGTGCCTTATCGCGCTCGGCTACGGCGCGGTGCAGGGCGTTGAGCACAAAAGCAAGCCGATGACCGAGCTGTGCGTTTGCCCCGAACCGATGCCTGAGTGGTTCAAGGCCGGCATGGACGCTGCGCTTCTTGCGCCGACGGCGATGAATCAGCAGAAATTCAAATTCGAGCTGCTGCCCGACGGAAGCGTTAAGGCCAGCTGCGGCACCGGATTTTACACAAAGCTCGATCTGGGCATAGTCAGATACCATTTTGAGGCCGCATCGAAAAAGAAAACCGTTTGAGAAAAGAAAAAACCTCTGCAATATCCGCTGATATTGCAGAGGTTTATTTATATCAGTTGTTTTTAAGAATAACGTCGTGGCTGCCGCCCTCGACTATGCTGACAGAGGAGACGAGCGTGAGCTTTGCGTCGCGCTTGAGGTCTGCAAGATTTGTCACGCCGCAGTTGCACATGGTGGACTTTATCTTGTAAACGCTCTTTTCAAGGTTATCGTGCAGGGGGCCTGCATAGGTGACGTAGGAGTCAACGCCTTCCTCGAAGCTGAGCTTGCTCTGACCGCCGAGGTCATAGCGCTGCCAGTTTCTCGCGCGGTTCGAGCCTTCGCCCCAGTACTCTTTGACGTAGCTGCCGTTAACAATGAGCTTTGCCGTGGGGCTTTCGTCGAAACGAGCAAAGTATCGGCCCATCATCAGGAAGTCTGCACCCATTGCAAGGGCGAGAGTCATGTGGTAGTCGTGAACGAGGCCGCCGTCCGAGCAGATGGGGATGTAAACGCCGGTTCTCTTATAATAATCGTCGCGCGCTGCCGCAACCTCGATGAGTGCGGTTGCCTGACCGCGGCCGATGCCCTTGGTCTCGCGCGTTATGCAGATCGAGCCGCCGCCGATACCGACCTTAACAAAGTCTGCGCCGGCCTCTGCAAGGAAGAGAAAACCGTCTGCATCAACAACATTGCCTGCGCCGACCTTTACGCTGTCGCCGTATTTTTCGCGGACGAAGTCGATGGCCTTTTTCTGCCAGCATGAGAAGCCCTCGGAGGAGTCGATGCACAGAACGTCAGCGCCTGCCTCAATCAGTGCCGGAACACGCTCGGCGTAGTCGCGGCTGTTTATGCCTGCGCCGACAACATAACGCTTGTGATCATCGAGGATCTCGTTGGGATTGTTCTTGTGCTCGGCGTAGTCCTTGCGGAAAACAAAGTAAAGCAGTCTGCCTGCGGCATCAACTATGGGCAGGGAATTGAGCTTGTGATCCCAGATTATATCGTTTGCCTCCTTGAGCGAGGTGCCCTCGGGAGCGGTGACGAGCTTTTCAAGCGGAGTCATGAACTCGGAAACGGGGGTGGAAAGCTCCATGCGCGAAACGCGGTAGTCGCGGCTGGAAACTATGCCGAGAAGCTTGCCGGTGGCAGAGCCGTCCTCGGTGACGGCCATGGTGGAGTAGCCGTTGCGCTCTTTAAGCTCGAGCACATCCTTGAGCGTTGCGTCGGGGGTGATGTTCGAAGCGCTGGGAACAAAGCCTGCCTTGTAGCTTTTTACGCGAGCCACCATTGCCGCCTCGTCCTCTATCGACTGAGAGCCGTATATGAACGATATGCCGCCCTCCTTTGCCAGAGCTATGGCCATAGTGTCGTTTGAAACCGACTGCATGATGGCCGACGCAAACGGCACGTTGAGACTCAGCGTGGGTTCTTCGCCCTTCCTAAATTTCACGAGTGGCGTTCTGAGACTTACGTTGTCGGGAATGCATTCCTCGCTCGTGTAGCCGGGGATAAGAAGATATTCGCTGAAGGTTCTCGAGGGTTCGTTAAAATAAATCGCCATATTGCTTCTCCTTTATATATTCATTCTGTCTAAAAATTATGCTGCTGAGTAAAGAAAACAAAGCAGCAGGGGAGCACGAGGGGGCAAAGACCCCACTCGTAATTAGATTAATAGCCATCAAAAACGCCTGATTTATCAGGCTTTTTGACGAGCGTAGCGAGATTTTTCGTGAAAACTTGTTTTCACAAAAAATGTGCGTTTTTGAAGCGTGAAAAAGTCACAGATTTTTTTCGCGCTGATATATTGTCCGCTATTTTCTCACAAAAGAGCAAAAACGTCAATTGCCAAATTGACGTTTTTGAAGATAAAATCGTGATTTTTGTTGTTAAACGATGAATCCGCCGCCGAGCACGCGGTCGCCGTCGTAAAGCACGGCAGACTGACCCCTTGCCGGGGCGCGCACAGGCTCATCGCAGATTATGCGCACTCTGTCACCCTCTATATAAGCGGTACAGGTCGGGTTTTCCCACTTCGTGTGGCGCACGCGCACCGTTGCGCGCACAGGCTCTGCCGGAACGTCGCACAGCCAGTTAAAGTCGCGCGCTATTACCTCGGTCTTGAAAAGCTCCTCCCACAGGGCAAGCTCTATCTCGTTGGTTTCGGCGTTTATCGCCGAGATATACAGCTTTCGCTCGTTATAAAGCCCGGGGCGGCGCTGACCGACCGTGTAGCGATGTATGCCATCGTGCCGGCCGATGACCTCGCCATGGAACACAAAATTTCCGGCAGGAGGCAGCTCGGCACGCGCGGCCAGCCACGAGATGTAATCCTTATCTGGAATAAAGCAGATCTCCATGCTGTCGGGCTTGTGCGCAACTGGAAGTTCAAAGCCCTCGGCCATTTTGCGCACCTGAGTTTTCTCGAACCTGCCGAGCGGAAGCGTGAGCCTGTCAAGCTGCTCGCGGCGTATGCGGCAGAGCATGTAGCTCTGGTCGTTTGACGGCATTCCTTTGTACAAAACTCCGTTTTCGGCGCGTGCGTAGTGGCCGGTTGCAATGTTGTCCGCGCCAATCTCGTCGGCAAAATCGAGAAGGGTTTTAAATTTTAGCGTCGGATTGCATATGATGCAGGGATTTGGCGTTTCGCCCCTGAGATAGCTTTCGGCAAAGCGCGAGCACACGCGCTCTTCAAGCTGCGCGTGAACGTCGCGCACCTCGAGTGGAATGCCTATGAACCGAGCCGTGTTCACGGCGTCGGCAAGCGAGCGCTCGTCGGTGTTGTCCATATACAGCCCGTGAACGTCAAAGCCCAAGTCCTTGAGAAGCTTTGCGCACACCGCCGAGTCCACGCCGCCGGAAAATCCAAGCACGACCTTTTTCATCTTCGACCCTCCATCCACACCATCAGCACCGAAATATCGGCAGGGGATACGCCGGAGATGCGGCTTGCCTGTCCGAAGGAGTGCGGACGGATCTTTTTAAGCTTCTCGCGCGCTTCAAGGCGCAGACCGGTGACCTCGTCGTAATTAATATCATCCGGCAGCAGTCTGTTTTCCATGCCGGAAAAATCCTCGACCTGCTTGAGCTGCCGCTTTATATAGCCCTCGTATTTCAGGCTGATCTCCGCCTGATACCACACCGGGCGCGGAAGCTCGGGGCGCTGAACGTCAAACGGGGCAAGCCCCTCATAGCTCAGCTGCGGACGGCGGATGAGGTCTGCGAGGGACACACCGCTTGATACCGGTGCCGTGCCGTTTGCTTCAAGATATGCGTTAAGCTCGTCAGACGGCGCAATGTGCGTCTTTTCAAGCCTTTTTATCTCGCGTTCGACCTCGGCATATTTTTCCTGTACAGCGTCATAGCGTTCCTGCGATACAAGGCCTATTCTCAGACCGATGCCGCAAAGACGCTTGTCGGCATTGTCCTGCCTGTGCAGCAGCCTGTATTCGCTGCGCGAGGTCATCATGCGGTAAGGCTCGTTCGTGCCCTTGGTGACAAGGTCGTCGATGAGCGTTCCGATATATCCGTCCGAGCGGCGCAATATCATCGGATCTTCGCCCTTGAGCTTTAGCGCTGCGTTAACTCCGGCAACAAAGCCCTGCACGGCGGCCTCCTCATACCCGGAAGAGCCGTTGAATTGCCCGGCGCCGTAAAGCCCGGAGACCTTTTTTGTCTCAAGCGTCGGATACAGCTCCGTGGGATCGACGCAGTCATACTCGATGGCGTAGGCGCAGCGCGTCATTTCCGCGTTTTCAAGCCCGGCTATCGTGTGCAGCATTTCTATCTGCACATCCTCGGGCAAAGATGAGGACAGCCCCTGAATGTACAACTCCTGTGTCCCCAGTCCCATCGGCTCGATGAAAAGCTGATGTCTTGGCTTATCACGGAAGGTCATGATCTTTGTCTCGATGCTCGGACAGTATCTGGGACCGATGCCCTCGATAACGCCGGAATATATCGGACTGCGGTCAATGTTATCAAGAATGATTTTATGCGTTTTTTCATTCGTATAGGTGAGGTAGCATACTGCGCGGTTTTCCGGCGGCGTTGTCGTTTCAAAGGAGAAGCCTTCCGAATCAGCGTCGCCCGGCTGAAGCTCCATTTTTGAAAAATCAACGCTGTGCGCATTGACTCTCGGCGGAGTGCCGGTTTTGAATCTGCGCATGGAAAGCCCCAATGCCGCGAGGCAGGGAGTAAGCCCCTTCGCGGCGGCCAGACCGTCCGGCCCCGAGGAGCGGATAACGTCGCCGACTATCGTTCTGCCGTCAAGATACGTTCCGCAGGCGACGATCGCCGCCCGGCAGGAATACACCGCGCCCGTGTGAGTTTTAACGGCGCTCACAGCGCCGTTTTCCGTGCGAATCTCGACCACCTCGGCCTGCTTGACGCGCAGTTTTTCCTGATCCTCAAGCGTGAGCTTCATGACCTCCTGGTATCTGCGCCTATCGGCCTGAGCACGCAGCGAGTGCACGGCCGGGCCTTTGCCGCGGTTTAGCATACGGTATTGTATGCAGGCCTTGTCGGCCGCCTTTGCCATTTCGCCGCCGAGTGCGTCAAGCTCACGCACAAGGTGCCCCTTGCCGGTGCCGCCGATGGCCGGGTTGCACGGCATGTTGCCGATGCTGTCAAGATTTATTGCAAAGCATATCGTGTCAAGCCCCATGCGAGCGGCGGCAAGCGCGGCTTCAATGCCGGCATGCCCTGCGCCGATGACGGCTACGTCGCATTTTCCTGCGTAAAATTCAGTCAATTTCATTCACCTTTATATCGTACATAATTAAAAGCGCGCCGTTTTTGACGCTTATCTCGGCTTCGCGGGAGGCAAAGCTGTTGCTCACGCCAAGAGGGAAGTCGGAGCTTATCTCGGCATCGTCAAGCTCGTATTTAAGCCCCTTTATCGAAACGCCCTCTGCTTTGCCGTCAAAGCAGAATACCGCAACGTCACCCTCGCCCTCGATGCGCAGCGAGGAATTCTTTATGGCTGTCCAGACGTAATTTTCGCCGAAGAGCCAGCCGCGCGCGCCGTGGCTTAAAAGAAACAGAAGCGCCTGCATATTCGCAATGGTGTGATCCGGGCGCTTGCCGCCGAGGCCGCCGTAAATGTAAAAGCGCCTGTAGCCCTTTTCAAGTCCGAGCTTGAGGGCGAACATCGTGTCCGTATCGTCTTTTTCTACGGGAAGCTGCAAAACGTTTGGATGCTTCGGTGCTTTGCCGAGCGAGTCAAAATCGCCGAGAACAAGGTCGGGGATGATGCAGTTTTCGGTGCAGTATTCAAAGCCTGCGTCGGCTGCAATGACATAGTCGCTGTCGTCCGGCGCTTCGCGCAGTCCGAAAAAATCGCCTGCGCCGATTATATAGCATTCATGTCCGTTCATGGTAAATCTCCGATAATGAATTTTGCATTTATAATAGATTATAATATCATATATTGCGTCAAATTTAAAGCCCGGTTATAAGCGAATGTAAACAAACTGTGAAAACGCTTGCGATATCGAACAACGTGTTGTATCTTTATTGCATGCCGAGGGAAAGCCCGGCAATCAAAATAAATAAAATTAAGGTGAGTGAGAAAATGAAAAGACTACTATCCGCTATTATCGCGGCAGCGCTTATGCTGACTATGCTTGCAGCCTGCTCTTCAAACTCGAACGCGAATCTCACAAGTGATAATCTTGCCAAAATTATAAACGAAAACGGCAACGAAATGACCGGGTTCAATCCTGCGATCGCACTCGACAGCGAGGATGCAAACCTCAGCAATCTGTTTGAGTGGAACGAGTGGGACAAGGCCAACTTTGAGACGGGCGCGTTCTCCTTTTCGCTTATGAACGTTCAGGCCTATACGATAGCGATCGTTAAGCCTGCCGACGGCAAGAAGGATGCGGTGCTTAAATATTTCAGCGATTATCAGGCGCTGCAGGAGAGCAATTTCAATATGTATCTTAAGGATCAGTACGAGATCGCAAAATCTGCCGTGACGGAAGAAGTAAACGGCTATATCGTGTTCGTTATGGCCGAGAATGCCGACAGCATCGCGGCAAATATTAAGGCAAAGCTTTAATACGGCGCTAAGCCCCGGTGACACATCATGTGTTATCGGGGTCTTTTCATGGGCAAAATGGTTTGACTTGCTTTTGCAGCCGTGATATTATGTAAATCAGCAAAAAACTAAATTGGAGGTGCAGCATGGCAGATAAAGTCGTGTTTGACCCACAGAAGCTGCAAAGCGGCAGCCTTGTTGATTGCCAGGAGCAGCAGCTTCTGGAGCTTGCAAAAAAGCTGTGCCGTATTGCCGCGGAGGAATGCGGCGAAAACGGCTTCAGGGGCGGCATTCGCCCGGGGAATATATATGTTGCCGAGGATGGGCGAGTCAAGGTCGGCAAAGCCGGTAAGGCCGGCGAGAACGGCTGGACGAAGCTTGAGCTTGAATATATGGCTCCAGAGGTGTTCTGGAACGGCGAGGAGAGCGCGGCAGCGGATGTTTATGCCATAGCGCTTATCGTGTATGTCGGTCTCAACGGCGGCAAGCTTCCGTTTGCCGATGAAACAGAGCCGAACGCCGAGAAACGCGCGCATGCGCTCAGACGAAGAATGAGCGGCGACAGCTTCCCGATGCCGGAGGGCGTGCCGGATAAGCTGCTTGCGATACTCAAACGCGCTTTGGCGTTCGAGCCGGATAACAGATACGAAAATTCGTATGAAATGCTCAAGGCGCTGTGGGAATACTGCGGCGATGAGCCTGAGGAGATAAAACCTGCATCAAAAGCTCCCGAGCTTTGCGAGGAACCGAAGCCTCAGTCTGAGCCGGAGAAGCAGCCGGAGTCTGAACCTAAACCCGAGCCGGAGAAGCAGCCGAAACCGGAGCCGAAAAAAGCCCCGGTGAAAAATGAAAAGCCCAAGGCAGCACCAACGCCGAAAACTCAGGAAGCACCCAAAAAAGCCGAGGCAGAGCCTGCTTTGCCGAAGCAGATGCGAAACATTCACGAAAAGCGTGCGGCAAAACGGTCGGCAGTTACGCTTGCTGTGATAACTCTGCTGCTCGTCGGCGTAGGATTTGGGCGCAGCAGCATAAGCTTTGACGCAATTCCGCCTGCCGTGCAGACGCAGGCACCGGAGCCGACGGCTCAGCCCACAACGCCGCCGAGCGCAGCACCCACCGAGACTCCCGAGCCGAGCAAAGTTCCTGCCGAGGTGCAGTATATGCTCTATTCCGAGGATGTCAGCTGGGATGAGGCCGAGCGCCGCTGCACCGAGCTTGGCGGCCATCTTGCAACGATAAAGGATGCCGCCGACTACGAAAAGCTCTGCCAGCTCCTTGCCGACAGCAATGCGCAATACGTCTGGATCGGCGCATATCGCGGCGATGACGGTCAGATCAAATGGCTCGACGGAAAAGAGCATGACTTCTATGCCTGGGCGCAGGGCGAGCCGTCCATGACCGACTCTTATGACGGCGCTGCGGAAAATTACATCATGCTCGTTAAGCAGACCGACGGCACATGGCTTTATAACGACAGCCGCCCGGATCCCATGGCGCAGTATTCGCGCTTCTACAGTGGAAAAATCGCATACATATGTCAGATAGGATAACAGAAAGCTCTCCGATCGGAGAGCTTTCTCAATGCGGAAAAGTGAATGAAAAAGGAGCAGCAAAAGCTGCTCCTTAAAATTATGTTATGTTGCTTAATTTGATTAACCGAAGTAGTCTGTGACCTGAGCGTACAGAACGAAGGCCATGCCGATGGGGGTAATGAACTTGTAGCAGATATCGAAGAATGCACGGCCCCAGAACTTGTGTCCGAAAGATTCGCACTCTTCAACGACTATGTCGATCTTCCAGATCCAGCCGATGGCAAAGGCCATTACCATTGCGCCAAGAGGCATCATAATACCTTCGGAAAGCATGTCGTAGAAGTCAAGCCAGTCACCGTTCCACGTCTTTGCGGTGTTCAGGTAATAGGTCTCGGATGCGTCGAATGCGACAGCCGCGGTGTCTACCTTGGAGTAGATGCCGTCATCACCCTTCACATAGTAATTGGTGCCGTCGGCAAACTCGCTGATATCGCCGGCCTCTTCCCACTGCATGCCGAGGATCTCGGCCGGGTTGCCGATGGTTGCGCCGCCGTTGGTGCCGGAGCCCAGACCGTCAAGTGCGGTGGGCAGGCAGAATACGAAGATCAGGATAGCGGTGATGATCGCATACTTTTTGCGTCCGGGAGCCTTGCCCTTCTCAACGTTCTGGTCAACCTTGAAGGAGGTGATGACTTCGAGCAGGGAGAAGGAAGAGGAGATTGCAGCGATGAAGACGAGCGAGTAGAACAGGAAGCCCATGATGTTGCCGACGTAGCCCATCTTCTCAAAGACGATCTGCATGGACAGGAACAGGAGTCCCGGGCCGGAGCTGGTCTCGCCGCCGAGGAATGCGTAGCAAGCGGGCATAACGATCATGCCGGCCATGATGGCAACGAGGGTATCGCAGATAACAACGATGACTGCGTTCTTCTGAACGCTCTCCTGCTTCTTCAGGTAAG
>DKRV01000012.1:14421-28035 GCA_002472405.1 Clostridiales bacterium UBA7273 | reverse complement strand
CAAAACTGCAAGGCACCTGTCGGATTTGCTTTTCGAGATATTTTCGGCTTTCTTTGATGCAGGTGGGCTGGCGCCCATCAAAGCAAAAAAGGCGAAAATAGCCGGAAGGGCGCGCCGACAGGCGATATGGGTTCGGCTCTCGTCAGCTTATCCCTGCCGTGTTCGCGGTTTGTCATATTGACTTCGGGTTCGTTAAACCCACATTTTTAATAAGGGATGCCGATTTGAATCTGCGGATTGCAGGCCTCCCGGCTCCGGCCGGACGTTGGAAGCAGAGAAACAGAGCTTAGGCGACCCACCTGCTTTTTTGTGCAGGTTATAATCGAACCCCAACGGCACGGCGGGGTACTTAGGCCAACAGTTGTCCGACGGTTTTCCCGTCGGACTTTTTCTTTTTTAGAATATTGCGGCCGGGCAACATTCCGGCAAATAATTAAATAAAGTACGGAAAGCATGCAGTCGAAAAAATTTTTCGGCTGCGTATTTTTTTACTTGTACGCAAACGTACAAGTTTTGCCCGAAAACAGCCTATGGGTGAGAGGTGAATTTTATGAATAGGAAAAAATCCGCCGATGCGGATAAGCTTCTCGAAAAGCTTGCGGTGTCCTCGCCGAACGATGCCGTGAAGCTGCTTTATCTCGGCGCAGAGGATATATCCGAGCTTGAGGGGCTCGACCTTTCGCTGCTGAGCGAAATCAAACGCGGACCGAAAGGGGAGGTGGAGCTGAAGTTTGTAAACAAGCTTGCGATCATAAGGGAGCTTATAGAGCTCAATGCCGCAGCCGCGGCACAGCAGGCTCAGGGTGGCGGCTTCTACGCGGCGCTGGACAAATCGGCAAGGCTTCTGGAGGGCGAAAAGAGCAATGACGTTTGACTTTTTCTCGCCGACCCAGCTGAAGGCTTTGTCGTGGTGGAGCGACGCATCCCCTTACCGCGATCTCGATGCCGTGATCTGCGACGGCGCGGTGCGCTCGGGCAAGACCCTGTGCATGGGCATATCCTTTGTCTGCTGGGCCATGCGCCGGTTTGACGGACAAAGCTTCGGCATATGCGGCAAGGCAAAAAGCAGCATAAGGCGAAATATGATCGAGCCGCTGCTGCCGGTGCTGCGCGATATCGGCTTTGCGGTGCGCGATCTCGTTTCAAAGGGGATAATCGAGATATGCTACCTCGGCCGGGAAAACCGCTTTTATCTCTTCGGCGGCAAGGACGAAAGCTCCGGCTCGCTTATCCAGGGTGTGACGCTTGCAGGAGCGCTGCTCGACGAGGTGGTTCTGATGCCGCGCTCGTTTGTCGAGCAGGCCTGCGCCCGGTGCTCGGTGACGGGGAGCAAGATATGGTTCAACTGCAACCCCGAAAGTCCGCAGCACTGGTTCTATCGCGAATGGATATGCCAGGCCGACCGGCGGCGCGCACTGTATATCCACTTCACGCTTGAGGATAACCCCTCGCTGTCGAAAAAGATAATCGACCGCTATAAGCGCATGTACAGCGGCGATTTTTACAGGCGGTTTATCCTCGGTCAGTGGGTGCTGCCGGAGGGCAGAGTGTATGACTTCTTCAGCGAGGACATGCTGTGCGACGCGCCGGAGAGCTGCTGCGAATACATCGTATCCTGCGATTACGGAACGAAAAATCCAAGCTCCTTCGGACTGTGGGGCAGATGCGGACAAACGTGGTACCGCCTGCGCGAGTATTACTACGACGGGCGGAAAACAGGCAGGCAGAAAACCGATGAGGAGTACGTCGCGGCGCTCGCCGAGCTTTGCGGCGAAGCCGTTCCGCACAGAGTAATCGTCGATCCCTCGGCAGCAAGCTTTATCGAGGCGCTCTCAAGAGCGGGCTTTCGCGTCGAGAAGGCGGAAAACGATGTTCTGCGCGGCATACGGCTCACAGCCTCGCTGCTCAAAAGCGGACGCATCCGCATCTGCCGCGGCTGCGACGACACGGTGCGCGAGTTTTACCAGTATCGCTGGGACGAGCGCGCCGGAAAGGAAGCGCCGCTGAAGCAGAACGACCACGCAATGGACGATATCCGCTATTTTGCCGCAGGCATTTCAAAACTTACGCAGAGCTTGGGCGCTGCGTGGGTGGAAAGGTAGGAATATGAAACTGTTTTCAAAACAAAAGGCCGCTCCGCCGAGGGTGCAGCTTCGCAGTGCGCAGGCGCATCCGTTTAGTCTCATCGACAGCTATGTGCCGCTCGGCAGCGCGGAAACAAGGCTTTACCGTATGATCCGCGAGGCGGTGCCGGTGGTGGACGCGGCGATCATGAAGATCGTAAGGCTCACCGGCGGCTTCGAGGTAAGCTGCGCGGATAAAAATGCGCAGAGGGCGCTTGCGGAATTTATCCGAACGGTGCCGGTGGGCAGAGGGCAGACGGGGCTTGAGAGCTTCCTTGCCCAGTATCTTGACTCGATGATAACCTGCGGCCGCGCCGTGGGCGAGATCGTCGCAAACGGCAACCGCGACATTGCCGCCGTGCTCTGCGGAAACGTTGCCGACGTGCAGATACGTGAGGGCAAAACTCCGCTTGACTTCGAGCTGTGCGGCGTGTCCGACACCGGCTGCGTGACGCCGTTTCGGTATCAAAATCTTCTGCTGTTTACGCCGTTTAACCCCGAGGCAGACTCGCCCTACGGCGTTTCGATGCTGCGCAGTATGCCGTTTTTGTGCGGAATACTGCTGAAGATATATCAGTCGCTGGGCATCAACTGGGAGCGCGCCGGAAACGTTCGCTTTGCGGTCGTTTATAAGCCGCAGGGCGACGCGCTCGACAGGTTCTCGGCTCAGGAGCGCGCTCAGCAGATAGCAGCGCAGTGGTCGGAGGCCATGCAGAGCGGAAAATCCGGCTCCGTGCGCGATTTTGTTGCCGTGGGCGACGTTGATATCAAGGTCATCGGCGCGGATAACCAGATCCTCGACAGCGAGGTGCCGGTGCGGCAGATACTCGAGCAGCTTATCGCGCGAACAGGCATACCGCCGTTCCTGCTAGGCCTTAACTGGTCAACGACGGAGCGCATGAGCGCTCAGCAGGCAGACCTCATGACAAGCGAGCTTAACGCCATTCGCAGAACGGTGACGCCCGTTATCGAGAAGATCTGCCGCATGTGGCTGAACATGCACGGCTACGCGACAACGCTCACTGTCGAGTGGGAGACGATCAATCTTCAGGACGAGGTCGAGGAGGCCAAGGCTGCGCTTTACCTTGCGCAGAGAGACAAGATCTATTGGGAGGAAGGAAAAAGCAATGAAGATCATTAAAGACGGCTCGGCGTCGGGCAGCGTGTGCGCCGAGCAGGAGCTGCAGGCGATAAATGCCTTTGCCAAGACGCAGCTTACCGCCGACGAGGTCTACGCCTTTCAGGTGCTGCTGTGTGATAACGAGGTCGATCGCGACCACGAGCGCTTTTCGGTATCAACGCTCCGCGAGCTTAGCGAGCTTTTCGTCGGCGCGACGGGCATCTGCGACCATGACTGGCGCAGCGAAAATCAGGTCGCGCGAATTTACAGAACGGAGCTTGTGACCGAAAAGGGCAAAACCACCTCGTGCGGCGAAGCGTATGTCTATCTCAAGGGCTTTGCCTACATGCTGCGCACCGAGGCAAACGCCGAGCTTATCGCCCAGATAGAAGGCGGCATAAAGCGCGAAACGAGCGTCGGCTGCTCGGTGGCGCAGAGCATATGCAGCATCTGCGGTGCCGAGATCGGAACATGCAGCCATGAAAAGGGCAAGGTCTACGGCGGTGAAAGGTGCTGCGCCGTGCTCACGGGCGCGGTTGACGCATACGAATGGAGCTTTGTTGCCGTTCCGGCGCAGAGAAGCGCGGGCGTTATAAAGAGCTTCATCGAAAGCGAGGCCGGGCGCGGCTATGCCGCCGAGTTCGAGGCGCTTGAGAAATCCGCGCAGCTCGGCAGGAAGTATCTCGACTCGCTCAGAGCGGAGGTACTGCGGCTGTGCCTCGTGTGCGATGAAAAAATGCACCCTGCACTTGAAAAAAGCGTGCAGCTGATGGAAGAGCCGGAGCTTATTAAGCTAAAGGACGCTTTTGAGGAAGCATCGGCAAAGCTCTATCCGCCCGTGACACAGCTTCCGGGCAGGGGCGAAGTCACCGCATTTTCCGGTGAAGAATACATCATTTGATCTAAGATCAGGAGGACAAAAATGAAAGTTAGTTTTGAAGGCGTCGGAGAGCAGGTGCTCTCCTTCAACAAGGCAAGCGGCGTAACAAAGGGCGCGCTTGTTAAGATGAGCGCAAACAGCACAGTCAAGGCCTGCGACGCAGGCGACCGCTTCATGGGCGTTTGCATCGCGTCCGGCGATGCATTTGCCGAGATAAAGACCGCAGGCTATGTCGAGCTTGGCTACAGCGGCACGGCTCCCGCGGTCGGCTACGCTACTCTCGCGGCGGACGCTGCGGCAGGCAAGGTCAAAGCCGTCACCACCGGCGGAGCACAGTACCTTGTCATCAAGGTCGATGCCGCTGCCGGTACAGTCGGCTTCATTATGTAAGGAGGAAAAGATCATGGCATATAATTTCAACGAGATAAAGCTCGAAAAGGGCATGTATTCAGAGCGCGGCAAGAGCTTCGAGCAGACCCTGGAGGCGCTCGACCCCAACGAAAACTACAAGGGCACTCCGTATGAGGGGCTTGACGCATTCCAGCGCCAGCTCAAAAGATTCGACATCAAGGTTCGCGGCGCAGGCAGCGACGTTGTCGAAAAATTCTTCTCGACCTCGGAGTCGGCGGTGCTGTTTCCCGAGTATGTTTCGCGCAGCGTAAAGGCAGGCATGGAAGAGGGCAACATTCTGCCGTCCATCACCGCTACCGTCACCCGTTTTGACGGCATGGACTATCGCTCCATCTACTCGGCGGCAAGCGAGGACGACAAGAGCCTGCGCTATGTCGGCGAGGGTGCGGCGATACCCCAGACCGAGGTGAGAGCCTCCGACCATCTGGTGAGCCTCAAAAAGCGCGGCAGAATGCTCGTCGCGTCCTACGAGGCGATCCGCTTCCAGCGCCTTGACCTGTTTTCCGTCATGCTCCGCCAGATCGGCAATCAGATCATGCGCATGCATCTTGAGGATGCCATCGACGTTATCACAAACGGCGACGGCAACTCCAATGCTGCAACCGCATACGAGGTAGGCGACGACACCATCGGCGGCACCGCCGGCAGCCTGAGCTACGGCGAGCTGCTGAACTTCTGGAACTGCTTTGACCCTTACACCATGAACACCATGCTCGCAGCTCCCGACGTTATGATGAAGATCCTCAAGTGCTCGGAGTTTCAGAATCCCCTTGCCGGACTTAACTTCCAGGGCACCGGCGAGCCGGGCAATCCTCTGGGCGCAAAGCTCATCCGCTGCTCGGCAATGCCAGCCGGCACCGCCATCGGCCTTGACAAGGGCTATGCTCTTGAGATGGTCACCGCAGGCGACGTTAACGTTGAGTACGACAGACTTATCGACCGTCAGCTCGAGCGCGCAGCGATCACCAGCATTTCCGGCTTTGCAAAGCTCTACACCGAGGCATCCAAGGTGCTGACTGTCTGATAAACACACAAGGAGACGGGTCACCCCGTCTCCGCTTTTTGGAGGTAATCAATGTCATATACGGATATGGACATAGAAATGAAGGCGCTGAGCATGCTCGGAGAAAGCGTTCCGGACGAGGACGCGGATATGCTGCGCGCGGTGTGCTCCGCTGCCGCCGCCGAGCTTGAGAGCAGACTGCGCCGCGGCGCTTCAAGCGACGAGATAGGCGAAACTTTCGTTACTGCATCGGCGATGCTCGCAATATCCATGTACATGGAGCTGGGCAGTGCTCACTCCGGCGGAGTGAGCGGCTTCACGGCAGGAAAGCTGTCCGTGCAGCTCGGCGGAGCGTCGGCCGCAGCGCTGAGAAAAAGCGCGGAGACGATGCTTGGCGCGTATCTTGACGCAGGAGGCTTCGCGTTTGTGGGGGTGCAGGGATGACGGCGGCAAACAGAATTCTGCGAAGCTACGGCGAGCGCATCACCATTGGAACGGCCGAGGGCAGGGGCTTTATATCCTGCCTTGACCCGGACGATGCGCAGACCCACAAGGCTCACCTTGCGCCCGGAGTTACGAACAACTCTAAATACCGGCTTATAACCGATGCCGAGGGCATTGCAGAGGGCGACAGCGTTACTGCGGCAGGCAGACGGTATGTCGTTTTGCGCGTCGAGCCTGTGCGCATATTCGGCGCGTTTTCGCACAATGAGTGCATACTGAAGCTGAAGGGAGGCGCTGCCGATGCTTGAGAATATCGCGAGCGAAATTGCAGAGGAGCTTAATAACGCCGGGATAAACGCTGTGACGGCGTTTAACGCATCGGAGCTTGATGATGCGGCAGCGTTTGTGTGCGTCGGTCTTAAAAGTGCGCGGATAAGCTCGTCGGGGCTTGGCAACTACATCGGAGTGTGCACCGAGGACGGACAGCTTAAGGAAATGTACGGCGAAAAGGCCGAGCTTGTGCTCTCGCTTGACGTTTACAGTCCGGCAAACGCGGATGAGGGCTGCTCCGAGCTTGCCGACAGCGCAAGATGCGCACTTTACAGCATCGACGGCCTGTCGGTCACGGAGTTTGACTTTGAAAAAGTCGAATACGACGGCGACTGCCGCATGCTGCGCAGCCGCTGCACGGCAAAGGCGGCAGCCTATCTTGTGCGTGAAATGCTCGGCAGTTCGCTGTCGGGCTACAGCATAGGGGAGGGAACGATATGAGCGTTATAAAAGCGTATTCTTCAAATTCGGCAAAGGTCGGAGTTGACGGCGTGCCGCTTGCAGGCGTTGCGCTTGCCGAGGAATACGAGCGGCACAGCGAGTATCCGGTGCTCGGCTTCGGCGACTGCGTGCCGAGCGCGATACTGACCTTTGACCGGAGCTATGAGATCGTGCTCGAGCGCACAGCGAGCATAGGCGACGGTGTGAGATTTGAAAACGCTGAGCCGTTTGAGCTTCAGATAGGCGGCAGACTTTACAGCGGCTGCCGCTGCACAGAGCTTCGGAAAACAAAAAAGCCCGACGGCTCGGAGATGCAGCGAATAAAGATCGCCGCGCTCTGCTGCGAGGAGGTGTCGGGAGATGAATAACGAGGGCGAAATGCTTTCCGTCAGGCCGTATGCGCCCGACGAAAACGGCGTGAATTTTGATGAGCAGCAGCTTTTTATAGTGCGCCGGCGCGACATGTCGCTGCTGTCGGACTATTTCCGGCGCGATGCGCGCAGATATGACAACGGCTTTGAGCTGTATTAGGAGGGAAAAGAATGCTTGCACCAATGCAATATCGGGATTTCGTGTGGCCTAACAATCCTCGCGTGTTCGAGGTCGAATACCGCCGCACGCTGCACAGCTACAAGCTGCCGTTTTCCGGCTATGTAGTGCAAAATCTCGGGCTTCAGAATAAAATAATCCGCGGCGAGGGCGAGTTCGTCGGCCCGAAGGCATACGAAAACTTTCGCCGGCTTGCCGCGCTTTTCGAGGAAAACAAGGGCGGCAAGCTCGTGCACCCCGTGTGGCCGACGATGCGCGCGTATTTTGCAAAGCTCAGCCTCAAGCAGGAGCCGAAGGAGGACTATATAAGCTACAGCTTTGAGTTCTGGGAATACATCGGCAGCGCGTTCGAGGATGCTCAGGAGGCGATCGACGACACCGACTACGGCAACCCGGCAGCGGAGATCGACCGCGTGCGCTATTACAGCGCTGTCGAAAACGACACTCTGCGCGTGATATCGCAGAAAAAGGGCGTTGCGCTTTCCGTCCTGTCGGAGCTTAACCCGGATATAACAAACCCCGATGCCGTCATAGCCTACGGCAGACTCATAAGGATAAGGTGATGCGATGAAAGGATATTTGATCGACAAAAACGGCGCGCTCACGCTGCTGCCGGAGTTCCTGTCATGGGACGTCTGCCACGGCATGGGCGAGCCGTGCGACTGGTTTGAGGTGAGCTTCATTTACTACAGCGCGCAGCTTCCAAAGCTGCAAAGCGCCTGCCGCTTCCGGGCGGTGCACAACAACGCCGTCGTATTCAAGGGAATAATCGACGAATACAGCATAAGCATCGACGAGAAAGGCTCGGTCGTTACGCTCTCGGGCCGATCGGACGCGGCGCTGCTGTTGGATAACGAGCTTCCGGCGCAGGAATATGCTCAGCTCAGCAACTCGGCGGCCGTGAGCGCCTTTGCGCGTGCGTTCGGCATAAGCAGCGTCGTATCCGGCAGCGCAAAAACGCTCAATTCATTCAGCGTGCGCACGGGCGAGAGCGCGTGGAGCGCGCTAAAGCGCTTTTGCCGCTATGCGTGGGGTACCACGCCGTATTTCACGAAAAGCGGAACGCTTGTTCTCAACGGTCGTACAGGCTCGACGATAACGGTGGATGCGTCAAAGGACGCAGCGAGCGTGTCGCTGTGCGACGAGCACTACGGCATAATATCGGATATAAGCATCCGAAACCGGGTGACGGGCGCAAGCTACACCGTTTCAAACGAAAGCTTTACGGCCTTCGGCGGCAAGTGCCACAGGGAAATGACGGTTCCGAAAACGACCGGCGCCGACGCGGCAAGGTATACCGCCGAATATCAGATAGCCGAATCAAAGCGCGGCAAAAAGTGCGCGAAATTAACGCTCACAAAGCAGTTTGCCTGCTTTCCGGGCGACAGAGTGCAGCTTACGGCGGCAAAGCTCGGCGTGAGCGGAACGTTCACGGTCATTTCCTCGCACTGCTGGGCAGATTCCTTGAGCGCCGGGACGATAGTGACGCTGGAGGTGTGAGCATGTGGTTATCGGAAATTAAAAGAAAGGCAGAGCCGACCGGCACTCTGCCCGATATAAGCGTGAACGCCGCCGGGGATATAAATCTTGAGACCGCCGCTGCGCGGATCTGCATAAAAAACAGCGGCGAGATCATCATTGAAGGCACCGTCACAGTAAACGGCAGCGTAATTTGAATGCAATTTGAATAAAGAAAAAAACGAGCGTACCGGACGGTACGCTCGTTTTGTTGGTTTTTAGTTTTAAGGGATCAGACAACGCCCTGAGCCATCATTGCGTCAGCAACCTTCAGGAAGCCTGCAACGTTTGCGCCGAGCATGAGGTTGCCGGGCTGGCCGCACTCGACGGATGCGTCGTAGCAAGCCTTGAAGATGTTCTTCATGATGCCATGCAGCTTCTCGTCAACTTCGTCGAAGCTCCAGCTCATGCGGATGGAGTTCTGGCTCATTTCGAGGCCGGAAGTTGCAACGCCGCCGGCGTTGGATGCCTTGCCGGGGCTGTAGAGCAGGCCGTTGCCGAGAACCTTCTCGATTGCTTCCGGGGTAAGAGGCATATTTGCGCCTTCGAATACTGCCATGCAGCCGTTGTCGATAAGGTGCTGTACGTCGTCAGCGTCCATCTCGTTCTGGGATGCGCAAGGCATTGCAATGTCGCACTTGAGGGTCCAGATGCCCTTGCGGCCTTCGTGGTACTCGGAGCCGGGAACTTCGTCTGCGTAAACGCTGATGCGTGCGCGGCGCTTCTGCTTGATATCCATGACCTTCTTGATGTCAACGCCGTCGGGATCGTAGATGTAGCCGTTGGAGTCGCACATTGCGATAACGGTGCCGCCGAGCTGGGTGCACTTCTCAGCTGCGTACTGAGCAACGTTGCCAGCGCCGGAAACGATGACCTTCTTGCCCTCGAAGGAGGTGTTTGCAAGGTGGCTGAGTGCCTCTGATGCGTAGTAGCACAGACCGTAGCCGGTAGCCTGGGTTCGAGCCAGGGAGCCGCCGAAGGTCAGGCCCTTGCCGGTGATGACGCCGCCCTCGAAGCGGTCGACGATCTTCTTGTACTGGCCGAACATGTAAGCAACTTCGCGTGCGCCGACGCCGATGTCGCCTGCGGGAGTGTCGGTGAACTGGCCGATGTGACGGTACAGCTCGGTCATGAAGCTCTGGCAGAAACGCATAACTTCTGCATCGGACTTGCCCTTCGGGTCAAAGTCGGAGCCGCCCTTGCCGCCGCCCATGGGCAGAGTGGTCAGGGAGTTCTTGAGGATCTGCTCGAAGCCGAGGAACTTGATAACGGAGAGGTTGACGGAGGGATGGAAGCGCAGGCCGCCCTTGTAAGGTCCGATAGCGGAGTTGAACTGAACGCGGTAGCCGCGGTTGACCTGGACCTTGCCGTTGTCGTCAACCCAGGGAACGCGGAAGGTGATGACGCGCTCGGGCTCTACAAAGCGCTCGATGAGGCTTGCCTTCTCCCACTCGGGGTGCTTGTCAACGACGAGCTGCAGGCTCTCAAATACCTCGCGGACTGCCTGAAGAAACTCGGGCTGGTCGGGATCGCGCTTTTCGACGGAGTCATATACTCTCTTAAGATACTCGTTTGTAATCATTGCTTTTTTCTCTCCTATTGAAAAAATTGAAAACTAATCATCTGAGGAAACACATTCCCCACTTTTCAAATTCTATTACTTGTCGGCGCAAGATACAATTGTGAGATGTTATAAAAATGCAGTGTTAAAAACCGTCATATTGCACCAAAAAAGAAGCGGAATGAAAGTAAATGACCCAATTATACAACGCAATTGCACATGAACAGCGACAATATTGATATTGAATTAACACAGTGCCGGAAAATTTTTTCGCCGGCGAAAAGGAAAATACTTGACAAGTTATGCAAAAGCGAGTAATATCCAAAATAGATAATGCAATTGCATAAAATATCTTGTTTGGAGATGTGTGCTTGAATAACAGAAATAAATACAGAGCGTATTGCGCGCAATGCCGCCTGATGTTTGAAAACGGCGACGAGATCTTCTCGTGGGAGGGCGAATATGTCTGCTCGGACTGCTTTGATGCGCTGTTTTCGGAGCTTGACCGATATGAAAGGGCCGGCCTTGTCGGCAGCAGGGTAATAAATTACCGGCGCCCTTTCGGAACGCCGGTAAGCTGAATAGGTATCAAACTATGATGAAGAACTTTGCGAGGAACAGTGCCGAAAGCACATAGGTCAGGATCGAGACCTCCTTTGCCTTGCCGGTGAACGCGGCAACGACGGAGTAGGAGATCAGCGCCATGCCGATGCCGTGGCCGATCGAGCCGGTGATTGGCATGAAGATGAGCATAAGCGCAACGGGGATGACCTGAAGGATATCGTCCCAATCGACGTTCTTGAGGCCGCTGAGCATGAGGATGCCGACATAGATAAGTGCGGCGCTCGTTGCCGGAGCCGGGATGAGAGCTGCGATAGGTGCGATGAACATGCACAGCAGGAACATGACCGCTGTGGTCAGCGCGGTAAGACCGGTGCGGCCGCCGGCCTCGACGCCGGAGCCGGACTCGATGAAGGTCGTGACGGTGGAGGTGCCGGTGCATGCGCCTGCAACGGTGCCGACGGCGTCGGCCAGCAGGGCTTCCTTCATCTTGGGCATCTTGCCGTCCTTATCGAGCATGTTTGCGCGTGCGGCGGTGCCGACGAGGGTGCCGATGGTGTCGAACATGTCGATCATGCAGAAGGTTATGATAAGGGCAACGGCGGTGAACCAGCCGATGCTTATGAAGGTCTCGAAGTCAAACTTGAAGAAAGTGGTGTCGAGCATATCGCCGAGAGGGGGGACAAAGGATGCGGTGGCAAGGGATGCAAACGGATTGGTGTCCAGGAAAATGAAGCTGCCGCCCCAGTAAACGATGCAGGAGATGAGCATGCCGAGAATGACGGATGCCTTGACCTTGTGGTGGCTGAGGACGACGATGGCGAATACGCCGACGAGCATGGTGACGACGTAGAGCACCAGCTGCGGATACGCGCTGCCGACGGTGTCGCGTGCAACCGATGGGGTGAGGCTTCCGAAGAAGGTGGACAGAACGTAGAACGGGCCGCCCTTTTCACTGTAAAGGCCGGCGTTCGAGCCGAAGCCGACGTTGAGCAGCATAAGGCCGATGGCCGGGGTGATGCCGATGCGGATGCCGAAGGGAATGGCCTCAACGATCTTCTCGCGGATGGAGAAAAGCGTGAGGATGACGAAGAAAACGCCCTCGACGAGGATGATGCACATTGCGGCAGGGAAGGCTTCCTCGTAGCTCAGGCCGGTGAACGTTGCGATGTTTGCAACGACGACGGCGAAGAAGCTGTTCAGTCCCATGCCGGGAGCCATTGCGAAGGGCTTGTTCGCGGCGAAGGCCATGACGAGCATGCCGATGGCGGAGGCTATGCAGGTTGCCATGAAGACCGCATTCCACAGCGGAGTGCCGGTCGCGAAGTTGGTCAGCAGGTTGGGGTTGAGGGCAATGATATAAGCCATTGTCATGAAGGTGGTAAGACCGGCGACTATCTCTGTGCGCGCGGTGGTGCCGTTTTCCTTCAGCTTGAAGATCTTTTCCATTTTGCGCTCCTTTTTGTCTTTCAGAACAAAATTTTGGGGCCGAGGCAGCGCAGGGCTGCTCAGTCCCGAAAAACAACAGATAAAACTATATCCGCCAACCGACCAAAAGTCAATTCGCGGATATTGAGAAAAAGACATGTAAATTTTCTGTTAATTTGTGCGCATTAGGTAAGAGACAGCAGCTCAAGCGTGCGAGCATCCGCCCTGCCACCGTAGAATTTTGCAAGAACGGCGTCGAACACTGGATCGTCCGATACCTGCGCAAACAGCGTCATGCATGATCTGAGCTTGAGATCATCCGGGTAGCCCATGACGGCTGTCGCGTCGGAGCAGTCGAGGGTGAGGAGCGCATTTGATATCTCAATAAGGCGCGCGCCGAGCACGGGGTGGGCGATGTACTGCCGCGCTTCTTCGATGTCCTTTATCGCGTAAAGCTGAGCCGTGTAGCTCATGCCGAGGCCGGCAATCTGCGGAAAGATGTACCACATCCAGTGGCTGCGCTTGTGCCCCGAGCGTATCTCGCGCAGCGCGGTGTCGTAAGAGTGCTCCTGAGCTACAAGAAAACGGTCAAGAGAGTTGTTCATGGTTTCACCTCGTGGGGCTATTCTGCTGATTTTGCGGTGTTGATGGAAGCTACGAGAATGCGCTTGATCTCCAAACAGTCTTGCAGAAGAGAAGCGCTGAGTTCGCCGTTAATGTATTCGGACATTTGCAGGAGCCTGAGCCAATACTCGGTCTCGGCCGTCTCCTTTAAAGCAATGTGGAGCTTTGAAATAAAATCTGCGCGGCTATGCCCGTAGTTGGCTTCGTTTATGTTAGCGCCGATGCTTGTTCCGGAGCGAACGATCTGTTTTGATATAACGCTCTCTTTCTTCGATTGAACGAGGTATTGATTAAGCTTTATTATCCTCGCAGCAAAGGCGATCGACTTATCTATAAGAATGTTGTCTTTCACAGGCATCACCATGTTAGATTATATCAGAAACGCCGAATAATTGCAATTATTCATTATTCATCAGCAAAGCGACTTCATTATTCACTATTCATTACAAAAATCCTGAAATGAATGATTAATAATTAATGATGAAGAATGAATAGTACAAAATTAAAAATCCCATTGACATTCGTCAACAGGATTTTTGATTTTGGTGGGGGATGGTGGATTCGAACCACCGAAGGCATTGCCAGCAGATTTACAGTCTGTCCCCTTTGGCCACTCGGGAA
>DKRV01000012.1:0-14333 GCA_002472405.1 Clostridiales bacterium UBA7273 | reverse complement strand
TCTACCAACTGAGCTACACCAGCACGATACCGGCTCAAATATAATAGCAAACAGTGCAGGGTTTGTCAACAAAAATTTTAATTATTTTATTCTTTGCGATATCAGGGAGGAAACGAATGAAAATCAGCGAACTTTCCGCGGAATACCGCGACAGCGCAATGCTGTGCCGGGGCAGAATAAAAGAGCTGAACCTTAAGCTCGAGGGCGAGCCGATGTGCGAGATCGACAGGCTTCGTCTGCGCCGCCGGATAGCCATACTCACAAGCATGATGCGCGATACGATAGCCGTTTCGCGCTACCTTGAAAATTATTACGGAGATGATATGAATGCAGGAAAGAAAACTCAATATGTTTGCTAAGCAGGAGGAATACATGGCTCTGCGCCAGTACATAAAGCTCGTGTCCGATGCGTCCGGCGGCGCTGCCGGCGCACTTCGCCGCGCGATAAACTCGGAGCTTACAAAGCGCCAGAAGCAGCTGATCGGCATGTACTATATCGAGCAGATGCCCATGCAGGATATTGCCGACGAGCTGGGGCTTCACATATCAAGCGTCAGCCGCACGATAAAGCGCGGCCGCGAGCGCCTGAAAAGCGCGCTGAGCTACGGCGGCAGGAATCTTCTGGCGTCATTAGAAGATTGTTAACTTTACAGCCGTTTAATGTCGTGATAAAATGGCGGCATGAAAAATACAAAGAGAAAAACAAAAAAACGCGGTGGGATAAGGCCGGTTTTCATAGTGATCCTCATAGCGGCACTGCTTTTGGCGTGTTATGCCGCAGTGCAGCTGCGCCGTCAGGCCGCGCGTGAGGCAGAACCGTACTATGGCATGGTCGAGGTGTTCAACGGCGACGACTATGTGTGGATAACTCCGCAGGACGGCGTCGCGCTCAACGATCTTGACAAGAGAGAGTTTATTAACGACGCAAGCGGAAACCTGACCTACACCGGGCGCGAATACAAGGCCAGCCGCGGCGTTGACGTTTCGTCGTATCAGGGCGATATCGACTGGCAGCAGGTTTACGACAGCGGCGTGCGCTTTGCCATCGTTCGCGCAGGCGGCATGTACTACGGAAGCGGCGAGCTGTATACCGACGATAATTTCATCAAGAACATTGAAGGCGCAAAGGCGGCCGGACTTCGTGTGGGCGCATATTTCTTCTCGCAGGCGATAAGCGAGGACGAGGCCGAAGCCGAGGCAAAATTCGTGCTCGACCTTCTCGGCGACCGCAAGCTCGATCTGCCTGTGTTTTTCGATTGGGAACGCATATCCGGAGACACCGCGCGCACGGACGGGCTGGATAACGAAACACTCACGGCCTGTGCCGTGAAGTTCTGCCAAACGATAGAGTCGGCAGGCTTCGATGCCGGCGTGTACATATATAATGATACCGGCTACTACGGCTATGACCTTGCGCAGCTTGAGGACTACACCTTCTGGTGCGTCGGAATAAGCACCTATCCGTGCTTTTACTATGCCCATGAGTTCTGGCAGTACAGCTTCAAGGGCACGGTCCCCGGCATAAATGCCGACTGCGACCTGAATATGCTGTTCGAAAAATAAGAGGAAACCGCAGACCGGATATCCGGCCTGCGGTTTTTTGCGGCAATGTGCAGTTATTCGCTTTAAAATTTTTTAAAGCGAATAAAACTTGACAATAAAGTTGATATTCTCGAGTTACAGCAGTTTTGGCTAAGTTGTCACAAAACACTAAAAATTTTTCCCGGTGTATATTGACTGTCATCCGCCCGACTATGCAGCATCTCACTCCAATTTTCGGGAAAACCTATAGATATCCATGCTCAGATAGATCAGAGGATCATCCGGAAAACTCTCTGTTACCAAATATGCTAAACGAGCCTTGAGGGTTTCCTCAATAGACTCAAGCGCAAACATGAGTATGCTGGTAAAACGCCTGTCAAAGTCATATAATGCCTGTAAGCGCTCCCATGTTAAACCGTCTTCGTATTCATCGGCTCCGGGCTTTTTGAAATCGTGTAGATACCCGGAAATTCGATAATAATTCAGGTTTCGAAGAGCCTCAGCTACTATGGAATGATCACGGATGATTAGACCTCGCTTTTCCATGAGTTCAATTTGCTCCGCTATGGATGTGCGCTTTTTTAACTCCATCATCTCTTTATCTCCAAAAAAAAACGACCCCGCCATGGTACGCATCAAAGAGAGGCGCGGCGGAGCCTGTATCATAGTATTATAGTATGATAATGCTCGAAAAAATGCAACCGCTAAATGTATGATTATTAATCACTGAAAATCAATATGTTGTGCTTGAATGCAAGAAAAAGTGACGGAAACATTACTATTTGCTGTCGACATAATATGCCAAACGCAAAAAGGACTGCGCAAGCATAGCCATTTTTGCATTATATGCCCTGAATGCTAAAAATCAACATATTTGCATAATTTTTTACGGTTGAATACTAGTATAACAATGAATTGAAAACCCGAGGTTTCAACGACTTGGGAGTTTTTGGCGCACCATAATGGATTAAGCTTTTGCTATGCAAAATCTTGCGGGTTTGCAGCTAACTGCTGCGCCCATCGGAACTAAAAATATGCCACTGGCATATTTTCTTAACGCTCCTACCCTCTCAGGGTTCGAATTCCTCACGGCAAGATAAAAAGAAACAGCAGCCTTCATCAATGATGAAAGCTGCTGCTTTTGGCACGCCGTAAGGGATTCGAACCCCTGACCTTCTGGTCCGTAGCCAGACGCTCTATCCAGCTGAGCTAACGGCGCTTATCGCTTAGCGCCTTAGTATATTAGCACAGCCGGAGAGGAATTGCAAGCCTTTTTTAATTATTTTCGGCCATATAAGCCAAAATAATTACAGGCCGATGGAGCTTGATACCGCGTCAACTACCTCGCCCATCGTTTTGAGCGTCTTGCCGACGATGTTTTTCGGCGGTTTCTTGGCACCGGAAACTGTCATTCCGGCAAGCGAGCCGACTGCCACGCCTATGCCCATGCCAACGAGAAAATTTGTCTTAGTCATTGTTTACACCTCCGAAATATATTATGGCCATTTTTGTTTTGCTACTGCACTGTAATTTGTGCTATACTACACTCATTACTCCAGGAGAGGAGAATTTTTTTATGAGTGTAAAAATTCTTGCCGTCGGCGACGTGTGCGGAGAGCCGGGGCTGGATTATCTTACTAAAAATTTGCGCCGTCTGCGCAAGGAGCTTGAGATTGATTTTGTCGTCGTAAACGGCGAAAACGCAAATGTTGTTGGCATAACTCCGCGCCAGGCGGACGCCATACTGCACGCCGGGGCGGACGTCATCACGCTCGGCAACCACACATGGACGCGCACCGAGCTGCGCCCGTATCTTGACGAGCGGCGCAAGATCCTGCGCCCGGCAAACTGTGCGCCGCAGTGCCCAGGACGCGGCATAGACGTTTATAAAACGAGCTTCGGCGACGTGTGCGTTATGAATCTTATGGGACATTTTACGCTCGATACGAACACGGATAACCCCTTCGTTATTGCCGACGGATACATGGAGGAGATACGCGAGAAGATCATCCTCGTCGATTTCCACGCCGAGGGCACGAGCGAAAAGCGTGCAATGGGCTTCCTGCTCGACGGAAAGGCGAGCGCCGTTTGGGGAACGCACACGCATGTTCAGACCTCCGACGCCTGCGTTCTGCCCAACGGCACAGGATATATAACAGACCTCGGCATGACGGGCGCTGTAAATTCCGTTATCGGCATCGAGCCGGAGCAGTCGATCGGCAAATTCTTCGGCGATCCTCCGCGCAGATACGATTCGGCCAAAGGCCCGGCAAAGCTCGAAGGCTGCGTGTTCACCATCGATCCCGAAACCGGCAAATGCCTGAGTGCAGAGGGGGTAAGATTCACATGAGCGATCTGAAAATACTGCATGCGGCGGATCTGCACCTTGACTCGCCCTTTGAGGGACTGGGCGCTGCCAAGGCCGCGCAGCGCAGGGACGAGCAGCGCCGCCTGCTGCATCGCATTGCGCAGCTTGCCGAGGAGGAGAGCGTTGATATCATGCTTCTGGCAGGTGACCTTCTCGATTCCGACAGCACCTATGCCGAAACGGCCGAGGCGCTTGCCTCGTCGCTCGGGAGCATATCCGCGCCCGTGTTCATATCTCCCGGCAACCACGATTTTTACTCGCCGCGCTCGCCGTATGCGCGCGTGAGATTTCCCGAAAACGTACATATATTTAAAAGCCCCACGCCGGAATGCGTGGCCTTGCCGCAGCTGAACGCAAATGTCTGGGGCGCGGCGTTCTGCGATAAATACAGCGCCGGCATGCTCGGCGGCTTCTCCGCCGCAGACGGTACGGGCGCAAAAAACATAATGTGCATCCACGGCGAGGTTGGCGGTGCTTCAAATTATGATCCCATAAGCGAGACCGAGATCGCAGCCTCTGGCATGGATTATATCGCCCTTGGGCATATCCATAAGGAAAGCGGCCTTAAAAAATGCGGCTCGACCTACTATGCATGGCCCGGCTGCCCGGAGGGACGCGGCTTTGACGAAACCGGCGAGAAGCACGTTTACATCGTTACCCTCGGAAACGGATGCAGCGTAAAGCCGGTGTGCATTGCGCAGCGAAAGTACGAGATATTAAATGTTGAGCTTAAAAGCGGCGACGTTGTGTCCGATGTTCTCGCGGCCCTGCCGGAGAATACACGCAGCGACGTCTACCGCATCGTTCTGCGCGGCGAGGCGGCTGAGCCTCCTCAGCCGGATGCGATCATTTCGGCTGTCGGCGAGAGATTTTTCTCGCTTCAGGTTCGCGACGAAACGAGACTCAAGCGCGACGTTTGGGAAAGCGCCGGCGAGGATAATCTGCGCGGCAGATTTCTCATGCGTCTGAAAACAGCGTTTGACGAGGCTAAAACCGACGCCGAGCGCGAGAAGATAACTCAGGCGGCCCGTTGGGGGCTTGCCGCACTGGATAATCGCGAGGAGGTGGTGCGCCATGATGATTAAAAGGCTTGACGCGACCTTCGGAAAGTTAGAGGGCGAAAGCCTTGAGCTGCACGACGGACTCAACGTCATATCCGCGCCCAACGAGAGCGGCAAGAGCACATGGTGCGCATTTGTCCGCGCCATGCTCTACGGCGTTGACAGCTCCGAGCGTCAGAAGGCCGGTTTTTTGCCGGATAAAATGCGCTTTGCACCGTGGTCCGGCTCTGCGATGCAGGGCAGCATGCAGCTTGAAAGCGGCGGCAGGGATATAACCATAACGCGCACGACGAAAACGGCATCCGCGCCAATGCGCGAGTTTTCCGCCGTCTATACAGGAACGAGCGTGTCCGTCGAGGGCTTAAACGGAAATAACGCCGGCGAGATGCTCACAGGCGTCAGCCGCGATGTTTTCCGCCGCAGCGCCTTTGTCGAGCAGGGCAAGGTCGCCGTAACGCACAGCGCCGAGCTTGAAAAGCGCATAAGCGCCATTGTATCAAGCGGAGACGAGGACTGCTCGTTCACTGAGGCCGACGGCCGCCTGCGCCAGTGGCAGCGCAAGCGCCGCTTCAACCGCCATGGCCGCCTGCCGGAGCTTGAGGATGAGCTTTCGCATAAAAAGCAGCTTTTGGCCGAGCTTTCGGACGCGGCGCAGCAGCGCGAGAATATGTCCGCCGAGCTTGAAAGGGCAAAGCAGGAGTGCGAGCGCATCGAGGCCGAAGTCATCGAAAGCCGCAAGGTCGTCCGCAAGGAAGCACTCAGCAGCCTTCAGGGTGTGCGCAATGAGGTCAATGCAGCGACCGAGCGCCACGATAAGGCCGCCGAACGTCGCGATAGCTGCCGGGCGGCGCTGTGCGCCTGCGCGATAGGCGAGCGTAAGCCCGAGGAGGCCAAGGCCGAGGTCAAGACAGACCTTGAAAATTCGATGAAATTAAAAGAGCGGTCCGAGCGCAAAAGCTCGCCGGTGCTCGCGATAATACTCATGATCCTGTGCGGCGCGCTCGTCGCGGCAGGCTTCCTGCTGCCGGATCTGATGATCCACGCGTTTATCGTGGCAGCAGTCGCTCTGGCGGCAGGCATTGCGCTGTTTATCCGCGCATCCCGCCGCAAAACGGAGAACTACGAGGCCGCAAAGCAGCGGCGCAAGATCCTTGCCAAGTATAAGGCCGAATCCGAGGACGATATAGCCGCAAGCATCGACGAATATCTTGAGCTTTACAAAAACTATGCCGAGGCGCAGCGCGCCGAGAAGGAGAGCGCGGAGGCTCTTGCGGTGGTGCGCCGCCGTCAGGAACAGGCCGAAAGCAAAACGCTCACTCAGCTCGACTTCACCGGCGGCGATAATCAGGCCGCCCAGCTCAGCCGCCGGCTGACCGAGGCTCGCGCAAAATGCAGCCGCATTTCCGCGCAGATGGCAGAGCACAGCGGAAGACTTGCCGCAATGGGCGATCCTCTGGTGCTCGGCTCGGAAATAAGCCGCATGGAGGCCGAGTATGCGGAAATAAGCGCGGAATACGACGCGATAGCGCTTGCGATCGACACCATGCGCAAGGCCGATGAGGATATCCAAAGCCGCTTCTCGCCGGCGCTCGGCAAGCTTGCGGCCGAGTATATGCAGTTTGTGACCGACGGAAAGTACGACGGGGTCATGCTCGACCGCGACTTTTCCGCCACGGTGCATGAAGCCGGCGGAAACGTTCCGCGCAATGCCGAATACCTGAGCGCCGGCACGCTTGACCTTATGTATCTTGCCGTGCGGCTTGCCGTGTGCTCGCTGGCTCTGCCCGAGAGTGCGAATTGTCCGCTTATAATCGACGATGCGCTCGTGAATTTCGACGCTGACCGCCGCCGTCAGGCAATGGCGCTGCTCGAAAAGATCGCGCAGGAGCGTCAGGTGATACTGTTTGCCTGCAATTAAAAAAGTAAGACCGTTCCGTTAGGAACGGTCTTTTCATTGAAAAAAGCAACTTGCCGTGATATCATAAAAATATGGAACAGTTAAAGAAAAACGAAATATTCAAAGCCGAAATAGAGGCTTATAATTCCGAGGGCAGCGGCGTTGCACGCATTCTCGGCAGGGCGGTTTTCGTGCCGCGCACGATAGTGGGCGAAACGTGGCGCATCGTTATTGTCAAGGTCACGGCCTCGGCGGTGTACGGCCGCGCGCTCGAGCCGGTGAAAATTTCGCCCGAGCGCAGAGCGCCCGAGTGCGAAAATTATCTGCGCTGCGGCGGATGCAGCCTGTGGCACATGAGCTATGACGAGGAGCTGCGCTTTAAAAAGCAGCGCGTGAACGATGCTCTGCGGCACATCGGCCGTCAGACCGTTCAGGCAGAGGCTATAATCGGCAGCGATGAGATAACGCATTATCGCAATAAGGGCATCTATGCCGTGCGCGAGCAGGGCGGCAAAGCCTGCAAGGGCTTTTTTGCGCCGCGCAGCCACGAGCTTGTGCCGGTGGAGCGCTGCCTTATACAAAGCGAGATCGCAGATAAAGCCGCCGATGCCGTGGTGCGGTTTCTGAACGAAACCGGCATGCGTGCGTACGATGAAAAAACGCGGCGCGGCCTTGTTCGCCATGTCTACGTTCGCCGCGCGGTAAACACCGCCGACGCCGTTGCGGTCATCGTCGCATCCGGCGGCTTTGGTGCGCGGACGCAGGCGCTTGTTGAGTTTTTGCGCCGTGCCTGCCCGGAGTTGAGCGGCATAGTTTTGAATGTCAATAAGTCCGACGGAAACACTGTGCTCGCCGGGGATTTTCACACCCTGTGGGGGCGTGGGTTTATTCGCGACAGTCTCGGCGGCATAGTCTATGAGCTTGCGCCGCAGGCGTTTTATCAGATAAATCCGCCGCAGGCCGAGAAGCTCTACCGCAAGGCGGTCGAGTATGCCGCGCCCGAAGGGAAAACGGTGCTGGATATGTATTGCGGCGCCGGCACGATAAGCCTGTTTTTGGCCAAGGCCGCAAAGCAGGTGATCGGCGCGGAGATAATTCCCGAGGCGGTGGAGAACGCATGCGAAAACGCCCGGCGCAACGGAATAGAAAACGCAGGCTTTATCTGCGCCGACGCATCCGAGGCGGCGGAAAAATTTCTGCGCGACGGCGTGCGGCCGGAGGTCGTCGTTGTCGATCCGCCGCGAAAGGGCATGGACGAGGCCGCCGTGCGCACACTGTGCGGCATGGAGCCGGACAGAGTGGTGTATGTTTCCTGTAACCCGGCGACCCTTGCACGCGATGTAACCGTGTTCAATTCCTGCGGCTATGAGCTTAAATGCGCCGAAGCCGTGGACATGTTCCCAAGAACGAGCCATGTGGAGACGGTAGTATTGATGTCGCGGGTTAAGGACTGACCTCCCAAAAAGTGCCATATTTCCGGGCTTTTCTGGCATTCAGGCATCAGTCCCGGAGAGACGATTTGACCGGAAAAATCGCTCTGTCAGAACATATCAACTGCTTCTTCCGGAGGGTTGAGTAGGCCATTTGGATGTCATAGGGTTGAGTGGCCGGTTTAGATGTTTTTACGGTAGGGTTGAGTTAGTGGTTTGGATAACGGCAGGTTGTGGCTGTGGTTTGGATGTCAGCGTAACAATCCATTATTTGCAGGAGAAATATATGGTAGAACTTAAAGCAATAACGGAAGATAATTTCATTGACGCATTTAACCTCAAATTGGCATCCGGGCAGGAGCGTTTTGTATCGCATCCCATCCGGAGTCTTGCGCAGGCTTATGTATACAGAAACCAGTGCCAGCCGTTCGGGATCTATGTGGACGGAACGATGGTCGGATATGTCATGGTGATCTATGATTATGATATCCCGGAATATGACATCTGGCACATGATGATCGACGAATCGATGCAGGGAAAAGGAATTGGAAGAGAGGCCTTGAACAAGGTCATTGAGTATATCAGAACGAAGCCGTTCGGCAACTCCGGCAGAATCGCGCTGACCTGCAACAAAGACAATCCCATCGCCAAAAAGCTGTATGAAAGCAAGGGGTTTTCTGCTACCGGGGTTGAAGACGAAGACGAATTGGAACTCGTTTTGACGGGCGAATAATAATTCCAGTCCGAGGAGCCAATGAAATGACCAAAGCAGAACTTTATAAAGAGCTTGGAGCCCTGACAAAAGAGAAGGACAGATGGGAAGAAAGCATCCCCTATGTTTCGTCTCTTCTGAATCATGACTCCATAAAGATACAGGCAAAGGCGCTCTGGCTGCTCGGTGAGATGGGACTCGTCTATCCTCAATCCGTACAGGACGTGGTTCCAACCATCGCTTCCTTCCTTGACAGCCTGGAGCCGCTTCTGCGGGAGCGGGCGGTAAACGCTCTCGGAAGGATCGGACGGGGCGACTATAGCATGATTCAGCCATATTGGACTGATCTGTTCCGCTTAGCCTCTGATAAGGAGCCAAGAGTCCGACTGGCGTTTATCTGGGCGTCAGAAAACATCGCTACGAAGACGCCCGACATTTATAAAGATCATATGCCGGTATTTGAGAAACTTCTGCATGATATTGATGACAAAGTACGGATGGAAGCGCCGGAGATCTTTCGGGTTCTCGGCAAGCGCAGGCCAACGTTCGTCAGGCCGTATTTGGAGCAGCTGCGGCAGATATCGGAAACCGACGATAACCGCGTCGTAAAGATTCACTGTCTTGGTGTGATCAGGGCGACAGAAACGAAATAGATAATAAGACACACCAAGGCTCCCGCACTGCCATCATCGGCGGTGGGGAGCTTTAAACTAAAAGTTGTACTCGAAGTGCTTTGTGGTCAAAGAAACCTATTAAATAAATGACTCAAGAGTCTGATTAATACTCTAGTCATTTGTTTGATCTAACAATCTATCTAGAATGATGAGAAAAACAGCGTTTTTGTAAAATGGAGGGAGAGAATATGGATTTACCAATCGAACTGAAATCGGCATCTGAAAAATTAGTGGTTGGATATAAACAGGCCCAGTTAAAGAAAATTGCTCAGGACCTGAGCGATAGATATCGCAATGAAAGTGGTGTTGGAAAAGTATTGCTTTCAAAGGATATTGAGGCGGCGGTTTATGCATTGGTTAGAATGCCTGCTACATATGGTGCAGTTTCCGATGCGTTAAAATATGCTCTAGAGTATTTTGATGGAAGCATTAGTACTTTGCTGGATGTTGGTGCTGGTAGTGGTGCCGCAACTTGGGCTGCTAGTAATCAGTTGGAACTTGAAAGAATCACTTGCATTGAAAGAGAAGGTGCCATGAGAAGAGTTGGAGAAACTCTTATGAAAGAAGGAAATAGAGTTTTGGCAAATGCAAGATGGATTAGTTCAGATTTAACGACAACAAAGGTTACAAATTCTGCTGACTTAGTTGTTTCTTCATATGTTATGAATGAAATGGCAAAAAAAGATCGCCAGTTTGTTTTGGATAGCCTTTGGAACTCCGCAGAAAAAATGCTACTTATTGTTGAACCAGGAACTCCGGCTGGATTTTCTGTTTTAAGAGATAGTAGAGAGTATCTTTTATCTAAAGGTGCTCACATTGTTGCACCATGTCCTCATGAGTCGGTATGTAGATTGTCTGAAAATGATTGGTGCCATTTTACTTGCAGAGTTCAGAGAAGTAGAATTCATAAGATGTTAAAAGATGCAGATGTACCATACGAAGATGAAAAATATTCTTATATGGCATTTGTTAAACAAGAGTGCAATCGTGCTCGGGCGAGAATTTTAAGACACCCATATATTGACAAGGGGCAAATTGGTCTAGAAATTTGCACCCAAAATGACAATAGGAGTACAGTTGTAAGGAAGAAAGACGGTAAATTGTTTAAGGTTGCTAGAAAGGCAAAGCACGGAGATAGTATTGAGATTGAATAAGTGGAGGAAATGAAGATGGATTGGCCGTTTTTGAAAAAAGATATCCAGTATATCCTCCTAAATAGAATTGTATGCAAAATTCCATCTTGGCATGTTAGGCGTTTTTTCTATAGATTATGCGGTATGAAAATACATATATCGGCGAGGATAGGTATTAATACAATTATTGTTTCGCCAAGAGGTATAAAGATAGGAATGCGTAGCGTAATTAACGATAACTGTTTTATTGATGGAAGTGGGGGGGGTTTGTATAGGAAATGATGTTTCTATATCTGCTTTTAGCAAGGTGTATTCATGTTCTCACAAAACAGACTCACCTTTTTTTGAGTATTTCACAAATCCAGTAGAAATTAAGGATAATGTCTGGATTGCAGCTAACGCAATGATTCTTGAGGGTACGGTATTAAATGAATTTTCTGTTATTGGAGCGAATAGTTGTTTTAAAGGCGTAACTGAAAAAGGATATATTTACTATGGTAATCCTGCCAAGAAGATGAAAAAGCGGAATCTGGATAAAAAATATGCGATTGATTATCATCCACATTTTAGATAAACGAGGCAAGGAAATATGAAAGTTTTTATAACTGGCGTGGCGGGATTTATGGGAAGCCATTTTCAGATTTCCGGCATTTCGATTCCTGTCGCTGTTCTCATCTGGGTCATGATTTACCCTATGATGATGAAAGTGGATTTTCAGAGCGTAAAACAGATTGGAAAGAATCCGAAGGGACTTCTGGTCACATGGGTTACAAACTGGCTGATCAAGCCTTTCACTATGTACGGAATTGCTTATCTGTTTTTGTTTGTCGTATTCAAAGCCTTCATATCTCCGGGATTGGCAACAGAATACCTTGCCGGAGCTGTGCTTTTAGGTGCTGCTCCATGTACGGCAATGGTGTTTGTGTGGAGTGCGCTTACAAAAGGAAATCCTGCTTATACGGTCGTACAGGTGGCGACAAACGACCTCATTATCCTTGTGGCTTTTGTTCCAATCGTAAAATTCCTTTTGGGCGTTTCCAATGTGGTTGTTCCCTACAGCACTTTGTTCGTCAGCATCTTTCTGTTTGTAGTGATTCCGCTTGTGGGCGGCATCCTTACGAGGATAATGGTCACGAAGCAAAGAGGCGCGGATTACTTTGAGCGTACGTTTATCCACAAGTACGACAATGCCACAACGATAGGACTGCTGTTGACGCTGGTTATTATCTTCAGTGCACAGGCAGAAGTGATTCTGTCTAATCCGCTTCATATTGTTTTGATAGCGGTGCCGTTATCCATTCAGACTTTTTTGATTTTCTTTATCGCTTATGGGGCAAGTAAGCTACTGAAATTACCGCATGATATTGCGGCTCCTGCCGGGATGATCGGTGCATCGAATTTCTTTGAACTTGCGGTGGCTGTAGCGATTGCACTCTTTGGCACGACAAGTCCTGCGGCGCTTGCCACCACTGTAGGCGTTCTGACGGAGGTTCCGGTCATGCTGATGCTTGTGCGAATAGCGAATAAAACGAAAGCGAGGTTTGAGTAATGTGGACCTTTATTCAGGATCAGATCCTCGGGATGAAGTGGCTGAATACCCTGATTGGAAAATTGCTGCTCATGGTCGGACTCAATGTGAATAGTCGGATCGGCGGCAGCATACAGTTCTTCATCTATGACACAATTAAAATTACAGTATTGCTTTGTGTGCTGATCTTTCTAATCTCTTACATTCAGAGTTTCTTTCCTCCGGAGCGCAGCCGGAAGATTATGGGACGATTCCACGGGATCGGAGCGAATGTTATTGGAGCCTTGCTTGGGACGGTGACACCTTTCTGCTCCTGCTCGTCCATTCCTATTTTTATGGGCTTTACAAGCGCAGGACTTCCGCTTGGCGTGACATTTTCTTTCTTGATTTCTTCGCCAATGGTGGACTTGGGGAGTCTTGTTCTTCTCGTCAGTATCTTTGGCGTGAAGATTGCCGTGGCGTACGTGGTGCTGGGGCTTGTCATTGCGGTTCTTGGTGGAACGCTGATAGAACATCTGCACATGGAAGATCAGATTGCAGATTTCATCCGCAATAACAACAGCAAGGTAGATATCGAGTCTCCGAATCTTACTGCCAAAGACCGGCTGATTTATTCCAGAGATCAGGTTGCATCCACCTTTAAGAAAGTGTTCCCTTATATCCTTGTCGGCGTGGCTATCGGCGCGGTGATCCATAACTGGATTCCCGAAGGCTGGGTGGAAACCGTTCTCGGCAGCAATAATCCGTTCGGTGTGATACTCGCCACGCTTGTCGGCATACCCATGTACGCAGACATTTTCGGCACGATTCCGATTGCCGAGGCACTTTTGGCAAAGGGAGCATTGCTCGGTACGATTCTCAGCTTTATGATGGCGGTTACCACGCTCAGCCTTCCGTCCCTCATAATGCTGAAAAAGGCTATCAAGCCAAAACTCTTAGCGACATTTATAGCCATCTGCACAGTGGGTATCATCATTGTCGGATACGGCTTTAATGTATTTCAAAGTTTATTCATCTGAAGGAGGATATGATCATGGCACTGTTTGGTAAGAAAAAAGAAGTAGTCAAGGCGGAGCCCACATGTTGCTGCGGAGGGACGGAAGAAGTTAAGGCTGAATCTACTCCCTGCTGCGGAGAAAAGATTGATGGCGTTTGCTGCATCAAAGTTCTTGGTGCGGGTTGCAAGTCATGTCACGAACAGTATGAGAATGCCAAGAAAGCTGTTGAGAATCTTGGATTGAATGTTGAGGTAGAGTACATCACCGATATGGAGAAGGTAATGAGCTATGGTGTTATGAGTATGCCTGCACTCCTTGTTAATGATAAAATCGTATCTGTCGGTAAAGTGCTAAAGCCGGGAGAAGTTGAAAAGTTGTTAGGCTGATCATTCAGAAGAGATAAAGGCTCCTCACTACCGGCAAATGCGTCGGCGGCGAGGAGCCTTTTTATGCTTCAATGTCGATTGTGATGCCGGACTTGAATTCCACGGTGAAGTGGTCAGTGAAGACGGTGATCTTCTCGATGAGCTTTTTGACCAGAGCCTCATCGAACTCTGTGATGTCGGTTTTCTGCTGGGCGATGAAGTCCTGCAACTCCTTGATCCGGTTCAGTGCTTCTTCCCTGTGGTGGCTGTCAACCTCGGACTTTTCCTTCTGGTCGCGGAGCCGGAAAATCTCATCGGCGATGGCGTCATAGTCCTGTTTGTTATTTGCCTTTTTGATGAGTTCCTTTTGCAGTTCCTCAAGCCTCGCCTGAATGCCATCCGGCGAGAGGGTATCGGCGCTAACTACGGCCTTGGCGATATTGGCCTGCAACTGTTTTAGGAAGGTACCGCTCTCTGTCAGAATTTGATTGATGGCATTGACCGTGACTTCCTGCAGCAGAAGCTCGTTGACCGTCCGGTTGGTACAGTTCTTTTCAGCGGAGATGGGCTCCAAGCGACTGATGCAGCGCCAGACGATGGACTTGCAGCCGTGGTTGTTCCAGTG
>DKRV01000049.1:53071-53675 GCA_002472405.1 Clostridiales bacterium UBA7273 | reverse complement strand
CGAGATTTTTCGTGAAAACTCGTTTTCACAAAAAATGTGGCGTTTTTGAAGCGAGCAAAAAAGTCACAGACTTTTTTGAGACGCTGCAAAAGAGACGACCTTGATAAAGGCCGTCTCTTTTGCATGTTTTTAATTAAAACGCAACCTGCATGAACAATGCTACGCAGCAGAGTATAAGCGCGAGCGGAACATAAACATAGCGGCCGACGCTGTACCACAGCTTGCCGCGCTGCTTTGTGCTGCCGGTGTTCACTGCGTTGAGTAGCTCGCTCTTCTTCATTACATAGAACCACGAGATCGCGCCGAGCGTTGCGCCGATAGGAATGATGTAGATAGAAACAAGATCCATCCACGGCCCCCATTTTGAGATCGGCTCCATACCGATGCCGAAGCCGAGGCACAGAACGCACAAAATCGCAAGCACCGCGGTGCGGCTGAGCTTGGGGAATTTGTGCATCAGCGATTCGGCCACAGCCTCAAACATGTTCTGCAGCGAGCTTACTCCGGCGAAGATCATAGCAACGTATAGGATTATGGCAAACAGTCTGCCCAGGGGCAGATCCTGCAAAATGGTCGGCAGGGTCACGAACAGCAGGCTCGGGCC
>DKRV01000049.1:27060-53041 GCA_002472405.1 Clostridiales bacterium UBA7273 | reverse complement strand
TAGGCAAAGCAGGCCGGGATGATCACAAGCGCGGCAACAACGGCGGCGATGGTATCAAAAAGCGCGGTGTGCTGCGCAACTCCGACAACGTCCTCCTCATCGGAAAGATACGCGCCGTACACGATCATGCCGCTGCCGGTCACCGACAGCGAGAAAAATGCCTGCCCCATTGCCCATATCCAAATCATCGGGTCGGTAAGCGCTTCCCAGCGCGGTGTGAACATGAACTTGTATCCCTCTGCAGCGCCGGGCAGAAATGCGACCCTGACGGCGAGCACGATGAATATGAGGAAAAACAGCGGCATCATGATCTTGTTAGTCTTTTCGATGCTGTGCGCGCCGAGATACAGCGTCAGAAGCGTTCCGGCAACGACTATGATGTGATACGGCACAACGGACATCGGAGTTGAGGAAAACTCGCCGAACCACACGGCGGTGTCGGTCGTCATGAGCGTTCCGACGAGGGAATCGACAAGCGCCTTGAGGATGTATGTCACGATAACGGCATATCCGATGGCGATGCATAGCGAACCGGCGAGCGGAAGCCAGCCGAGAATGCCGCCTGCTTTGCCGAAGCCCTTGCCGCGCGTTGCCCATGCGCTTTCATATGTCCCGAGGGTGCCCGTGCGTGCGCGTCTGCCCATGGCAAACTCCGCCGGCAGGCCGACATAGCTGAATATGAACACAAACAGCAGATATATCAGCAAAAACGCTCCGCCGCCGTTTGCGCCGAGCTTGTGCGGAAATCCCCAAACGTTTGCCATGCCGACGGCAGAGCCGACAGAGGCGAGGATAAATCCCCAGCGGCTCGCAAAATTCTCTGTTTTTTTCATAAGTAAACTCTCTCTCCCTTATTATCCTCCGCCTGAGCGGACTTTTTCATTTTAACGCAGCAAAGCCAAAAAGGGAAATTAGTGAAATTCAAGCAGATATGAATTTTATTAATACCAAAAGTCCTGTTGACAAACGATAATCGCGCGTGCATAGTAAAGCTATCGAAAACAATCCCGGCTCGATGCGGCGATCCTTTGGAATAGACGAGGTAGAGGAAGAAAAGAAAGATGACATATATACATGATTATTCATCTCCGGTCGGCAGGATACTGCTTGCCGCGAATGAGAAAAGCCTGACCGGCCTGTGGTTTTACGGCGCAAAGTATTTTGCCGCAGGACTTGAAAGCGAGCGAACCGAGATGCTCACTCCAGTGCTGGAGCAGACGATGCAATGGCTTGATGTGTATTTCTCCGGATCGGAGCCGGATTTTGTGCCGCCGCTGGAGATGCATGGTTCTGCCTTCCAACGCAGCGTGTGGGCGGAGCTTATGAAAATTCCATACGGCCAAACCTCAAGCTATGGCGAGATCGCCCGAAAGCTCGGAACAAAAAGCGCACAGGCTGTCGGCGGAGCGGTGGGGCACAACCCTATATCAATAATAGTGCCGTGCCACCGCGTTCTCGGCGCTGATGGCAGCATGACCGGCTATGCCGGCGGAGTGGACAAAAAAATACGCCTTCTTGAGCTTGAAAGCGCGCGTGAAGTATAGTCGATATGGACGACAAGCTTGCATATGAGATGCTGTCGGCTTAAGTCCAACGGCTGCGTCGATATGAAAAAGTACAAATGTTAGTAAAAAAGCAGCCGAAAGGCTGCTTTTTGCTATTTTTTTGCCCACACGAGGAACATCGGCGCATCACTCAGATCGTTTTCCGCGAGTATGCGCGTACCTGCGGATTTGTCAAAGCCGCAGTCGGCGCAGCCAAGTGATTTGAGAAGCTCGGCGTCCCACTCGGGACGGGTTTTTTTGCTTATCGGCATTGAGAGCGTAATTTGCGCGTTTTCGCTCTCAAGCTCGGGCGTCATTCCGCAGTGGCCATAGACATTGCCGACGGGCAGATGAGTTCCTTTATGCTCATTGTTGCGGACATTGTTGCCGTAGCTTGCGTCGAAGTTTATGAGGATCCCGCCTGGTGCGAGAACGCGGAGCCATTCCGAATATGCGCGCTCCGGTTCAGGCAGTGTCCAAGTGAGATTGCGCGTGACTACGGCGTCAAAGCTTTCGTCGGGAAAGTTGAGAGACTGTGCGTCCATTACCTCAAACCGTGCACTGATATCAAGCTCGTCTGCAAGAGCCTTTGCCTCGCCTATCATTGCCGGGGTGAGGTCGATCCCCGTGACCGTGTGCCCCTTTGCGGCGAGCAGTACGGCAAAATATCCCGTACCCGTGCCGACATCAAGAATGCGAAGCTTTCCTTCCGGAAGCAGCCTGTCAAGCTCGTCGCTCCAGCGCTTGCTGAGCTTATTATGTATCTCATTGCGGCGTACAACGCCGAAGTCGTGCGCACGCACGGTCCAGTAGTCCAGGACCCGTTTTTCCATCTCTTCCATATCGTTACCTTTCCTCGATTGCATATGCAACCATTGGGCAGTCTTTTTCTATGCCGAGCGACGCCGTCTGATACAGAATAACGCCGTCGTGTTTTGCAAATTCCTCGTGCAGCAGCTCGCCGAATATATCGCATATCCGGCCGAGACTTTCGCCTGCCTTTATACGCTCGCCGACCGCCTTGGCAGGATACCAGCAGCCGCTTACAGGTGCGTCCAAATATACTCCGCGATCAAATATCCTGAGGTTCTTCCTGGCTGAGGGAATCCCGTCCCGCAAAACTCCAAGGAAGCGCAGAATGTTCTTTACGTCCTCGATATCACGGGAGGATTCATCTTCTGACCACAGGCCGCAGCAGCCGCGCTCGATCAGAACGGCCGGAACGCCGCAGGTACCGGCGTGACTGTAAAACCCGTTTTTCGCCTGCGAGCGCACGGCGTACGGAACGCCCACATGCATCGCAAGCTCCTGCGATTGCGCGCAGACCTCCGGAGCTGCCGCGCCGTGAAGATAGACGTGCGGCGTAAGATATTCATAGCCGCCGCCGGAGTGCAGGTCGACTATGCAGTCGCTGTGACGTATCACGGTTTCCTCAAGGAATGCAGCAAGCTTTTCGGCGTCGGTTCCGCATGTGCTGCCGGGAAAAACGCGATTGAGGTTTTTTCCGTCGGACGGGAAAACGTCCGAGCAGCGGCAGATGAGACCATCGTAATTGAATGCATGCACTAAGTGAAGCTCACCGTATATATCTTTTGGGTCAATAGTCCGTGCAAGCTCAATAACTGCCTGTATGCCTACGTATTCGCGGCAGTGAACACCGGCGGATACGGTAACGCATTTTCCGTCGTGAGCGCCGAAGATCACTGTTTCGGGGTAGTTAAGCCGTGTTCCCGGAACATTAACAAATTGCTGAATTTTCTTGCCTGTGTTCAATGCTTTACCTCCATCACCGATGCTATAAGCTCCTTTGTATATTCGTTCCGCGGAGCTGAAATAATGCTTTTTGTATTGCCTTGTTCGACGATGTCTCCGCCGCGCATGACCGCTATCCTGTCGCACAGCGTGCTCACAACGGCAATATCGTGCGAAACGAAGATCATCGACATTCCGGTTTCGGCCCGCAGTGAGGATAAAAGCTCGAGTATCTGCGCCTGCGAGGAAACGTCCAGTGCGCTTGTTATCTCGTCGCACAACAAAACACGCGGCGAGGACGCGATAGCGCGCGCAATGGCAAAGCGCTGGCACTGACCGCCGCTGAGCGAGCCGGGATAGCGTCGCGCAAGGCATGAGTTCAAGCCGACCTCAATGCAGAGTGAGTCAAGATCAAGGACAGCGCCCTTTCCCATGAGACTTTGGAATGCGTCATTTATCGAGCTTGCTATCGTTCTGCGCGGATGAAAGGATGCACCTGCATCCTGAAATATCATTTGTATATCGCGCTTATCGGCAAGCGCGCGCTTTTGCCCAAGCTCGCGCCCGTCGAAAACAACGGAGCCTGCATCCGGCGCTTCAAGGCCGCTGATAAGGCGAAGAAGCGTGCTTTTTCCGCTGCCGGAGGTGCCGACAATGCCGAGTATCTCGCCATATTTAAGCTCAAAGCTCACGTCGTGAAGAGCCTCGGTTTTAATATCATTACGCTCATAGCTCCTGCAGAGATCTTTAACGCTCAATATGTTTTTCATGCTCAAACCTCCGATAGAACAAAGTGACCGGCGCACGCCTCGATGAGCTTGCCGGCACTTTGCACCGGCGCGTCGGAAAACGTCGGGATGCTGCCGCCGAGTGCCGGAACGGCCTCGAGCAGCATCCTGGTGTACGGATGCAGGGGAGACGACACAAGCTCTTTTGCCGGGGCAAGCTCGACTATTCTGCCGCAGTGCATAACGGCGATGCGGTCGGCGACGTAGGAGGCAAGCGCAAAGTCGTGCGTCACGATCATCTGCGCTATGCCGCAGTCTGTGCGCATTGCGATCAGCTCGTCGGCAACGGTTCGGCGCGTCACTGCGTCAAGTGCGCTCGTCGGCTCGTCGGCAAGCAGAAGCTTCTGCTGCATGAGAATCACGAGAGCAAGCGCGATGCGCTGATTCATGCCGCCGCTCATTTCATACGGGCAGGAGGCGAGGATGCGCTCGCAGTCCTGAAGCCCGAGCCTTGAGAAAACGTCTTTGATCGACGGCAAAAATGATTTAGCGTCGTATTTGTCGTGGCTTTTCAGGGTTTCGATAAATTGCTTCTTGTAGCTCCTTATCGGGTTGAATGCCGCGCCGGGGGTTTGAAATATAAAGCCCATGCCGGAGGTCGTGAGCGCGCAGCGGCGCTTTTGCGAAAGCTCGGACAGGCGGCAGCCGTCAAACACAATGTCGCCGGCGCTTATCACGGGCTTGTCGAATACGCCTATCACGGATTTTAAAAGTGTGCTCTTTCCGCAGCCAGATTGCCCGACAACGCACAGCGCCTCGCCGGTTGAAAGCGAAAGGCTTATATCCGATATGGCGTCGCCGCGGCCGTATCCGGCGCAAAGTCCTTCGAGGGACAAAATAGTTTTATCGCTCATTTTGCCGTCTCCACATCAAGATAATCGCGCAGACAGTCGCCGAGGCAGTTGAATATCATGACCGTCACGACCGTCGCACCGGCCGGGGCAAGCGTTGCCCACGGTGCAAGCTGCATGTAGGCGCGCGACTGGTTTATCATGCTGCCCCACTCGGCGTTCGGCTCGGTAACGCCGATGCCGAGGAAGGAGAGGCCTGCAATGCCGATCATCATAACGCCGAGCTGCGTCGCAGCGTTGACTATAAGTCCGCCGAGCATGCACGGCAGAAGATAGTGCAGCATTATTTTCGTATTCGAGCAGCCGGAGAGGCGCGCTGCGCTTATAAACGGCTCGTTTTTCATTGCGATGACCTGTGCGCGCGCAAGCCGCGCATAAAGCGTCCAGCCCGACAGCCCCATTGCAAGCATGGCGTTTATCATGCCGCCGCCGAGTATTCCGGCAACGGCGATGGCAAGCACCATCTGCGGAAATGCGAGCATGATATCTACAATGCGCATGATTATGCTGTCAACCGCGCCGCCGTACCACCCGGCGACCATGCCGAGCGCGGTTCCGATAACGAACGTTACCGCAACGAGAATAACGGCCGAGAATATCGAGGTGCGCGCGCCCATGATAACACGGGAGAAAACGCATCTTCCGTATCGGTCGGTTCCGAAGAGATATTTCGTGCTCGGGGAGGCGTTCATGTTAGCGGCGTTCGTCGCGTTCGGGTCATTCGGAACGATAAGCGGAGCGAAAAACCCGATAAGCACGAGCACACCAGCCAGAACGAGAAAAACGCACAGCCTGCGCTTTTGCTTTTTTCGTGCAGCCATAGTAAGATCCATGCGCTCACCTCACATTTGCCCGACCCGGGGGTCGAGACGGCGATAGCATAGATCGGCTGCAAGGTTGATGAGAACATAGATGCAGCTTGTGAATATGACAAAGCCCTGAATAACGGGGTAGTCGCGCGCGGTGATCGAGTCCATGACGAGCTTGCCTATACCCGGCCAACGGAAAATCGTTTCAACAACGACGCTGCCGCCGAGCAGCGTCCCGACGGACAGCGCAACGATGGTGAGAATGGGTATCGCAGCGTTGTGCAGCACGTTTTTGAAAAGAATGACCGAGCTTTTTACGCCGCGCGCTCTTGCACCGAGGACATAGTCTCGCCCGAGCTGTTCAAGCACCTCGGCGCGAAATTGCCTCAAAAAGCGAGCGCACATGGGGATAGTCAGCGCAAGGCAGGGAAGAATAAGCCCCTTGACGCTTTCATCGGCGATGACCGGCAGCAGATCTGTCTTGACGCAGAAAAAGTACATAAGGAGCACCGAAATAAGAAAATTCGGCAGCGAATTTCCGATAAAGCTCAGCAGCCTGACAATGTTATCAAGCACGCCGTCTTTCTTTACGGCGGTGATAACGGCAAGCGGAAGCGAGATTATAAGCGAAACTGCAAGGCTTGCTGCGCTTAAAATAAGCGTATAGCGCATTGCGTGCATAAGCTTGTTAGCAACGGGCAGACCGTCCTTATACGAGGCCCCGAGGTCACCTGTCAGTGCGTTTGACAGCCAGTTTGCGTATCGGGCAAGAAAAGGCTCGTTTAAGCCCATCTCTTCGCGAGCAGCTTCCAAAGTCTCCTCGGAAACGGTTATACCCTGCGCGTTGAGTTTTTTCAGCGCAGGGTCACCGGGCGATATGTACATCAGAAGATAGGTCAGAAAGCTCAAACCTATTATTATCACTGCAAGATGCAGCAGACGTTTTAAAATTTGCTTTTTGATATTATCCACCTCTGACTGAACATCAGGAGCCTCCGGGGGGGAGAAGGCTCCTGATGCAGGGGTTATTACATGTCCGTGTCAGCGTCTATGCGATAAAAATCGAAGGGGCAGTTTTCGTATATGCCGCTGACATTCTTCGCGGAAACGGTTATGTTGTTGAAAAGGCCTACGCAGCCGATGGCGTTATCGTCGATGGCGAGCTGGACGATCTCGTTAGCAAGGCGTGCGCGCTCGGCCGAGTCGGTCTCGACCTGAAGCTTAGCGATAAGTTCGTTTGCCTTATCGCTCTCAAAGCCTGCCGAGGCCCAGTAGCCGCCGGGACGAAGCACGGTATCGATGAAATAGTACGGGTCGCCGTTCTTGTCGGCTATCATGCAGTAGAGCGCAATGTCGTAGTCACCGGAGATAATATAGGTCGCGTCCGCATCCTCCTGAGAGGTGAGGTATGAGTCAACGCCGATGGCCTTGAGCTGCTCCTGAATAAGAAGCGCCAGCGAATCGAGCGAGCGGGCCGGATAGTAGCAGATATTGAGCTTAAGATCCTGTCCGTCCTTCTCATAGATGCCGTCAGAGCCGAGAGTGTATCCGGCTTCTTCAATCGCGGCCTTTGCCGCGGCCGTGTCAACGGCGGGCTTTGTGACCTTGCCGTAAGCCGTTGAGGTTCCGAAGGGGCCGACTGCTGCGGTGACTGTGCCGTTTAAATAGGAAGCGATAGCGTCACAGTCAACGGTGAGGTTTATTGCCTGTCTCAGCTCGTCACTCAGGCGGTTCTGGTTGAGCATGTAAAACTGCAATCTTGTTGCCGGAATGTCCGTCACCGTGTACTTGTCGGGAGATGCGTCGAATATCTCCTTTGCGGCGGCTGTGACCGAGGTGTAGCAGTCAATTTCGCCGTTCTGCATGGCCATGAGCTTGGACTCATCATCCTGCATGTAGTAAAACACAGCGCCGTCGAGCTTAACGTCTCCGCCCCAGTAATTATCGTTGCGGCTGACCTCAACCGTGCCCTCAGGCACAAAGGACTTTATGACAAACGGCCCGGTCGCAATGGGAGCGTTGTCGATATCCTCCGTTGCGTCAAGATCCATGATCGCCATTTCCGGCGAGGCAAGATCGTTTACGAGCGTGGGATAGATCTCATCTGTTGTTATCGTAAATTCTTTGTCGCTGACGGCCTTGTATTCGTAGTCGGCAAACTGCGCAAAGCGCACGTTGACTTCGCCGCAGCGCTTGAGATTTGCGATGACATTCTCTGCGGTCACGGCATTGCCGTTTGAGAAGCTTATGCCGTCCTTGAGCGTAACGGTCCAGGTAAGGTTATCGTCGGAGACCTCTGCCTTTTCCGCAAGACAGGGCTGAACCGAGCTGTCATCACCCATCTTGAATAGTGCCTCTGTGATGCCGTAGATGGAGGTGTACCATCCGTAGTACTCCTTGTGCGCGTCAAGGCTGGGGTAGGCGAAGCTTTCCGCGACGTGGAGTATCTTTTCGCCGTCATCGGCAGCGCCGTTATCATTGCTGCTGCATGCGGCAAGGCTCAGCACCATGATAAGTGCGAGCATAAGTGCGATTATTCTTTTTTTCATTGTTCCTCTCCATTTCAGAGTTATTTTACGGCTCTTATCAGAAAGCACGGAGTGGATGCATAGTTGAGCATTTCCTCTCTGCTCCAGAGCTTGCTGCTGACGGTGGTGTCCGCGCTTACGTCCTTGAAGCCGAGGTCGAGCAGCGTGACCGCGTCCCACTGAGGGCGAGGGAGCTTTCCCATCGGCAGCGTGCGCGATATGTTTTCCATAAGCCAGCTTTCGTCGTAGCTGTCGTGATCCTCAAAGCCTGCATTAAGGACATTCTCCCTGTCTGCGAGCTTTTCACACTTTTTTTCGTCGTCGAAAAGATAGGCGTACCAGTTTGAGTCGATGTTGAGCATCACGCCGCCGTCGCGCAGAACGCGCCGCCACTCGCCGTAGGCCTTCACGGGGTCGGGCAGATTCCAGGTGAGGTTTCGCGTTACGATAACGTCAAACTCGTTGTCGGGAAAGCTCAGCTCCTGCGCGTCCATCTTGAAAAAGCGGATCTTCCCGGCAAGAGAACCGGCGTTGTGCTTCGCCTGCTCTATCATGCCCTCGGACAGATCGACGGCGGTCACGTCATAGCCGCGCGAGGCAAGAATAATGGCGTAAAATCCCGGGCCGGTGCCGATGTCAAGCACCTTGAGCGTCCTTCCTTCGGCCTTCGGGAAGTTGCGGATAAGCTCGTCGGCCCATTTGCAGTCCCAGCCGTCGGCGAGATTTTTGCGGACAACCTCGGTGTAGGAGCTTGCGCGGCGTGTCCAATACTGCTCTATCGTGCTTGTAAGTGTGCTCATTGTCATTTCTCCGATCGCTTAGAGTGGGTTAGTGCAGACTTCTTATGTTTGAAGTTTAACATGCCAAATGCGCCTTCACAAGCCGGGTGGGGGGATATATTTTTCAAAAAATATAAGTTTTTTTCGCTTTACACAAACATGGCTTTGTCATATAATTCAGTGCATAAAACGGCGAGGTACTTACTATGGACGAAAAGCGGAGAAAAATACGGAATAAATGCACACAGCTGCTGCTGAAAAACAAAAAGGTGTCCGACGGCTATGAGCGCTCGTGGAGCGCCCACTGCCGCATGTTCGGTGAGCTTATGGAGCCTGCCTTTGCCGACGATGCGGCGTCGCGCCTTGAGCTTGTCGGCGCGCTTAACATGATAAGCGGCGGAAGATACACTGCCGCGGCAAAAAAGCTCGACAGGCTTTTGGATGCCTGCCGCAGCGATGCGGATTTCGCGGCGGTAAATTTCTTCACCGGCGTGTGCTGGGATAAAACCGGGATCACGGACATGGCGATCGTCTATTACGGCGAGGCGGCAAAGCGCGAGCCGGAGTTTTACATGGTCTATCTCATGCTGGCAAAGTGTTTGCACGCAAAGCGCCATTACGAGGCCGCCGCCAGTGCATATGCCAAAACGCTTGACGAAATTCTCTCGCGCCCGAAAAAGGACGAGGTTCCGGCTGTCAGAGAGGAACCGCTTCTCGGCTCGGTGCACGGCAATCTGGCAAGCTGCTTTGTCATGATGCGCAGGTATGACGATGCCGAGTTTGAGCTTTACGAGGCGCAAAGGTATAACTATTCTCCGCCGCAGATGCTCGTCACATGGGCAACGCTTTATGCCGCGACCGGGCGCAAGATCCGGGCGGCGGAAAAAATGAGCGAGCTTAAAAAATGCGCTCCGGAGCTGGAATCGGCCTCGGCGCTCGGAGTTATGGAGATAATCGAGCAGAAAAACTCGCACTTTGCGCCGCGCGCCATCGACAGCGAAAAGCTCAAAAATTTCTGGGACTGGTTCTGCGCAAACGCCGAAAGGCTGAAAGCGCTCACATTCGGCGCGCCGTCGCCGGACATGATGAACGAGGTTTACGAGCAGGTGAGCGGAATATTTGACGCTGTTGTCGAAAAGCCGGGCTTTGAGTTCGGACGCGACGGGGCAAAGGCGCGCATGAGCTTTTTCGATAATTACAATCTGACGTTTGAGCTTTGGCTTTCAAAGCTTGTGGACACTGCTCCGCGCTCGCTGCGCACAGACTGGAGCTTTTACCTTGTGCACTGAGGAGAAAACCATGATAAAGTATGTGCTTTTGGACATTGACGATACGCTGCTCGACTTCGGCAAAGCCGAGGCTGCGGCCATAAAGAAAACCTTCGACCGCATCGGCGTTCCCTCAACGCCGGAGGTCATAGCGCTCTACAGTCGGATAAACGACGAGCACTGGGCAATGCTCGAGCGCGGCGAGCTGACGCGCGAGCAGGTGCTCGTAAAGCGCTTTGACGCGCTGTTTGCTGAACTTGGCATAAAAAATGTACCGAGCGAGATGGCACAGGCAAGCTATGAATATCTCCTCGGCATAGGTCATTATTTCGTTGACGGCGCGCCCGAGCTTTTGCAGGCGCTTAAAGATAAATACGAGCTTTATATCGTCTCAAACGGCACGGCTTCCGTGCAGGACAGCCGACTTGAGAGCGCCGGCATAGCGCCGTATTTCAAGGATATTTTCATATCAGAGCGGCTCGGCGCGGATAAGCCGACAAAGAAGTTTTTCGATATCGTGTTTTCACGCATCGAGGGCTTTGAGCGCGATAAGGCCGTCATCGTCGGCGACAGGCTGTCATCGGATATCCTCGGAGGCATAAACGCCGGCATAAAAACCTGCTGGTTTAACCCAAAGCGCCTGCCCGGCAGAGCGGATATCCCGGCAGATTACGAGATACATGCCCTGTCCGAGCTTCCGGAACTGTTAGAAAAAATCTGAGGTCAAGCTGACCTCAGATTTTTTCATTAATAACGATAACTTCGCCGATATCCTGCGTTTTAGCGCAGCAGCCGATGAGATATTCGCCGTAGGAAGCGCTCGAAAACGAGCAGCCCTCCGCGCCGCTTACTACCGAGAAGCTCCGCACGTCGCCAAGACGCAGGTCGGCATATTTTATATAGCTTTCCTTGAGCGTCCACAGGCGGCAGAACTCGCGGTCGGGGTCATCGGCAGCGTAAACGAGCGCGGCCTCGTCGGGCTGAAAAAAGCGCTTTGCAAGTCTTGCGCCGCCGACCCTCGGCAGCTCGATGTCAACGCCGACCGGCACATCGGAGACGGCGCACACGGCATAGTCTCCGCAATGGGCAAGCGAGAAGAAAACCTCGTTATCGGAGAAAAACGGCTTTTCGTTTTCGCTGAGAACATAATCGCTGCGCCCCGTGACCTTTTTCAGCAGCAGCTCAACGCCGAGACTGCGGCGCTTGTCGTCATCGCCGGCAAGGCGCAGCGTCTTTTCGCGCCGTGCAGGAGACACCTTGCCGAGGCAGCTTTCAATATCCAGAAGACCGATGTCAGCGATGAAAATTTTTGTCATGCGCGCATTGCATCGAGCGTTTTCTGAATAAGCGTGTCAAGATCCCAGCCGCACATTTCGGCTCCGCGCAGGATAACGTCGCGCGAGCAGCCGGCGGCGAACTTCTTGTCCTTGAACTTTTTCTTGACCGATTTTACTTCCATATCGGATATGCCGGTCGGACGCATGAGCGCGACGGCACCGATAAGGCCGGTAAGCTCGTCGGTTGCAAACAGGACCTTCTCCATGAAAAGCTCAGGCTCAACGTCGATGCATATGCCGTAGCCGTGACTTATGACGGCGTGGATCACCGATTCGTCTATGTCCTTGTCGCGCAGCATCTCCTGCGCCTTGACGCAGTGTTGCTCGGGGTAAAGCTCAAAATCAATATCGTGAAGCATGCCGACGGCGGCCCAGTAATCGACTCGCTCGGGGTCAAATTCCTTTGCAAGCTCGCCCATGACCTTGGAAACGGTCTCGGCATGCTGGAGGTGGAACGGCTCTTTGTTGAACTCGGCGACAAGCTCTCTTGCCTGATCGACTGTGGGAATGTAGCTCATTTGTGTTGCCTCCTGAAAAATGTAATGAACCATTTTACTGCAATATACGTCATAAATCAACGGGAAATTCTTAATTGACACCGCAATGGCGAGAGGTTAAAATTTATATACCATATTACTTAGGAGAACGCGATGGAAAACCCCGTTTTGTATATTGTCATTCCCTGCTATAACGAGCAGGAGGTGCTGCCGATAACGGCACCGATGTTTCTAAATAAGCTGCATGAGCTTGCCGAAAAAAAGCTCGTTTCCGAAAACAGCCGCATACTGTTTGTAAACGACGGCAGCAGCGACGGAACGTGGGATATTATCCGCGCCCTTGCTGCGAGCGACGAGCACTACATAGGCATAAGCCAAAGCCGCAACCGCGGCCATCAGAACGCCGTGCTTGCCGGACTTATGGAGGCAAAGGACCACTGCGATATAAGCATATCCATCGATTGCGACGGGCAGGACGACATAAACGCGATGGACAATATGGTTCGTGCCTATCTTGACGGCTGCGATATCGTCTACGGCGTAAGAAATGACCGCGAGACCGACAGCTTCTTTAAACGCACGACCGCGCAGGGCTTTTACAAATTCCTCTCCGCCATGGGCGCGGAGATCGTGTATAACCACGCAGACTACCGGCTGATAAGCGCACGCGCGCTGCACGAGCTTGCAAAGTTTAAAGAGGTAAACCTATTCCTGCGAGGAATGGTTCCGCTTGTCGGATTTAAAAGCACAAGCGTTGAATATAAAAGGGCAGAGCGCATTGCCGGAAAGAGCAAGTACCCTCTGCGCAAGATGCTGGCGCTTGCCGGCGACGGGATAACCAGCCTTTCGATAAAGCCGCTCAGGCTCATAATGAGCTTTGGCGTGATCGTTGCGCTTTTGAGCTTCGTGGGCGTTATATGGGCGATAGTTGCGGCGCTTGCCGGACGCGCGGTGGCCGGCTGGGCGAGCATGACGTGCATCATCTGCTTTGTCAGCGGCGTGCAGCTTATCTGCATGGGCATAATCGGCGAATACATCGGCAAGATATATATGGAAACAAAGCACCGCCCGAGGTATATCATATCCGAGCGAACATGGAAGGAATAAAGGTCTTGTTTAATCGGAAAAGATTTGCTATAATGAGCCCATCTGATATTTAGGATAAGGAGAAATTACAATGAACTATTGGAGCACCGCCCGCAGAGGCGTTCTCGGCCTGAGCGCGGCAACCATCGCTTATTCCATCTGGAAGAAGAACCCCGTTCTGCCTCTGGCACTTTACGGAATGCACCTTGCGGAGTATTTCATCGTTGCTAAAAAGGCAGGCAAAAAAGTGTGGTATGACGATACCCGCTGCTTTATCAACACCATGCTTTACGGCTTCACATTCTGGCTTCCGATGAAGCTTGAGATCGAGTAATTCAAAATTCCGGCCTTTTGGCCGGAATTTTTACATGAAAGAAGGTTTGTAATGCTCAATACTACTCTTTGTTACATAAGCCGCGGCAGCGAATATCTCATGCTGCACCGCGTGAAGAAGAAAAACGACATAAATCACGATAAATGGATCGGCATCGGCGGAAAATTCGAGGCCGACGAAAGCCCCGACGAGTGCCTGCTGCGCGAGGCAAGGGAGGAAACGGGGCTTACGCTTACCTCGTGGCGCTGCCGCGGAATAGTCACCTTTATAAATACCAAGTGCGAGTCGGAGTACATGCACCTGTTCACCGCCGACGGCTTTGAGGGCGAGATTAAGAACTGCGACGAGGGTGAGCTTGAATGGATAGACAGAAAAAAGCTCTATGACCTCACACTGTGGGAGGGGGATAAGATATTCCTCCGCCTTCTTGAAAACGACGATGAGCCGTTTTTTCTGCTGAAGCTCAGCTATGACGGCGATGAGCTTGTAAGCGCCGTTTTAAACGGGGAGAGAATAAAGTAAAAAACAAGCCGGATCGAACAGATCCGGCTTGCTCAATGTTAATGTTAGTATGCTACGCCCCAGTAGATCATGTGCTTTGCTTTTTTGCCGCATATCGGGCAGGTGTCGCCGAGGTTTTCCTGCTTGAAGGGGATGCAGCGCGAGGACATGCCTGCCTGCTCCTTCATTTTCAGCTCGCAGTCAAGCTCGCCGCACCACATGGTCTTGATGAAGCCGCCGTTTTCCTCCTGAAGTTGCTTTGCTTCCTCGAGGGAGTGCGCTTCGAAAATGTGCTCGTCGAGGTTCTTCTTTGCCTTGTCGAAAAGACCCTGCTGCACGGCGTCGAGCAGCTCGGGGACCTTTGCGGTCAGCTCGGAAAGCTCAACGGAGATCTTCTCGCCGTTATCGCGTCTTACTGCCATGCATACGCCGTTTTCAATATCGCGCGGACCGATCTCGATACGGAGGGGAACACCCTTCATCTCGTACTGTGCGCACTTCCAGCCAAGGCTGTTGTCGCTGAGGTCGATCTTCGCACGGATGCCTGCCGCCTTGAGCGCATCGTAAAGCTCGGTGGCCTTTTCGGTGACGCCTTCTTTGTGCTGAGCAACGGGAACGACGATGACCTGTACGGGGGCGATGCGCGGAGGAAGAACAAGACCGTTGTTGTCGCCATGGGTCATGATAATGCCGCCGATGATGCGTGTTGACATGCCCCAGGAGGTCTGGTGCGGATAACGCTGCTTGTTCTCGCGGTCGGTGAAGGTGATGTTGAACTGCTCGGCAAAGCCGGTGCCGAAGTAGTGGCTCGTGCCGGACTGCAGAGCCTTGTGGTCATGCATCATGCATTCGATGGTGTAGGTGTTCACGGCGCCTGCAAACTTTTCCTTCTCGGTCTTGTTGCCGCGGATAACGGGCATTGCAAGATAATTTTCGCACATGTCCGCATAGACCTCGAGCTGGTGCAGAGTTTCCTCGCGTGCCTCGGCCTCGGTCTCGTGCAGGGTGTGACCCTCCTGCCAGAGGAACTCTCTTCCGCGCAGGAACGGACGGGTCGTCTTTTCCCAGCGCAGCACGGAGCACCACTGGTTGTATTTCATCGGAAGATCGCGCCATGAATGGACTATATGGCTCCAGTGATCGCAGAAAAGCGTTTCTGAGGTCGGGCGGATGCACAGCCTCTCGGGCAGCTCCTCCGAGCCGCCGACGGTGACCCATGCGCACTCGGGCGCAAAGCCCTCGACGTGATCCTTTTCCTTCTGAAGCAGGCTTTCGGGGATGAGCATGGGCATGGAAACATTCTCATGTCCGCCCTCTTTGAACATCCTGTCAAGCTCCTTCTGTATATTCTCCCAAATGGCATAGCCGTATGGGCGCAGGATGAAAAGTCCCTTAATGCCGGAATAATCGACAAGCTCCGCCTTGGTGCAAACATCGGTGAACCACTGGGCGAAATCCTGCTCCATGTCAGTTATCTGTTCAACTTTTTTATCCTTTGCCATTATGATTTCTCCTTTATCTTAATAACTAAACTATTTTATCGAATGCGCCGAGCCTTGTCAATAGATATAAAAAATCTTGACCGATGTATTCTTTTTGTCTATAATATTATAGATTTAGTAGATAAACTGACGAAACCATTCGGAGGTGACGCATATTAACAGGCAAAAATATATGGCGGAGCTTTCAAAACTTCTGGCATTTATGTTTAAAGAGGACAAGGAAGATATCCTCGCGCAGTACAACAAAATGCTTGATGAGGCCGATGACGAGCAGGCTCTGCTCGATAGTTTCGGTTCGCCGACAAAGCTGGCTGTTACCATTTCCCGTACCTATAAGCGCTCCGAGCGCAAGCTCGCGGTGGAGGCGGACTCGAAAGAGGATAAGCCTGCCGAGCCCGAGCATATAATCGTGACTCCCGTGAAAAAGGAAAAGCCGGCCGAGAAGCCGGCGGAGGTAAACACCGGACTTTCCTATGCGGATATAATCGAGGAGATACGCCGCGAAAAGGCCGCCGAGGAGGGCGTGGAGTACAAGCCTATGTTCTTCAACGAGCCTGAGCAGCCTGCGCCCGAACCCGAGCAGCCCGAGACCGAGACTGCGGAGGAACCCGAGCAGACGGCCGCCGCGGAAGCGCCGGAAGAAGACGCTCCGGAGACCGCAGAAACCGAGTCGGAGCCGGAAGAAGCCGAGGCCGAAGAAGAAACCGCCGGTGAAGCTGAGGCAGAGGAGACCCCTGCCGAGGAAGAAACCGAAAACGGCGAGGAGAATGCCGAAGAAACCGGCGCAGAAGAAGCCACGGTCGTTGAACCTGCCGAAGCCGATCAGCCCGAGGAAGAAACAAAAGCTGAGGAAGAAGCGGCAGAGGCTGGGGAGACCGAGACCGAGCCTGCCGAGGACAGCTACGCACCCGAGCTCGTGTTTGAAGAGCTTGAGAGTATCGAGATCCCGGAGGAAACGACGCGGTATAAAACAAATGTTGCGCTGCTGATACTGTACCTTATCTTTGCGATCCCCATCAGCGCCGTTCTGATCGTGCTCGCACTTGCGGTGGCGGTCGTACTGGTCGCTCTTGGCGTATCGCTCATTACGATCGGCGTTGAAGCTATAGGCTTTGCATTTGCAAAGCTTGTGATATTTGCGGATATAATGCTGTGTGCAGGTGCTGTGCTGATAGCGTTTGCAGTGGCGCTTATCCTGCTGTGGATCGGCGTTCTTGTGCTGGTGCGCGGTATAAGCGGAATAGTCCGCGGCGCAAAGGCGCTGGGAAGAAGCTTCTGCGTCAAGGAGGTGCCGGATAATGAGTAAGGTATGGAAGGTGATTTCGACTGTCGCGATCGTGGCGCTCATTCTGGGCGCGCTGTGCATCCTCGCAGGCTTTGTCACAGGCGGTGATGTTCAAAGAGTTAAAGACGTGTTTTTTGCGTCATATGACATTGAAAACAAGATAAATGCGTTAAGATCGGCCATGGGGATCATGGCTCTTAACTGATGAGGGCAGGGGCGGCAGAGGCTGCCCTTGCATTTTTACACATAAATGTGGTCAATACGGTTACAAAATTCTATGTTCAGCCCCCTTTTCAAATTATCGTGTATTTGGTATAATCCAAGAGATAAAGATAATGGGTGAAACCCCGAATAAATACAGAGAGGACGATTACAAATGATTTCCCACGGCAAAGAGATCAAGGTATTTACCGGCAACTCCAATCCCAAGCTTGCAAACCAGATATGCAACCAGCTTTTCAAGAACCTCGGCGACTGCACCTGTGCTCACTTCGCTGACGGCGAGTGCTCGATATCCGTTCATGAGCCTGTTCGCGGCGCCGACGTTTTTATCGTTCAGTCGACCTGCAAGCCCGTCAATGACAACCTCATGGAGCTGCTCGTTATGATCGACGCTATGCGCAGAGCATCGGCAGGCAGAATCACCGCCGTTATTCCGTATTTCGGTTATGCCCGCCAGGACCGCAAGGCAAAAAGCCGCGACCCCATCTCCGCAAAGCTCGTTGCAAACCTTATCACCGCAGCAGGCGCAGACCGCGTGCTGACAATGGATCTCCACGCCGCACAGATACAGGGCTTCTTCGATATCCCTGTTGACAATCTTTTTGGCGCCCCTCTCTTTGCAAAGCATTATATAGACATTTACGGCAGAGAAAACGACGATATCATGGTCGTATCCCCCGACGTCGGCAGCACCGCACGCGCACGCAATTTCTCCATGAAGCTCGGCTGCAATATGGCCATCGTTGATAAGCGCCGCAAAAAGGCAAATCAGTCCGAGGTCATGAACATCATCGGCAATGTCGAGGGCAAGACCTGCATCCTGCTTGACGATATGGTCGATACCGCTGGCTCGCTCGTCGGCGCGGCAAAGGCTATCGTCGAGATAGGCGGAGCAAAGGAAGTTTATGCATGCGCAAGCCACGGCGTCCTCTCCGGCCCGGCTATCGAACGCATTGAAAACAGCTGCATCAAGGAGCTGCTCCTGCTCGATACCATCCCGTATCCCGAAAACGCGCAGCCGTGCGATAAGATCAAATACATGTCCGTAGCGCCTGTGTTTGCCGAGGCTATCCAGCGCGTTTACGAGGAGATATCCATCTCCAACCTGTTCGAGTAAAATGTTTTTCTCCAAAGGCGGAGCCGAGTGGATCGTTGCGTTCCTCGGCAATCCCGGACTTAAATACAACGGAACAAGGCACAACGCCGGGTTCATGGCGGCCGACGCCATGGAAAAAAAGCTCGGCGTGAGCATAAACAAAATGCGCTTTAAGGCGCTTACGCAGACGGCTGATATAGGCGGAAAAAAGGTGCTGCTTATGAAGCCGCAGACGTACATGAACCTCTCGGGCGACGCGATAGTACAGGCGGCAAACTTCTATAAGGTGCCGCCCGAGCGCGTCATTGTCGTGTCCGACGAAACGGCGCTGCCCATCGGCAGACTGCGCATCCGCCGCGGCGGATCGGCAGGAGGACACAACGGACTTAAAAGCGTCATCGCCCGGCTCGGGACCGATCAGTTTCCGCGCATACGCCTCGGTGTCGGCGATAAGCCGCACCCGGACTATGACATGGCCGATTGGGTGCTTTCGGCCTTCAAGGGCCAGGACGCGGCGGATATGGAGCTTGTCGCAAAAAAAGCCGCCGACGCCGTTGAGTGCTATATCACCGAGGGCGCTGATCGCGCGATGAATAGGTTTAATTAAGCGTATCTAAAAAGGGGTTTTCTTCCCCTGTGCAATGACGGCAGGGGGCTAAGGCACTTTGCCGTCATTTATTTAAAAGTCAGAAAGGACGGACGACATGAAGAAAAGCTGCATAGCAATGCTCCTTGCCGGAGGTCAGGGCTCAAGACTCTACGCCCTTACGCAGGACGTGGCAAAGCCCAATATGCCCTTCGGCGGCAAATACCGCATAATTGACTTCCCTCTGTCAAACTGCGCAAATTCGGGGATAGACACGGTCGGCGTGCTCACGCAGTACCGTCCGCTGCAGCTCAACAGCTATATCGGCGGCGGTCAGCCCTGGGATCTTGACTCGACGGACGGCGGCGTGTTCATACTTCCGCCGTATCAGACAGCAGGCGAGACAGGCTCGTGGTTTTCCGGAACGGCAAATGCGATCTATCAGAACATCGGATTTATTGAGATGTATGATCCCGATAACGTTTTAATTCTCTCTGGCGACCACATATATAAGATGGACTATTCCAAGATGCTCCGCGAGCATATTGAGAAGGACGCAGCCTGCACGATAGCGGTCTTGCAGGTGTCCATGGAGGACGCAACGCGCTTCGGCATCATGAACCTCGGCCCCGACGGATATGTTGAGCAGTTTGAGGAAAAGCCCAAGCAGCCCAAGAGCGATCTTGCCTCTATGGGCATATACATATTTAACTGGAAAAAGCTCCGCAAGTACCTCATCGAGGACGAGAATGACCCGACCTCGAGCAAGGACTTCGGCAAAAATATAATCCCCAACATGCTCAAAGCCGGCGAAAAGCTCTGGCCGTATCGCTTTGACGGCTACTGGCGCGATGTCGGCACGATAACGAGCCTGTGGGACGCGAATATGGACATGCTTTCGACAACGCTCATAAATCTTTATGATCCGAGCTGGCCGATAAGGTCAAGAAGCGTCGCGCAGCCGCCGCACTATGTCGGCCCGGAAGCAACGGTCGTGCATTCGATCGTCACCGAGGGCTGCGAGATCGAGGGTCATGTCGAAAACTCCGTTCTCTCGTCGTCGGCAGTGGTCGAAAAGGGCGCAAAGGTGCTCTATTCTGTGCTCATGCCCGGCGCGAAGGTCGAGGAGGGCGCGGTCGTCGAATACGCCATAATCGGCGAGCAGACGGTCATACACCGCGGCGCACACGTCGGCGCTCCGCCCGACGGAAGCGAGGCATGGGGCGTTGCCACCTGCGGCCCGAGACTTGATATACGCGAAAACGCAAGCGTCAAAGCAGGCGCTATGATCTATAAAAGCGAGGAGGGCTGAAAATGAGCGATTTTCACGGAATAATCTTTGCTTACGGCGCAGTGCCCGCGCTGGGCGAGCTTGTGCGCCGCCGCACGGCGTCCTCGCTGCCGTTCTGCGGACGATACAGACTTATTGATTTTGCTCTGTCCTCGCTGATGAACGCGGGCATACACGATGTCGGCGTTATCATGCGCCGCGACTATCAGTCGCTGCTTGACCACCTTGCCAGCGGCAAGGACTGGGACATGGGCAGAAGAATAGGCGGACTGCGCATGCTGCCGCCGTTCGGCCTGCCTGAATATCACCGGGGCGACTACACCGGTACGATCGAGGCGCTCAATGCCGTTTCGACCTATATTCACGATATAAACGCCAAGTACATAATAATGATGCACGGCAACACGGCGGCAAACATCGACCTGCGCGCGGCGATAAGGCAGCACCTTGCATCGGGCGCGGAGATAACCGCGATCTGCACCGACGCAACGCCCGACTATCGGCACCACCGCTACATCGTCGATGCCGACGGCTTTGCACGCAGCATGATCTTCAATCAGACAGCAGCCGGCGAGGGCGCGGCTTCGCTTGAAGCATATATTATTTCAAAGCAGCTGCTCATAAGCATGATGGATGCCTGCGCCGCCGCAAACCACTATCACTTCCACCGTGACGCGATAGCTGACTATCTTGCGTCCGGCGGCAAGGTGAACGTATTCTTCCACCGCGGCTACGGCAAGCGCATAATGAGCACCGAGGCGTATTTCAATGCCAATATGGATATGCTCTCGGCTGCAAACAGAGCCGAGCTGTTCCCGGCGGAGCGCCCCGTGCGCACAAAAACGCACGAGGATGTCAGCACCTATTACGCCGAGGGCTCGGCGGCGAAAAACTGCCTTGTTGCCGACGGCTGCATAATCGATGGCGAGATCGACAACTGCATCATCTCCTCCGATGTGCGCATAAGAAAGGGCGCGCAGCTTTCCGGCTGCGTCATCATGCGCGGAACGGAGATCGGCGAGGGCGTCATAATGAAAAACGTCATTGCCGACAAATCTTCGACCGTTTCGTCGTTCCAGACGATAATGGGCAGCGAGAAGCTGCCGGTAGTGCTCCCGAAGGGCACAAAGATCTAATCAGGAGTTACCTATAATGTTCACAAGCCAAATCTCACGCGACGAGGTACGCAGCGCGATCGAGGATAAACTCTGCGCGCACTTCGCCGTGACAGCAAAAACCGCGACCGACGATCAGGTGTTTCAGGCAAGCGCCATCGTCATTCGCGAGATCATGAGCAGACTGCTTGCAGTCGAGGAAACGCGCTGCCCCGACCGCGAGGTGCACTATCTGTCCATGGAGTTCCTCATGGGACGCAGCCTCATGAAAAACGCATTCAACCTCGGCATTGCCAATGCGCTCACCGGCGCTCTGGAGGATCTCGGCCGCAATGCCTCGGATATATTCGAGGCAGAAAACGACGCAGGCCTCGGCAACGGCGGCCTCGGCAGGCTCGCGGCCTGCTATATGGATTCGCTGGCCACGCTCGGTATCCCGGCAACGGGCTACTCGCTGTGCTACGAACTGGGCATTTTCCGCCAGAAGATAGTTGACGGCAAGCAGACCGAGGTCGCCGACGACTGGCGCAGTGCGGCCGAAAGCTGGCTCGTTGCGCGCAACGACGAAGCCGTTGAGGTCCGCTTCGGCGGAACCATCTCCCCGAGATGGGACAGCTTCGGCAGATACCACGCCGAGCATACCGGCTATCAGACCGTTACGGCAGTTCCGCGCGATATGCTCATTGCCGGCTACGGCGGCAACGAGGTCAATATCCTCCGCCTTTGGGATGCGCGCAGCACGAGCGCCCTGGATATGTATCTGTTTTCCGAGGGCGAGTATGTAAAGAGCCTTGAGCAGCGCACGATGAGCGAGGTCATCACCAAGGTGCTGTACCCTGCCGACGACCATATCGAGGGCAAGACCCTGCGCCTAAAGCAGCAGTATTTCTTCCTCTCGGCAACGGCGCAGTCGATCATAAAGACGCATATAAAGCGCTTCGGCGATATAAAAAGCTTCTCAAAGCACCACAGGATCCAGATAAACGATACGCATCCTGCGCTCGTCATTCCCGAGCTTATGCGCATCATGATGGATGAATACGGCCTCGGCTGGGACGAGGCGTGGGAGCAGGTGAGCCAATCGGTTGCCTACACGAACCACACCGTCATGAGCGAGGCACTTGAAAAATGGCCGCAGGATCTGGTGCAGACGCTCCTGCCGCGCGTGTGGGAGATACTGTGCGAGATAAACCGCCGCTGGTGCGAGTACCTTGTATCCAAGTTCGGTAACAGCGAAAAGGTCGGCAAGAACCTTATAATTCAGGACGGGCAGGTTCACATGGCAAACCTCTGCCTTGCTGCGTGCTATAAGATAAACGGCGTCTCCGGCCTGCACGGTGAGATACTGAAAAAAGACCTCTTCAAGGACGTCTGCCAGCTCCGGCCGGAGAGATTTACCTATGTCACAAACGGCATCGACCATCGCCGCTGGCTGGCACAGATAAATCCGCGCCTGCACGGCCTCGTGAGCGAGCTGCTTGAGGGCGACGATTACCTGACAAAGCCCGAAAAACTCATCGGCCTTCTCGACTATGCCGAAAATGTCGATGTTCAGCGCCGGGTCAACGAGATAAAGCGCCTCAATAAATACGATTTTGCAAAGTTTTTGGCCAAAAACGACGGCTTTGCGCTCGATCCCGATGCGATACTCGATGTCCAGGTAAAGCGCCTGCATGAATATAAGCGTCAGCTTTTGTGCGCGATGCTCATAACGCGGCTGCAAATGAAGATCCACGACGATCCGAACGCGGACTTCATGCCCGTCACCTTCGTGTTCGGTGCAAAGGCCGCAGCAGGATACTACACAGCAAAGCGCATCATCGAGCTTATATGCTCGCTGGCCGACGATATAAGCCGCGATCCGCTGTGCAAGGGCAAGCTCCAGGTCTGCTTTATGGAAAACTACCGTGTTTCGGCTGCCGAAGCGCTCATGCCGGCAGCGCAGGTTTCCGAACAGATATCCACCGCCGGCAAGGAGGCCTCCGGCACCGGCAACATGAAGCTAATGCTCAACGGCGCAGTCACCATAGGAACGCTTGACGGTGCAAACGTCGAAATGTACGAACGCCTGGGCGATAAGAACATGTTCCTGTTTGGCCTCAAAACCGATGAAGTAAATGCGCTCAAGGCATCCGGCTACGATCCTCAGCGCTATGCGCGCGAGGATGCCGAGCTTGGCGCGGTGCTCGACAGAATAAGCCGCGGCTTTGCCGACGGAAAGAGCTATTCCGATCTCGTTTCAAACCTGCTTTACAACGGCGACCCGTATATGCTCTGCGCGGATTTCCGCGACTATGTCAACACTCATGACAGAATGTACTCGGTGATCTCCGATCCGGCCGAGCGCGCAAGACTTTCGATAACAAACACTGCCGAGGCCGGCATATTCGCCGCCGACCGCGCGATAAAAGAGTATGCGGAGGGGATATGGGGAATAAAACTGTAATTGTTATAGGCGCTGTAAACATGGATATCTGCGGCAGACCCGATAGGGAGCCGTGCATGAAGGATTCAAACCCCGGGACGGTGTCGTTCAGCCCCGGCGGAGTCGGCAGAAACATTGCGCATAATCTCTGCCTGCTTGGCCTTAATGTCAAATTCATCGCGGCCATCGGCGACGATGTTTACGGCGACAGCATTTTTGAAAGCTGCACTAAGCTCGGCATGGATATGCACCTGAGCCGCCGCATGAGCGGAGGCAGAACGTCAAGCTATCTGTACGTCACGGATGAAAACGGCGATATGCTTGTCGGCGTGAGCGATACGGATATATCCGCGAGCATAACGCCGGAATATCTCAAGGCGCATATAAAAGAGATAAACGAGGCCGATGCCGTGGTCATCGACGCGAATTTAACTCGCGAGACCGTGGCATGGATCGCCGAAAACGTCACGGCTCCGCTGTACGCCGACCCCGTGTCCGCCGCAAAGGCGGAGCGGCTCAGACCGGCGCTCGGCAGGCTGACGGCGTTCAAGCCGAACGAATATGAGGCAAAGAGCATGACGGGGGAAACCACCTCACTGTTTGCAGCCGAAGCGCTGCTGAACGCAGGCGTAAAGAAGGTTTTCGTCTCGCTCGGCGGCGACGGTATCGTTGCCGCATCCGACGGCGAGATAATAAAGCTGCCGTGCGTGACAACGGAGATCGCAAACTGCACCGGCTGCGGCGATGCTGCAACTGCGGCCATAATCTGGGCCGGAGTCAACGGACTGGGAATTGCCGAAAGCGCATCGGCTGCCATGAAGGCCGCCGCAATGTGCGCAGCATGTCCCGGGGCGATAAATCCCGAGCTTTGTCCGGAGCTTATAAGCTGATATGAAAATTCTGCACTAATATAGTGCAGAATTTTTTTAATACATCACACACTGCGGCAGATTTTGCGCGGCGGACAGTGTAAGCTTTTCCATATACTACGGTGTATAGGAGGTACACTTATGCAAGCGACAAAATTGCGCCCCGGAACACGAAGAGGCGGCGTTATCTGGCTGCCGGTGGACGAGCTTGAACCAAGCCCCATGCAGCCGCGAAAAAACTTCCCCGACGGCGAGCTTCAGGAACTTTCCGAGAGCATCGCCCAATACGGCGTGCTCAATCCGCTGACTGTGAGACTGCGCGACGGGCGATACGAGCTCGTAGCGGGCGAGCGCAGACTCAGGGCGGCGCGCCTTGCGGGCCTGTGCGACGTACCGTGCATATTGCTCGATGTGAGTCTTGAGGACGCAAGCCTCATAGCACTCGTCGAGAATTTGCAGCGCCGCGACCTTGACTTCATCGAGGAGGCAAACGGACTGAGCCAGCTTATTAAGCTGTTCGGGATGAGTCAGGAGGAGGCGGCACGGCGGATCGGCAAATCGCAGTCGGCCGTAGCAAACAAGCTGCGGCTTTTGAAGCTGCCTGATGATGTTTTGCGCTCGCTGCGCGATAACGGACTTACCGAGCGTCACGGCAGAGCGCTGCTGCGCCTGCAGGACGAAAATATGCAGCGCGCGGCGCTTGAGTATATGATAGAGCATGACCTCAATGTTGCAGCGGCCGATGCTTATATCGAAGCGCTCCTGCGCGAGCCGGAGGAAAAAGTCGATCCGAAGCGGACTTTTATAATGAAGGACGTGCGCGTATTCGTAAATACGATCCTGCACGGGCTTGACCTTATGAAGCAGGGTGGCATAGCGGCCGGCATGAAGCGAGAGGAAACGGAAAACGAACTTATCCTTACGATATCAATACCTAAGAACAAAGCCGAATAGGACATACATATGCCGCCGTAGAATAATACGGCGGTATTTTAATGTGGGAGGCGCGGCAATGATAAGCTATTTTTCCGAACTGCGATACAAGGAGGTCATAGACATCCATACCGGTAAACGGCTCGGCTATGTATGCGATGCGGAGTTTGACGAGACCGAGGGGCGGCTTATATCGCTCATAACGCCGGGAAAAGCAAAATTTTTCGGGCTTTTCGGCAGGGAGGACGACTATATTCTGCCGTGGAAATGCATAGTGCGCATCGGCGGAGATATCATACTCGTCGAGACCGAGGCCGACCAGCCCAGGCGCCGCAGAAAAAAAGAAAAAATTTTTGACAAAATGGCAAAAAACTATTGAAATTACATTAGATTTTTGATATTATATCAAGGCATTTCGCACGGGCACGGACTTTTTCCCATGTGGCTACGGCTTGGGGAGAGGGAAGAAGTGTCCGGAGGAAAAAACAAATCAGGAGGAAAAACAAATGTCAGTAGTATCTATGAAGCAGCTGCTGGAAGCCGGTGTCCACTTCGGTCACCAGACCCGCCGCTGGAACCCCAA
>DKRV01000049.1:0-27033 GCA_002472405.1 Clostridiales bacterium UBA7273 | reverse complement strand
AACGGCATCTACATCATCGACCTGCAGAAGACCGTCAAGAAGCTCGAAGAGGCTTACAACTTCGTTCGCGACGTTGCTGCAAACGGCCAGAGCATCCTGTTCGTCGGCACCAAGAAGCAGGCTGCAGAGGCAGTCAAGGAAGAGGCTTCCCGTGTAGGTATGTACTATGTCAACGCCCGTTGGCTCGGCGGCATGCTCACCAACTTCAAGACCATGCGCACCCGTATCGATCGCCTTGCTCAGCTCAAGAAGATGCAGGAGGACGGCACATTCGATATGCTTCCCAAGAAGGAAGTCATGAAGCACATGGGCGAGATGGAGAAGCTCGAGAAGTACCTCGGCGGCGTCAAGGAAATGAAGAAGCTCCCCGGCGCAATGTTCGTCGTTGACCCCCGTAAGGAGCACAATGCAATCGCAGAGGCTCGCAAGCTGCACATCCCCATCGTTGCAATCGTTGATACCAACTGCGACCCCGATGAGGTCGATTACGTTATCCCTGCAAACGATGACGCTATCCGCGCAATTCGCCTGATCGCATCCACCATGGCAAACGCCGTTCAGGAAGGCCGTCAGGGCGCCGACGCTGAGGTCGAGGAGACCCTGGCAGAGGCAGAAGCCGAGAAGGTTGAAGAAGAATAATTGATCAGGGAGCACATCCTGCTCCCTTTCTTAAATAATGCAGGAGGAAAAAGTTATGGCATTTACAGCACAGGACGTAAAAACTCTCCGTGAGATGACCGGCGTTGGCATGATGGACTGCAAAAAGGCACTGTCCGAGTGCGACGGCGATATGGACAAGGCCGTTGAGTATCTGCGTGAAAAGGGCCTTGCAAAGGCAGCAAAGAAGGCCGGCCGCATAGCAGCGGAAGGCATGGCATACGCATCCGTTTGCCCCGAGTGCGGCGTCGGCGCAGTTGTTGAAGTTAACTGCGAGACCGACTTCTGCGCAAAGAGCGATCTTTTCGTCGCTTTCGTTAAGGATATCTGCAAGGTCGTCCTGAAGGACAACCCGGCAGACGTTGACGCACTCATGCAGTGCAAGTACCCCAACAGCGAGCTCACCGTCGCTGAGACCATGCCCGAGAAGGTCATGTCCATCGGCGAGAACCTCCAGATCCGTCGTTTCGCTCGCTTTGGTGAGAACACCTCCGTCGCTTACGTTCACGCAGGCGGCAAGATCGGCGTCCTCGTCAACCTCGCGGTTGAGGGCGGCATCGACGCTACCGAGGTCGGCAAGAACGTTGCAATGCAGATCGCAGCTCTCAATCCCCGTTTCTGGGATAAGTCTCAGGTGACCGAGGATGTCCTCGCAGAGGAGAAGAAGGTTGCTCTCGCACTTATGGATAACGATCCTAAGATGGCTTCCAAGCCTGCTCAGGTCAAGGAAAAGATCGTCATGGGCAAGATGAACAAGTTCTATGAGGAAAACTGCCTCATGCAGATGGAGTTCGTCCGCGGCGATATCTTCCAGGGCAGCGTTGAGAAGTACATTGCCGATGCAGCAAAGAAGCTCGGCGGCAGCATCAAGTTTGTTGACGCAGTTCGCTTCCAGACCGGCGAAGGCATCGAGAAGAAGGAAGAGGACTTCGCAGCTGAGGTTGCAGCTCAGATGAACATGGGCAAGAAGTAATCCCCAATTTCAAAATCTAAAATCAAAATCCGGCAGAGTTTCCTCTGCCGGATTTTTTTATGCTTAATCAATTCGCTCGAGGCCGCCGGGGGCTTTGCAGCGCGCGGCAAGATCAATGTATGTCTGCTTGCTGCGCTCCCAAGCATAAATATCTTTTTCCTCAAGCTCGCGCAGAATTTTTGCAGGCGCTCCGCCGACAACGACACGGGGCGGTATCGTCTGATGCTTTTTCACAACTGCGCCCTCCGCGACAACGGTGTATTCTCCGATATCCGCGAAAAGACTGACTATAGCTCCCATGCCGATATTTGCGCCGTCGCGTATATAATTCCCGTGGACCATTGCGCCGTGACCGATCGTGACGCGCTTTCCTATGTGGCATCCGTCGGTCTTTGCCTCGGGGCCGCCTACGTGAATTACGCACAGATCCTCAACCGCGCTTTCGTCGCCTATCCAAATCGGGCGCTCGTCGCCGCGGATAACGGCGCCGGGACCGACATAGCACCGCGCACCTATGGTGACATCGCCGATTACAACGGCCGAATCGCTTATGTATGCGCTCGGATCGATCGTGGGTCGTTTGCCTTCAAATTCATAGATCATATTATTACTCCCTGAGCTTTTATTGCCGAGTGTTCCGAATTGATTGAAACGCTGTGCACGATTTGAACAACGAGAAAGTTTGTTGAGACTTTGGCAATTTGAAACACTTTTTACACATCCATTAATATTATCAAAACATATCATCAAAATCAAGTACTAAAATTATTTGAATTAGGGGCTGCGACACACAAAAGTGTGCCATCGCGATACACTTTGCTCCAAAAAACGATGACAAGGATGATACACTTTTAACAATTTGACACACTGCGATCTTAGTGATACAATGAGTCCGCAAAGACAAAAGGCGATTTTCAGGCAATGATAAAAAATTTTTTCAAGGGGGCTCGGCGGCGTGAGCATTGATTTTCTGAACCGAGAAAAAGAGTATATCAGTATGCTTAAAAGCTCAAACTATATGTGCAAAAAAAATGGACTTGATCCGCATGTAAAAGCACTTCCCACTGTTACCGAAGCGGATCGGGAGCGATGTAAAAACCATGTTACCGGGCATATACGTCTTATGCGAAAGAGTACGCCCGAGTATTATCAGGCGGTGGCCGATACAATGGCCGCAAATAATTCCGTTTTGCTGTATTTATACGATAATTTCGATATTTTCGGCAGATACGGTGACAGGCAGCTCAAGGACGAGCTGTCGGCAAAAAATATAAAGCTCGGAGGAAATCTCGGTGAAGATTGCGCCGGGACAAATGCGGCTGTAATGGCTGCGCGCAGCCCTGCAAGCACATGGGTCATCGGCGATGAGCATTATCTTGACGCGCTCAAGCCTTATGTGACGTTCGCATTCGGAATTAAGGGAAAATACGGGCGAAACGGCTATGTCGTAATAATAACGCGCAAGGAAAATTTCGATGAGCGCATATATAATCTTTTTAAGCTCCTTGAATCTACCGAGACCATAATAACGACCGGTCACGTCACAAAAGACGTTATAATGCGCGATATTATGCAGCGCAACGAATACCGCCGCGGAAGCACCAATGATATTGTTATAATGGTCGATAACAGCTGCTCCGTCACCTACGCAAACGACATGTTCTATGACTTTTACAGCTATCATCCGCAGGAAACGATCAACAGCTTTCTGAGCGATATCTGCCCGGAGCTTGTATCGCTCGTATCGAAAATTGCCGAGGGAAAAAAGGTCGTCGGCAAGCCGGTGGAGCTTGCGCGCGGAAACGGACTGCGCGAGCAATATTTCGCAGATTGCAGCCCGATAAGTACAAACGGCAGGCAATTGGGAGCACTTATTACCATATATAAAGGCAAAGTAAAGAAAGAGGAAAAACCTGCCGACGGCAATCATGCGCGCTATACATTCGATGATCTTATCGGCGTTTCGGATAATTTTGTGCAGCTTAAGCGCTTTGCCGAGCAGATATCTTCAACCTCAAGCCCTATTCTCATTCAGGGCGAATCGGGCACCGGCAAGGAGCTTTTTGCAAACGCGATCCATTGCACCAGCCAGCGCAAGGATAAACCCTTTGTTGCCGTAAACTGTGCCGCAATACCGAGAGAACTCATAGGAAGCGAGCTTTTCGGTTATGTAGGAGGCTCGTTCACGGGTGCAAGCCGCACAGGAGCAAAGGGCAAATTCGAGCTTGCAGACGGAGGTACTCTGTTCCTTGACGAGATCGGTGAAATGCCGGTTGAAATGCAGAGCGTGCTGCTGCGCGCACTGGAAGATAACTGCATAACGCGTATCGGCGCAACAAAGCCGATAAGCGTTGATGTACGAATAATTACAGCCACTAATAAGGACCTTACAAAGTGCATCTCAGATGGAACTTTCAGGGCGGATCTGTATTATAGGCTGAATGTAATCAACCTCACCATGATACCTCTCAGACGTCGCAGAGAGGATATCAAAGAGCTTGCGGAGTATTTCCTTGAGCGATTCGCGTTTGAAAACGGGAAGAATATCCACGGCATAAGCACGGCCGCAACGCTGGCTATGGCCGAATACAGCTGGCCAGGCAATGTACGCGAGCTTCGCAACTGCATGGAATACAGTGCGATCGTGTGTAAAAGCGAGCAGATCGAGCTTGAGGATCTGCCAAACAGCATAAGCAGGATCGAACAGACTGAGGCTGCTCCTAACGCGGAACAGGATGGTTCCGAGCTGCGGATGATGACGGACTTTTTCACCAAGCAGCGTTTGGAGATGGCCAAGAAGCTCATGGCAGAGTATAAAGGCAACAAATCAAAGGTAGCCAAAGAAATGGGAGTATCGCGCTCCACGCTTTACAGGATACTGGATACAGCAGAAAACGGCGATGACGGCAAATAAGCAAAATTACACACCGAATATAATAGCCACCTGTCCTACAATAGGACAGGTGGCTATTTTTAAATTTATACATGGCGTACAGCACTCATAGGCAACGAAAAAAGAAAAGCAAAATTACTTTGTGATAAAGTTGGCACGAAAATTGCAACAGTGAAGAGTGTCACAAAAATAACCGATGGGCTCAGTTCCCCGGCCGGGATAATCGATACTGAGCCGCCGTTATTAATTTGAGGAGGAAATCATGAAAAGACTTTACACACCGTTTAAGGTCAACAAGCTGGAGCTTAAAAACAGAGTGATAATGTCACCTATGAGCATAGGTCACACTGTTGACGGCTTCATCATGGATGACGTTGTTGAGTTTTACAAGCGCCGTGCACAGGGCGGCGTAGGACTTATCATTTTCGCAAACATGCAGTGGGATAAGCTGCGCTACAATCCGAACCACGGCGCAATGCTCACCGATGAGAAGTACATTCCCTCGCTTAAGAAGCTCACCGATGCTATCCATGAGGGCGGCAGCAAGGTTTTCGCGCAGCTCATGCATCGCGGCAGATGTGCAAACCGCGCAAGCATTCAGGGCGAGCAGGCAGTTGCACCGTCTCCCATCCCCGGCAGATTCACTCACTTTGAAATGCCCAAGGAGCTCACCGTTGAGGAGATCAAGGAATTCGTTGACTGGCAGGCAGAGGCTGCGGTCATCGCAAAGAAGGCCGGCTTTGACGGCATCGAGATCGAAACCAACTCCGGTTATCTGTATGGCCAGTTCTTCTCTCCGCTGACCAACCACCGCACCGACGAGTATGGCGGCTCTCTCGAAAACCGCTGCCGCTTCATGGTTGAAACTCTCGAGGGTATGCGCGCGGCAGTCGGCCCCGACTATCCTATCTCCCTGCGTGTTAGCGGCAGCGACTTCATGGACGGCGGCTGCAACGGCGACGATATCGCAGAGATCTGCGAGCTGCTTGACAAAACCGGCTATGTTGACGGCTTCTCGATCACCGCAGGCTGGCACGAGTCGGCAGTTCCCCTTATCACCATGGAAGTTCCCCACGGCGCATGGGCATACCTCGGCCGCCAGATCAAGGCTCGCGTAAAGGCTCCCGTAGCACAGGGCATGCGTATGAACATAGAAAAGGCCGAAGAGCTCGTCGATCGCGGCGACTTCGACGCCATCGTAATGGGCCGCCCGTTCCTGGCAGATCCCGACGTTGTCAACAAGGCCGAGGCCGGCAAGGCATCAACCATCCGTCCATGCGTCGGCTGCAATGCAAAGTGCCTCGACATGGCAATGGCCAGCAAGCCCATCGGCTGCATCGGCAACTACGAGTGCAACCGCGAGGAAGAGCTTGAGGACGAAAACGGCCTTATGCCCACCGAGAAGAAGAGCGAGCATCCCGAAAAGATCCTCGTTATCGGTGCAGGTCCCTCCGGCATGGAATTTGCCCGTGTTGCAGCGCTTCGCGGCCATAAGGTCACTATTTGGGAGAAGCGCAACCGCACGATCGGCCTGTCGCTGTATGCAGCAACTCCTCCGCGCCGCTACGATATCCGCTACTTCGGCCAGTGGCTCGAGCGTACCTGCCGAGAGCTCGGCGTTGAGATCATACTCAACAAGGAAGCGACGGCAGAGGATATAATCGCAGCAAGCAAGGACTACGATCGTGTCGTTCTTGCATGCGGCTCCAAGGCATCTATCCCCCCGATCCCCAGAGATCCCAGCGTTCCCATCGTTCATGCATGGGATGTATCTGCTTTATAAAAACAACAATATTCATTTTCCAAACCTCCGTCACTTAACGCCCATCCACTTGGCAATGATCTTTTTCTGAATTTCGCTCGTGCCCTCAAATATCTCGGTGAGCTTCGCGTCGCGATAGAGCTTTTCAATAACAAATTCCTTGCTGTATCCGTAACCGCCGTGCAGCTGTAAGCAGCCGCGCACGACCTCGTTTAGCACATCGGAAGCATAGTATTTCGCCATTGAGGAAAGGTGGGAGACGCGCTGACCGTTATCCATCATACTGGCACAGTTATAGACCATAAGACGAGCAGCTTCGACCTTGGTCTGGTATTCGGCGAGCTTGAACTGCGTGTTCTGGAACTGCGAAATGCGTTTGCCAAACTGCACGCGCTCCTTTGTGTACTTAACGGTCTGGTCAACCGCATCCTGCGCCATGCCAACGCAGACTGCCGAGATTCCGAGTCTGCCTGCATCGAGCGTTGACATTGCGGCGTGGAAGCCCTTGCCGATCTGACCGAGTAGATTTTCAGCAGGAACGTGGACGTTGTCGAATATAACCTCGGCAACCGAGCTTGCGCGCATGCCCATGAGATCCTCGTTGCGGCCGATCGTTATACCCTCACACTCGTGCACGTCTATGAGTAGGCAGATTGGGCTTTTTGTGCCGTCGGGAGCTTTAAACTGACAGTAGGTCTGGAAAAAGTCGGCCTCGCGTGCGCCGGTGATGAATGCTTTTGTGCCGTTGACGACAAATTCGCCGTTTATAAGCTCTGCGGTCGTCTGCATTCCGGCTGCGTCTGAGCCTGCACCGGGTTCCGTGAGCGTAAATGCCGAGCGCTTTTCGCCCTTTACCCAAGGAACAACGTATTTCTGCTTCTGCTCTTCGGTACCGTAGTGAAGAATGGGGAAGCACATGTTTGTCTGTCCGGAAACGGATTTTGCGACCGGGCCGCTGGCCTTGGACAGCTCCTCGACCGCGAGAACGTAGTGCACATAGGTGCTGCCAAGTCCGCCGTACTCTTTGGGGATTACAATGCCGCAGAAGCCAAGCTCGTGCATTTCCTTCAGCAGCGGCTCAACACTGAAAAGTCCCTTGTCGATCTCTAATGTGTGGGGACGGATACGCTCGTCGGCGTATTCTTTGTATATTTTTTGCAATTCGCGTTCTTCTTCGGTAAGAACGGTGTTCATATAATTGCCCTCCTATCGTGGATTTGACAATATAATATCAAAGGATGCAAAAACGGGCAACCGCGAGGCTATGTTGAACACTTTTGAACATAAGTGTAAAAATGTGTTGAACACATTTAACGAGGTGAGTATAATATAAAATGAAGTGTGCAAAAATGTTCAACGAGGAGGCGGCAGCATGAACGAACTTCCGAGAAATGATGTTCTGAAAATTTTGAAGCAGCAATTTTTGAGCGGAAATTTGAAAGAATATGACCATAAATATGATAAAACCGTCGCGGCATGGGAGAAGTCGCGCGCAGCCGGTGCCGAAGCACACACCGTTCGATTGAGCGACGACTGCCGCGACCTGCACGTTTTTGACCGTATTGACGATATATCAAAGTGCCATCTGGCCTACTTTCGGGATTACTATGAAAGCAGAAGCACGGCGCTCGAGCGAATGGGCGGCGCCATGTTTTATCTTGATACCAAGCTCACGGCGTTTCACAAAAGCGGCTCGGCCTCACTTCTCAACGAATTGAAATCCCGTGGCTTGCGCATAGGAACTCAATTTTCCGTTGAAAATGTCGGCGTCTTTGCAGGGAATACAGCGCCGGAAAAGCCGTTCGTGACCTGCTTCAGTGCCGGGGAGGGGCACTATTGCGATATTCTGACGCCGTATGCCTGCATTGCCAGATACGGCGAGACATCTGCCGGCCCCGGCTTCCATGCCGTAACCGTTATATTTCTGCCTCTTGACAAATGCTTTAAGAACTCCGTTAATTCGGCAACCTTTATGCTCGAAGCCGGTGATTTCACCTATAAAAACCGCATACTTTATCCGCATATCGAGCGCAGGTTCCACCTGCTGGAGCAGTCGGTTCAGTGCAGCACGGATATAACACTGCTCGTTGACGATACGGGAGTTGTCGTTTTTGCAAACAGCCGATTTGAAAACGAGTTTGGAATGCATATAACGTCGGTGATCGGCAGCTCGCTGCGCGACAGCTTTCCAGAATTATCATTTGTGCTGAAGTCGCTGCGATCCGGTAAAGAGATATCTGCCGGCAACACGGCTCTTGGCGGAGCCGGAAAGCGATATTATGTGGAATGCCTCGCGATCAAGGAAAACAATAAGGTTATAGGCCTGAAGGTTTCAATAAAAACCGCCGAGCAGATACGCAAGTACAGCGCCCGTGCCGAACGAAACAATGCAGTATATAATTTTCAGGATATCATCGCCGTCGGAGCTGCGATGAAACGTGTAAAAAATGAAGCAAAGGCAGCTGCGTCAAGCCCGGCAAATGTGCTGATAACCGGCGAATCCGGCACCGGAAAGGAGCTGTTTGCGCAGGCGATCCACAATGCAAGCTCGCGTTTTGCCGGGCCGTTTGTCCCGATAAGCTGCGGAGGATTTTCGAGAGAAACCGTTGAAACGGTTTTGATAGGCACCGAAAAAAATCCCGGCAAATTCATTCAGGCAGACGGAGGAACACTGTTTCTTGACGGAATATCCGAAATGAGCCAGGATATGCAAAGCTTCCTGCTGCGCTTTCTTGAGGACGGCATTGTCACTCCGATCGGCTCACGCCGCAGCGTACATGCCGATGTTCGGGTCATCGCGGCGGCAGGCAGCGAGGTGCTGCAAAAGGTGAAGGACGGCTCGTTCAGGCTTGACTTATATTACAGACTGAACGTTCTCCGAATTGATCTCCCTCCGCTGCGCGAGCGGCAGTCAGATATGCAGGAGCTGAGCAATTATTTCGTAACGCTGCTGTCGGCCGGATACGGAAAGAACATTTTCAGCGTATCGGCGGAAACGGTCGAACGCTTTAAGAGAAGTTCGTGGCCGGGTAATCTGCGGCAGCTTAAAAACACGATAGAGCGAAGCGTGCTGAAAGCCGAGGATGGGCATGAGCTTGAAGTCGCGGATGTTGAGGAGGACTTTACGCCGCTCCAGACCGATCGCCCGGCTCTTAGCGCAGGAGCGCCGTTTGACGTGCGTGATGCGGAAGCTGAGCGAATTATAGACGCACTTATTAAGCATAACGGCAATAAGGCAAAAACCGCGCGTTACCTCGGCATGTCGAGAGGTACGCTTTACAGTCGCCTTAGAGAGCTTGAGGATGAGGGCGTAATGATATGAAAAAGCAGACGCATTGCGTCTGCTTTTTGCTTGATTAAATGATCATTGCCGGATGTATTATGCCTGCCTCGGTTTTTCCGGCGGAGTGCCGGTCGGGCGATCGCCGCCGAATTTGCCGCTGCCGCCATCGGGAGCTGCGCCGGGCTGCATGCCTCCGCCCATACCGCCGCCAACGGTGGCTGTTCCAGCCTGCGCCTCGGCTGCTGCTGCGCTGCTGTCGCCGGCATACAAGCTATAGCTGCTGCCGGAGTCAAGCTCGGGCGATGAGAAGAAAACAAACGATGCGTCGCAGCTTGCCGCAGCGCTGAACAGATCGCTGCCGCCTGCGGATTTGATGCTCGCTACGTCACCCTTAGAAATAAACTGGCCGGATGCAGAGAATGTGACATATGCCTGCTCGGCGTTTATGCTAAGCCCCATGCCATTGGACGCGCCGGCAGCGAGCACCGTACCGCCTGAGATGTTCAGCATTCCGTCGGCATCGAGCGGCTGGTTGTCGGCCCTGTTTGCCGTCCACACGGCGATGATTCCGCCGGAGATATTCAGATCGCCGTTTGAGTCAAAGCCGTCACCCTCACTCGAATAGGCGTTTATCGTGCCGCCCGAGATGTTCATGGCAAAATCATAGCTTCCAAGGTCGGAGTTTGTCGCGTTCAGGCAGTCGTCGGATGACATGATTGAAATGTTGCCCGACAGGACGTTAAGCTCGGCGGCCTCGAGCCCCTCATAGCATTCGGATATGTTTATCGTCGGCCCGTCGGTCCCGGCGGCTCCGATGTTGAGGACGAGATCGCTGTGAACTGCGTCGTCGGCGGCGGAAATATTAAGCGTGCCGCTTTCAATATTTAAAAGCTGTTCTGCGTTTATCGCATCGTTTACAGGAGCTGAAATGTTAAGTGTCAGCTCCTTTATCGTCAGTGTGGCTTCGCCCTCGGCGTCGGTCGTGGCGCCGGATTTGATGCCGTTTTTGCCGCTTGCGGTGATGTTTATCGTGCCTGTGCCGCACAGCGTGACGTTCGAGCCGTCCTTGCACTTTATGACTGCGTTTTCGGCGTTGGGATACTCGTCGTCGTTGTTCTCGGCAGAATCGCTCAGCGCATTGACGGAGCCATCGGCCGCGATGATCGTGACCTCGGTGGACTTGTTGCACGATATCGGCGCGGTGTCGGAGCCGTCAAGCTCAAGACCGTTTAATATAAGTGTAACGCCGGTAGTGCCTTTTTTGACTTCCACACTGCCGCCGGAGCATGATCCGGACAGAGAATATGTTCCGGAGCTTTCGATCGTGAGGTGAGTTCCTTCTATCTCATAGCCTTCGCTGCTGCCGGTTGCCGTTATTCCGCTGTCGGAAAAAGAAAATGCAGCGTCGGCAGAATAGCTGTCGTCTCCGGCCTGCGTTTTTTCATTGCTCTGCGTCGAGCACGCTGCAAGCGACAGCACCAGCATCGCCGCGAACAGGAGTGACAGAAGCTTTTTTATGTTCATTTAGTAGACCTCCTTCGTTTTGGATGAACTGATTGTATTACGCCGACCTAAAACGAGCCTGAAGAGAATTTATTTTTTCCTTTAAGCTTGGTTTCAGGTCGGCAGTTTATCATGAACATGTAAAGAGGAGGTAAACGAAATGTCAGATAACATACAGAGCTGCTTTGAACGCTACGAAAAAAAGTACCGCATAACGCAGGAACAGCAGATGCAGATAATAAACGGCATGCAGACACATATGCAGGCCGATAAGTTTGGAAATTACACCATATGCAATATATATTACGACACTGACGACTGGCAGCTTGTCCGTGCGTCGATAGAAAAGCCAATATATAAGGAAAAGCTCCGTGTCCGCAGCTACGGCGTTCCGTCCGAGGACGGAAAGGTGTTCGTTGAGCTTAAAAAGAAGTACGACGGCGTTGTGTATAAGCGCAGGATCACGGCAAGCCCCGAAGCGGCACAGCAGCTTTTAAGCGGTGAAGCTCCGGGCGAGAACTTTGGCCAGATCGGCCGCGAGATCGAGTGGTTTAGGGCGCGTTATGCGGCAAAGCCGAAAGTGTTCATCGGATACGACCGCATGGCTTTCTCCGGCACAGAGCAGCCGGAGCTGAGAATGACATTTGATACCGGCCTGCGCTTTCGCACGGATGAGCTTGATTTGCGCCTCGGTTCTCACGGCGCGCCGCTGCTGCCGCCGGGAGAGGTACTCATGGAGATAAAAATCCCCGGAGCGTGCCCGATGTGGTTGAGCAGACTTTTGTCGGAAACCGGCGCATTCCCGACATCTTTTTCAAAAATCGGTCATTGCTATAAAAACAGCATCCTCCGAATAGGGGATGCACTTGAGAAAAAGGAGGAATCCGACTGTGCTTGAATCCATAATATCCTCGCAGCTTACGCTGCCTGCATTTTTGATATGCACGTTCACATCAATTGTCCTCGGCGTCGGTATCGCGCTTGTCGGTATGTATCGCTCGCGCTCGAGCCAGAGCTATGCGGTCGCGCTGGCGATACTCCCGGTGGTCGTTCAGCTTGTCATCATGCTCGTAAACGGCAACGTCGGCGCCGGAGTCGCCGTCGCAGGCGCGTTCAGCCTTGTAAGGTTCCGGTCTGTTCCGGGAACCGCGCGCGAGATAGGCGTGCTGTTCATGGCTATGGCCGTCGGCCTTGCAACCGGCATGGGCTTTGTAGGCCTTGCGGTCATATCGTTTGTGATCATCTCGGCCGTCATAATGGCACTGACGGCGCTGAACTTCGGCAAGGGCAAAGCCGAAGAGCGCACGCTGAAAATCACCATACCCGAAAATCTTGACTACGAGGGCCTTTTTGACGATGTTTTTGCCGAGTATACCAGGTCAAATTCACTTGTTAAGGTCAAAACCTCAAACATGGGAACGCTTTACGAGCTTGAGTATCGGATCGTTTTAAACAGCGATAATGTGCCGAAGGCATTCCTCGACGCGCTGCGCTGCCGCAACGGAAACCTCAATATCACCTGCGGCCGCGAGATAACAAAGGATGTGCTGTGAAGGATGGATACAGACTATCCTGCCGTATCGTGAGAAATCTCGCGATACGGCTTTTTGCTAAATTGATTTGACTGAATTTGTCGGATGTGCTGAATTTTCGTGAAATCGTTGCGGTAAATGCATGCCGGATGTATGATATTTACATCAAGCGGAGGAATGGCCATGAACATGATAGCTCATATAAGAAAAATGGATAATACTGCCCAGCCGCTTGCGGAGCATTGCCGGACGGTCGGCGCATTATGCGCGAAAGCAGGCAGAAAAATCGGCCTTGAGAAAACAGCGCAGCTGATCGGACTCATGCATGACATGGGCAAAGCAACCGCAGATTTTGCCGCATACCTTATGACGGCTGAAGACGGGGCTGCATCGCCGCACAACCATGCGCCGACCTGGGCAATATACGCCGCCGCTGGTTTTTAAAAGCCGGCGCGCGGAAAGAAAAGCTCACGGCTCAAATCGTGTGCCTGTGCATACTCGGCCATCATTCCGGGCTGACAGATTGCCTCAATGAAATGGGTCAGTCGCCGTTTTTGGAATCGATGATGCAGAATGAGGATAAGCTGCGCTATAACGAAGCAGCAGCTTGGTACGCTGAAAATGTAGTGCCGCCGGAGCAGCTTGACGAACTTTTTCACGCCGCTTGCAATGAGATAAGTGCTTGCGTAAAAAGAATCGGAGGCCAAACGGACGCTGCTTCGGTGCGTATGTTTGAACTCGGCATGCTCGCAAGGATGCTCCTGAGCATACTTATAGATGCAGACCGTTGGGATTCGGCATGCTTTAACTACAATGCGGATCCGTTCCAAGAGAAAAATGCTCCGGATTGGGCTCGCGCCGAGGAAACGTTTGAAAGCTTTCGCCGAAGAAATCTTTGCGGCGTCGGAGCAATAAATGCCGTTCGCGCAGAAATATCGGATATTTGCTGCGCGGCTGCCGAAGCCGAACGCGGAATATTTACGCTTTCCGTACCCACCGGCGGAGGAAAAACATATTCAAGCCTTCGCTATGCCCTGAAGCATGCTGCAAAAAACGGTATGCAGTGCATTTTCTATATCATACCGTACAACACGATACTTGACCAAAATGCTGCCGACATTCGCAGCGCGCTCGGCGATTCGGTATCTATTCTCGAACACCACTCGGATGTTGCTATACCGTCGGAAGATGAACAGCTCGAGTATAAAACGCTGACAGAGCGTTGGGATAGTGATGTTATACTTACAAGCCTTGTGCGATTCTTGGATGCGTGCTTCGGAAGCGGCAATACCGATGCACTCAGGCTTCACCGACTTGCCGATTCGGTGCTGGTTTTCGATGAGATACAGTCGCTGCCCAAGCACTGCAATACACTTTTTGAGCGCGCGGTGACTTTCCTTGCGAGTGCCTGTGGATGCACGATCGTGCTTTGCACTGCGACCCAGCCTGCGCTCAATATATTGCCGCCGCCGACCGAGATCATGCCGGATCCGCAGGCGCTTTATAAGCGACTTGAGAGGGTCAAATATGAGCCGAAGCTCGATAAAGCACTCAAAATGATGAGGCTGCAGCGCTGATTACGCAAATGCTGTGCCAAGATTCGGCGCTCACCATAGTCAATACAAAGCAGGTCACGTGGAACGTATATTGTGCCGCGATGGATGCTGCGCGCGCAGCAGGGCTCACGCCTGTACTGCCGGATGCCGCGCTTGATGAAAGCAAGATACGAGCTCTCGCAAAGCAGAGCGGCGATAATGCGGTTTTGTGCATTCATATGAGCACACTTCTGTGTCCTGCCCACAGAAAGCGTTTCCTGCAATGGATAAAGATATGGCTGAGCGAAAACGCACGGGTTTTGTGTGTGTCAACAGCGCTGATCGAGGCTGGTATTAATGTGAGCTTTCCAATTGTAGTGCGCAGCCTTGCCGGAATGCCAAGCATAGTGCAGGCTGCCGGAAGATGCAACAGAAGCATGGAATACGGTTCGGGAGCAGTTTACGTCTGGGAGTTTGCAGAGGAAAAGCTCCGGCGTTTGCCCGATATCCAAAATGGCGGCAATATAACGCGCGCCATTGCTGCGCACGGTGGCAGTGATTTCGGCTCGCTGAGCGTGCTTGACACTTATTTTAAGCGCGAAGAGGACTATATCGGTGCAATAAAGGATTATCCGATCAAATCACTTAACGCATCGTTGTCCGAGCTTCTGGCCGGAAACGAAGAACGTCTGCACGAGTCGAAAACTTTTGGATTAAACAAAGAGCTTGTGCTTAATCAAAGCTTTCGCACGGCGTACGAGCATTTTGCCGTCATTTATCAGAAAACAAAAGCGGTCATTGTGCCGTATGGTGAAGGCAGCAAATTGATAGCCGATCTTTGCGGAGAGCATGATATGCAGAATGAAATGCGCCTTCTGCGCCTTGCGCAGTCCTTCAGCGTGAATTTGTTTGATGCTGCGTTTAACAGGCTTGCCCGCGACGGAGCGATATATGCCGTCGGGCAGAGCGGCGCATATGCGCTTATGCCCGGCTATTATGATGATGCCGGCGGCGTTGTGCTCGAACAGCGAGAGCTGAGTGAAATGATAATTTAGCTATATATCTTCTATAATGCAAAATATTAAAAAGGAAGGTGAGTATTACGAAGATCAGAAACAGCATCGAGTATCGGGTTTGTGGCCGGTATGCTTTGTTCAGCGACCCTATCACGCGAATGGGGGCGGAGAAAATGAGCCTTCCCATTCCGACCTATCAGGCGATCAAAGGAATCACCGAATCTATCTATTTCAAGCCGTCGATAATTTGGAGGATCGACGCGGTGAGAGTGATAAAGCCTATCAAAACAGAGGGAAAGGGGATCAGACCTATCAGCTATGATACGGATAAAAACACGCTGTCGGTTTATTCGTATCTGAGCGATGTTGAATATGAAGTGCGTGCGCACTTTGTTGCAAACCCCTATGGACGTATAACGGAAATCATCAGAGAAAACGGATGGCTCACGGGAGAACTGCTCGGAACCGGTTATCTGCATGCTTTTTACACATATGAAATGACTGATCAGGCAAATAGAAAGGGAGAATGAACATGTCAGCACTTAACAACAAAATTGATTTTGCACTCGTTTTTACCGTTAACAACGCGAACCCGAACGATGATCCGATAGACGGAAATCGTCCGCGCACTACCTATGATGGTATCGGAGAAGTTTCGGATGTCTGCCTGAAGCGCAAGATCCGCAACCGTTGGATCGATGACGGCTACAGTGTATTTGTCCAGTCCGACTCCAAACGGGCTCCGGGTGATGAGTTCCGCTCCCTCAAAGACCGCGCCGACGGATGCGAAGCACTCAAAAACTGCCTCGCGTCAATTAATTCAAAAAAGAAAGGCAAAGACGATGCGCCGGCAATGACTCGCGAGAACTATGCCAGAATTGCGTGCGAAGAATGGCTCGATGTGCGCGCATTCGGGCAGGTGTTTGCGTTTAAATCCGGCAAAAAAGGAGATGGCGAAGGCAGCGACGCAGTTTCGGTCGGAGTTCGCGGCCCTGTAAGCATTCATCCTGCGTTCAGCATTGACGGAATTAATATAACAAGCACACAGATCACAAAATTGGTTAATCTTGAAACCGGCGCCGATCCCGACAAAAAAGGATCCGACACTGTCGGAATGAAACACCGCGTTGATCGCGGAGTTTATGTGACTTATGGCTCTGTGAACATTCAGCTTGCCGAAAAACAGGCTTCAGTGAGGAAGATGCCGAGGCGCTTAAAGAGGCCTTGCGCACATTGTTCCGCAACGACGCATCTGCCGCTCGCCCGGATGGCAGCATGGAAGTGATCAAACTTGCATGGTGGGAGCACAACTGCCCGGCCGGACAGTATTTGGCCGCTAAGGTGCATCGCTCGCTAAAGGTTGAAGACAACGGCAGCGATGTGCCGACTGTCAGCGTTGACGAAGCCGCGATACCCGGCCTTAAATACAGCCTGATCGATGGAGAGTAATTCGCCTGATTATTTGACGATATCGGGACTGAAGCATTTCGCCTTTTGTCGGCGGCGCTGGGCACTTATACATATCGAGCAGTTGTGGAGCGAAAACGCGCTTACGCTTGACGGACATTATATGCATGAAAGAGTTCATGATGCGTCGTTTACGCAGTCGCGCGGCAGTGTAGTCCTTTCAAGGGCAATGCCTGTAAGCTGACGAGAGCCGAACCCATATCGCCTGTCGGCTCGCCATTCCGGCTATTTTCGCCTTTTTTGCCTTGATGGACGCCGGCTCTCCTGCATCAAAAAAGCCGAAAATATCTCGAAAAGTACAGCCGACAGGTGCTTTGCAGTTTTGCCGGAGCAGATTTTTGCTCAGGCAAGGCAAAGTTTGCAGAGAATACTTGTTGTATTGTCAAGAGCTTTAACGCATCATGGGCGGAAATCTGCCCGTCAAAACCGATATGCGTTCGGCTCTCGTCAGCTTATCTTACGGAATAAGAGCGATTTCCCGTTTGACAGCAGGAACAGAAGGCCACCGCTCGACCCGGTGAATGCTATGCTATCATTTACTTACACGCTTCTTGGAAATGAGATCGCATGCGCGCTTGAAACTGTCGGCCTCGACCCGGCAGTCGGATTTATGCACACGCTTCGCCCGGGAAGAGCATCGATGGCGCTCGACCTGCTCGAGGAACTGAGAGCGCCGTTTGCTGATCGATTTGTTTTGACACAAATCAACCTCGGAGCGGTAACTGCCGACAGCTTTGAGCGAAAGGAAAACGGCGCGTATTACTTGAAAGATGATGCGCGCAGGTCATTCCTGGCTGCATGGCAAAAACGGAAGCAGGAAACGCTGATTCATCCGTACCTTAAAGAAACGATCAGTTGGGGACTGGTGCCTTATGCTCAGTCGATGCTGATGTCCAGATTCCTGCGAGGTGATTTGGATGCCTATCCTCCGTTCCTGTGGAAATGAGGTGAATTGAATGATGGTTCTTATAACATACGATGTCAATACCGAAGACTCAGGCGGCCGGAGGTGGCTTAGAAAAATAGCCAAGCAATGTGTGAATTACGGTCAGCGAGTGCAAAACTCCGTGTTTGAGTGCCTTGTTGATGCAACTCAACTCAAAAAACTTCAGCACTGTCTATGTGAGATAATGGACAGCGAGAAGGATAGCCTTCGCTTTTACTATCTCGGAGATAAGTATAAGTCCAAAATCGAGCACTTTGGAGCAAAGCCTGGATACGATGTGGAGGGTGCGCTGATATTGTAAGTGCGAAGCGGCGGCGAACACGTTTTTGCTGATAGGTTCGCACCGGAAAATCTGCCTTATAACGCTGCACCGGGGTGGCTTTTGAGCCGATGCAGTGCGGCACTCCGCTTCGCGGAATAAAAAATTGTTTACCTTGCGCAAAAGTGCAGCAAATTTTTGTACACTTTTGCTGTCGCGCCCCACATGGGGCGCGTGGATTGAAATCGCAAAGGTTATCCAGCAACTTTTGCGCATCCGAATACAGGAATTATAATGATGCGTGACACTACTATAAGCTCCAACGCTGTGGCAGGCATTTTTCGCTTGCATAATCCAAAGATCTGGTGTACAATACGATGCACAACAATAATAATGCGGATGTCGTCTAATGGCAGGGCTCCAGCTTCCCAAGCTGGCGACACGGGTTCGATTCCCGCCATCCGCTCCAGGGAAAAGCACCCGGCAGGGTGCTTTTTTAGCGCTTAATTCAGTTGACCGGCAACTCATAATATGGTAATATCAATGCAAAAGCTTTATACACTGCGCGGGAAAATATTTAAACAAGGGGGAGAAAAAATGAAAAAGTCAAAAAAGCTTCTGAGTCTGCTGCTTGCGGTGCTGCTGCTTTGCAGCCTGTTGCCGGCAGCGGCATCGGCCGAGGGGAACCCGGAGGATGACTATCCGTTCGTTTTTGTCCACGGACTTATGGGCTGGGGTGAAAGATCGATGCTCGATCCGATCATGCCGTATTGGGGCATGACAACGGGCAATCTCATGAAGTATCTGAACTCAAAGGGCTACGAGAGCTATGCCGCTCAGGTCGGACCTCTCTCCGGCGCTTGGGACAGAGCGTGCGAGCTTTATGCGCAGCTTGTCGGCGGAACGGTTGACTACGGCGCTGCGCACTCGGCGGCCAAGGGTCACGATCGCTACGGCATAACCTACGAAAAGCCGCTTTTTGAGGGCTGGAGCGCGCAGAAGAAGATTAACCTTATCGGACACAGCTTCGGCGGCGCGACGACGCGCCTGTTCCTCGAGCTGCTTGCAAACGGCAGCGCGGAAGAGGTCGCGGCCGCAAAGGCGGCAGGCACAAAGGTATCTCCGCTGTTTGAGGGCCGCAAGGGCAACTGGGTGTATTCGCTCACGGCGGTTGCTGCGCCGCACAACGGAACCACGTTTATCGAAACCTGCGATGTTTCGACCAAGGTGGTAACCGATGCAATCTATAATTTCGGCGCAGCTCTCGGCCTTACCAAGCTTAAGGGAGTGTACGATCTCCAGCTTGAGCATTTCGGGATCTACCGCAAGGACAGCGAGACTGATATGCAGTATCTCATCCGAGTCCTCAACAGCAGCAACTTCATGAGTCATAATGACAATGCAATATACGACCTCACCATAGACAATGCGCTGAAGATAAACGACGGGATAGAGATGCAGAACAATGTTTATTACTTCTCCGTCTGCGGCGACGCAACGCACCCGAGCAGCGTGAGCGGAAACGAAGTGCCCGACTCATCCGTGTTTGCGCTGCTTAAGCCCTTTGCCGCGATGATTGGTAAGTATTATGACAAATATACTGCCGGCGGCGTTTATATCGACAGAACGTGGCTGCCTAACGACGGCATGGTAAACGTCGTGTCCGGCCTGTATCCTGTAAACAGCAAGCTCAAGTGCGAAAAGTCCGACGGAAGCCGGGGCTTTGTTGTCTGCGACGGATACAACAAGGAAAGCTATGCGAAGGGTATATGGAATGTCTTCCCGACTCAGCCGTATGATCATCTTAGCATCATCGGCGGCATTCTTTCAAACACCGTTTCAAATACCCGGCATCTGTACATGGAGCTTATAAGCAGGGTTACGAGTACCTATGGCAGCAGCACTCCGGCCGAAGAGCCTATCGGCAAGACGATGTCATTCACTGATGTTGCGAAGGATCGCTGGTCGTATGATTACATCCTCAAGATGTATCAGCTTGGTGTCGTAAACGGCCGCTCGGACAGCATATTTGACCCGACCGGCAACGTTACGCGCGCAGAGTTTGTGAAAATGCTCGCCTGCCTTGACGGCGTGGATACGAGCGCTTACGCAAAGTGCCGCTTCACAGATGTCAGCGATAAGAGTGTATTCGCGCCGTATGTCGAGTGGGCTGCAAATAACGGCATTGTCCTCGGCCTTGACGCGGCGACCTTCAAGCCAAATGACAACATAACGCGCGAGCAGATGGCGGCCATAATCTGCCGCTATGCCGACTATGCCGGCATAAGGCTGTCCGACGACACGCCGGCTGTTACCTTTGCCGACAGTGCGCAGATATCAAAGTACGCAGTCGATTATGTTACGGCGCTCCAGCGCGCAGGCATAATATGCGGAAAGCAGAACGCCGACGGAAGCTTCAGCTATTATCCGAAATCGTTTGCAACGCGCGAGCAGGCATGCAAGGTGCTCAGTCTTATATAAAATCGTTGAATAATATGTTAAAAAACCGTGGGAGACCACGGTTTTTTATTGCAAAGAGTATAGACGTTTAGTATAATATATCTAATAAATATATTTAAGGCAGGTAGGCTATGGCGTACGTTGAATTTGAAAAAGTTAAAAAGACATATCACATGGGCGAGGTGAGCATCGAAGCACTCAAGGATGCGACTTTTGAGATCGAAAAGGGCGAAATATGCGTTATTGTCGGCGCATCCGGTGCAGGAAAAACCACGCTTCTGAATATTCTCGGCGGTATGGACAGCCTTACATCCGGCCGCGTTGTGCTCGATGGGAAAGAAATATCCTCGTATAACGCAAACGAACTTACGACCTATCGCCGTTATGATGTGGGCTTTGTGTTCCAGTTTTATAACCTTGTTCAGAACCTCACAGCCATTGAAAACGTTGAGCTTGCCGCACAGATATGCAAAAACCCGATGGACGTTGCGGAGGTCATTGACCTTGTCGGTCTGCACGACAGGGCGCAGAATTTCCCGGCGCAGCTTTCCGGCGGCGAGCAGCAGCGCGTTGCGATAGCCCGTGCTCTGGCGAAAAATCCGAAGCTAATGCTCTGCGACGAGCCGACCGGCGCGCTTGACTATAACACGGGCAAGGCAGTGCTCCAGCTTTTGCAGGATTGCAGCCGCAAAAACGGCATGACCGTTGTTATCATAACCCACAATCAGGCGCTCACTGCAATGGCGGACAGGGTGGTTTCCGTGAAAAGCGGCGTAGTCACCGACGTAAGCCTGAACGCGCACCCGACCCCCATTGAAGACATAGAGTGGTAAAGCGATGAACAAATCCATCATTAAGCTCACAAAACGAGAGATCAGCAGCAGCCTCGGACGCTATCTTGCGATATTTGCAATAATAGCGTTGGGGGCCGGCTTGTTTGTCGGCCTGCGCCTGTCGCGTCCCGATTTTCTCGAAACCTATAATAACTACACGCACGAGACTAATTTTTATGACTTTAGGCTTGTTTCAACGCTCGGCCTGACGGACGATGACCTTGCCGAAGTCAAGAAACTTGACGGGGTGAAGCTTGCCGAGGGCGCTGTCGGGGCGGATTTCCTGTTTAATACCGCCGACGAGGATAACCTCATAATGATGGCGCAGAGCATACCCGAAAAGGCGAATCTCATAGACCTCAAGTCCGGCCGCATGCCCGAGAAGGCAAACGAGTGCCTTGCAGACCCAAACATGTATTCGGAAAAGGATATCGGAAGCACGATAAAGCTCTCAAAGGATAACAGCGAGCAGACTTTTGATACCTTTGCGTATGACGAATATACGATCGTCGGGCTTGCCGACAGCGTTTTGTATATAAATATGGAGCGCGGCTCCAGCACGCTCGGAAACGGAAGCGTGAAGGGCTATATCTATATCCCGGCGGACGGCTTTTCGACGGATTACTACACGGATATCTATGTCTGCGTCGAGTCCGAGGGCTATGTTTACTCCGATGAGTACGAGCAGAGCACGCAGAAATATGTTGACGGGCTTGAAAAATTCATGTCCGAGCGCGCCGTGATACGGCGTGACGCTATCATTGACGACGCAATGTCGCAGCTTGATGATGCAAAAAAGCAGTATGAGGACGGCAAGGCGCAGTACGATGCAGCCAAGGCGGATTACGATGCCGGCTATGCCGAGTATACAAAAAAGAAGAGCGACACCGAGGCTCAGCTTGAACAGGCACGCAAGGAGATCGAGAACGCAGAAAGCATGATGGGTAACTCATCCGTTATTGATCAAAAGCAGGCGGAGCTTGACGCGGCAAAGGCGGAGCTTGACAAGGGGCAGGCCGAATACGAGAGAGGCCTGCAACAGTTCAATGCCAAGGCAAAGCTCGCCTACGGAGCGGTGGATGAGCAGATAGCTTATTACGAAAACCGCATAAGCGATAAACAGAACGATATTGCTGCGCAGAATGCCGAGATCGAAAGCCTCAATGCGCAGCTTGCCGAAGCTCAGGCAAACGGTGATAGCTTAAAGGTAAGGCTCATAGAGTGGAAGATCAAAACTGCAAACGACCGTATCAGCCGTGATAATGCGGATATTGAGCGCTATAACGAGCGTCTTGAGGTCCACCGTCAAAAGCGCGCCGAGGTCGATGCCGAGCTTGAGCCGTATCGCAAGCAGCTTGAGGATGCAAAGGCTCAGCTTGACGCAGGCTATGCCCAGATAGAGTCCGGACAGGCGGAGCTTGATGCTGCGCGCGAGATGATAAGCAGCGGCGGCGCACAGCTTGAGGCGGCAAAAAAGCAGTATGAGCAGGGCAAGGCAGAGGCCGAACGAGGCTTTGCCGAGGCTGAAAAGGAGCTTGCCTCCGGCAAGGCTCAGCTTGATACGGCAAAGGCAGAGCTTGATAAGGGCGCAGCAGAGCTTGATTCTGCCGAAAAGCAGATAAAAAATATCAACCACGCCGATACGTATGTGCTCGACCGCGATACAAACGCGGGATATGTCTGCTTTGAAAGCGACACAAACGTTGTCCAGAGCGTGGCGTCCGTGTTCCCTGTGTTTTTCTTTCTTGTCGCGGCGCTTGTGTGCCTTACAACGATGACGAGAATGATCGCCGATCAGCGCACGCAGATAGGTATTATGAAGGCGCTGGGCTATTCTTCGGGCGCAATAATTGGGAAGTATATGTTCTATTCCGGCAGTGCCACCGTGTTGGGCAGTATTTTCGGCATTGCGGCAGGAAGCTTTGCGTTCCCTGCGATAGTCTGGTTCGGATACGGGCTGATATACAATCTTTCCGGACTTACGTTCACAATGAACTGGCCGTTGGCAGCCGGGATAACGGCCGCAAACCTTTTGGTAACGCTGCTTGTTACATGGTATTGCTGCGCCAAGGAACTCAAATGTGCTCCGGCGGAGCTCATCCGCCCGAAAGCGCCCGAGGCCGGAAAACGCATTTTGCTCGAGCGTATCCCGGTAGTGTGGAACGATATGAGCTTCATGCAGAAAGTCTCGGCGCGCAACATCATGCGCTATAAAAAGCGCATATTCATGATGCTTCTGGGCATCGGCGGCTGCACCGCGCTTGTGCTTACGGCGCTCGGACTTAACGATACTATCCAGAATGTCGTGACGCGGCAGTATGATGATATAATCCTCTATGATTATGAGATCACGATGGCGTATGACATGAATGAGGAAGAGCAGGAGATATTCTTCCGTGACGCAGGGGATGACATTAAGGATGCGGTGTTCCTCTATCGCGGCCTTGCCGAGGTATCCGGCGGAGACGCCATAAAAAGTGCAACGCTCACCGTGACCGACGGAAAGCGCTTGTATAAATACATTGACCTTAGCTTTGACGGCGAGCCGATCGACTATCCCGGCAGGGGCGAAGCGGCAATTAACTATAACCTTGCCCGGCAACTCGGCGGAATTGAAGTCGGCGATGAGATAAAACTGACGACCTCCGAAAAAAAGGAGCTTACAGTTACGGTCAGCGCCCTGTTTGATAACTATGTTGACAGCTTCGTTTTCATCTCGCCTGAAACCTGTGAGGAGCAGCTCGGCGCGGTGCCGGAGTATAAGTCCGCGCTTGCAAACGCACCCGACGGGGCTGATGTAAACCGCTGCGCCGAGGCTCTTACCCATGATGTGGACGGCGTTCGCGGCGTGACGCTGAGCGTTGACACCAAGGCGCGCATGAGCAGCATGATGGACGGCCTGCTCGTTGTCGTTGCGGCGATCATCCTCTGCGCCGGACTTCTGGCGTTTATAGTGCTTTATAACCTGACGAATATCAACATATCCGAGCGCATACGCGAGATAGCGACGCTCAAGGTGCTGGGCTTTTACCCAAATGAGGCGGCGCACTATGTTTTCCGCGAAAACCTTATCCTCACCGGCGCCGGAGCAGTGTTCGGCCTTGGCCTCGGCGTTGCGCTGCACGCATTTGTCATGAATGCGATAAAGGTCGATATGATGTATTTCAAGCCGCACATAAGCTTTTTGAGCTTTGCCGTTTCTATCGTCATAACCTTTGTGTTCGCCGTGATAGTAAACGCCATCATGCGCCGAAGGATAGACAATATCGATATGGCCGGCGCGCTCAAATCAATAGAGTAATTTGACAACGTGCGGAGAATATATTATATTTAAATGTGATTAATTTATAATATCAGGGATGCATGATATGGAAAATTTGCAAACTTCGCTGCCCGGCTGGGAGATAGTGCGCTGCATCGGCAGCGGCAGCTCCGGTAAGGTATACGAGCTGAAGAAAAAAGATGAATACGGCGGCGACTTCCACTGCGCGCTCAAGGTCATAAGCGTTCCGGGCTCGCAAAAGGAGTATGACGAAATGCTCGAGAGCATGAGCGAGTTTGCCATGCGCGCAAAGCTCCGCGAAAAGGTCGAGGAGATCAGCAATGAGTATCGTCTGCTCGGCGCTCTGCGCGGCCACCCGAACGTCGTCAACTGCGAGGATCAGATGATCATTCCGCACGAAAACGACATGGGCTGGGATATTTATATCCGCATGGAGCTTTTGCAGTCTCTGCCGGATTACGTCCGCGAAAACGGCATGACGGTCGATAGCGTTATCAAGCTCGGCAGCGACATGTGCTCGGCGCTCGAGCTTTGCCGCGAGAATAATATAATCCATCGCGACATTAAGCCGCAGAATATCTTCGTCAGCCGCTACGGTGTGTTTAAGCTCGGCGACTTCGGTGTGGCCAAGGCCTCCACCATACGCACCTCGGCCGATAAGGTCGGAACTTATTCGTATATGGCGCCCGAGGTCTACAAGGGCAAGGGCTATGACGACCGCGTGGATATATACTCTCTGGGCATGGTGCTCTATTGGCTGCTGAACGATCGGCGCGGCCCGTTCCTGCCGATGCCGCCCCAGGTGCCGACGCCCGAGCAGATCACCGATGCGCAGATACGCCGCTTCCGCGGCGAGATCCTGCCGCAGCCGAAAAACGGCAGCGCGGCGCTGAAAAAGGTCGTTATGACGGCGTGCAGCTATAAAATAGCCGACCGCTATGCAGGGCCGACGGAGCTGAAAAAAGCTCTTTCGCTCGCAGCGTCGGGCAGGGCAGAGCCGGAGCCTGCTCCGGCCTCGTTCGGCAGCGACGATATGACCGTGCGCGAGGATTTCAAGGCCGATCCGCGCCCGGAATACATACCCGAAGCGCCGGCCGAACCGCGACTGCAGCCCAAGCCGAAGCAGAAGCCGCGCCCCGAGGCTGCGCAGCCGAAAAAAACCCCGCCCAAGCAGCCTGAGCCTGAGAAAAAGCCGAAAAAGTCCATGTTTGGATATATACTTGCGCTCGTGCTCATCCTTGCGGCCATGGCGACGGCGGTGATCGTTTTCACCCTGTCCGGCAGCAATGACGGAGGCAAGGATGATACGCCGACGGCAAGCGCCGCCCCCACGCCGACGGCAACTCCGGAGCCTGAGAAGCTCGACGTAAAATCCGTCGTTCTCAGCTCGCCGAGCCTCACGATGACGGTCGATGACGAGGCTCAGCTCAAGGTAAGCTGCATGCCCGAGCCGTCGGCCGGGCAGAAAGAGCCGGAGTATATCTGGAAAAGCAGCGATACGAGCATAGTCACCGTTTCTCAGGATGGCGCGCTCAAGGCCGTGAGCGAAGGCTCGGCCACGATCATGGTCTATGTCAGCGACAAGATGGAGGTCTACGATCAGTGCACCGTAATTGTCGAGCGCCCCAAGGTAACGGAGCTGAGCATCGAGGAGATGCCCACAAAAACGGTGTACACCGTCGGCGAAGAGCTTGACACGACCGGCCTTGTGCTCAGAGCGTATTACAATAACGGCTCTGCAAAGCGCATAACCGACCCGAGCGAATACACGGTCGAGTGCGACATGACCGGCCTCGGAAACCGCGAAGCGACCGTCACTTATGACGGAAAGACCGTCACATATACTGTAAGAGTCAGCCTGTTCGGATGAATTTAGCGCCCACTTGTCAACTTAAGTCAATGTGCACTAATAAATGCAGCTAAAATTTGTTTAGTATCACAATTTAACAAGTGGGCAAAATGTGGTATAATAACATAAAAAGAGGCCGAAACGAGCGTTTCGACCAAAATACAACCTGTATGCTCGGCTTTATCGTGATCCCTCGATCGGAAACGATATGCCCACAAAATACAAACGCACCGCACGGTTATCCCCCGTGCGGTGCAACTTTTTTGCCCTTTTTAACTCTCAAAACTATCAAAAAGTGTACTTTTTGATAGTAAACCTGTTGCACGAAAAACGAGTTTGAAAGTGCCAACGACTGGCAAAAATACAAGTATTTTTAGACAAAACGGGCGGTAAAGTATTGCTTTTTTGTGAATATTCTGTTACCATATTATGTAATTACAGCTGATACCAAAAAGTACACCTTTTGATACCTGATCTTATAAAAAATAAATTTTTGGGAGGAAAAGATGAAAAAACGAGCATTAAGTCTGCTGCTTGTGTTGCTAATGGTCATGAGCTTAGTACCCATGAGTGCACTGGCGGTACAGAATTACCAAGCAAATGAAGAGCCTGCATGGGAGCAGTACACAGTCAGTGCTGTTGACTATGAGCATGCCTGTTTTTCTTTTGTGGCTGTGTTCGGGAAAACGGTTAATATTCCAAAACCGGTATTGATCTTTATAATAAGGATGGAAAGCTCACTTACTCAGCCGAGAAAACGATTAGTATATCCTCGTCTCGGA
>DKRV01000011.1 GCA_002472405.1 Clostridiales bacterium UBA7273 | reverse complement strand
TCTGTCCTTGTCAACCGATGGTAATAATGAATGATGAATAATTGCGGTGTGCCTGCGGCACTTTTTCAATAGCGGCTTTACGCTGATACCAATACATTTATTGCGTCAGCCCGACCATTGAGCGCAGACTAACCCATAACATGCGGAACGGGCAAGCCCGTTTCCTACAAGCAGCTGTGGCCGCAGCGGAGAGCTAATAGCTGATAGTTAATAGTTAATAGGTATTGTGTGCGCTATAATTCAACCCCTCGGCAGCAACGCCGCCTGCTCCCCTTAACAGGGAAACCAATGGGGTGCGGAGCAAAATTCAGCAGCGCACTGATGTAATGCGAGAGCCTCCCGGTTTTGTCGGCAGTTCAGAACCGGGCAACCAGAGATAGATGTATCCGTAGCTGCGTCAATTCGCCACTAAAAAAGGAGAATGATGATGAATAATGACAATAGGAGAGATCAGAAGCCGGACGGCAGCCCTGTAAAGCTCGTCATTGCGGCCATTGTTGCACTGTTTATATTTGCCGACGTCATCGGCATCGGCGGCGGCACGGTGCTTTTCATTGTTTTGATGATAGGCGCGGTCGTTTTGGCGGTGATAGCAATGAAAAAAGCGCAGGCAGATGCCGCGGATAAAAACTCCGAGTCCGATGCTGCGCAGCCAGCGCGCACAGAGCCTGCAAAGCGCGAGTTCAAGCCGGAGCACTTTGACGTGTCGAAATTTGTCGGCAAGGGTGAGAGCATCAGCAAGCGCCTGACCGAGAAGATGCGCGATGACCTCACGCGCTGCGACGATGACCACGAGCACGTCGAGCCGGACTATCACGGCACAGACGAGGAAAAACGAGCATCCCAGCTCAAGGAGCTGCTGCGCAACGGCCTCATTGAGAAGGACGAATACAACATACTCATGCGGAAATACGGTCTGAAATGATGAAAAAAACGGTTACGATATACACCGACGGCGCGTGCTCCGGCAACCCGGGTCCGGGTGGCTGGGGCGCGATTTTGTGCTATGGCGGCGCGAAAAAGGAGATGTCCGGCGGCGAAAAGCAGACGACAAACAACCGCATGGAGCTAACCGGCGTGATCTCGGCGCTGCGTGCGCTCAAGGAGCCGTGCATCGTGGAGCTGTACTCGGATTCAAAGTACGTCATTGACGCGCTCAGCAAGGGCTGGGCGGTGTCGTGGCGGCGCAACGGCTGGAAAAAGGCCGATAAAAAGCCGGCGCTGAACCCCGACCTCTGGGCAGAGCTGCTGGAGCTGTGCGATACGCATGAGGTCCGCTGCCACTGGGTCAAGGGCCACGCCGAGAACGAGTTCAATAACCGCTGCGATGAGCTTGCCGTCGCGGCCTCGCAGACCATGTCCGCACGGTGAGTGAATAATTGCCGATACGGTTATTGCGTCAGCCAGACCGGTGGGTGCCGACGATACCACGACAAACGGAACGGATAAATCCGTTCCCTACGAGGTGCGGCAAAAGATTTGACATTGCACTAACGGGTTGCGAGGCAGCCACGGTTTTGTTGGCATTCTCGATACCGGGTTCACGCAATATATGTATCGGTAGGTGCGTCAATGCGCCTCTAAAAAAGGAGATAGTATGGGAAAATTAAAATTTCTGCTTGCGCGCATAGCGGGGCTGAACTGGAAGCAGATGTTCCAGAAGATAGACGAGGTCCATGAAAAGTCCGGACGCAGCAAGCTGTTCATATTCTTCGACATGGTCTGGTGCGGACTGCGCTACCAGGCCGGATATATGGACTATTGGCTGTTCGAGATGTACGACCTCAACGCCGCGCAGCGCAAAACGGTGCTCACGCGAGGCATAAATAACGGCTTCATCAAGGCGTATAACGACCCGGCGTACATGCCCGAGATCGAGAATAAGCTCAAATTCGCGCACAACTTCTCCGAGTTTTTGCACCGCGACTGGCTCGACTACTCCACCGCGAGCGACGCCGAGCTTAACGCTTTCATCGAAAAGCACCCCGTGTTCATGGTGAAGCCCGTTGACGGGCAATGCGGTCGCGGCATTGAGAAGCTCGACGTGCGCGAGCTGTCCGAGCCTGTGCGCGAGCATTTGAACGGCGCAGGCAAGGTGCTGCTGGAGGAGTGCGTTGTGCAGCATCGCGACCTCATGGCGCTGCACCCCTGCTCGGTCAATACATGCCGCGTCATAAGCTTCACCCACGGCAAGAAAACGCGCGTTGTCGCCGCGTACCTGCGCATCGGCAACGGCAAGTATGTCGATAACTTCAATAATGGCGGCATGGTCGTGCCCATAGAGGAGGACAGGGGCGAGATAATCTACCCGGCGCTGGATAAGTCCGGGCATCTGTACGACGTGCATCCCCTGACCGGCGTGCCCATTAAGGGCTTCAAAATACCGCTCTGGGACGAGGTCATCGCGCTTGTAGAGCGCGCAGGCCAGGTCGTGCCGCAGGTCGGCGTTGTAGGCTGGGACGTGTGCGTGACCGATAACGGGCCGCTGCTGATCGAGGGCAACGACTATCCCGGCCACGATATCTATCAGCTTCCGCCTCACCGCACCAACGGCATCGGCGTCCTGCCCAAATTCCAAAAAGCCATGTCCGAGTGCTTAGAGGCGCATTGACGCAGCTGCGGATACGGTTTTTTAGAGGCGAATTGAGGCAGTTACAGATACGCATATTGCGCTCGCCCGGTTCGAGACATTGGAATAAACCGTGACTGCTACGCAACCCGGTAGTGCGGTGCAAAGTTTTTTGCCGTTCCCTACAAGGTGCAGACCAATCTTCGCACTAATATAGCACGATTTTATGCAGCGCGAGGCACACGCGGCTTCCCGTGCAGCTTCAAACCGGGCGCGCAATAAAAACAAAAAAACGGAGTCGGTTCGCCTCTAAAAAAACGGAACGGATAGATCCGTTCCCTACAAGGGTGCAGATGAAGTTTTGCACTAATATAGCACAATCTCCCGGAGCGCGAAACAGCATGGTTTCCACCATCGTCTCGATACCGGGTTCACGCAATAAATGTATAAGGAGTGCGTTAAAGCGCTATTAAAAATGGATTTTAAGAATAAAAAACCGTTTGAAATATTCGTCGCATACATAATGCGCGAGAAAAAGCTGTTTATCATCGATACGATATGCGCGGTGCTGGTCGCGGCGATCGACCTTGCGTTTCCGTATGTGTCGAAAAGCAGTATGCAGACCTACCTGCCGCAGAGCATGTACAAGACGTTTTTCGTCGTCATGGCTATCCTTGCGGCGGCGTATGTGCTCAAGGCGGTGCTGTACTATGTCATCACCGTCCTCGGCCACCGCATGGGCGTCAATATCGAGTCGCGCATGCGCGAGGATCTGTACAGTCACATGCAGGCGCTGTCCTTCGGATTTTACGACAAAAACCGCACCGGCACACTCATGAGCCGGCTCACCGGCGATCTGTTCGAGATCACCGAGCTTGCACACCACGGCCCGGAGAATATAATCATCTGCGCGCTGACAATTGTCGGTTCGATGATCATCATGTTCACGATAAACTGGCAGCTGACGCTTGTGCTTGCGGTGCTGCTGCCGCTGTGCCTGTGGTTCACGCTCAAGTGCCGCGTGAAGATGAAGGACGCGAACATGGAGGTCAAGCGCAAGATGGGCGTCATCTACTCCGCGCTTGAAAACGGCGTTTCCGGCGTGCGCACGGCAAAGGCATTTGCCAACGAGGAGCTTGAAAAGCAGAAATTCGACGCGGCAAACGACATGTACCGCGGTGCGAAAAAGGAATACTACAAAACCATGGGCGCGTTCATGAGCGGCATGGAGTTCACGACCGGCATCATGCCCGTCGTGGTCATCGCAGTCGGCGGAGTGCTTATCATGAACGACCGCTTCAGCTACATAGACCTCATAACCTTCACGTTGTACGTTTCGACATTCATCAATCCAGTGCGCAGGCTCACGCAGTTTGCCGAGATCTACATGCAGGGCACCGCCGGCTTCGAGCGCTTCCTTGAGATCATGCGCACCGAGCCCGAGATCGTCGATGCCCCGGACGCAGTCGATATCGGCCGCGTCCGCGGCGATATCGCGCTCAACGACGTAAGCTTCACCTACGACAGCGCCGAAGTTCTGCACCACGTTTCGCTCCGTGCCGAGGCAGGCAAAACGCTTGCGCTCATCGGCCCGTCCGGCGGCGGCAAGACCACGATCAGCCAGCTGATCATGCGGTTTTACGACGTGTCCGACGGCAGCGTCACCGTTGACGGAAAGGACGTTCGCGGCATAACTCAGGCCTCGCTGCGGCGCAATATCGGCATCATCCAGCAGGATGTTTACATGTTCGCAGGCACCGTGCGCGAGAACATCCGCTACGGCCGCCCGGATGCGACCGACGAGGAGATCGTCGAGGCCGCGCGCCTTGCCGAGCTGCACGACGAGATCATGCAGATGCCCGACGGCTACGACAGCTACATCGGCGAGCGCGGCGTGATGCTCTCCGGCGGCCAGAAGCAGCGCATATCCATTGCACGCGTGTTTTTGAAAAATCCGCCCGTGCTTATCCTCGATGAAGCAACCAGCGCGCTGGACACCGTCACCGAGCGCCGCATTCAGGCCTCGCTCGACAGGCTTTGCGTCGGACGCACGAGCATCGTCATTGCCCACCGCCTGTCAACCATCCGCAATGCCGACAGCATCGCTGTCATCGAGCACGGCCGCATCACCGAGCAGGGAGCGCACGAAGAGCTCCTCGCCCTCGGCGGCACCTATTTTTCGTTGGCGAATTGAGGCGGCTGCGGATACATATATCTCTGGTAGCCCGGTGCCGAAGTTACCGACGAAACCGGGAAACTGCCGCCACACATTAGTGCGGTGTTTAATTTTTGCACCGCACCCCAATGGCTCACCTGTCAAGGGGAGCGAACAGCTTTGCTGCCGAGGGGTTGAATTAAAGCGCACACCACACCTATTTACTATCAGCTATTACCTCTCCGCTGCGACATCAGTCGCTCGTAGGGAACAGGCTCGCCTGTTCCGCATTACCGATTTAGTCGGAACTGAAATCTATAATCGTAGGGGCGGCCATTGGCCGCCCTTTTTTTAGTGGAGAATTTAAATTGCCCCGATACGTTTTTCGCGGTATCCCGACCGGTGGGTGCCGGCAAGACCGTTACATGCGGAACGGATAAATCCGTTCCTTACGGGGTGCCGTGCAAAACTCAGCAGCGCCGATGCGAAATAAAAAATTGGTACAAGATTATCTAATATTCAATATTAGGTCTTGACAAGCGGCACATTCTGTATTATAGTGCGATTATCGCGTACAACCGACGAGGTTGGTGGGATTTTGAGTCGCATTTGCGCTCCTGCCGATACGCATATTGCGGTTGCACGACCGGAAACAACGGTATAGACCATAGCGTTTTGCGTAGCTTAAAAGCGACAAGGGGTCTTGCCGCCCGGTTTTGAGAATTACCGACGAAACCGCGGCTGCATCGCGCAATGCAAAATTGTGCGAAATCAGCACAAAATTATAGGTTGTGTCAAATGTGTTTGCAGGTGCGTTAAATGCGCCTCCAAAGAGGAATGCAGCCCCGGATTTCTCAGCAAATTCGACACCGGGCTATCGCAATATGTGTATCCGTGACTGCGTCAAAGCGCCTCTAAAAAGGAAAGCAGCCCCGGATTTCTCAGCAAATTCGATACCGAGCTGAGGCAAAAATGTATTCGTAGGTGCATAAAAGCGCCTCTAAAAAAGGAGAAGGACAATGAAAGACAATACGATCAAGAAATTAGTGTTCGCGGCGCTGTTTGCTGCGCTCAGCTGCGCGGCGACGATGGTTATCCGCATCCCGACGCCGATCGGCGGCTACATCCACGCAGGCGATGCGGTCGTGCTGCTTTCGGCGTTTCTGCTCGGCCCGTGGTGGGGCGCGGCGGCGGCCGGACTCGGCTCGGGTCTTGCCGACCTCATAGCAGGGTATGGCCTGTACGTTCCCGGCACGGCCGCGATCAAATTCATCGTGGCGCTGCTGGCAGGACTTCTGCTCAATTGCAAGTTCATAAAATCCGTGCCCGTGCGCGCGATCATCGCCGGTGTCGTGGGCGAGGTGTTTATGGTGCTCGGCTACCTCGCGTACGAGGCGTTTATCCTCGGCTACGGTGCGGCCGCAGTCGGCGGAGTTCCCATGAACTGCATCCAGGGCGCCTTCGGCGTCGTCGCCGGTGCGGCACTCTACGCAGCGCTGCTTAAAACAAAGTATTTCAAGTCGGTTTGATGCGGCTGAGGATGCGCATATTGCGCTTGCCCGGTTCGAGGTCGCGAAGAAAACTGTGATTGCCTTGCCATACGTAAGGCTACCACCCGTAGGGGCGAGCAATGCTCGCCCCTACGAATAATGAATAATGAATGATGAATAATTAATAGTGAATAATTATTGTGTGCGGCTCGTGCCGCACTTTTTTAATAGCGCATTTACGCTGATGCCGATAAATCTATTGAGGTATCCCGACCGGAAATTGCCGGCAAAACCGTGGCAAACGGAACAGGCAAGCCTGTTCCCTACAGGGGAGAGCCACAAAAATCAGCACCGCACTTATGTATGGCGGCAGTTTTATGATTTTGTCGGTAACTTAGACACCGGGATACCAGAGATAACCGTATCCGTGACTGCGCCAAATCGCCTCTAAACATCCGCCTCTGAACAAACAGAGCGGATGTTTTTTTCAAATTTACTGCGCGGACCCATGACCTCGTGGCCGCAGCCGAGGCAACGGAGCTTGAAGTCTGCGCCGACGCGCAGCACCTGCCAGCGCTTCTCACCGCAGGGGTGCGCTTTTTTCATTGTCAGCACGTCGCCGACGTGGATATCCATTGGCATGGTCAAAACCTCACTTTTTGATCTCGTCCCAGTATTTTTTTGCGGCCTGCTCGATCTTGTTGTCACCGAAATCGTAGTAGTGCGTGCCCTTGAGCGCATCGGGCAGATACTGCTGCCGCACCCAGTGGTTGGGGTAGCTGTGCGGATATTTATAGCCCTGCTCGCGCTCAAAGCCCGTGCCGTCGGCGTGGACATTTTGCAGCTCGCGCGGCGGCGGACCGCTTTTGCCGGCGCGGACATCGGCGATGGCAGCGTCGATCGCCATAAGGCCGCTGTTGGATTTCGGCGCGGTGGCGAGGAAGATGACCGCCTCGGCCAGCGGCAGGCGCGCCTCCGGCAGGCCGAGCTGAAGCGCCGAGTCCACGCAGGCCTTGACTATCGGCACCGCCTGCGGATACGCAAGGCCGATATCCTCGCTCGCCGAGCACAGGATCCGACGGCACGCGCCGACGAGGTCTCCGGCTTCGAGCAGACGCGCAAGATAGTGCAGTGCCGCGTCCGCGTCCGAGCCGCGCAGCGACTTCATCAGTGCCGACAGCGCGTCATAGTGCTCGTCGCCGTCGCGGTCATATCGCATTGCGCTGCGCTGGGTGACGGTTTTCGCATCGTCGAGGCTTATGACAAGCTTATCGCCGTCCGTTCGGGCTGCCGAAAACAGCAGCTCGACCGCGTTGAGCGCCTTGCGCACGTCGCCGCCGCAGGATTGGCTTATCCGCTGCACGACGCCCGGCTCAAGCTCCGGCGTTTTGCCCTCGCGCTCGGCGAGAATGTTGAACGCGCGCAGTACGGCAGGCTCGGCCTCCTTGGGCGTGACGGGCTTGAACTCGAACACCGTCGAGCGGCTGAGGATAGCGCCGAACACGCAGAAATAGGGGTTTTCCGTCGTCGAGGCGATGAGCGTGATGCGCCCGTCCTCGATAAATTCCAGCAGCGACTGCTGCTGCTTTTTATTGAAATACTGGATCTCGTCGAGATACAGCAGCACGCCGCCGGGAGTCAGCAGTGTGTCAAGCTCGGCGATGATCTCTTTTATGTCGGCAAGTCCGGCGGTCGTTGCGTTCAATTTGCGCAGGGTGCGGTTGGTTTTTTCCGCGATGATGCGCGCAACGGTAGTCTTGCCCGTGCCCGAGGGACCGTAGAAAATCATGTTCGGGATGCTGCCGCTTTCAACGATGCGGCGCAGCAGGCCGCGCTGGCCGAGAATGTGTTTTTGGCCGACAACATCGTCAAGGCTGTGGGGGCGTATTTCGTCTGCAAGGGGTTTGTACATGTGCTGTACCTCCGAAAAAACCGTCCGCACCGCAAATGCGATAGCGCCGCGGACAGGGTTGTGGTAAAATAGGTGCGAGGTGATATGTATGCGCACAAAAGCTCAGGTTCTGGAGATAGTCCGCCGATTGGAGGAGGCCTATCCCTTGGCCGAATGTACGCTTGATTATAAAAAGGATTATGAGCTGCTGTTTTCCGTGCGGCTTGCCGCGCAGTGCACCGATGCGCGCGTAAACGAGATTACGCCGGCACTGTTTGCGCGCTTTTCTACGCTGCAAAGCTTTGCCGAGGCTAACGTTGCGGAGGTCGAGGAGTATGTTCACTCCTGCGGTTTTTACCGCGCCAAGGCTCGCGACATCGTCGGCGCGGCGCAGATGATCCTGCGCGATTTCGGCGGCCGGGTGCCGGATAATATGGACGATCTGCTCAAGCTGCCCGGAGTCGGGCGCAAAACGGCAAATCTCATCCTCGGCGACGTTTACCACGTTCCAGGCTCGACTGTTGTGGACACGCATTGCATCCGCATTTCAAACCGTCTGGGGCTGGTCGATGACCTCAAGGATCCCGTGAAGATCGAGGCCGAGCTGCGCAGGTGCCTGCCGCCGGAGAAAAGCTCCGACTTCTGCCACCGCATCGTGCTGCACGGCCGCGCCGTCTGCACCGCGCGCAAGCCCGACTGCGAGAGCTGCACTCTGCGCTCGGTGTGTCAATTCGCCGAGCAGCAGGTGTAATGTATAATTATACCCGATATCCCACCCCAACGCAAATTTTTTTAGTGGCGATTTGGCGCACCTACGGATACGCATATCTCTGGTAGCCCGGTTCGGGACATTGGTGGAAACCATGGTTGCCTCGCGTAACACAAGTGCGCTGCTGCGTTTTGCACCGCACCCAATTGTCTTCCCCTTGCGGAGCTTGAGGGGAAGATGCCGCTTGCGGCAGATGAGGTGTAAATAAATCCGCGCCGTAGGCGCTACATTATTTCAGAGGCGCATTCACATTGTGCCGATACGTTTATTGCGTGAACCCGGTGTCGAAACGTCATGGTTTATTCCAATGTCCCGAACCGGGCTACCAGAGATATGCGTATCCGTGGGTGCGTCAAAGCGCCTCTAAAAATGTGACGGGAATGTAAGGAGCGGAGGGTGAAATGTAAGCAAAATCGATGGTTTCCGGGCAAAAAGCGCGGTAGAATAAGCGTGTAAATCCGATGGAGGTAAAAAACATGAGCATTTTAACTGTTGAAAATCTCAGAAAAGTATACAGCACGCGCTTTGGTGGAAACCAGGTGGAGGCGCTTAAAAACGTAAACTTCAGCGTCGATGAGGGCGAGTACGTCGCCATAATGGGCGAGTCCGGCTCGGGCAAAACGACGCTTTTGAATCTTCTTGCGGCGCTGGACAAGCCGACCGGCGGCACGGTCGTGCTCGACGGCAAGGAGCTTGGCAAGATAAAGGAGAGCGACGTTGCGACCTTCCGGCGCGACAATCTCGGCTTTGTGTTTCAGGAGTTTAACCTGCTGGACACGTTCACGATACAGGACAACATCCTGCTGCCGCTGGTGCTGGCCGGGAAGAGCTACGACGAGATGACCTCGCGCCTGCTGCCGATAGCGAAGGATCTGGGCCTGACTCCGCTGCTGAAGAAATATCCCTACGAGGTCTCCGGCGGCCAGAAGCAGCGCGCGGCGGTCGCGAGGGCGCTCATAACAAATCCGCGCATCATCCTTGCCGACGAGCCGACGGGCGCGCTCGACTCAAAGAGCACCGACGAGCTGCTCGGCCTGTTTGAGCAGATAAACAAAAAGGGTCAGACCATCCTCATGGTCACGCACTCCGTGAAGGCCGCCTCGCGCGCGCAGCGCATATTGTTCATAAAAGACGGCGAGGTGTTCCACCAGATCTACCGCGGCGAAAGCAGCGACCAGCAGCTTTACCAGAAGATCTCCGACACGCTGACCATTCTTGCATCGGGCGGTGAAGTGAAATGAAGCTCGGTTTCTATCCCCGACTGGCGTGGAGCGGCATGAAAAATAACCGCCGCCTGTTCGTCCCGTATATCCTCGCCTCGGCCGGAACGGCGGCCGTGTTCTACATCATGTTCTATCTCGCGTCGGGCGACCTTTTGGACGGTATGCGCGGAGGTACGGCGGCACAGTCGACGCTGTCGTTCGGCGTATTCGTCATCGTCGCGTTCGCGCTGCTGTTCCTGTTTTACTGCAACAGCTTCCTCGTGCGCCGCAGATACAAGGAGTTCGGCCTTTACAGCATCTTGGGCATGAACAAGCACAACATCTCGCGCATCCTCGCGTGGGAGACACTGCTGACTGCGCTGCTGTCGCTTATCGGCGGCATATTTATCGGAGCGCTGCTTTCAAAGCTCGCGGAAATGATATTTCTGCACATGCTCGGCGGCACGGCGGATTATTCGCTGCACATATCGCTTCCCGCCATCAAATACATGCTCCTGTACTTCGGCGGCATTTTCGCGCTGATCTACATCAGCAGCCTCATCAAGCTGCACCGCAGCACGGCGGTCGAGCTCGTGCACAGCGAAAGCTACGGCGAAAAGCCCGTCAAGGCAAATCCCGTGCTTGGCATAGCAGGCATTGTCCTGCTCTCCGCGGCCTACATCCTTGCCGTCAGCATAAAGGAGCCCCTGCAGGCGCTCAAAATTTTCTTCATCGCCGTCATCATGGTCATCGTCGGCACTTATCTCGTTTTCATATCGGGCAGCGTCCTGCTGTGCAAAATTCTTCAGAAAAACAAGCGCTATTACTACACGCCCCGGCACTTCGTCTCCGTTTCCTCGATGACCTACCGCATGAAGCGCAACGGCGCGGGGCTTGCGTCGATCTGCATCCTCGCAACGATGGTGCTGGTCACGATATCCTCCACCTGCTGCCTGTACTTCGGCATGGTCGACTCCGTCAACGCACGCTATCCGCGTGATATCAACGTCACCTTCGGTTATGACGCAAGCACATCCCTGACAGAGGAAAAGGCTGATGCTCTGCGCGATAAGCTCGTCGCCGCTCTCGGAGATACAGAGCGGAAAAACATCCTCGATTTCCGGCAGCTCAGCATGTCCGGAGTCTTTGAAAACGGCGTTTTCGACATTTCCGAGCGCTTTTCCGGCAGCAGCGACATAATCGATTACGGCAAGATCACAAACCTGCGCATAGTTTCGCTGTCCGACTACAACAGGATAAGCGGAAAAAGCGAAACGCTTGCCGAGAACGAGGTTCTCCTGCACGCACTGCGGACGGATTACGGTCTCAAAACCATATCCCTTGGGAGCGTCGAAACCTTCACCGTGAAGAAGACTCTTGACGCCATGCCTCTTGCCGACGGCAGCGGCGCTGAAATAAGCCCCACGATAACGCTTGTCGTTTCCGATTTTGACAATACCGTCGAGCGGCTTGTTGACGGCGCGGGAGAATACGTTGCCCGCTTAAAATTGATCTGCGACTTTGACTGCTCGGATGAGCTTGAGGATCAGGACAAGGTCTGCAATATGATTGCCGCGGCCTCGGAAAACGGCGAATTTTCCGACAAGGACGGCAGCAGTGGCTGGCAGTACCTGTCCTACGAATCGCGGGCTGCCGAGTACGCCGACTTTGCCGCAGTCTATGGCGGCCTGTTCTTCCTCGGAGTTACACTCAGCCTCGTGTTCAGCTGTGCGGCGGTGCTCATCATCTACTACAAGCAGCTTTCCGAGGGCTATGAGGATGCGCAGAGGTTCGAGATCATGCAGAAGGTCGGTATGACAAAGCCCGAGATCCGCCGCAGCATAAACTCGCAGCTTCTTACGGTGTTCTTCCTTCCACTGCTGTTCGCCGGACTGCACCTGGCGTTTGCCTTCCCGTTTATCCGCAAGATACTGTACATGTTCTCGTTCTACAACACGAGCTTCCTCATCTGGACGACGGTGATAAGCTTCCTCGTTTTCGCCGTGCTGTACGCGCTTGTGTATAAGAAAACCTCGAACACGTATTATAAAATAGTAAGCAAATAAACCGAAACGCCGGTGGGGTATTCCCACCGGCATTTTGCGTTTAAGCGCCAAATTCGCTTGCTTTTTGGGCGCCAATAGGCTATTATTTAAAATGTAATTCCAAATTCGAGGCGGAAATTTGGGGTTACGGCTCGAAAAATGCAGTAATTTGTCGAATTTTGAGGATAAGTTTTGCTTATGGAATACAAAACGCTTGAAAAAATATATTATTCTTCCCCAAATGACTATGAAAAGATATATCTTGAGCGCTATAACGGCGACTATACGCACAGGCTGCACTTTGACATAGGCGGCAACAAGGCTTTTTTCATAGTCACGCCGGATATCCAGAAGAAAATGCTCGGCATCCAGCGCATGGATAAGACTGTCTCGCGACTGTGCGCACAGCTTCCGGGAAAGGCCATCGAGCAGTTTACAAGGCGCTGCCTTATCGACGAGCTTGTTCTGACGAACAGCATCGAGGGAGTCAGCAGCACTCGGCGCGAGATGTACGAAGTGCTCGAGGGCATGGGCAGGGGCGAGGCGAAAAAGCGCTTCACCGGCCTTACGCAGAAATACATCATGCTCCAGCGCGGAGAGGGCATACGGCTTGAAACCTGCGAGGATATCCGGAAGATATACGATGAGCTGGTTCTGCCGGAGGTCACGGAAGAGGATCCGAAAAACGCGCCCGACGGCGTGCTTTTCAGGAAGGACTCGGTCAGCGTATGCTCCGGCACGCAAAAGGAGATACACCGCGGCCTGTACCCCGAGCGCAAGATCATCTCGGCGATGGAGTCTGCGCTGGAATACTTAAACGACGAGAGCGAGGAGCTTCTGCTGCGCACGGCAGTGTTTCACTATCTGCTGGGCTATATCCACCCGTTTTACGACGGAAACGGCAGGCTCAACCGCTTTATCAGCAGCTGCATGATGGCCAAGGAGCTTGAGCCGGTGTCGGGCTATCGCCTGTCATACACGATAAAAGAAAATCTCGGCGACTACAACAATGCGTTTAAGGTCTGCAACCGGCCGCAGAACAAGGGCGATCTTACGCCGTTTGTCGAGATGTTCATATCGGTCATAGAAAAGTCGATGTCCGCGCTGCGTGACGCGCTCGAAAAGCGTTCGGCGCTTTTGACGCATTATTCGCTGAATATCGGGTCGCTGCCCGATGCCGACAGCGAGATCATATACGAGCTTTACAGCGTGCTTATTCAGGCGCGGCTGTTTTCCGAAAACGGCGTTTCAATGGGCGAGCTGTGCGCACACTTGAACAGGAGCGGCGAGACCGTGCGCAAAAAGCTTGCCGTTGTGAAAAACTCCGGGCTATTGATAACCAAAACCGTCAAGCGCGAAAAATTCTACGGCATCGACCTTGAGCTTATAGACAATTTCATCGCATACAACGCGCGGCAAGCGCTTGAGTGACGCAAAAACAATACCCCGGCTTCATCTGAAGCCGGGGCGTTTTTCGCCCTGTTCAGTTTTGCGCGGCGTTTTCGCTTTTGAGCATAAGCCTGCCGAGCCAGAGCACGAGCGCGCCTATGACAACGGCGAGGATGCACTGGATCGGGCTGCACACGGCCTTTATCGCCGAAATGCCGATAAGCCAGAGTATTAAAAGCACAGCGCCTGCCGCAAGGCACACCGCGCCGATGATGAACACTATTTTGCTTTTGTTTTCCTTTATCTTTTCCGGCATGATGCTGCCTCCTTGTCGATTGTACAGCCGAGTATACCACATTTTCCGCCGCGCTTCAACATCTGCTTGCGCCGCAGCCGATACGCGTCTATAATGTATCCGATATATCCGACAAAAGGAGACGGCTTTTATGTATAATTTCGACGAGATAATCGACAGACGCGGCACAAACGCCCTGAACACGGACGGCTTCCGCGGCTATATATTCCACGCAGGCCCGGAGAAGGTCTTTCCGTACAAGGACGAGGAATTTGTGCGCATGTGGGTAGCGGACATGGAGTTCGGCGTTGCGCCCGAGATCCTCGATGCGCTCAGGGAGCGCGTTGACCGCCGCATCTTCGGCTACACCGGCGTTTATGACGACGAATACTACAACGCATTCAGCGCCTGGTGCGTTGATCACTACGGCTGGAGCTGCAAAAAGGAGGAGCTGTGCGTTTCCCCCGGCATAATCCCGGCGCTGTATCAGCTGACCGAGACCCTGTGCACCAAGGACGAGGCCGTGCTCATAAACACCCCGGCCTACGGCTATTTCCTCCACGCGGCCGAGTATGCCGGCGTGAACGTCATCACCTCACCGCTTAGAAAGCTTGCCGACGGCACATTCGAGGTTGATTTTGACGATTTCGAGCGCAAGTGCGCCGATCCGCGCTGCAAGCTCGTGTTCTGGTGCAATCCGCACAATCCCACCGGCCGCATGTGGACCGAGGACGAGCTGCGCCGCGCAGGCGAGATCATGGCAAAGTATAACCTCTGGATCGTCTCCGACGAGATCCACTGCGACCTTATCCGCAGCGGCCGCCGCCACATACCCATGGCCAAGGTCATGCCCGACTATCCCAAGCTCATAACCTGCATGGCGCCGACAAAGACCTTTAACCTTGCCGGCCTTGCGTTTTCAAACATCATCATCCGCGACGCGAGCCTGCGCGAGCGCTTTATCGAGCGCGACAAGCTCTTCGGCATGGTAAACCCCATGTCACTGACTGCGGCCAAGGCCGCATACGAGCGCGGCGGAGCATGGCACACCGAGCTGAAGGCGTATCTTGACGAGAACTTTGCCTTCGTCAAGGATTTCCTCGCGCGCGAGCTGCCCGAGGCTGTCATGTACATCCCCGAGGCGACGTATCTTGCGTGGGTCGATCTCTCGCGCTGCCTGCCCGACGTTGCCGATCTGCCGGACTTTTTCGCGAACAGGGCCGGAGTTCTGCTCGAGGGCGGAAACTCACTGTTCGTCGGAAACGCCGAGGGCTATATTCGCCTGAATCTCGCCATGCCGCGCTCGATCATAAAGACCGGGCTTGAGCGCATGCGCGACTCGATAAGGGCGCACAGGGGGTAAAATGCAGGCAGATTCATGGTGCAGGGCGAACGCGATGCTGCTGATCTCGCTGCTGCTTGCCGCGGTCACGGCGTTTTTCGTGCCGCCGGATGCGCAGTATCTGGGGTACTACGATCTGAAAACGCTCGCGTGCCTGTTCAGCGTGCTGGCCGTCGTCGCCGCCCTGCGTGACCTCAATATTTTCGCTGCGCTGTCGCAGCGGCTCGTGCGCACCTTCGGCTCGGTTCGCAGCGTTGCGGCGATGCTTATAATAATCACCATGCTCGGTTCAATGCTGCTTACCAACGACACGGCGCTGCTCACCTTCCTGCCGCTGAGCTGGTTTGTCATGCACTCGACAGGGCAGGATAAGCACATTCCGCTGCTGTTTGTTCTGCAAAACTGCGCGGCGAACCTCTGCGGTATGCTCACGCCCTTCGGAAATCCGCAGAATCTCTATCTTTTCAGCTATTACAACATCCCGACGAGCGAGTTTTTGTCGATCATGCTGCCGCCCTTTGTGATGTCAACGGTGCTGATACTGCTCTGCTGCTTTGCGTTTCCGCGCACGCGGCTTAGCGTGCCGGATGCCGCCGTCAGCGTAAACGGACGCCGCGCCGCGGTCTATGGGCTGCTGTTTGCCCTCGCCGTCGCGATGGTTCTGCGCGCCGTGCCATATGCCGTGGGGCTTGTCGTCATTGCGGCGGCGCTGCTCGCGCTCGATCGCCATGCGCTCAAAACGGTGGACTGGGGGCTGCTGGCGACCTTTGCCGCGTTCTTCACCTTTTCCGGCAATCTTTCGCGCATGGAGGCTGTCCACGCGCTGTTTGCACGGCTGCTTTCGCACGGAGCGATGCTCGTATCCGCGCTGACCAGCCAGGTGATAAGCAATGTTCCGGCGGCGATACTCCTCAGCCGCTTCACCGACGACTATCGAGGCCTGCTCGTCGGCGTGAACATCGGCGGAGCGGGTACGCTCGTCGCGTCCCTTGCAAGCCTCATCACCTTCCGCGAATACACCCGCCATGCGCCCGGGAACTCCGGCCGCTTCCTCGCCCTGTTCTCCGCCGTCAGCTTCGCCTTCCTCGCCGTTCTTTTAGTGGCGAATTGAGGCTGCCAGAGATAACCGTATCCGTGACTGCGTCAAATCGAAATTAAAAAATTGAAATAATTAATGCGCTATTCACATATTGTTCACAATTTAACGGGCAAGTTGTGTATAATATGTAAACAGGAGAATGCAATATATCAGGCGGTTTGGCCAAATTTTTTAAATATCATTTGGTCAGGCCGCTTTTTTTAGGCAAATTTACTAAGAAGAAAGTTAAAAATTTTTCATAAAGCTCTGTCATTTCTTCTTTACTATTTTGACATTGTGTGTTACACTGACAAAAGTCAAACAAAATTGGGAGATTTGTATTGGCTTTTAATTTTTTATTTAAGTCATTAAGTAATATTTTATACATAATTAGGGAGGAATAAAATGAAACGAGTATTACTTATGGTCTTCAGCATCATCCTTATCCTCGCGTGCATATTCGGCCTGTTCGCCTGCGTCGCCGGCGTTCGTGACGTGCTGAATATCAACGACTATAAGAATGCTGACGCTGCCTACGCAAGAGAGAATCTTGAAACGGCGCGGGCAGGCATTGCCCAACTCAAAGAGAACGAAGAGACCTACCTGACCGGTGTCGGAACCTACACCGACGGTCTCAGCCAGTACTCAAAGGGTCTGAGCGACTATGCCGCAGGCCAGGCTACCCTCGCAGCAGGCGAGAAAACTCTTGCAGAGGGCTATGCAGCCTATGAAGCAGGCAAGAAAAAGCTCGCAGAGGGCCAGGCACAGATCGACGCCAACACCCAGGCTTATAACGAAGGCAAGGAAAAGCTCGCGAAGATCGAGCCGCTGCTGCCTTATCTCAACCAGTACGTCCAGTTCCGCGACGGCACCATCGCAAAGCTGCCCGGCTTTGACAGCGCGCAGGCGTGGTTTGTTTCCGTTGTCCGTCCCATCGCGTCCAAGATGGGTCTGAACATTCCCGCAGATGTAACAGACTTTCCGGCATACGTCAACCAGATGGTAGCCGACGGCAAGGCTCAGCTCAAGCAGTATGAAGACGGTCTTGCAGAGCTCGAAGCCGGCAAGAAGCAGCTTGCAGAGGCCGAGAAGCAGCTCGCGGCAGGCGAGGCAAAGCTCGCGGCAGGCCGCCAGGACCTCGCAGCAGGCGCAAACAAGCTTGCTGTGGCGAAGGGTCAGCTTGCCGACGGCAAGGCTCAGCTTTCCGTTTTCGAGCAGGGTGAGCTCACCCTGGCAGACGGCGCAAGAGCACTTTTTGAAGGCATGCAGCCCTGCTTCAGCTTCTACGGCGGCGAGCAGACCGTAAAGTCCCTGCCCGAATACCTGGCCATCGAGTTCGGCCTTGAGATCCCCGACAACCTCATTGTCAAGGAAGACGGCCGCGCACATGTAAACGAAGAAGCTTACGAGGAGTTCGGCGAGTACGTCATCTCCAACATGTATAAAGTTGACGAGAACGGCGCAGTCGTTGAGAAGAACGGCTACCCGATGCTCGACCTTGACAAGTGCGAGACTCTCTGCGACAAGGCAGAGCAGTATCTGCAGGATCAGGAAGCCGACATCAAGAGCGAGGTTTATGTCCGTATCGGTATGTATGTTGCTCTGGCAGTTGCAGCCGTCCTCGGCATCATCGCCGGAATCTTCGGCATCGTTGCGGCAGTCAACGGCAGCAAGCGCACCGGCAAGACCCTGAGCCTGATCGCAGCCATCATGGCAGTTGCAGTCCTCGTCACCGGCCTTGTCACCAAGTTCCACGATTATGTTTACACCATCCGTGTTGACTCGGCAGGCAACTATGTCAGCGAGACCGCGGCAAAGCTCGACTTTGTTCCCGTTCAGGAATACACCGGCTCGCTCCATCTGACCGCTATCTGCGTCCTGGCAGGAGCCGCGATCCTCGGCGTGATCTTCGCGTTCATCGCAAGCAAGGCAGCCAAGGATAAGGAAGCAGCTCTCGCGGCCGCAGCGGCCGAGGATAACGACGAAGACGTCGGCTACACTCCGGAAGCATACGCCGCAGCTTACGCAGCAGCAGAGGCGGCCATAGCCGCAGCCGCTGCCGAAAAAGCAGCCGCAGCCTCCGCTCAGGCAGCAGACGAAACCGTCATTGAGGCAGAGCAGCCTGCTCCCGAAGCATCCGACGAGGAGACCGTCAAGGAGTAATTTTAGTGGCGAATTGACGCAGTCACGGATACATTTATCTCTGGTAGCCCGGTTCGGGACAATGGTGAAAACCATGACGTTTCGCGTTTTTTTAGTGACGAAATGGCGCAGCTACGGATACGCATATTGCGTGAACCCGGCACGAGGGTGCTGACTAGACCGTAGCGTTTCGCGTAACGCAGGTGCTGTAATAAATTCCGCGCCGCCCGATTTAAAACCTCAGCAAAAACAATAACTGCATCGTACTACAACAGTACGATGCAGTTTTTTTAGTAGCGATTTGACGCAGCTACCGATACGCATATTGCGTGAACCCGGTATCGAGGGTGCCGGTAAAACCATGGCTGCCTCGCCATACATAAGGCAACGCAGCCGTAGGGGCGAGCAATGCTCTCCCCTACGATTATAGATTTTAGTGCGGAACGGATGAATCCGTTCCCTACGATTCTGTTTCAGTGCCGACAAACCCATCACAACGGAACAGGCAAGCCCGTTCCCTACAGGCGGCCGAAAGCCGCAGCGTAGAGTTAATAGCTGAGACGAGATTTGTCAAGGGTGGATTCACCATAAATTATTGAACGCATCCTGTGCTATACATTTGCATAGCACAGGATGCGTCCATAGATTATAAGACTCTTGACCTGTCGTTCCACGCAGCGAGATAGGCGAAGCTGGGCCAAAAACCGTCCCGGCGGAGAAGTGCTTGGGAAAGGCAGTCTTTTTCGGCGCAGTCAGGATGCAAAAGCAGACCGTACAATGTAATACCATATTCCAGGTCATCTTCTTCACTTTCCAGCATTTGCAGCATGGCCGAAAGTGGCGTTATACCGCTCCAGACCTGTATGGCCTTTTCATAAGCAGTATGATGCCCCACCGCCATATCCGGGCGGTAGTTGTTCAGAAGTGTCGACGCTTTCTCTGCATGGACTGCACTCAGCGTGTGCCAGTAAAGAACTGCAATGCCCATTTCCTCATCGCAGAGGGGCATACAATTCTCAAAAGTCTCCATCGCCTGTGCATACCGCCCGACATAGTAATATGCCAAACCGATCCGATAGAGGCAGTCCAGTCTTTCCGCTCCCAAGGACATACTTTTTTCAAAATCAGCGATGGCGGGATTACTTTGCAGTGTCGTCAGATACCGTCCCGCCCGTAGTCGGAGCAAGGGCAGATTTTCTGGCTCCAATTTTAGGCCCTCCGTATAGGCATCAATGGCCTCCCGGTAACGAAGCTGCCGGGAAAAAGCCTTCCCCAAAGCCAGAAATTTTTCTATGGAGTCCGGCAGAGCCTTTGCCTGTGTGACCGCCTCGGAATCGGGAATACCGGCGGGAAGATTGAGAATCTGACTTTCTATTCCGGCGTGTAGGGCATCAAACGTGTATTCCATCACAACCCCCTTGTATACGGACGATAGCAGGTAGAGCAGACGATTTCCCCGTTTTGAAGGTGGGCAAAGTTCTCGGCAAATCGTTCTCCGCACACGGAGCAGGTAACGGTCTTGAAGATCCGGGCCGCCTCCGGTATCGGTGCCGGGGCATTCTTCACGTCAAACATCTCGTGGAAATCCCCATCCATGAGCCACGCCAGCCGCTCCTCCTTGGTCTTGTCCGGTGTTGGGCGCAAGACAAGCCGGAAAGACTTTCCGTCCGAACGCCGATAAAAGGAGAAAGCATTCTTTCCCTGTAGATTGAAAAGCAGATTGCCCTTTCCGACGGTACAGGACAGCAGCACCTGAATGGCATCCACGCCGCAGGCGTCGGTCTCGGCAATACACACGATCTCCTCGTCCTCGGATGTCCGGTCGCTCCCGAACAGTTCCCACGCATACAGGACGGCGCGGAAGCCGACCGCAAGACCGCCGCAGCCGTGACCGTGAAAAGTCACGCATTTATCCCACAGGCATTTCAACTCTGTTTGCATAATGTGACCTCCTATATATCCTGAATCGTGGCTTGCCTGTGCTCAAAATACAGGCTGATCAGATAAAACGACAACGATAGCAGCATGATGCACACACCCGGCGACAGCAAATACTCATATGCCTGCCGAAGAAAGGCACCCCGTTTATAGGCAAAGTTAATCATGGTGCCCCAAGTGGGATAATAAAGATCACCAAAACCGAGAAAGCTCAGCGTTGATTCCATCATGATGCAGCTATTAACGCCTAAAAGAAATCGGGAGAGCAGGACGTCATACAGGTTGGGAATAGTGTGGTGCAGAATAATATGTCCATGGCTGTATCCCTGTATGACGCAGTTTTCGATAAATGGCTGGGCATTAAGGTGAATCACCTTGGCTCTCACGCTTCGGGCAGTGCCTACCCAGCTGAAAGCGGCGATCAGCAGGATCAGATTCCGGCTGGAGCTGCCGAGGAAGGTGGCAAGCACGATCATCGTCACCAGCTTTGGCAGAAGCACGAAAATGTTGATAACACCATTCAACGCTCCGCCAACAACGCCCTTTCCAGCCGCCAGCGTGCCAATTACGCTTCCCAGAACCAGCATTAGGACGCTGCTGGATATGCCAATCAGCAGCGTTTGCCGAGTGCCGTATATCAGCTCCGTAAAAATATCATACCCCAGCGCATTGGTGCCAAGGAGATGTTCCGAGGATGGCGTAAGTCATGGGGCAAACATCTCTTTCTGTCCATAACTTGAAAAAACAGTTGGAAATGCGGCAGCCATCAGAAAAATGAGCAGCAGTATTCCACCAAGTACCAGCGGGACGCGGCGCTTTCTCATGACTGACCACCTCCCAACCGGACTCTGGGATCGATCAGAATGCAGATCACATCGGTCACAACAATGGAGATGGTCATGATGGATGTTGTCACAAAGAGAATTCCCTGCATCAGCGGATAATCCAGCGTGTACACAGCGTCAGAGAGCAGGCTCCCCATGCCGCCGATGGAAAAGATGTTTTCCACCACCAAAGAGCCGCCGATACAGGTACTGACGCTCATGCCCACCATTCATCACAGCGTTTTTATCCTTATAGGACTGCTTGTGAGAGCGGAAATTCACCGTATGCCCCATATACTCCGGCTTGGAGAGGATCTGTCCCACGACATAGCCGCTCCAGTTATAGGGATTTGAAAATTCCTCCTTGCTTTTCCAGATGCCCTTGCCCTGCTTACCGAAGTACACAGCAGGTGTTTCTACCTTATCCTCAAAGAGAATACGGGCAATATCGTAGTGACCTTTGCCCTCGATGGTCAATCGGAAAATGCGGCGCACCACGGCGGCGGCTTCCTCGTCGATCAGCCAATGGTATTTGTTTTCCGGGTCTTTCCTATAGCCATAGATGGCGCAGTTGGTGGTGGGCTTGCCGGATTCTCCCTTGACACGGATGGCGGTTTTCTGCTTGCGGCTCAGGTCGCGCAGATACCATTCGTTCATGATGTTGAGGAAGGGGGCAAACTCGTTGCTGTTCTGGTCGTCGCTGTCCACGCTGTTGGCGATGGCAACAAAGTGGACACTGTGCTGCCGGAAGAATACCTCCGTGTAAAAGCCGGTTTGCAGATAGTCACGCCCCGCCCGGCTCATATCCTTGACGATCACATGGGCAACCTTACCTGCCTCAATATCTGCGATGAGCTGCTTCCATGCCGGGCGCTCGAAATTGCCGCCGCTCCAGCCGTCATCGGTATAGTGGCGGCAGTTGGTGTAGCCCCTCTGCTGGGCATAGCTTTCAAGGTATTTTTTCTGATTCACGATGGAATTGCTATCCCCGGCATTGTCATCGTCGCGGGACAGCCGCTCATAAAGAGCGGTGATTTTGCTTTCAGTCTGTTTCACGCTCATGATGCGCTCCTTTCAGACTGTCGGCTCATTTGTGGTGCTCCATTATACCATAGGTTCCGTCATTTGTAACCATATCGTTGCGTACAATCCGCAAAATTTTATCCTCTATGGTCTCGCCGCCGCTTTCATTGAATACGACTTTGACCTTGTAGGTGGTGCCGCCGATCCGACGGATGATAAACTGTTCTCGTTCGTTCTGCTCCATAGGCATCCTCCTTGCGTGATTGGTTGGTTTTTGATATAATGTGTTTGGTTCCGTTGGCTGTAAGCCAACCGTGTATTTCTGTTGGTTTTCCATGCTCCATATCCTCCTTTTCTTCGCTGATGGCTCGGAAAGTAATCCGCATAACTTGTATTAAGATTACTTACTCTACTAATAGGAGAAATACGGGGTGTAAATCGGAACTGTTTTTGAAAAAAAGAAAAATATTTTTTCGGGGAGGTGAAGCTGTCGTGGAATCATGGGAGGATGAACTGCTGTGGGATGATGATTTTTCCGATGAGGAAGAAGAATTAGAAGAGCTGCCCGAGGATGGCTTTGCCGATTGGGAGGATTCCTCTGACGGTGCGCCGGAGGACGAGACGCTGGAAGAAGCGCTTGCAGAGGAACGCACGCTGGAGCTGGAAAGCGAGCTGGAGCAGGACGAGCATCCCAGAGACTATCATGCCGAGCTGGAGGACGAGGAAGAGGAAGCCGCACCCACCAGCGAGAAGCGGCTCAAGCGGGAAATTCGGGCAGAGGCTCTGCGGCGGCTGGAGGAAGCAGCCCGGACGGAATCCGATTTTCTGACTGTGGTAGACGAGTGGAACAAGCTGGACAGAAATCGGGAGCGCCGGGAGCGTGACCACGAAAACCTGCGCGGGGATGTTCCGTTGGAGTTTCAGTCTGTGCCTGATCCGAAGATTGCCCCGCTGTGGATGAATCTGCCGAGGTTTCGCCAACTCTGTCAGGGAAATTTTCTTGACATCATCTTCTCCTGTCCCTACGAGCTGCACGAGCTGACAGCAAGCCGTTTTCTCTCCAAGCTCTTTTTCACCCTCAGTGATGAGCAGAAAGAAGTGCTGTATTACCTGTTCCTCAAGCAATACAGCACCACACGGCTTGCTACCCTCCGCGGGCAGTCCGACCGGAATATCCGAAAGCTGCGGATGACCATTCAGAAAAAGCTGCAAAAGCGGATGTATGAGCATCTGAGCGAAAAGCTGGAAAACGATCAGGGCCTTACCCTGCGGGAGCGCGAATTCATGGAGAAATATGAAGCATCGCTGCAAACCATGGGCAAGGATGCCGTGATCCGCCGAGAGAACAAAACAAAGCCGAGAAAAAAGAAAGCCGTCCTTGACGATGCCAAGGACGGTTGATACAATGGTAATATGGTTAATATATAGATAGATTACGATTTGAGAGGAACGGTGTCATGAACAACCTGTTTGCACAGTCCCGCTCCCATTGGGTACGGTATGACCGCTATGAGATCAAGACCGGCAAGGACGGAAAACGCTATATCACACCGGAAAAGACGGCAAAGCCCGACATCTATAACCCGCTGAAGGAATCCTCCGACATGGTGTTGGAGGCGCTGAACGTAGGGATGCTGATGATGAACCACAGTCCGGAGGATGAGGTGGAAAAGGCGATGCTGTCCTTTGTGACCCACTACGGTCTGTTGGGGCTGATGACGGCTTTGCCTACCACGCCGTCCTTTATGGATTATGAAGCGGTTTATCTGCCGAAAAATCATTTTATCAAAGAGGAATCCATGGAAACAGAGGACTACCTTGCGCTGTTCTATCCCTTTGACAAATTGGATGTAGTGAAAAAGGGCGTAGAATCCAACTGGAATGTCTCCGGGGACAGAAAGATGATTGCTCTGACAATGACCTTCATGGATGAGCCGATGGCGAAGAACATGAGCTTTCAGCGGGAGTATGCTGAGCCGTATGACTGGGTAGCGCAGCAGTTCAAGGATTGGGCGTTCACGCTGACCACCTCCATTTTGTACTACAACGACTACGACAATATTGATGAGGATACGAGAAATCTCTACCGCAAGGCCATGGCTGCCTTCGGCGGCATTGCGCCTACCTATCATATCGAACTGCTGGAGAAACCGACCATCTATTGGGACTTCCATTCGCTGCTTCTGGGCATCCAGATGATGTTCAGCTTTATGCTGGTGGACGATGCAAAACCCCTGCGGCTGTGCAAGCACTGCCAGAAGGTGTTCCTCGGCAGCCGGGTCAATTCCGCATTTTGCAGCGCCCGGTGCAAGAATCAGTATAATGTCTATAAAACACGGGCTAAGAGCCGGGAGGATAAAGAGAATGGATGAGAACATGGCACTTACCCCATACGAAACAAGAGAAATTCTGTTTTATAAAACCGATAACGGCGACGTTAAGGTTGAGATTCTGTTATATCAAGAGAATCTGTGGCTGACGCAGGCAAAGATGGCTGAGCTGTTTGAGGTGCAGAAAGCGGCCATCTCAAAGCACCTGAAGAATATCTTTGCCTCCGGCGAATTGATGGAGGATTCAGTTGTTTCCGTTTTGGAAACAACTGCGGCGGACGGGAAAAACTATCCCACACGGTACTATAATCTGGATGCGATCATTGCGGTCGGCTATCGGGTGAACTCCAAAAAGGCCACCATGTTCCGCATCTGGGCGAACAGGATACTGAAGGAGTACATCATCAAGGGCTATGTCATGGACGATGAGCGCCTGAAAGAGCCGCAGAACTTCTTCGGGAAGGATTATTTTGAAGAACAGCTGGAGCGCATCCGTGACATTCGTGCCAGTGAACGGCGCTTTTATCAGAAAATCACGGACATATACTCCCAGTGCAGCGCAGACTATGATGTGGACAGTCCTGTTACAAAAGAGTTTTTCGCCACCGTACAAAACAAACTGCATTACGCCATTACAAAGCACACCGCAGCGGAGATCATCTATGACCGGGCAGACAGCACGAAACCGAATATGGGCCTGACAACATGGAAAAATGCACCGAGCGGCAGAATCCGAAAATCTGATGTTGTGATAGCAAAGAACTATCTGGATGAAACTGAGATGGGAAGCCTGAACGAAATCGTCACAATGTATCTGGATTATGCCGAGCGGCAGGCACACCGTGGAAACATCATGTATATGAAGGATTGGGTCGCACGGCTGGATGCGTTTTTGCAGTTTAACGAGGAAGAAGTGCTGCATCATAAAGGAAAAGTGACAGCAGCCATTGCAAAAGCCTTTGCCGAGAGCGAGTTTGAGAAATACCGTGTCATTCAGGATCGGCAATATCAGAGCGATTTTGACCGACTTGTAGCCAGCACCGAGGAAAAGGATTACGATTGAGGACGAAAATGTTGCGATTGAGGTTGCGATTGACCGGCTGAACGCAAGCCAAGGGACGATTGCAAAGGCGAAAGCGGTATTTGCAAATATGGGCGCTGATGGTGTCTTTGGTCGTTCCGACATCGCTGCTATCACAAAGGATAAAGATAATGCCCGTTATCGGCCATACTGCCAATAACGGGCATTTGTCATTCATATACAAGCTCGGTCAGGACGATTTCCTCCGCACGATTGCGGATGCTGTTCATGCGGCGCACCCATTCCATTTGGTAGGCGGCTTTCAGAGTTTCTGTCACGCCTTCCTGCTTCGCCATTGCAGGAACGATGATTTCCATACGCTCATTGCAGGCTTGGTCGATCTCGGCAAGATGCCGATGCAGCGTTCCGCTTGTGAGCAGGTTTGCGTAGAGAACAGGACGATGTTCTTTCAGATAGTTGCGACGCATACGCCCGTACTTGCCGATCTGGTATTCTGGTTCGTCCGGCAGCGCAAGGTTTGGGATAAGATAATCACCCTCCTGACGGTAAGTGCCGCCCATTTCCTCAAATAGAGATTTCATAAAGTTCAGCTCCTTTTTGTGTTGATTTGCAGCGGTTATAAGGCTTTTTTTGGCTCCTTTCCTACAACCGCTGTTCCATTCACCACAAATGAGCCGCAGTCATATGTATTAGGTGGGAGAAACCACCCTCTACGTAGTAACTCTTGATAGTTAATAGGCTTGATTTGCGCTTTAATTCAACCCCTCGGCAGCAAAGCTGCCTGCTCCCCTTGACAGGGGAGCCAATGGAGCGCGATGCAAAAATCAGCACCGCACTACTGGGTTGCGCGGCACGCATGGTTTCCTCCATTGTCCCGAACCGGGCAACCGCAAAACTCAGCACCGTACTAACGTATGGCGGCAGTTTCCCGGTTTCGTCGGTAACTTCGACACCGGGCACCGGCAATATGCGTATCCGTAACTGCGGTAATTCGCCTCTACAACTACATTTCTTCGACGGCGAAGACGTTGGGGAGGGCGGTGATAGCCGGGACAAGCTCGGTGCCGCCGAGCTTCGGCGTTGTCTGAACCGACAGCAGCGCGTAGTAGCGGTGCTCCTCGTCCTCGCCCTGGGTACGGCTGACCTCGAGGTTCGAGACCTTGAGCGAGCGCTCGCTCATCATCTCGAGCACAGTCTGGATGGTGTCGGGCTTTGTATATTCGATGTACAGCGTGCATAGCCTGCTGCTTTTGGCGAACTTAAACTCGAACTTTATGAGCACTATCTCGGCAAAGAGTATGACCGCGGTCGCGAAGATCGCGCACTCGACGAAGCCTGCGCCGCAGGCAAGTCCGACGATGGCCGAGGCCCACAGTCCGGCAGCGGTGGTAAGACCCTTGACCTGGCGGCGGCCGGTGACGATGATCGTGCCAGCGCCGATGAAGCCGATACCGGCGATGACCTGCGCGCCGAGCCTGCCGATGTCGGTGTAAAGCCCGAGGCCGAGTAGCAGGTACTGGCTGGTCAGCGTTGTTATCGCAGCACCCAGACAGATAAGAATGTGCGTGCGGAAGCCTGCCGGGCGGCGCTTTATCTCTCGCTCGGCTCCGATGACCGCGCCGCATATGAACGCAAGCAGCAGGCGCAGCGCCATGGCCAGCGTTGTGGATTCCCTTATAAAATCAAAGCATGAAAGCATGGCTGCACCTCCTTACTGGCTTTCTTCGATCGAAACCGTGCCGCCGAGCGCCGCAAGCTGCGCGAGAAGCTCGGTATGGTTCAGACCCTTTGGCAGATACACGCTCAGGTGCACGCCGAGCTGCGCGCGCCTGTCCTCCGGCTGCTTGCTCAGGTCGATGTCGAACACTGTGACGCCCTGCTCGCGCAGCGTGCTCAGTATGCCGCCGAGGCACTCCATGCCGTCAAGCTCGGCGAGGATGTTCATGTACCGCGAGCGCTGTATCAGCCGGTTTTCCAGCGCCGGGAACGCATACATGCACACGAGGATCAGCGCGACCGACACGGCTACGCACTCGTAGTAGCCTGCGCCGATCGCGAGGCCGAGGCACGCCGACGCCCACAGTCCGGCAGCCGTGGTCAGACCCTTGACGCGCTTGCGCCCGGTCAGGATGATCGAGCCTGCACCGAGGAAGCCCACGCCGTTTATGACCTGCGCGCCGAAGCGCGAAACGTCGTGCGTTGCGCCGACGGACTGTGCGGCCGCTGCCCACTGCGTTGACAGCATCAGATCGATATACTGGCTGAGCATTATGGTCATCGACGAGCCGATGGCCACGAGCATATATGTTCTGAATCCGGCCGGCGAGCTGCGCCGCTCGCGCTCAAGCCCGAGCAGGCCGCCCACTACGACCGCCAGCAGTATTCTGACTGCCACAGACAAAAAACTCATTTTTTTAGTAGCGCTTTGGCGCTTCTCCTATACGTTTTTTCAGAGGCGAATTAACGCCGCTCCTTTACATTTATGTTGGTGCCCGGTTCGAAACGTTGGCGGAAACAGTGGCGTTTCGCAACCCGGGGGAATGTTCTATATTAGTGCAAAAGCTATGCACCGATCCCTGCGAGTGCGGCATTAAATTCAGCGCCGTTTTCCTCGCATCCTGCGGCTGCGGCGGACGAGGAGCAGGATAAACACCAGCAGCAGAAACACCGCGATCGAGCAGACTATGACCGTTGCGAGCTTTTGCTCGCGGCTCAGCTCCTGCGGCCGAACGGCTTGCGGCTCCGGCTCTTCAAACTGTGCCTCACCATGAGAAACGAGCGTCACGGTTCCGTAGACAGTGCCGTCGTTGGGGTCTGAAAACGTGACCGCGCCAAGCTCCGTGCCCTCTGCCGGAACATCAGTCAGCGTCTCCGCATAGAGCGTGACCTCGCTTTTGAGCTTTGCTGCGTCCAGCGCCTTTTCCGCAAGCGCGTTTATCTCCTGCGAACACACGAGCGTTATCTCGCCGCGCCGACCGTCCTTTTCGATCGGCTGCACCGCGGCAGGGTAGCCGCGCTCAACGATGCTGCGGTAAGAATAGTTTTCAAAGCACCAGTCGAGCAACGTCACCGTGTCGGCAAAGCTGTCAAACTCCTTGTTTGCCGTGTCGCCGCCTGCGCCGAGTACGACGGCAATGACGTTCACGCCGTCGCGCTGCACGGCACTGACAAGGCAATAGCCGGCCTTTTCGGTGTAGCCGGTTTTGATGCCTACTGCGCCGGGGTAAACGTACTTGTCCGAATACGGCGAGTCGGGCGTTATGAGTGCGTTCGAGCTTTCCAGAACGCGCGCCGGCGAGTCGTTGGTCGCGCTCGTCGTGTATTCGCGGCAGCCGACAAGCTGCGCGAAAAGCTGATGGCGCATGCCCTCGCAGGCGATGAGAAAAATATCTCTCGCGGTGGTGTAATGGTTATCGTCCGGCATGCCGTGGGTGTTTGCAAAATGCGTGCCGGAGCAGCCAAGCTCCGCTGCGCGCGTGTTCATGCGCTCTACAAAGGCGCTTATCGAGCCTGCGACGTGCTCGGCGATGATGTTGCACGCCTCGTTTGCCGAGGCAAGCGCCGCGCAGTAGAGAAGGTCGCGCAGGCTCATCGTTTCGCCGCGGTCGATATACGCGGTCGAGCTATCGTGCTCGAGGCCGGTTTTGCACGCTGCCGAGGCCGTAACCATGTCGTCGGTCGAAGCCGTTCCGGCCTCGATCGCTTCGACGGCCAGCAGCAGAGTCATTATCTTCGTAAGGCTTGCCGGCTCGCGGCGCGAGTATGCGTCGATATTGAAAAGTATCCTGCCGCTGCCCATGTCGCCGAGCAGCGCGCACTGAGTGCTTTTTAGCTTCGGCGCGCCGTCATCCTCGGCGAGGGCGCAGGGAAGCGCCATGCCCAGAACAAGGCTCAGACATAGGGCGAGTGCCGTTATACGCAGCTTATTCATTATCCGATCCCCATTATGCCCAATATTATAGCTTATGTCTTTATTATAGATATATTTTACTGCCGGCGCAAGCGGCAATCGATGTTGTTTTATACGTTTGCAAATTTGCAAAGCTGTGTTATAATAAAGTTTCAGACAAGAATATTAATGTAGGAGGTAATAACCTTGACTAAAATAGACATTTTCTCCGGATTTCTCGGAGCAGGAAAAACCACGCTCATCCGCAAGCTCATCGCGGAGGGCTACAAGGGCGAAAAGATCGTCCTTATCGAAAACGAGTTCGGCGAGATCGCCGTTGACGGCGGCTTCCTGCGCGATGCCGGCGTTGAGATAACCGAGATGAACTCCGGCTGCATCTGCTGCACCCTCGTCGGCGACTTCACCGCGGCTCTGCAGAAGGTCATCGACAAGTACAATCCCGACCGCATCCTCATCGAGCCGTCTGGCGTAGGCAAGCTCTCCGACGTTGCAAAGGCCGTTGCGAGCGTGCCCGGCTGCGAGATCGGTGCAAAGGTCACCGTTGTTGACGCAGGCCGCTGCCGCATGTACATCCGCAACTTCGGCGAATTTTTCAACGATCAGGTGCACAATGCCGACGTTATAGTCCTCAGCCGCACCGACTCCGCCGCCGACGGCAAGGTCGTCACCGCGACCGCTATGCTCAGCCAGCTCAACCCCAATGCAACCGTCATCACCACTCCCTGGTCGGAGCTTGACGGCAAGCAGATAGTTGACGTTATGGAGCGTATCGACTCTCTGTCCACCACCATGCAGGAGATGGAGCACCACGACCACAACGAGCATCACCATGATCACGACCATGACCACGACCATGACCATGACCATGAGCACCACCATGACCACGATCACGATCACGATCACGGCGAAAGCTGCTCCTGCGGCTGCGGACATGACCATCATCACCACGACGCAGACGAGGTGTTCACCTCCTGGGGTGTGGAGACTCCGAAGAAGTTCACCGAGGAGGAGGTCAGAAAGGCGCTGGGCGAGTTCGACGAGGATGCAAGCTACGGCACGATCCTGCGTGCCAAGGGCTTTGTAGATTCGACCGACGGACAGTGGATCTATTTCGACTACGTTCCCGGTGAGGCGGACATCCGCCGCGGCGGCGCTGCCGTCACCGGCCGTGTGTGCGTCATCGGCTCGAAGATAAACGAGCAGGGTATCAAGGAGTTGTTCGGTATTGAGTAAGGTTAAAGAAGTTCCCGTTTTTCTGTTCACGGGCTTTCTCGAGAGCGGAAAAACCAAGTTCATTCAGGAAACGCTTGAGGACAAGCGCTTCAACAGCGGCGAGAGAACGCTGCTGATCGTCTGCGAGGAGGGCGAGGAGGAGTACGCGCCCGATAAGTTCTCCGCGCCGAACGTTTTCATGGTAAATGTCGAGGAGCAGGCCGAGCTTACACGCGCCAATCTGCGCAAGTGGCTCGACGAGCACGACTGCGAGAGATGCGTCATCGAATACAACGGCATGTGGATGCTCGACGATCTGTATCAGGCGCTGCCCGAGATGTGGATGGTGTATCAGGAGTTTTTCTTCGCTGATGCGCGCAGCATCCTCAGCTACAACGCCAACATGCGCAACCTCGTTTACGATAAGCTCAAAAGCGCCGAGCTGACGGTTTTCAACCGCTATGACGACTCCATCGACAAGATGGAGCTGCACAAGCTCGTGCGCGCCGCCTCGCGCCGCAGCGATATCGCCTATGAGTACGCAGACGGCACCGTCAAGTACGACGAGATCGAAGATCCTCTGCCGTTTGACCTTGACGCGCCCATCGTCGAGATCGGCGACGACGACTATGCCCTGTGGTATCGCGATATGTCCGAGGAGCCGAAAAAGTACGAAAACAAGGTCGTTCGCTTCAAATGCCGCTATTTAAAGCGCAAAAAGGTTCCGGCAGGTAACTTCATCGTCGGCCGCCACGTCATGACCTGCTGCGCCGAGGATATCCAATTTGCGGGTCTTATCTGCCAGTGGGAGGATTCCGACAGCATCGTCGGCGACTCCTGGCATGTGCTCACCGCGCGCATCAACTTCAAGTTCAGCCGCGCTTACGGCAAAAAAGGCCCCGTGCTCACCTTCATCGAGGACTCGCCCTGCGAAGTCCCCGAGCAGCCCGTCGCCACATTCTATTAGAGGCGCATTGACGCACCTACGAATACATTTATCTCTGGTAGCCCGGTTCGAGGGCGCGGAGGAAACCGCACTTGCGTTACGCGAGGCAACCACGGTTTCCTCCGCATCCTCGATACCGAGTGCTCCCCCAAAAAAATCCACTGCCGCACTAATGTAGTGCGGCAGTTTTACGGTTTTGCAGGCAGTCTCGATACCGGGCTACCGCAATATGCGTATTGGTAGGTGCGTCAATTCGCCTCTAAAAAGAAGTCTTTGTCGATTATGGCCTGAAGAGCTTGCTGGACGGCGGTTTCAAAACCGAGCTCCTTGAGCTTGCAGACGCCCTCGACGGTGGTTCCGCCGGGCGAGCATACGCGATTCATGAGCGCGATGGGGTGCTCATCGCTGTCCATAGCCAAAGCGCTGCTGCCCATGACGGTAGCCGTTGCGATCTCCTCGGCCATCGGCCGCGAAAATCCCGCGCGCACTCCGGCCTCGGCCAGCGCGTCAATGTAAAGCAGCACAAACGCACCGGAGGCTCCGCCCAGCGCGCCGAACGCCGGGAACATTTTTTCCTCAATGTGATATATCTTGCCGACGGACGCGAAAATGCCGTCGGCGATCTTTATATCGTCGGCCGTTGCGCCCTTGCCGCCGCAGATCGCGGTGACCGAGGCCTTGACCTTTGCGTTTATGTTCGGCATGCACCTTACGACGGGCACACCCTTGGCAAGGCGCTCCTCATACCAGCCGGTGCTCTTGCCGGCGGCGATGCTGATAACGGTCTTGTCCTTGGTGACGCCCTTGACTATCTCCGGCATGACCTCGGGCAGCACCTGCGGCTTGACAGCGAGGATGATCACGTCGGCCTTTTCCGCGACCTCGGCCGCCGACGCGCAGGGGATCAGCCCGTGCTTTTCCTTCAGCGCAAGCGTCTTGCCCTGGCTGCGGTTGAAGCCGTAGAGATAGTCGTTTTTGAACTTGCCGCAGGCGGCCATGCCTGCAATGATGGCTCCGGCCATGTTGCCAAGCCCGATGAAGCCGTATTTCATAGCGCACACTCCTTAGTTTTTTGGTATTTGCATTCATTTTACCATCTTGCGGCCGTTTTCGCAATCGCCGCGGCTATACAATAATTATAAAATGGTATTGCAAAATATTATGTAACCTGATATAATAAATGACACCGTTTTGTAACCACAAATCTACTGCCCCGGAGGTTTGCCTATATGAAAAAAATTCGCAGAGTGTTGGCGCTGGTGCTTGTTGTAAGCAGCCTGCTCGCCGTCGCGTCTGTCGGTGCGCTGGCCGATGCGATCCCCGGCCAGAGACTCGCCGTTTTTGACGATATCGGCCAGATGAACAGCAGCACCTTCACCGATGTAAGCTCAAAAACATGGTGCTATTCCGGCGTCAAGACCGCCTATAACAAGGGCATCATGCTCGGCTATACGGACAAGACCTTCCGCCCGAACAACAACGTCAGCTGGGCCGAGGCCATAACGATAGCCGCGCGCATCCACGCCGCGTATAACGACAATCTCATTGCCGAGCCGAGCCAGAACGAGGCTTGGTTCATGACCTATTACAGATACTGCTACGAGCGCGGCATGCTGCCCTCGGCAATCCCGGCGGTGAGCAAGCTCAGCCAGAGCATCAACCGCTATAACCTCGCGTATCTGTTTGCCAAGACGATCGACGATCAGGATATGCCGAAGATCTGCGACTACGCCATCGGCGATCTGAGCAGCATCCCCGGCTATTATAAGGCCTCGGTCGAAAAGCTCTATGCCGCCGGCGTAATGATCGGCGTGGACTCGTCATACCGCTTCTGCGGAACGAGCACGACCAGCCGCGGCCAGATAGCCACGGTCATCTCGCGCCTTGTTGAGCCTGCGCTGCGCCAGGGCCACGATTCCAAGGTCAACGCCGACATGGCCGCATACGAGGCAAACCTCGAAAACGACAGCATCGCCGTCCAGATCGGCAAAACGAACTACTGTCTGTATAAAGGCTACGACACCGTGGACACGGTAAGCTACGGCCTGTACGCGGTCAACTTCTCGGGCGTGAGCACCAAGCTTTACAGCGCCGCGGTCGGCCAGTATCTTGACAACATAAGCGTGTATGACGGCAAGGTGTATTTCTGCCGCAGCACGACCGGAAGCGAAAAGGGCGCGCTCATGTGCTATGACCCGGCAAGCGGCACATTCTCCACTGTCTACGATGGCTATATCATCGAGTCCTACTGCTTCTATGACGGGCAGCTTTACGCGCTTGCGTTCACCAAATATGCCGACAAGCCCTCCGGCTATACATACGCATTCGGCAGGATCGTAAACGGCGCGTTCAACGCCATACGCTCGAATATCCCCTATGCCCAGGTGCCGAACTTCGTGCCCTACGGCTGGAACGGCAAGATCTATTTCAAGATGGCCGAGCTTATGGTTTTCAAAAACGAGCAGGGCGTGGAGTCAAGCGTGAACGTCGATAAGCTCTATGCCTACGACATCGCAAGCGGCAATATCTCAAAGGTCTGCGATTATAAGATAAACACCAGCTTTTTTGACGGACACGTCATGTACTTCCTGGCATACGACACCGAGGGCAACTATGACCTGAACCTTTACGCCGTTTCCGTCGAAGCTCCCGGCGCGATAACTCTCGTCGGCGAGTTCCCCAAGACGACAAACGTGCGCAACCGCTCGCTGTATAAATTCGGCGACCTATTCTACTGCCTGTCGTCCTTCAACCGCTATGTTTACAGCATGGATAAGACCGGCAGCACCCGACTTGCCCTTATCTGCGGCGGCGTTTACGACAACCTTAACTTCACCGCCGACAAGCTCGTGCTCATCCCCAATACGCTCACAACGAGCAACCCCAACGAGCTGAAGGTGTATAACGCCAAGAGCCTTGCCGCCCGTGCGCTTTACGGCGACTGGCTCGGCCAGAGCGTTTACTACACCGGCGCGCGCTTCGTTCCCGAGGAGGGCAAGGGCTTCTACTCGACGACCGAGAGCGTCAGCACGGTTTCCAATCTGCCGATCACCGTTACCAAGGCATTCTCGCGCGGCAGCGATTTCATCGTGCAGACGAAGTACACAAACCAGCTTGATTCGGAGATTATCCTCCGCTCGTACATCGTAAAGGTCTATCTCAACGGTCAGCTCGTTGCATCCGACCTCAACCGTATGGTGGGCATCAATATGAGAGCGAACGATATCGAGACCTTCACATTTGTCATCGCCGGCAGCGACGTTCTGACAAACTTTGAAGTGGGCGACGGCGATCTGAGCATCGAGGTCGTTCCGACCTTCGACATTGTTCCGCCGGAAACCACGGCCTGAGAAAAACGATTTAAACAGTAAGCATCCGCGGCAGAGCATTCTGCCGCGGATGTTTTTTGCCGGAGTGCCATCGCGCCGAGCGCCGTTGACTATTGGATCTGCAAATGCTATTATCGGAACATATCACTACACACGGAGGCTTAGGCAATGAATAACAGACGGACGTTTTTTCAATACGTCATCCCATCCGTTCTGTCGTTTGCACTTTCCGGCGTGTATGCCATAGTTGACGGCTTCTTTGTCGGCAACTCCATCGGCGATGCCGGGCTTTCCGCGATAAACATTGCCTATCCCGTAACTGCTGTCCTTCAAGCCGTGGGAACGGGGCTTGGCATGGGCGGCGCTGTCAGGTATTCTATTCTGAAAGCCGAGGGAAACGAGGAAAAGGCACGAGAATACATTGCCGCGGCAACGTGGCTGATGCTGATTTTCAGCGCGGCCTTGACCGGCGCTGTGTTCTTCGCCTCGAAAAGCATTCTCTCCGCGCTCGGCGCATCGGGCGAGCTGCTCACGCTCGGTGATGAGTATATAAGGGTGATCGCGCTCGGCGCGGTCTTGCAGATATTCGGCACCGGACTTGTTCCGTTTATGCGCAATTACGGCGGTTCATTGTGGGCAATGATCGCCATGATATGCGGCTTTGCCGCGAACATCGTCCTCGACTATGCCTTCGTGTGGGTTCTCGGCCAGGGAATGTACGGAGCAGCTCTGGCGACGGTTATCGGGCAGGGCATAACGATGGCCGTGGCGCTTGTTTACTGCGCAGCTAAAAAGAATCTCGCTTTCAGGCTCGTGCCTGCCGACGCCCCGAAAACGGCGCTGCGGATATTGAAGATCGGCCTTGCCCCGTTCGGTCTTACCCTCGCACCGAACATATCGCTTGTTATCATAAACCGCTTTTCGGTGTCCTATGGCGGACAGGAGGCGATCGCGGTCTATGCCTGCATATCGTATATAATCTGCATCGTTTATCTGCTCCTGCAGGGCGTCGGCGACGGAAGCCAGCCGCTTATGAGCCGCTTTTACGGCGCAGGCAACAAAAAATCGCTAAGGCACACAAAAACGATGGCGTATGAATTTGCTATGGCTTTGGCGATTGCCGGAGGGCTGCTTATCTATCTGCTCAGGGGGAAGATCGGGCTGCTGTTCGGCTCGTCCACCGCGGTGAACGCAGGGGTCATAGCGGTCATGCCGATCTTTCTTGTGTCGGTTCCGTTTGACGCGATAACGCGCGTTTCAACGGCAGCGTTTTACGCAACCGAGAAAAGCGCGCTGTCCTATATCCTGACCTTTGCAGAGCCGGTAATCATGCTGGCGCTGATGCTCGCTCTGCCGCCTCTGCTCGGCGGCCAGATAATGATCTGGTGGAGCACAGTTTTTGCAAAGATAATCACAGCGCTGATAAGCATCGTCCTGACTGCCCGAAACAGATAGAAAATAGGCGTGACCAAACGGTCACGCCTTTTGCTTATTTGATTTCAGCTTACTTCAGACTGTCGAAGAACGCCTTGACCGCCTCGATAGCGATAGTTGCAGCCCCATCGGCTCCGGCCTTCTCAGGAATGTGAAGAATCATACCCCACAGCATAGTCGTTTCCTCCTTTATAGTTTTGAGTTCTCCCAACTCCAATAATAACTATAAATTAGAAAGATTAAGAAGTCATTAAATAATTTGTTTAAGCTTTATTTATGTATTTAAACCACATTTTTTAACTTTAAAATAGTGCACCGCCATAAGGACGATGAACACGCTGCTGCAATAGCCGAATATGGGGTACACGACGCCGATGAGGTCGCCGAAGCCGAACAGGCTGCCGAGGAACATGCACAGGGCGCACACGGCGGTGAACGGCTTTTTGTGCCCGGCAATGCGCGCAGATTTTGCCGCCAGCATACTAACGAAGGCGACGAGGCTCGAAAGCGCCGTGCCGAACATGGCAAGCAGCAGCAAAACGCCGTAGACATAGCCCCACGCTGCGCCGCGGCTCTGAGCAAGGGCGAGCATGGGAAGCTGCGCATCGGCGGTCTCGGGCGCGGCCGAGACGGAAACGAGCACACTTCCGGCTATCAGCAGCAGAACGCACGCACCTATCGCAATGCCGCCCACCGCGGCTTTTTTGCTTTTGACATACGGGCCGAGCGGCGCGATCATGGCGATGCTGCCGAACACGTTATAGCAGGCAAAGCTCACCGCCGCGACGAGCCAAGAGCTCATGAGCGGATTGCTGCCGCCGCCCGACTGCGGCAGGACAAGGCCGTTTGCGCAGATGCTCATGATGCCGAATATGAGCGTCACGACCGACAGCACCGGCACGGTCGCCGAAAATGCCGAGACCATGCCCGAAAATCCGGCCAGCGATACGACCGCGACGAGCGCCGCGAACACCGCCGAGCCGATAAACGGCGCAAGGCCGAACAGCTGCTCGAGCAGCGCGCCGACGCCGGCCGACATTATCGTGCCCACACCGAACAGAAACAGCAGCTCCAGCACCGTCACCGCGCCGCGCAGCAACGGCCGGTCACGGCGCACAACTATCTTGTCGATCTCGCTGAGCTTCGTGAGTCTGCCCAGCAGGATCATTATGATCCCGGTGAAAAACAGCAGTGCCACGGCCACCAGCAGCCCGGCGACGCCCTTCGTGCCAAACGAGCCGAAAAATTGCCACAGCTCCTGCCCGGAGACATACCCTGCCCCCAAAAAGCATCCGGCAAACGCCAGACCCAAATTAAAACTTCCGATCTTCTTCATTTTTTAATAGCGAATTAAGGCTTCTCCTATACGTTTATGTTAGTGCCCGGTATCGAAACAAAGGTAAAAAACCATGATGTTTCGCATCCCGGGAGTTTGTGCTATATTAGTGCAAAATTAGGCTGCACCCAATTGTCTTCCCCTTGCGGAGCTTGAGGGGAAGATGCCGCTTGCGGCAGATGAGGTGTAATTATATCTGCGCCGTAGGCGCTACATTTTTCCTGAGGCGCATTCACATTGCGCCGATGCTTTTATTGCGGTTGCCCGACCGGTGGGTGCCGACAAAACCGTGGTGACGGGCGAGCAATGCTCGCCCCTACATGGCGCGGTGCAAACTTCAGCGTCGTACTTGCGTTACGCAAAACGTCACGGTTTTGTCAGCAGTTTCGATACCGGGCAACCGCAATAACCGTATCGGTAGCTACGTCAATTCGCCTCTGAAAAAAATCCATGAAGGCCTTGAAGTCCGGGCCGTGGCCGGGGTACTTGATGTGCGCAAGCTCGTGCAGGACGACCTCGGATATAAACTCGCGCGGTTCGGCGGCAAGGTACACGCTCAGCCATATCCTGCGCTCGGCAACGTTGCAGCTGCCCCAGCGCGTTTTCATCTTTTTTGTGTGCCATTCGCGGCAGCGCAGGCCGGTCCTGTCCTGCCACAGCGCAAGATACTCCTCCGCGACGGGCGCTAATATCGTGCGGTAAAACTCGATTACCGCAGCCTCGCGCTGCTCGCGCGTGCTGCCCGGGCGCATGGTGAGCACGACCTCGCCGCCGGATATCGCGACGCCGGGCGTGCCGCCCTCCTCAACGCGAAGCCGAAACGGTTTACCGAGCACGCGCAGAGTCTCACCGCTTTCAAAATTCTGCGGTCTGAGCCGGGCTTTTTCGAGCATCTGGCCGCGGTGCTTTTCGATCCAGCCGCGCTTTCGATCCAGTATCGACTCGATATCTGCGTCCGACATACGCAGCGGCGCCGTTACATGTACCTCGCCATCGCGCGTGATGCGTATATTCAGATTTTTGACCCGTTTTCGGGCAATAAATATCTTCTCCATTTTTTAGAGGCGCATTGACGCACCTACGGATACATATATCTCGGCGGCCCATTATCGAAACGATGGATAAAACCATAATTGCCTCGCGCTATGCAAGTGCGAACCAAACTTTTGTTTGCACCCCATTGGCTCACCTGTCAAGGGGAGCAGGCAGCTTTGCTGACGAGGGGTTTTAGTGGCGCATTTGGTCTGTACCGATACGCTTATTGCGTCAATGCGCAACTAAATAAGTGCGCTTGCGCACACAATGGCTGTCAGCTAGCTATAAGCTTCGGCAAAGCCGCACGGTTTTGTCAGCAGTTTTGATACCGAGCTACCGGAGATAACCGTATCCGTAGGTGCAGTAAAGCGCTGCTAAAAAGCATGGAGGGCGGCGCCAGCGGCCAGCGCCGCGGAATAGATACGATGACGCTGCATTTTCGAGGTCTGATCCTTTGCCATGTGGCAGTCGGCGATGAGCACGACGCTGACGGCAAATGCGGCAGCACCGCTTGCGGCCTTGCAGCCGCTCGCCTTCGGTGACGTTGCCATGTGCAGCAGCGCGGCGAGGAAGTACGCACCGCTGGCCGCCTCATGCGCCTGCATCAGCGCGGCATTGGCCTTATGCATGCCCAGCTTCCGCAGTGGGTATTTCACCAAAAGTGCCGACAGCGCGGCCGCCGCGGCATATCCGGATGTCTTATGTACTGCATTTTTAACACTCATTTTTTCAGTAGCGCTTTGGCGCTCCTCCTATACGTTTATTGCGCGTTTATTGCGCGGATTTGTAGCGGCGTCAATGCGCCTCCAAGAAAACATTGGCATCGCCGCAGAGCTCTTTCAGCTCGGCGATGAGCGAGGGGTGGATCAGGCACTTTGCGCCGATGCGGCGTTTTTCGCGCTCGAGGTAAATGATCATCTGCTGCTGGCCGGGGAACATGGTGAGGATAAGCTCGATGCGCGCAAGGCGCGGATCGTCCTCGCCGGGCAGCTTGACCCAGAGCTTGGAGTCGGCGTTTGTCCTCGGCGGCTCGGGCTTGAGCTTGCCGAGATCGGCTATCGGGCGGATGCTGTCCGCCATGAGCTGCGGCTCCTTCTCATCGCGCATGGATATGCGGCCGCGCACGATGATGGGCGCGTTATCCTTGATGTAGATGCTGCCGGTGTCCAGTGCGCGCTGGAACGCGATCAGCTCCATCGCGCCGGTGTCGTCCTCGAGATTAATGTAGCTCATGAGCGTGTTCGACTTCGTCGTGCGCGTGCGGCTTGACTGAACGACGCCGGCAACGGTGACGACGGAGCCGTCGGGATAGGTCTTTTTCTCGCTCTCGGAGGCGGAGTCTGTCAGGATCGCACCGATGGGGACTATCCCGGCTCTGCGCACAGCGGCGCGGTATTCGTCCATCGGGTGGCCGCTCAGGTACAGACCGGCGGTCTCCTTTTCCATTGCAAGCAGCTCGGCTCGGGTGTATTCCTCGACCTCGGGGATCTTGATGCTTATGGCACCGGCCTCCTCGAAGTCCGGCTCGCCGAACAGGTTGAGCTGCCCCTCGACGTTGTTGCGGCTTTCCTGCTGGATGCCGTCGATCATGACGCCGGCCACGCGCAGCAGCGCCTTGCGCTTGAAGCCCATGCTGTCGAACGCTCCGGCGCGGATGAGGTTTTCGACCGCGCGGCGGTTCAGCTCCCGGCCTGCCATGCGGCGGCAGAAATCCTCAAGACTGCGGAACGGCCCGTCCTCCTCGCGGCGCGATATAAGCTCGTTTATGAAGCCGCGGCCGATGCTTTTTATTGCAACAAGGCCGAAGCGGATATCGTTTCCGCTGACGGAGAAGTCGGCAAACGACTCGTTGACGTCCGGCGGCAGAAGCCTTATGCCCATCTCGCGGCATTCGGCGATGTACTCGGCGATCTTGGTGCTGTTATCGAGCACCGACGAGAGCAGCGCGGCCATGTACTGGCGCGGATAGTGCTTTTTCATGTACGCCGTGCGGTAGGATACTATCGCGTAGCTCACCGCGTGCGCCTTGTTGAAGGCGTAGGACGCAAAGTCAAGGATCTCGTCATAGATGCTGTTTGCAACGCTTTCGGGGATGCCGCGCTTTATTGCGCCGTCGATGCCGCGGCTCTCGTCGCCGTGAACGAAGGCGACGCGCTCGGCGTCGATGACCTTGTGCTTTTTCTTGCTCATCGCGCGGCGGATCATGTCCGCCTGGCCGAGCGAAAATCCGGCAAGGCGGCGGAAAATTTCAATTACCTGCTCCTGATAGACGATGCAGCCGTAGGTGACCTCGAGTATCGGGCGCAGAAGCTCGTGCTTGTAGCTTATCTTCTCGGGATGTGCCGAGCACTCGATAAATCGCGGAATGCTGTCCATCGGGCCGGGGCGGTACAGGGCTATGACTGCGGTGATATCTTCAATGCTCTTGGGCTTAAGGCCGGTGCAAACGCCGGTCATGCCGGTGCTTTCAAGCTGGAAAACGCCGCTCGTGTGCCCCTCCGAGAGCATTTTGAAAACCTCTGCGTCGCCGTCGGGGATCTTCTCGACCTCGAAATCCGGCTCGGTGCGACGCACCATTTTCGCCGCATCCTCGAGCACTGTGAGGTTTCGCAGACCGAGAAAATCCATCTTGAGAAGCCCCAGCTCCTCAAGCGTTGTCATCTGATACTGCGTGACGACCGATTCGTCGTTTTTCGACAGAGGAACGTATTCGTAAACGGGCCTGTCGGTTATGACAACGCCGGCTGCGTGCATGCTCGCGTGGCGCGGCATGCCCTCGAGCGCTTCGGCCACGTCGATGAGCCGGTGCAGCATCTCATCGCCCTCGTACATGTCGCGCAGGGGCTTTGATACGCGCAGTGCGTCCTTTATGGTCATGTTCGGCCCCATGGGTATGGCCTTTGCAACGGCATCGGCATCGCCGTAGCTTATGTCGAGCACGCGCGCAACGTCGCGCACGGCAGCGCGCGCTGCCATCGTGCCGAAGGTGACTATCTGTGCAACGTGGTCGTGGCCGTATTTGCGGTTTACGTAGTCGATTACCTCGCCGCGGCGGTTGACGCAGAAGTCGATATCAATATCGGGCATGCTCACACGCTCGGGGTTTAGAAATCGCTCGAAATAAAGGCTGTATTTTATGGGATCGACGTCGGTTATGTTCAGAGTGTAGGAAACGACGCTGCCGGCTGCCGAGCCGCGCCCCGGGCCGACGGGGATCTTCTGGCTTTTCGCGTAGGCGATGAAGTCGGAAACGATGAGAAAGTAATCGACAAAGCCCATCTTTTTTATCATGGCAAGCTCATAGTCGAGCTGCTTTGCAACGGTTCCGTCGTCGTTTGGGTATCTGCGCGCAAGTCCTGCGCGGCAGAGCTTTTGCAGATAATCAAAGCTGTCGCTCTCGCCCTCGGGCAGCTTGAAGCGCGGCAGCTTGTATTTTCCGAATTCAAAGTCGTAGCCGCACATGTCCGCGATCTTTGCGGTGTTGTCGGCAGCCTCGGGGTATTCGGGAAACAGCGCGCGCATCTCGGCCTCGTCCTTGAGGTAAAATTCGTTGGTCTCAAATTTCATGCGCGCAGGGTCGGTTATGGTTTTCTGCATCTGCACGCACATCAGAACGTCCTGATAATATGCGTCGTCTTTTTCAACATAGTGCGCGTCGTTTGTGACGGCAAGTGGAATGCCGGTTTCGCGGTGGATGCGCAAAAGCCCCTCGGCCGCGCGCTTTTCGGCCTCAAGGCCGTGATCCTGGATCTCAAGATAAAAGCCGTCCTTGCCGAAAAGCTCGCTCAGCTCCAGCGCCTTTTTCTTTGCGCCCTCGTAGTTTCCGGCGTTTATCATGCGCGGTATAGCTCCGGCGACGCAGCCGGAAAGGCAGATAAGTCCCTCGGCGTACTCGTGCAGCAGCTCCCAGTCTATGCGCGGCTTGTTGTAAAAGCCCTCGGTGAAGGCCATGGAAACGAGGTAGCACAGATTTTTGTAGCCCGTTTCGTTTTTGCACAGCAGGATAAGGTGCGTGTACTCCGAGTCAACGCCGTGCTCCTTGTCAAAGCGCGATCTCGGCGCAACATAGACCTCGCAGCCGATGATCGGCTTTATGCCGGCAGCGCAGCAGGCCTTGTAAAACGCGACCGCGCCGTACATGACGCCGTGGTCGGTGATAGCAAGCGCGGTCTGACCGAGCTGCTTTGCGCGGTCAACGAGCTGCTCGATGCGGCAGTCGCCGTCGAGCAGCGAATATTCGGTATGAACATGCAGGTGAACAAAGCTCATATGATGTATCCTCAGTGCATTACTTTACTATAAATGGCTCGTCGCTTTCGCTATATATTATACTTTGGTCGTTCGGATCACAAATATAGGTTCTAAAGAGTTCGGTTTCAACTCTATCTGTGTAAACCGCGCCACAATGATTGCACTCATTATCAACCCAATCGCCCATTTCACCACAGTTTCCACAAATGCTGTAAAAGGCATGACCGCTATTTACATAATTGCCATCAGGGTCAAACCAACGATTATAGCAGTAAAATACATTGGCCGTCGTTCCTGTCGGCTTTTCCTGCGCTGAGATTGGTTCAGCCTGTTTCTGCGTGAGCGTAGAAGATGCATCGGGTACGGATGTATGCTGTGCATCGGGCACAGACGTAGGAGTTGGCTTAGGTGTTGCCGTCATATTTGGCGTTGGTAGCACAGGCGTGGCTTCTGGCTTAGTCGGCTGAGACGAGCAAGCGCTCAAGCATATAATAGCAATTAGCGTTGTAGTAGCAAGAAACTTTCTCATATTCAGTCTTCCTCAGGTGTGTATGTCAGCAGCTTCTTGAGCCTGTGGCTCAGGCAGCTTTTTGATACCGGCGGATACGAGAGCGTGGCAAGGTCGGCAAGGCTTGCCTCGGGGTTTGCGTAGCGCAGCAGCGCCGCCTCCTGAAGCTTATCCGGCAGCGAATCAAGTCCATAGAGCTTATCTATGCGGCGGATGGCCTCCATCTGCTTTGCCGCGGCCTCAACGACCTTGTCAGCGTTTGCAGAATCGCAGTTTACCTTGCGGTTTATGCTGTTTTTCATATCCTTTTCGACCTTGGCGGACATGATATCCATTGCCGAGACCGGCGCGCCGATCGTCGTCAGCAGGTCTTCGATGTGCTCGCTTTTTTTGAAATACAGCAGATAGTCGCCCTTGCGCTGCGCCTCCTTGGGCGAAAAGCCCATCTCAAGCAGCACGGAGTATGTTTCGCGGCTTACGCTGTAGTGCGTCGTTGCAAGCTCCATGTGATAGCGCTTTGCCGGGTCTGTCACCGAACCTCCGGCGAGAAACGCGCCGCGGATAAACGAGGCCTTGCAGCACGGCTCCTCGATGACGCCGAAGTTTATGTGCAGCGAGGGGCTGTTCATGTCGTTTCCGACAACGTCGAACACCGCGCGCAGCTTATCCGGGTCGTTTACCCGGAACGAATGCTTCACGCCGCGGCTTTTCTCCGGCTCGTCGAAGTCGATACCGAAGGCGCGGCGCATCAGATGCGGAAGACGCGCGGCAAGCTCGTCGCTTGCCGTCGTTATGCGTATTTCCTTTGCCGAAAAGCTGTGCGCATACAGCAGAACGCCGTAGGCCTCGGCAACGGCGCAGCATTTGCGCTCGACCCGAGGCTGACACAGCTCTGTTTTAACTTTTTGTGCGAAGGTTTTTTCCATTCTTATTTGTTTATATCGCGGTTTATGCTCACCGTCGGCACGCCGAAGCACTTAAGATGCCCGGCAAGCGCCGAGGCCACGGCAACGCTGCGGTGCCGGCCGCCGGTGCAGCCGATGGCGATCGTGAGGCTGTACTTTCCCTCTTCTATGTACAGCGGCAGAAGATACTCTATCATGTCCGTGAGCTTGTCCATGAAAACATTCGACTGCTCAAAGCTGAAAACATAGTCCCTGACCGGCGCATCAAGGCCGCTTAAAAGCTTAAGCTCCTCAACGTAGAAGGGATTGGGCAGAAATCTCACGTCGAACACGAGGTCGGCGTCCAGCGGCATGCCGTATTTAAAGCCGAAGGACATGACGTTTACCATGATCGCGCGGTCGGTCGCGGAGTCGGAAAAATAAGTGTACAGCTCGTTGTGCAGCTGCCCGAGGGTCAGGTGCGAGGTGTCGATAATATAATCGGCAATGTCGCGTATCGGGCGCAGCTGCTCGGTCTCCTTGAGTATCGCGTCCTCGATCGAACCGCCGGACTTTGCCGCCAGCGGATGCGGACGGCGCGACTCCTTATAGCGCTTTACGATGACCGACGGCTTTGCCTCCATGAACAGGATCTTGTAGCCGAAGTCCATCTCCCTGAGCGTTTCAAGGGCGTTGAAGATGTCCTTTATTCCGTTTTTTTCGCGGATATCCGTCACCAGTGCGACCTTCTCGTAGCGTCCCTTTGTTGCGGCGCAAAGCTCGGCAAACTTCGGGATGAGTGCAACGGGCATATTATCCACGCAGTAGTAATCCAGGTCCTCAATTATGTCCGCGGCCTGGCTCTTGCCGCCGCCGGACAGGCCGGTTATGATAAGAAAATCCATATATCCTCTCTCCAAAACGCTCAGCTCGGCCGAACGTCGCTGCTTTCGGCTGCCGAGTCTGCGGCATTCTGCTTTGCCTGCTCGAGCATACCGTCGATGATGGTCTGCTTTCTCTCGCGCCAGTCGTCAACAAGCATCATGCCCTTGGGGTAGATGCGTATCTCCGGCTCGAGGGTAACCTGTGTCTGAGCATAGACCTCGCGGCGGACATGGTCGAGCAGCTCAACAACGTCGTCATACGTTGCACCGCCTGCGTTGACCGCAAATCCGGCGTGCTTCTGGCTTATCTGCGCGCCGCCGACGGTGTAGCCCTTCAGGCCGCACTGGTCAATGAGCGCCGCGGCATAGCCGCCCACTGGGCGCTTGAACGCGCTGCCTGCCGAGGGCATATCCAGCGGCTGACTTGCCGTGCGCTTTTCGTTCATTTCCTTCATGCGCGCGCCGATGGCCTCGGGATCGTCGGGAGTAAGCTTGAACACCGCGCCCATGATCGCACAGTTTATTTTCTCAAAGCCGCTGCGGCGATACTCAAAGCCGCAGTCGGAGCCTCTGACCTCGGTCAGCGCCTGCGTCGGAACGTAGTACACGACGACGGATTCGACAACGTCCTTCATCTCGCCGCCGTAAGCTCCGGCGTTCATCAGAACGCCGCCGCCCACCGAGCCGGGAATGCCGCTTGCAAACTCAAGCCCGGAAAGGCCGTTGTCGCGCGCAAACTGCGCGAGCTTTGCAAGCGATACGCCGGCTTCGGCGTAGATGGTGTTCTCCGTTTCGCCGAGGCGCAGCTTGCGCAGGTTCTCCGTGCTGATGACCATAATATCAAGCCCCTCCTCGGGGAAGATGACGTTGGTGCACTTGCCGAGCGTCAGCGGCGAAACGCCGTTCATATGCAGATAGAACATGACCTTCGACATCTCAAAAAGATCGCCCGGCACGGCAAACGCGCGCACAGCGCCGCCGACCTTGAACGAGCAGTGATTGCGCATCGGCTCGTTTTCCCTAAGGTCGAGCTTGGGTATGTTCTCCTTTATCTGTTCAATTGCTTTTTCAAGACCTTCCATAATATCTCCTATTAAAACGTGCCGTTGTCAACGGCATGATCTACGTTTGACGCAAGTGTCTCCGCGGCGTTGTAGCCCATCTTCTTCTGGCGGTTGTTCATTGCCGCAAGCTCGAGGATAACGGCAAGGTTCCTGCCGGGACGCACCGGAATCGTCACGCTCGGCACCGTCACTCCGAGGATATCCTGCGTCTCGCTTATAAGGCCGAGGCGGTCGTACGCCTTCTGATCGTCCCAGACCTCAAGATTCACAACGAGGTCGATCGCGCCCTCGGGCTTTACGGCGCCAACGCCGTAAAGATGCCTGACATCGACAACGCCGATACCGCGCAGCTCCATGTAATACCGGATAAGCTCCGGCGCGGTGCCCACGAGCCTGTCGCGCCCTATGCGGCGAATATCCACCGCATCGTCGGCAATGAGCTTGTGTCCGCGCTTTATAAGCTCCAGCGCAGTTTCGCTTTTGCCTATGCCCGAGTCGCCCGTTAAAAGTACGCCCTCGCCATGAACTTCGACGAGCACACCGTGCATAGTCGTGCGCGGCGCAAGGTGCGTGTGCAGCGAGCTTATGACATCAGCCATGAAGTCGGAGGTATCCTCGGGCGTTACGAACAGATTGCGGTCGTATTTCTCCGCAACCTCGAGGCATTCGGGGAACACCGACGCGCCGTGGCAGATAACAAGCGCCGATATGTCATAGCGCATAAGCTCCTCGAAGCAGCTGCGGCGCTCGGCCTCGGTTTTCAGTTCAAGATATGTGCTCTCGACCCGGCCGATTATCTGGAGTCTGTTGGGGTCAAAGTAATTATAAAATCCGGCAAGCTGAAGCGCGGGGCGGTTCACGTCCGCCACCGTCAGAAGCCGCGTGTCGTAATCGCTGGAGGTGTGCAGCGGCTCAAGGCCGTTTTCCTTCACGATCGTCCGCAGCAGAACAGAATATTTACTCGCCATTGCCGATCTCCTTTAAACTATATTATTTCATTATTAATATTAACCTCAAATGCATTATTTTGCAACGATTTTTACAACGGCGAAAATTTTTCTTGCAATTGCAGGCACGTTCTGTTATTATTAATAAGCTGTTTGCAAATTGCACGCAGTTAAACACAAGCAAGGAGGTGCTTCAACTTATGGCAAAATGTCAGTTTTGCGACAAGGGCGTTGCCTTTGGCATTCAGGTGTCTCACTCCCACAGGCGTTCCAACCGTACTTGGAAGCCCAATGTGAAGCGCGTCAAGGCGATCGTGGACGGAAGTCCGAAGCATGTTTACGCATGCACACGCTGCCTGCGCAGCGGTAAGGTCACCCGCGCTGTGTAATAACCTGATATTACCCGAAACAAGCTCGCCATAACGGCGAGCTTTTTTCGTTTTTTGCAGAGGCGAATTGACGCAGCTGCGGATACATATATCTCCGGTGGCCCGGCAGCGCAGACTGCGTCTGCGAAGTAATAAGTAAAAGGTAAAAGTGAAGAAATGAGGTATTCGCCCAAAGGGCTAATGAATTTAAATCCGTGCGCTTGCGCACACCACACCTATTCACTATTACCTCTTCACTGTGGCCAACGGCAGCTTGTAGGGGCGATCATTGATCGCCCGTGTGTTCCGGTTTCGTCGGAACTTTCCGGTCGGGCTGACGCAAAACATGTATTGATATAATGTAAAAGCGCCTCTAAAATGCCTTCCCCTTGAGGGGAAGTAGGCAGGTTATCATACGAAGTGCAACACCCCACCGAAGGGCGGGGAGATGAAAAAATAGAGACAACACGACTCAACTTGTGTAAAATGTAATCACCACAAAAACACACACAAGGAGTGAGCCGTATTGTCCTACACACAGTTTACACTGGAAGAGAGAAAATATCTACAAAAACTTTTAAGTGAGGGTTTCAGCCTGCGCAAAGCTGCAGCCGTTCTTGAGCGCAGCCCATCTTCCGTCAGCCGGGAAGTAAAACGAAACCGGTCAAAGTACCGGCCTCATCGAAAGCCGGATAACCCGTACTGGTATAATCATTGGCGCACACAGATTTTGTACACCCAGCGCCGGCGGTAGAGCGTCAGACGGGCCATACAGCCGGGCACGGAGACATGGGAATATGTGGTGATAAGGCTCAGGGAGCATTGGTCGCCGGAAGCTATCTGCGGACGAAGAAAACTGACACATCCGAACGAAGAGCCGCTGCATTACTCCACGATCTATCGCTACATTGCAAAGGAGTATTTCCCTCAAATATCAAGAAAAACGCACCTTCGGCGGCGTGGAAAACGGATCCAGACAAGAAATGCAAACTACAACACCATACAGCCGGATCGGATCATCCCCGAATGGCCGGAGTAGATCATAAAAAGAAGCAGGATCGGCGATTGGGAAGGCGACACGGTGTATGGAGGAGTCGGCAAGGGCTTGGTGGTAACTCTTGTAGACCGCAAGAGCCGCTTTCTGAAAGCCGGGCTGTTAGCCGGGCGCGAAGCAGCGATGACAAGAGCCGTCCTTACCGAATTGCTGAAAGACGTTCCGGTGAGAAGCGTCAGTCTTGATAACGGCTCGGACTTTTCCGAATTCCGGCAGATGGAGGCGGAGCTGAACGCACCTATATACTTTGCCGAGCCGCACAAGCCGTGGCAGCGCGGTACAAACGAAAACACGAATGATATCCTGCGGTTTTATTATCCCAAGGGCTGCAATTTTCGCGCCGTTTCACAAGATGAGTTGGACGCTGCTGTCCGCGAGATCAACAACCGCCCCAGAAAATACCTCGCTTGGAGATCCCCTGCCGAAGTTTTTCTCGCTGATGGTGTTGCACTTGCTTGACTATCTGCCCTGCTCCCCTTGACAGGAGAGCCAATGGGGTGCGCCGCAAAACTCGGCACCGCACTTATGTATGGCAGCAGCTTTACGGTTTTGTCGGTACCCTCGACACCGGGATACCGGAAATCACCGTATCCGTAGCAGCCTTAATTCGCCACTAAAAGCTCGGCGATCTGGACGGCGTTGGTTGCGGCACCCTTGCGAACCTGGTCGCCGCAGCACCAGATGTTCAGGCCGCGCTCATCGGTGAGATCCTCGCGGATGCGTCCGACGAAAACGAGATCCTGGTTCTGCGTGTCCAGCGGCATGGGGTATTGCAGCGCGTTGAGATCGTCAACGAGCTTCACGCCGGGAGCGGCAGCGATGACCTCGCGCGCACGCTCGACGGAGATCTTTTCTTTGGTTTTCAGGCAGATGGAAACGCTGTGGCTGCGCACGACGGGCACGCGCACACAGGTGCAGCTGACCTTCAGCTCGGGAAGATGCATGATGCGTCTGCCCTCGTTCTGAAGCTTCATTTCCTCGGAGGTGTAGCCGGCAAACTGTTCGCCGCCGATCTGCGGAATGACGTTGTAGGCGATCTGGTAAGCGAAGACCTTCGGCTCGTAGCTTTCGCCCTTGGCGAGAGCCTCGACCTCGCCGAAAAGCTCCTTCGGGCCGGCAGCGCCTGCGCCGGAAACGGCCTGATAGGACGAAACGACCATGCTCTCGATGGGGGAGACTGCGTTGAGCGCGTTGACCGCGGTGCAGGAGATGACGGTGGTGCAGTTGGGGTTTGCGATGACGCCCTTGTGCTTTTTCACGTCCTCGGGGTTTATCTCGGGAACGACGAGGGGAACGTCGGGGCAGAGGCGGAACGCGCTGGAGTTGTCGATAAACACAGCTCCCGAGGCCTTGATGTCATCGACAAAGCGCTCGGCAATGTCGTTCTCGGCAGCGCCCAGGATGATATCCAGACCCTCAAAGTTTTCTCTGCATGCCTCGACGACGACGTGGCCGTTTATCTCCTTGCCTGCGGAGTTGCGGCTTGCAAGCAGCCTCAGCTCACCGACGGGGAAGCTGCGCTCGGCGAGAATTTTCATCATTTCCTGTCCGACGGCACCGGTCGCGCCGAGAATACCTACGTTGTATTTTTTCATTTTGACTTTACTCCTTATTTTACAAAGCTATTATATAGTACGCGCACGCAGCTTTCAAAATCATCGTTATTTACGCCGACGATAATGTTCAGCTCGTCCGGACCCTGGGATATCATGCGGATGTTGATGCCGGCCTTGCCGAGCGCAGCGAAGATGCGCCCCGATGTGCCGGGCTTGAAGGCCATCTGGCGGCCGACGGCGGCAACGACGGAAATTCCGCCGGTTATCTGAATGTTGTCGGGGCTGAGCGCATCGCGGATCTCGCCGACGATGGAATAAATGCGATCTTTTGCCTTGTCGGCGGCGACGACGAACGACACGCTGTCGATGCCGGAGGGGGTGTACTCAACGCACACGCCGTGCTTTTCAAAAACCTCGAGCATCTGCCGCAGCGAGCCCATCTGCGAGCTCATCCCGGTCTTGGAAATGGTGATGATGGAGAAATTTTTGCGCCCGGCTATGCCGGTGATGAAGCGGTCACTAATCTCCTCGTCGGCAAAGCGCTCCATGATAAGCGTGCCGGGGTGATCCGGCTCGTTCGTGTTTCGGATGTTCAGCGGAATATTCTTTTCGCGCACGGGGAACACCGCTCCCTCATGCAGCACCTGCGCGCCCATGTAGCTCAGCTCGCGCAGCTCGTTGTAGGTTATGCGCTCGATAGTGTCGGGATCGTCAACTATGCGCGGATCGGCCATGAGTATGCCGGAAACATCCGTCCAGTTTTCGTAAACGTCGGCGTCCAGCGCCGCTGCTGCCAGCGCACCGGTCACGTCGCTGCCGCCGCGCGTGAGCACTCGGATGCTGCCGTCGGGCATTGCGCCGTAAAAGCCGGGGGTGACTATCCTGCGGCCGGAGGCAAGGCGCTCAAGATCCTCGTAGGAGCGCTCCTTGTCGATGGTGCCGTCGAAGGAAAAATGCAGCCAAAGCTCCGCGTCGAGAAAGTCGTAGCCGAGGAAATCGGCCATGAGCTTTGCCGAAAAATATTCGCCGCGCGAGACGAGCTTATCCTTGGATATGCCGGCCTCGATCTCCTCGCGCAGCGCGGAAAGCTCGGAGTCGATATCGACCGAAAGCCCAAGCTCGGCGCATATCTCGCGATAGCGGTCGGCGATCATATCGAACACGGGGTCGCAGCTTACGCCGTACTTTTTGTGCGCGTGGCACAGATACAGAAGATCCGTAAGCTTGTGATCATCCTTGAAGCGCTTGCCGGCGGCGGAAACTACGATGACCTTGCGCGCCGGATCCGCCTCGATGATGGACTTGACTTTTCTGAACTGCCCGGCGTCCGCCATTGACGAGCCGCCGAATTTTGCAACCTTTAACATTGTAATTATATGAGCCCGGCTATGAACACTCCGGGATCTGCCTCCTTTGCCTTTGCTGCCCATGCGTGCATTTTCGCAACGGGAACGGGCATCGTTACAACACCCTCGCCGCATTTTTCCGCTTCGATCGAGCTTAAAAACTCGTCGCTGCCGGAAAAGCGCACATAGTACGGGTGCGAAGCAACGTTGTTGTCAACGGGAACGTCGCGCACGAGCGAGGTGTAGAAGCTCTTCACGCCGCCGATTATGTCGGCGCAGTCGGCCACGGCGTTGTACGCGGTGGGGTAGCGCCCGGCGCCCTGACCGTAGAAGCTCTCCTTGCCGGTAAGCTCGGTGACAAATGAAATGACGTTGCGGTTTGTTGAGACCGCAGCCTCAAGCTCGCCCGAGGGCACAAAGCACGGCTCAACATAGCAGCTCACGGCGCCCGATGCGCTCTTTTCGCCGAAGGCGAGCATCTTGCAGATGCGCGATCTGCTCTCGGCCGCAGCAGTGTCGCAGGATAAGATGCTGCGGATGCCGAACACGGGAACATCCGATTCCGAAAGGCAGGCATCGAACGCAACGTTTGCAGATATGACGGCTTTGCGCTGGATATCCAGTCCGTCGATGTCTGCGGAAGGGTCAGCCTCGGCATAGCCGAGCTTCTGCGCCTCGGCGAGGACCTCGGAAAAGTCCGAGCCGTCGGTGTGCATCGCGTCGAGGATGAAGTTTGTCGTTCCGTTCATGATGCCGCAGAACGACTGCACGCTGTCGAGCCGCTTCACACGCTCGAGATTGACCAGCCACGGTATGCCGCCGCCGACCGCCGGGGTGCAGCGGAACGCAACGCCGCATTCTGCCGCAAGCGAAACAAGTTCTTTATAATAATGTGCAACAAGGTGCTTATTTGCCGTAACGACGTTTTTGCCGGCTCTCATCGCCGCCGCGACGTATTCAAACGCCGGCGACAGGCCGCCCATGACCTCGACGACAGTATCGACCTCTTTATCATTTAATATAATGTTTATGTCCTTAACGGCCTTTGCGCCAAGCTCCGGCTTGTCCCTGCGCACGAGAACGTATTTGACCGACATATCCGCGCGCTTATCCGCGATCTCCAGAACGCCGCCGCCGACAACTCCGCAGCCCAAAAGTGCAATGTTCATATCTTTACCGCCTTTATATGTCTTTCAGTCAAAAACATATGTTTTTGAGATGAGAACAATATAACATGAGCATCGATAATATGCAAGTCTTTTCTTCAAAAACCATGTAAAAAAGCAACAATAAGCGACCGGCAAAATAGGGCAGAATGACGAAAATGCAATTTGCAAGAATAAAACTTGCAGGAGCGCGCCCCACGGTTTTGCAACTACATATAGTCCCAAATTGCAAAATAGTGAGCAGATATTGCAAAAACGCTTGAAAAAACGGCGAAAATTCAATTAAAAATACATTAGCTTGCGAAATTTTTTGCAAATTTCCAAAGTCTGAATTTCATTTTTGGACTTGAAATGCCGCTCCTGAGAGTGTATAATACATTTGTGATGAATTTTTACAGATGACATTATTCAAAACAGAAAATTCAGATTCAACAGGAGGAAAAACATAATGAAAAGAATAATAGCTATGCTTCTGGCTGTTGTTATGGTCTTCGCGCTGTGCGCTTGCTCGAACGGCGGAGATAACGGCGGCACAGACGCAAAAGATGACGGCAAAGTCAGCCTCGACTTCGTGACCGGCGGCGAGCAGGGCACCTACTATGCCTTCGGTACCGTTCTGGCACAGCAGGTCTCCGATAAGACCTCTACCACCGTTACCGCAGTCGTCAGCAAGGGTTCTCAGGCAAACGTTGAGGATATCCACGCAGGCGCAGCTCAGCTCGGCTTCGTACAGTCCGACGTTATGAGCTATGCTTACAACGGCGAGAAGCTCTTCACCGATAAGATCGACGACTTCTCCGTAGTCGCAGCTCTGTACATGGAGCAGGTCCAGATCGTAACCCTCGATTCCAACATCAAGACCGTTGCCGACCTCAAGGGCAAGACCGTTTCCATCGGCGCAAAGGGCTCGGGCGTTTACTTCAACGCACTTGACCTCCTCGGCGCATACGGCCTGACCGAGAACGACATCAAGGCAGAGTATCTTGACTTCGGCGATTCTGCCGACAGCCTTAAGGACGGCAAGATCGACGCAGCATTCGTCGTCGCAGGCGCTCCCACCCCCGCAATTCAGGACCTCGGCACCAGCAAGCAGGTTTACCTCGTCTCCCTCGATAAGGAGCACATCGACAACCTGATCGCTTCCAGCCCCTACTACAAAGAGTACACCATCTCCAAGGACGTCTACAACACTCCCGAAGACGTGACCACCGTTGCTGTTGCAGCAGTCGTCATCGCTCGCAACGACGTTTCCGAGGCAGCTGTCTACAACTTTGTTTCCGCTATCTTCGATAACATCGACGAGATCGGCCACGCAAAGAAGGCAGAGCTGAGCGCTGACTTCGCAGCCTCCATCGCAGACGTACCGTACCACCCCGGTGCTGCAAAGTACTTCGCGGAGAAGGACATCACCGTTAACACCGCCGCATAAGTTTAACGGCATCTTAACGCAAAACTAAAGTATAATTAATGACTACGGCACTTTTTTGTGCCGTAGTCATTGCAGTAAATGCATTACAACAAAGACTCCCGGTGCTTTGTTGAGTTCAGAGACCCCCTGAGCTCAACAAAGCATCGGAATGAAAGGATTGTTCTCGTATGTCTCTGTCCAAGAAAAAGGATCCGACGGCTCCGGCTGAGGAGATAAAGACTGACAGCGCATCGTCCGATGAGTTTGAGACCGTTTCCGCTGCCGAGGTCGATGAGGTCATGAAAAAGTATGACCGCGAGTCGAACACCCGTATCTGGACGGGCGCGCCGCAGATGGTCATCCGCTGCATCATGGCGCTGTTCTCGGTCTACTGCATTTTCTCGACCCTGTGGAGCACGGCGTCGCTTGAGGTTCGCCTCATGATCTTCCTCGGCTGTGTTGACCTCATGGGCTTTTTGTACTACCCCATGAGCAAGCACCATGTCAAGGAAAACTACATTCCGTGGTTTGACTGGATCATCATGATCGTGGGCTCTGCCTGCTTCTTCTATTATGCGTTCAACTTTGACTCCATAATCGCCGTGCTGACCAGCGCGTCGAAAATGACCCCGACCTTCATTGTCATCGGCATTGTCGGCATTCTCTCCCTTGTCGAGCTGTGCCGCAGATGCGTCGGCGTTCCCATCCTGTGCGTTGCCGGCGCACTGGTCGTGTACACGTTCTGGAGCATGCTCTCCAAGGGCATGGATATCCAGCTCGTTCTCGGCCGCGTGATCTACACGCTGTTCTACACCACCGGCGGCGTTATCGGCACCCCGATAAACGTCTGCGCAAAGTTCATCGTCGTATTTATCGTCTTCGGCGCGTTCCTTGAGCGCACCGGTATCGCAAAGTTCTTCATCGACCTTGCAAACAAGGTAGCCGGTGCTTCCTCCGGCGGCCCGGCAAAGGTCGCGGTCATATCCTCGGCTCTGTGCGGCATGGTTTCCGGCTCCTCGGTCGGCAACACCGTCACCACCGGCTCCGTCACCATCCCCATGATGAAAAAGACCGGCTACAAGCCCGAGTTTGCAGGCGCCGTTGAAGCCGCTGCATCCACCGGCGGCCAGATCATGCCACCCATCATGGGCGCGGCGGCGTTCCTGATGGCCGAGTATGTCGGCATTTCTTACGGCGAGATCGCGCTCAAGGCGATACTCCCGGCGTTCCTGTACTTTGCAGGTATATTCATTGCGGTCCACCTCGAAGCAAAGAAGCTCGGCCTCAAGGGCATTTCGCGCAGCGAAATGGTTCCCGGCAAGGAGCTTGCCGTCAAGAGCTATCTGCTCATCCCCATCGTTCTGCTGGTCGTTCTCGTCAGCCTGAACGTTTACACCATGCAGAAGGCAGCGGCACTGTCCATCATCGCGGCCATCGTGGTTGGCGTTATCAATAAGGACAGCCGCCTTACTCCGGCAAAGTTCCTCGAGGCTCTCGAAGCCGGCGGCAAGGGCACCATCACAGTCGCCGTCGCCTGCGCAATGGCAGGTATCATCGCAGGTTGCATCACCGTAACCGGTCTTGCCTCCAAGCTCATCACCGCCATCGTCGCCCTGTCCGGCAACACCCTTATCATCGGCCTGTTCCTGACCATGATCTGCTGCATCATCCTCGGCATGGGTGTTCCCACCACGGCTAACTACTGCATCATGGCGGCGACCTGCGCGCCCATCCTCATGAAGCTCGGCGTGCCCACGGTCGCGGCTCACTTCTTCGTGTTCTATTTCGGCATCGTCGCCGATATCACTCCGCCTGTTGCGCTTGCAGCCTATGCCGGCAGCGCGATAGCAAAGTCAAACCCGATGAAAACCGGCGTCAATGCGACAAAGCTCGCCATCGCCGCGTTCATCGTCCCCTATGTTTTCGCTTACAGCCCCTCGATGCTCTTTGTTGATGTTGAGAGCTGGGTCGATATCGTCACCATCTGCCTGAGCGCGATGCTCGGTATCTACGGCGTCGCAGCCGGCCTAAACGGCTTTGTCAAGCGCAAGCTCAACTGGCTGTTCCGCATCCTGTTCATCGTCGGCGGTCTGACACTCATCATCCCCGGCTGGAAGACCGACGCGATCGGCCTCATCCTCGTCGGCGGACTGACCGCATACGAGTTTATCATGGCGAAAAAAGAGCAGAACGAAGCCATGGCATAAGTCGCAAAAACGTTTGACTTTTTCAAAAAATCTGCTATAATCACACATGTTGTGTAGCAAAAAGAGCGTAAGTCCAAACCGGACTTACGCTCTTTTTATTTTTTCAGAGGCGCTTTGACGCTGCTACGGATACGCATATTGCGGTTGCCCGGTGTCGAAGTTACCGATGAAACCGGAAAACTGCCGCCATACATTAGTGCAGCATTAAATTCTGCACCGCACCCGTAGGGGCGATCATTGATCGCCCGGTTCAAAAATGTGGCGGTTAGCACCGCAGATTTAATAACACCTCATCCGTCACCAAAGGTGACACCTTCCCCTCAAGCTACGCAGGGGAAGGCAAAAGGGCAAAACCTCTGCTGCGTATTGCTGCATTGACTGCGGCAGTAGATGCAACACACGGAACAGGCAAGCCTGTTCCCTACAGCTATAGATTTTAGTGCCGACGAAACCGTGGCAAACGGAACGGATAAATCCGTTCCCTACAAGGGTACACCGTAAATTCAGCACCGCACTAACGCTGCGCGAGGCACGCACGGTTTTCTCCGCACCCTCGAACCGGGCACCAGAGATAGCCGTATCCGTGACTGCGTCAATTCGCCACTAAAAAAGGAGGAAATATGAGAAACAGAGAAGTCAAAATGAAGCCGCTGGCGGCGAGCATACTGTCGCTGTCGCTTTTAACGGTAATGGCCGGTGCGGCGGTCGCCCCGGCGCTTGAGGTGATACGCCGGCATTTTTCCGACGCAAGCCAGCTCGAGGTGCAGCTTGTTGTGTGCATGCCGGCGCTGTTTATCGTGATAACGAATATGTTCTTCGGCCGCCTTGCCTCGCGCTTCGGCGCGCGCACGCTGACGATGGCCGGCCTTGCGCTTTACACGGTCGGCGGCGCTGCGGCAGGCCTGTTTAATTCGATCTGGGCGTCGGCATAATCATGCCGCTGTCAACCGGGCTTTTGACCTATTACTTTGCGCCGGAAAAGCGCGAGGGACTGATGGGCCTGTCATCGGCGGCAAACCAGCTCGGCGGCGTTGTGGCAACGCTTCTGGCCGGCGTGCTTGCCAATATCAGCTGGCGCCTGAGCTTTCTGGTGTACCTCATGGGGCTTATCAGTATTGTGCTGTGCCTTATCTTCATGCCAAACGACCGCATACGCTCGGGTGAAAGCGCCGACGCGGAAAAAGGCGGTTCTGGCGGCGTCTGGCGCAGGAACTGGGGCTATATCCTGTGCATGTTCCTGCTCATGACCGCGTTCTTTATCTACCCGGCAAACTTCGCCATCGTGACCGCTGCCGAGGGCACGATACCCATGAGCCTGTGCGCGGTGATCATGGCCGGAACCGACCTCGTCGCGTTCGGCGGAGGCCTGGCGTTTGTGTGGGTAAAGCGCGCAAGCGGCAAATGCGCGCGCCTTGTCGCGCCGGCGCTGTTCCTGCTCGGCTACTGCCTGCTTGCCTTCGTCGGCGGCTGGGGCGGAACGATCGCAGGCTCGGCTCTTGTCGGATTTGCCAACGGCGTCGGAGTGCCGTTTATCATCTCGTCGGCTTCGGCAAACGAGGGCAAGGCCGCCGCGACTACGGTCATGCCGCTGATCTCCGCGTCGCTGTATCTGTCGCAGTTTTTAAGCCCGTTCATCCTCTCGCTCGTGTCGGGGCTGTCCTCGGGAGCCGTAAAGCTTCCGTATTACCTCGCAGTCGGCGTGAGCGCGGCGTTTTTGCTGTTTGCTCTCTTCGCGCCGGGCAAAACAATGAATAAATAAGTATGATCGCCGTGAGTGCGGAAAAATCCGCACTCACGGTTTTTTGCTGCCGCTTACGCTGCCGATTCCGCCGTTTTCAGCATGTCTCGGATGCTGATGCCGTAGCCCGAGGTCGGGTCGTTCACGAAAACGTGCGTCACAGCGCCGACGAGCTTTCCGTTCTGGATGATGGGACTTCCCGACATGCCCTGAACGATGCCGCCGGTCTGCGCCAGAAGCTCGGGATCGGTCACCGTCAGCATGACGGTCGTGCCCTCCGCCGAGGAGTACACTTTTTTGATCTCGATGCCGTATTCGCGCGTTTCCTCGCCGCTGAGCGTGCATCTTATCGTCGCCTTGCCGGTCTCAAACTCGCCGGTCTCGAGCGTCGGGCCGTCAAAATCGGCCTTGCCGAAGATGCCGCAGCCGCAGTTTATGCGGATATCGCCGAGGAATTTTGTGCAGTCGGTTTTGCCGTCGAGCTGCCCCGGTGCGCCAACCTCGCCGGGTACGATGCCGACTATCTGCGCCTTGTAGATGCCGCCGTCGCCGAGCGGCAGAGCCTCGCCGGTCGCCTCGTCGCTGATGCTGTGGCCGAGCGCGCCGTAAACGCCGGTCTCGGGGTCATAAAACGTCAGCGTGCCGACGCCGCTCACGCCGTCGCGCAGCCAAAGCCCGAGCTTCCACGCGCCGTCTGAGTCCTGTGCCGGCGTGATGTTCAGCTGCTTTGCCTTGCCGCCGCGCTCGATCGTAACGGTCGTCTCGCTGCCGTCAAGCTGCGCGAGCGCCGTTTTGAAGTCCTGCGCCGTACCGATGTCGGCTCCGCCGAGCCGCGTTATGACGTCGCCCTTTTTAAGCCCTGCCTCCGCTGCCGGAGAGCGCTTGCCGTTTGGCGTTTGAACCTCCGAAACGCCTGCCACAACAACGCCGTCGGTCGTCATGCGTATGCCGACGGCGCCGCCGCCCGGTACGAGCGATTCGGCAAACGCCGCCGCACTCAGCACAACGCACAGCGCCGCCGACAGCGCCGCCGCCATGATTTTTTTGATCGTCATATCTCACCTCCACACATAAAGTATGTGGTCTTGAGCGTAAAATATATTTCAGAACCGCACTTTAACTTTTACCTTTTCAGAGGCGAATTGACGCACCTACCAATACATCTATCTCTGGTAGCCCGGTGTCGAAGTTACCGACAAAACCGGATTTGCCTCGCGTAACGCAAGTGCGGTGTAAAAATATGCACCGCACTCCGTAGGGAACGGTTTCATCCGTACCGAAACAGAATCGTAGGGGCGAGCATTGCTCGCCCGTGTGTTCTTGTTTTGCCGGCAGTCCCCGGTCGGGATACCGCAATAAATGTATCGGTACAATGTAAAAGCGCCTCTAAAATGCCTTCCCCTGCGTAGCTTGAGGGGAAGGTGTCACCTTGGTGACGGATGAGGTGTTATTAAATCTGCGGTGTTAACCGCCACATTTTTTAGTGGCGCACCAACGCTGCTACCAATACATTTTTTGCGTCAGCCCGACCGGAAGCTACTGGCAAAACCATAGCGAGCGGAACGGATAAATCCGTTCCCTACAAGCGCTAAATTTAGGTGCAGGTAAATCGTGACATGCGGGCGATCAATGCTCGCCCCTACGGGTGCGGTGCAGAATTTAACACTTCACTAATGTGTGGCGGCAGTTTTACGGTTTTGTCGGTAACTTCGACACCGGGCAACAAAACGCTATGCCGCACTAACGTAGCGCGAGACGAATACGGTTTACACCAATGTCTCGATACCGTGACACCAGAGATATGCGTATCCGTAGCTGCATCAAAGCGCCACTAAAAAAAGGGGGTTTTATAATATGAAGGTTTTGAAGCTTGGCTCTGTCGGACCGTCGGTGGAGCTTTTGCAGCTTGCGCTGGGGCGCGCAGGCGCGCGCTCGCTTGCGCCGGACGGCATTTTCGGCAGCGCCACGAAGGCCACGCTGCGTGCCTTTCAGTCCGATAACGGTCTTGCTGCCGACGGCGTTGCAGGCCCTGCGACGCACCGCGCGCTTATGCCGTATTACACGGGCTTTGCCTCACACCGCATCCACCGCGGCGACACGCTGTTTGCGCTCTCGCAGCTTTACAATGTGCCGCTGACGGCGATCCTGACGGCAAATCCCGGTATAGTTCCGGAAAAGCTCGCCGTCGGCAGCTCTGTCGTGATTCCGCTCCCGTTTGATATTGTGCCCACAAATATCAGTTTTACATCCGCACTCATTTCCTATTGCGTGCGCGGTATCGCGGCGCGGTATCCGTTTGTGAAAACCGGGCAGTTCGGAAAATCTGTCATGGGCCGGCCGCTGTGGTATCTTTCGATCGGCGAGGGCGAAAAAAGCGTTTTCTACAACGCCGCGCACCACGCAAACGAGTGGATAACCGTTCCGCTGCTGCTTTCATTTGCCGAAAAACTCGCGCGCGCATATGCCGAGGGCGGAAAAATTTTCGGGCGCAGCGCGAAAGAAATTTACCAAAGCGCTGCCGTTTACATAGCGCCCTGCGTTGACCCGGACGGAGTTGACCTCGTCACCGGCGAGCTTACGAGCGGCGAATTTTACGACGGCGCCAAGCGCATCGCGCAAAATTACCCCGACGTTCCGTTTCCGTCGGGTTGGAAGGCGAATATCCGCGGCACGGATCTTAACCTGCAATATCCGGCCGGGTGGGAGCAGGCGAGGGAGAATAAATTCGCCCTCGGCGTTGTCGGTCCGGCCCCGGCCGATTATGTCGGCTCGGCTCCGCTGTCCGCGCCGGAGAGCCGCGCAATGTATGATTTCACGCTCGCGCTCTCGCCGCAGCTCACTCTGGCTTACCACACCCAGGGCGAGGTGATCTACTGGCGCTATCTCGACCTCCTGCCGCCGCGCTCTCGCGAGATAGCCGACACGTTTTCCGCCGTTTCGGGCTATGCCGCCGAGGAAACGCCCTTTGCCTCGGGCTTTGCCGGATACAAGGACTGGTTTATCCAAAATTTCGACCGCCCCGGCTACACGATCGAGGCCGGGCGAGGAGTCAATCCTCTGCCGCTCGGGCAATTTGACCAAATATTTGAGGATAATTTGGGCATATTGACGCTTGCGCCTTTGCTGATCTGATGCAATAGCACTGTAAAATGTAAAGCATAGGCGGCGGTAATGTAAACATTTTCTGAAATTCCTTGATTGAAATGCTCCCGTGAGATATAATTATAAAATATTCTCAGCAAACTCACGGGAGGAAAGAATGAAAAAACGTATACTTAGCATGCTGCTGGTGCTTGTGCTGGTGCTGACGATGATACCGGCAAGCGCGCTGGCCGAAACAATAAACGACGATAACGTTTTCCTCAAGCAGAGCGGCAGCGGAAAATGTACGCTGACCTCGGCTGTCATGATGCTGCGCCGCCGCGCCATAATCGACGGAAACGCCGACTGGGAGTCGATAACCGAATCAACGCTCGGCTCGGTCGCGTGGATAAACGGCACGGGCATGAGATACAGCTACTCCTATATGGGCATGTCCGTTGACGTAAAAAGCTACTCCGACATGAGCGCTGCGGAGAAAAAATCCGCGCTGCTTGCCCTGCTGGACAAGCACCCCGAGGGCATTGAGATCTATGACGGCAATATCCCCCACGCGGTGCTGCTGACCGATTACGACGCCGATACGGATACCTTCTACTGCGCCGACCCCGGCACGGCCGCAAAGCGCATCAAGCTTTCGCAGAGCTGGAACGCAACAAACCGCGGCTCGCAGGATAACGTCATTGCGAACATCACGCAGATATGGTACATAACCAACAAATCCGGCGGCGGCCCCGGCCTTCTGACGGTCAAGCTCGACCCCAACGGCGGTACATGCTCCGAGGCAAACGCCTATGTCACTGCCGAGGGCACCGTGAAATCGCTGCCGACGCCAACGCGCGACGGCTACGCATTCACCGGCTGGTTCGACGCTGCCTCCGGCGGAACGAAGATCACAAGCTCGTATAAATTCACGAAGGATACCACTATCTACGCTCAGTGGCAGCGCGTTCCGTGCATAATGCTCGACCCCTGCGGCGGCGAATGCGACACGCTGTATGTCTATGCGACCATAGACGGCAAGATAAGCTCCCTGCCCACGCCGACCATGGACGGCTTCCGTTTCCTCGGCTGGTATGACGCTCCCGAGGGCGGCAATAAGGTAACAACGAGCACTCCCGTTTTGAAGGATATCACGCTCTATGCTCAGTGGAAGGATACTACCATCCGCGGAGAATGCGGCAGCAACCTCAAATGGAGCCTCAACGAGGACACCGGAGTTCTGCGCATTAGCGGCAGCGGCGAGATGAGCGATTATCACTCGGCCGATGGGCTTGAGTCGCCCTGGCATGACTATGCCGCGTCGATAAAGTCCGTTGTCATCGGCTCTGGCGTTAAAACCGTCGGCAATTATGCCTTTGCCGGCCTCAAAAATCTAAAATCCGTTGAGATAAACGCCGAGCTCAAGCGCCTTGGCGACGGTGCGTTCTACGGCTGCACCGCGCTGAACGATATCGAGGGCATCGAGGGCGTCAGGATCATCGGCAACGAATGCTTCCGCGGCTGCTCGGCTCTTTCGACTATAGGCATCCCCTCCGGCTGCACAAGCGTCGGAAGCTACGCCTTTGCAGGCACGGCGATAAAGAGCATATCCGTTCCCAAAAGCGTAACGAACATCGGCGAGGGCGCATTCTCCGGCTGCAAAAAGCTCAGCTATGCCGAGCTGCCCTCCGGCATTTCGGCCGTGTCCGGCTCGCTGTTTTCCGGCTGCACGGCGCTCGAGGCGTTCTTCGTTAAGGACGACTCCAGCTACGGCGGCAGCGGCATGACGATAGAAACAAACGCATTTTACGACTGCACCGCCCTGCGCGAGGTCGGCATATACAGCCGCGCCGACAGCCTGCGCATAGCAAAAAACGCATTTTCCGGCTGCAAGGGCCTCAAGTCCGTCTCCATCGACTGCCGCAGCCTTGTCCTTGACGACAACGCATTCCCATCGTCCGCGAAGATCGACTACATAAACATCTCCGGCGAATACGGCTATGTTGCGCCGAATGCATTCCAGGGCGTTTCGACCACCGTGGTCTATCCTGCAAACGGCACGAAGTGGGGCGAGCACAAGGGCAAAAACTACGGCGGCTCCCTTGTTTGGGAGAGCTACGATAACCACGTCCACGATTATAAGACCACCGTTGTTGCGCCGACCTGCTCCGAGCGCGGCTACACGATATATGAGTGCAAAAGCTGTAACGAGAAGTTTGAATCAAGCTATGTGCGCCAGCTCGGCCACAACTTTGTAAACGGCGAGTGCTCGGTCTGCGGCATAAAAAACCCGTTTACCGACATTGACGCGCAGGGCAAACACGTTTACTACACCGATGCCATCATCTGGGCGGCGGAAAACAATATAACGAGCGGCTACACGGCAACGAGCTTCCTGCCCGACGGGCAGTGTACGCGCGGCCAGGTAGTCACCTTCCTCTGGCGTCTTGCAGGTCAGCCCGAGCCGACGAACTCCAAGAGCGGCTTTGCCGACGTCATGGATAACGCGTATTACACAAAGGCCGTCACCTGGGCTGCCGAGCGCGGCATAACGACAGGCGTTGACGACACTCACTTTGCGCCCAACGCTACCGTCACGCGTGCGCAGTTTGTGACCTTCCTCTGGCGCTATCTGGACCGGCCGGTTTACGGCACCTTCAATCCGTTTACCGACGTTTCGTCAAGCAGCGTTTTTGCCCCGGCGATACTCTGGGCATATGAAAACGGCGTCACCGCCGGCACTACGGCCACCACCTTTGCGCCCGGCGCAACGGCTACACGCGCGCAGGTCGTGACCTTCCTTTACCGCACAAATAATCTGGAGAAGTAAAAATGAAAACCGCCGATGCCGATCGGCGGTTTTTTTAAAGAAACAGGGAGAAAAGATATGAGAAAGAGAGTGATAAGCCTTGTCCTTGTAGCGGTGATGCTGCTCGGACTTGCCCCGGCGGCGCTTGCCGACTCCGGACGCAGCCAGCGCGAAAGCTTCATGAGCGTTGCCGAGTCGCAGCTCGGCTACCGCGAAAAATTCCAGAACGGCACAAAGTACGGCTCGTGGTACGGCCTGCCCGGCCAGCCGTGGTGCGCGATGTTCGTAAGCTGGTGCGCGCGCTATTCGGGCGTTCCCGAGAGCGTTATACCGAACTTTTCCGGCTGCTTCGGCGGCGTGAAATGGTTCAAGGAGCGCGGCCTGTGGCGCACGAAGGAGTACACTCCGCAGGCAGGCGATCTGCTGTTTATCGATGCGCTTGAGGCAAACGGCAAGCGCGACGGCCTTGCCGAGCACGTCGCCATTGTCGAGCGCGCAAGCGATACGACGATATACACCATCGAGGGCAACAGCATAAACGACATGGTCGAGCGCCGAGAAAGACCGCGCGACAACTCCGTTCTGGGTTACGCCACGCCGCAGTACGGCACGATCGGCTCACCCTCCGACACGATATCGGTATCCGGCGCCGTTGTTCCGAGCGGCACGCTCAGCGGCGAGGATTTCAGCATAAGCGGTTCTGTCTGCTCCGGCAGCGCCATAACATGGCTGTATGCCGATATCCGCAATCTGGACGGCGACTATTTCTCCTGCGTGCAGACATCCCCCAAGAGCAAAACTGCCGATCTTTATGCACTTAACGGCAAGCTCAATTTCTCCGTGCTCGGTCCCGGCAGCTATGAGCTGTTCATCGAGGCGGTTGACGAAAACTACAACTATATGCAAAAGCGCTATTCCTTCAAGGTCGCGGCGACGGACGTCTACCCCGACGGCAGGCATGCCGACTATGCCGAGGGCATACAGTGGGTCATCGACGAGGGCATATCCAACGGCACGAGCGCCGCAAAATTCCTGCCCGATGAGCAGTGCACCCGTGCGCAGGTCGTGACCTTTATCTGGCGCGCGGCAGGCCGCCCGGCACCGAAGAGCGAAACCTGCACCTTTTATGATGTTTCCGACGGCAGCTATTGCGCAAAGGCCGTGCAGTGGGCTGTCGAGCAGGGCATAACAAAGGGCATTTCCGCCGGGTATTTTGACCCCTACGGCAAGGTCACGCGCGCGCAGTTTGTCACGCTCCTGTGGCGCTATCTCGGCCAGACCGAGCCGGGTATCGAAAATCCCTTTGCCGATATCTATGCCGGCACATTCTGCTATCGCTCGGTGCTGTGGGCATACGAAAACGGCGTGACCACCGGCACGAGCGAGTACATGTTCTCACCAAACAGCGGCGCAAGCCGCGCCCAGGTCGCAACGTTCCTGTACCGCGCCCTGAACGAGACCGAGACGCCGGTCGATCCCGTTGAACCTGTTGATCCGGATCCCGTTGACCCGGTTGAGCCGACAGAGCCGGTCGATCCGGAACCCACGGAGCCTGTCGAGCCGGCAGAACCTCCTGCCGAAGCTGCATAAAAGCAAAAACACCTTGCGTCATGCGCAAGGTGTTTTTTGATAGGATTTATGCCTCATCAGGAAGCGCGTCGCTGCGGAAAAGCAGGGAAATGCACCAAAGCGCGGCGAGGCCGACAAGCGTGTATATCACTCGGCTGACTGTCGCCGTCTGTCCGCCGCAGATCCATGCGACGATATCGAATTTGAACAGGCCTATGCTGCCCCAGTTGATGCCGCCGATTATGGTCAGAATAAGTGCGATGCGGTCGATTATCACTTGCAAACACTCCTTTCCCACTCAGTATTCCCGATCGGAAAAGAATTATTTGCAAAAATTTTTCCATTCGACAAAAGCAGTGTTTTTTCGCTCTTTACAAGGCTGTGCGGGCGATGTATTATCTAAGCACAGCTTATCCAATAGGTCTTGCAAAGCAAGGCCGCGGCTCATATCTTTATCCCACAACCCTGTTTATGCAGGCCGCTTGCCGGCCTGCTCTTTTTATTGCCTTGCAGCGACCCGGTCAAGCCGCCGGCTGACGATATCTGCAAGGCGATCAATGCCGCACAGGGCGAAAAGCTTCTGCCGCAGGAACTCTATGAGCGTACACACGGCGTATATTGCCGCCGCGCAGCCAAGCTCGCACGGAATGACGAGCGCCGCATTAAGATCGGCGATAAATGCAAACCCGTCCGCTATGTAGTTTGCCAAGATAAACGGGCTTATGTGGATGAGATACACGCCGAACGAGGTCGAGCTTAAAAACTTTGCCGCGCCCTTAAACCTTTCGCCGACCTGCATGCGGCAGAATGTGCACAGCAGCGCGGCCGAGCACAGCAGCACCGTCGGCGAAACGTAGCTTACAAGCGTATCGCTTTCCGCACCGAACACGAGCTGCCACAGCAGCATTACGGCGATCGAGGCAAAATACAAAAGCACAAATGTTTTGCCGCCGGCGCGCTCATATAGCCTGTCGAGCTTTATGCATGCGCCGATGATGTACAGTGCTGCCAGCCAGAAAAAGCAGTATCCTGCCGAGAGCGGGATAACGTCCAGCGGCCTGAAGGTCGGCAGCAGCGACAGAAAAACAAACACTGCGGCAAGCAGAGCGCCTCTTGAGCGCTTGTTGAGCGCATGCAGCATTGCGTTTATAAACGGCGTGAAGAAAAACAGCACAAAATACGCCGAGAAGTACCAATATTTCGACGTGAGCACAGGGAAAAAAGCCGATACGATATCTTTGATCCCAACTGCTCCGGGAACGGCAAAATACCACACAACAGTCGTTACCACGGCATAAAACGCGACCTGAAGCCAGAGCGATACTATGCGGCCGGGTCTGAATGCGCGCTCGGCCATGAGGAAGCCCGTTGCCAGAGCAAAGCAGTCAACGCAGCAGTAAGCCGCGGTCATCATGCCGTCGGTCAGCCACCACTGTGCAGAGCCGGGAGCGCTGCTGTCGAATGCTGTGCCGAGCGTGTTGACATGCAGAACGACGACGAGGAACATGGCCAGTGCTTTGAACAGGTCAATGCCGTACAGACGCTTATCGCTCATTTTTCTGCCCTGCACTTTGCTGCGGCGAGAATGTTTTTCATCAGTCTCGCGCGTGTCATCGGGCCGACGCCGCCCGGCACGGGCGTTATGAACGCCGCCTTCGGCTCGACCTCGTCAAAGCACACGTCGCCGAAGAATTTGCCGGTCTCGGGATCACGGTTCATGGCGACGTCGATAACGACTGCGCCGTCTTTTACCATGTCGCCGCGAATAAGCCTCGGCGAGCCTGCCGCGACGATGAGAATATCCGCCTGCCGCGTAAACGACGCAAGATCCTGCGTGCGCCGGTGGCAATATGTCACGGTTGCGTCGGCGTTGAGCAGCATAAGCCCCATCGGGCGGCCGACGATGTTGCTGCGGCCGACTATGACGCAGTGTTTGCCGTCGGGCGAAATGCCGTATTCGTGCAGCATATCCATTATCCCGGCCGGCGTACACGGCATAAGCGTTCCCTCGCCCGTGACCATGCGGCCGACGTTTATCGGGTGGAAGGCGTCCACGTCCTTTTCCGGCGCGATCGCGTTTATCACCGCGCGCTCGGATATCTGCTCCGGCAGCGGAAGCTGCACAAGGATGCCGTCAACGCCGTCGTCGGCGTTGAGCTCCGCGATAAGCCGCAGAAGCTCTGCCTCCGACGTTGTGTCCGCAAGGTCGTATCGGCGGCTGTCGATGCCGCACTTGAGGCAGTCGCGCTCTTTATTGCGCACATATATCTGCGATGCCGGGTCGTCTCCGACCAGCACTGCCGCAAGGCAGGGCCTGCGGCTCATCGCTGCCGCCTCGCTTTTCACTTCCTCGCAGAGCTTCTCCGCGAGCTTTTTTCCGTCTATCAAAACTCCCATTTTTTCAGTGGCGCTTTAGCGCACTCCTTATACGTTTATTGCGTGAACCCGGTTCGGAACAATGGTGGAAACCATGCTGTTCCGCGCTCCGGGAGATTGTGCTATATTAGTGCAAATTTCATCTGCACCATGTAGGGAACGGATTTATCCGTTCCGTCTTTTAGTAGCGCCTTGGCGCACTCCTTATACGTTTATTGCGGCTTCCCGACCGGAAACTGCCGACAAAACCGAAGAACTCTCGCGCCGCATAAGTGCGGTGCCAAATTTTGCGGCATCCCACATAGTAGGGGCGAGCATTGCTCGCCTGCTTGCAATGGTCTTGCCGGTACCCACAGGCCCGGGATACCGCAAAAACCGAATCGGTACACCATAATTATTCATCATTCATTATTCACTCTTCACTGCGGCCAAAGGCCGCTTTACTCCGGGTCGAGGTCATAGCTGCTGAGGTCTATCCTTATCTCCGTGCCCTCGCCGGGAGCTGATACGGCGGATATCCCGTGCCCGAGCTTGCGGCAGACACGGCGGCAAAGATACAGCCCGAGTCCGCTCGCACGCAGGTCGGCACGGCCGTTGAGTCCCGTGTAGCCCTTATCGAAAATGCGGGGCATATCCTCGGGTGCGATGCCTATGCCCGTGTCGCGTATGCACAGTGTTTTCGGCTCGGCAAGGTATATCCTCACGCTGCCCTCGCGCGTGTATTTAAGCGAATTTGAAAGCACCTGTTCGACGACGAAGGCAAGCCACTTCTCGTCGCTGACAACGCTCGCTCCCGACGGCTCAAGCTCAAGGCTCAGCCGCTTTGAGATAAACTCGCCGGCAAATTTTTTCACCGAGCGGCGTATGAACGGATCAAGCTCAAACTCGCGGATGACATAGTCGCTGCTTTCGGAATCGAGGCGCAGGTACACAAGCGCCATCTCGACATACCGCTCGATGCGCCCAAGCTCGGCCGACAGTCTGCGCGACTCCGGCGAGTCGGAGCCTTCAAGCGTCAGGCGCATGGATGCGATCGGCGTTTTTATCTGATGCACCCACACGGTGTAGTAATCGAGCGTGTCGCTCCAGCGGCGGTGAGCGCTGCGGCTTATCTTTTCGCGGCTTTCGGCCAGAAGCGCGATTATCCGGCGATAGTCGGCATCGTCTATGCTCCTCGCCGGCGGCAGCATCTTCTCCTCTGCGGCGGTGATCTCCGTGAGCGCCATGAACTCGGCATGGCGGCGCTTTGCCTGCGCAAAGTCCCGTATGACGAATACGGCCGCCAGCACAAGGCACAGCAGTGCAGGATACGCCACCGCAAGCAGTGGCAGCCCGTAAAGGGCAAAGCTTGCAAAGAATATCGCCGCTGCAAGCGCCGACGCTGCGATAAGCCGCGCATGCTCTTTTAAATACTCGCCAAAAAGCTTCATTTTATCACTCCACGATGTAGCCTACGCCGAATTTCGTCGCGATAAAGCCCTCAAGCCCGGCGGCGTCGAGCTTTTTGCGCAGCCTGCCGACGTTGACGGTCAGGGTGTTCTCGTCCACAAAGCTGTCGGTCTCCCACAGCTTTTCCATGAGCTTTTCGCGGCTGACTACCTTGCCGCGGCTCTGCATAAGGCACAGCAGGATGCGGTATTCGTTTTTGGTCAGCGCAATGCTTTTCCCGTTGTAGGAAAGCGAGTTGTCGTCGGTGTTGAGTATTGCGCCGCGGTGTTCGATGATGGGCATGCCCGGCGCAAAATCATAGCTGCGGCGCAAAATCGCCTGGATCTTGGCCATGAGCACGCTGCCGTCAAAGGGCTTTGCGATGAAATCATCCGCGCCCATGCTCATTGCCATGACAATGTTCATGCTGTCGGCCGCCGAGGATATGAATATTATTGGCACCTTCGACACCGCGCGGATCGCGCTGCACCAGTGATAGCCGTTGAAAAACGGCAGGGTTATGTCCAGCAGCACAAGGTGCGGCGAAAAGGCTGCAAACTCGCCCATAACATTGCGCAGATCGTCCGCGCAGCGCACCTCAAGTCCCCAGGCCTCGGCCTGCCGCTTTATGCCCTCAGCTATGCCGGGGTCGTCCTCGACGATAAAGATACGGTACATTTATTTTTCCTCGAATATCTCTTCGGCAAGCTCGGCCGCATCCTCGACGCAGCCGCGGCACGGACGGAGCACAACGCCGGTGTCGCGCCCCTTTAGCTCGCGGCAGAACACCGAGCCGTTTTTCGCCTCGAATCTGCGCAGAAGCTCGGCGGCCTTGTCCGACGCCTTTCCGTCGAGCGCGGCAGGATCGTCCTCATTAAGCTGTCCGCTTGCCATATTCATTGCGGCAACCGCGCCCAAAAGCGCGCCGCAGTATTTGTATGCGCCGCCGCCGTAGCGGCGAGTGAGTGCCTTCATCTCATCCTCGCTCACGCCGGCCTTGTCGCAGAACGCGCAGCCGACGGCCATCGCGCAGTTGCAGCCCGAGGCATGGTACTGCGCGGCAAGCTCCTTTTTGCTCATAGCTTATCCCTCCGGTATTCTTTATAATAATATATCATAAACCATAGCACTGCCCCATGTCAAACACCATACACTCAAACGGTTTGTGTTGACACGGGGCTTTATACATAATATACTAATTGTAATGATAAATCTTGAACAAACTAATATTTTTTAATAATGGGGAGGAAAAATGAAAGACTTAAAGCACCTTATCTACTTCGAGCATCTGCTCGACGAGGCGGCAAACGAGCTCGTCATGCAGGCCGTGTCGGAGGGAAAGCACGCGGTGGGCTACACCTGCTATCACATGCCCGAGGTTTTGCTCAACCTTGACAACTGCTTTTCCGTCCGAATGAGAGCGCCGCGCACAGGCTCGCTGGAGATATCGACCTACTACATGACAAACTATCTGTGCGGCTACGCCAAGGCGCTTGTCGAGCGCGGCATCGAGGGCGGCTACAACTTCCTGTCGGCGCTTGCCGGCGGCGAGACATGCACCGAGATGAACCGCACGCTCGAGCATTTTGAGGTCTTGCAGCTGGTGAAGAACGAAAATTTCTTCGTGTCCTTCATCGACGTGCCGTTCAAGGTCACGCCCCACGGCCTCGAGCATTACAAAAACCAGATCACCAAAAAAGTCCTTGAGCCGCTGCACGAGAGATACGGCACGGACATTTCCGATGCTTCCATACGCAAAGCCGTTGCCGAGCACAACGAGGTCTGCCGCATCATCACCGAGATCGGCGATATGCGCAAGCTCGCAAATCCGCCCATAACGGGCTATGAGTTCCACGTTCTGTGCCTTGTTTCCTACTGCTGCCCGAAGGCGCTTATTCTCGATAAGCTGCGCGAGACGCTCGAGGAGGTCAAAACTCGCGTTCCCGACGCAAAGCCTGCGCATCGCGCGCGCGTCGTGGTCGTCGGAAGCGAGATCGACGATCTTGACTTCACGCGCACCGTCGAGCAGTCCGGCGCGCTCATCGTTGCCGACCGCTTCTGCTTCGGCTCCTTCCCCGGCAGGCAGGAGATCGTCCTCAGCGACTCCGAGCCTGCGCTGGACCAGATCTGCCGCTTTTATCAGGAAACGAGCCAGTGTCCGCGCTATATGTCGCAGGATAAGGTCCACGGCCGATACGAATTTGTCGATAAGCTTGCCAAGGAATACAATGCCCAGGGCATTATCTACGAGCAGATGAAATTCTGCGAGTTCTGGGGCTATGAGCGCGCGCTTGCCTCGCACGTCATGACCGAGCTGTATAATTATCCGACCGTCTGCGTTGACAGGGAATACACCGGCAACGCGTCCGGCCAGCTGCGCACGCGCGTTCAGGCGTTTGTCGAGAGCCTCGAGATAAAACAGATCCACAAGGAAAAGGGAGGGCGCTGACATGGCAGGAAAACCGAGAAATCTTGGACTTAGCTACATAGATAAGACCGGCGTTCGCCGCTGGCGCGAGTGGCGCGGCATCAAGGACACGCTCGTTGACTACGGCTGGTGGTGCGTCATGTGGAAGGACATGATAAAATTTGTCCTCCAGTCGCCGCTTCAGGTCGTCAAGGGCATTTTCCGCTATCGCTGGATGTTGACCTACCTCACGCTGCCGCAGTTTATCGACCGCCAGCTCGAGGGTATGCGCGGCGTGCAGCTTCGCGCAGGCCACGCGCTGTATGACATAATAATAAAGCACACCATCGATATCATTGCCGACTCCTTCAATGCCGATCAGAACATCGGCGGCAAAAAATCGCTTGCCGACCGCATCGTCTGCTTTGACGAGCTTGTTCCTACCGAGCTTATGGCAGGCTTCCCGAACCTCATCGGCATTCCCGTGCAGACCATACCCATCTTCCTGTCCTCTATGATAAATCAGCAGCTTCCGCCGGTGTATCTCGATGCAATAGAAAATTTCGGCGTGCCTGCCGACGTGTGCCCTCTGCCGTCTGCCGAGGCCGGCGTTGCCGCCGAAGGCGATTTCCCGATCTTCGGCAAGTGCTTCATCGCCTGCAACATGCCCTGCGACGGCAGCATCATGACCACGTCGTTCCAGGATCGCTATTTCAAGCTGCCGACCTACTGCCTCGGCGTTCCGCTGCGCTATAACGACGATGTTGACGCGCAGAAGTACGCCGTCGAGGAGCTGCGCGGCTGCATAAAGTTCATTGAAGAGCACACCGGCGAGAAGTTTGACTGGGACGCCTTTGCCAAAGCTCTCGAGAGCTATAACGAGGTAACTCGTTTCCATCTCGACCTGTGGGAGATAAACCGCACCGATTATCCGCAGGTGACCGGCCCAACGCCGTGGCTGTACCGCATGTACACCTATCATCTGCACGGCGGCATGGATCAGCGCTTCAATAAGGCCGATAAAAGGGTCCGCAGGCTCATGACCGACGCTTACGAAAAGCGCCTGCCGTGCTCGGCCGAAATGCGCCACAAGGCGCTCGTCTGGTCGTGCCCGGCGAACTACTACACCAATTTCTCCAACTGGCTCGAGCAGTGCTGGGGCATTGTATCCGTCATGGATATGGAAACGCATATTTCGCAGGTCATAATCGACACCTCCATGCCCGAAACTATGCTCGAGGGCGTTGCGCTGACCTATCAGCGCGCGACCATGCGCAAGCACACCAAGGGCGGCTATCGCAATGCCGTTGACGAGATGTGGCGCGTTGCCGAGGAGTATAATGTCGATACCATCATCATGTACGACCAGATATCCTGCAAGGGCATGGACGGACTTCAGGGCATTTTCGATGAACAGGCGCGCGAGAGAAACATCAATTTCATCTGGGTGCAGCAGGATCTTATGGATCCGCGCACGATCTCACGCCGCGATATGCGCCGCCAGGTCAACCAGTACATGACCAGCGTTCTGCGCGAAACACCCGTCGATCCCACCCTCCTTGACTTCGACGACTGCGACGCTTTTTAGAGGCGCATTACCGCACCTACGGATACGCATATCTCTGGTAGCCCGGTGTCGAAGTTACCGACGAAACCGTAAAACTGCCGCCATACATAAGTGCGGTGCTGAGTTTTGCGGTCGCCCGGTGTCGAAGTTACGGAGGAAACCGTGGCTGCCTCGCGTAACACAAGTGCGTTGCTGAATTTTGCACCGGACCCCATTGGCTCACCTGCAAGGGGAGCAGGCAGCTTTGCTGCCGAGGGGTTGATTTAAAGTACACATCATTAAAAACGGGCGAGCAATGCTCGCCCCTACGCCGCGACATTAGTGCAGCCTAACGGGGCGCGAAACGTTACGGTTTCCTCCGTTGTTTCGATACCGGGCTGCCGCAATAAATGTATCCTCGGCTGCGCAAAATCGCCACTAAAAAAACCTTGACAAATGGGGAGGTTTTTGATATTCTATTGTGGCGCTCCAAAGACAGCAGGTGACTTATGGTGTAAATCCTGCCGAGGATGGCATCATATTTTTGATTGCTTACAACCTTCGTGTCTTTGTGCACGGAGGTTTTCTTTATGAGCGTGAACATCAGTGTGGAGGTGAAAAACACACATGCCTAACGCAAAAGTTCTCAGCGAGAAGCAGGCGATAGTAGAAGCACTCGTCGAGCGCATCAACGCAGCAAGCGCAGGTATTCTGGTTGATTACCAGGGTATCACCGTGGCCGAAGATACGGCTCTGCGTACCGAGATGCGCAAGGAGGGCGTTGACTACACTGTCGTCAAGAACACCCTTACCAGGATCGCTATCGACAAGGTCGGAATGAACGAACTTGATCCCGTCCTCAACGGCAGCACATCCATGGCAACCAGCACCGAGGACCCCATCGCTCCGTTCCGTATCATCAGCGATTACTCCAAGAAGCTCGGCGATAAGTTCAATATCAAAGCAGCTTTCATGGAGGGCAAGATCCTCAGCGAGCAGGAGATAGCAGAGCTGTCCACGCTCACCAGCAAGAACGACCTGTACTCGAAACTGGCAGGCTCCCTGAATGCAATCATGGGCGGCCTTGCAGTTGCTCTGAGCGAAGTCGTCGAGCAGAAGGGCGGCGCAGCCGCTCCGGCAGAAGCAGCAGAATAATCGGCTGCATCAAACATTAAAATTTGGAGGAAATTATAATGGCAAGCGAAAAAATCACCGCCATGATCGACGAGATCAAGGCTCTTTCCGTTCTCGAGCTCAAGGAGCTCGTTGATGAGATCTGCGAGACCTTCGGCGTTTCCGCAGTAGCAGCAGCAGCTCCCGCAGCAGGCGGCGCAGCAGAGGCTGTCGCAGAGAAGACCGAGTTCGACGTTGTTATGACCAGCTTCGGCGCAGAGAAGATCAAGGTCATCAAGGAGATCCGCGGCATCACCGGTCTTGGCCTGGCAGAGGCAAAGGCAATGGTCGAGAAGGTTCCCGTTGCTGTCAAGGAAGGCATTTCCAAGGAAGATGCAGAGGCTCTCAAGGCTCAGCTCGAGGCAGTCGGCGCAGCAGTCGAGATCAAGTAAGAAATTACTTAAACAAGCAAAAAACTCCGTTCATCCGAACGGAGTTTTTCTTTTTAGCCGCGTCAATGCGCCTCTAAAAATTCGATTCTAAAGAGGCAGGGCGTATTTTTCGGAGTAACGGCGGTAGCACTCGGCAAATTCTGGAACATCCTTGCGCTCGTGCTGCGTTTCGTGGGCGCTGAGCGTGTGCTTTTTCAGATCGAGCACACACAGCGCGACGTTGGAGCAGTGGTCGGACACGCGCTCGAGGTTCGTCAGGAGGTCTGACCACACAAAGCCGGCCTCGATGCTGCACTCGCTCTTCTTCATGCGCAGGATGTGCCGCGTGCGCAGCTCGTTTTTCAGATCGTCAACGACCTGCTCAAGCGGCTCGACGCAGGAGGCCGCCTGAGCGTCGTTTTCGGCAAATGCCTTGACCGCAAGATCCATGACCTCGCCGACGGCGGCAGTCATTACCGACAGCTCATACTTCGCGCTGCGCGAAAATTCAAGCTGCTTGTCGTGCATCTCCTCGGCGGACTCGATGATGTTCACCGCGTGGTCGCCGATGCGCTCAAAATCGCCTATGAGCTTCAGAAGCTCCGTGACCTCCTCGCTGGCGGCGTCGCTGAGCGGCTCCGCGCCGAGCTTGAGCAGATATGTTCCGAGCATGTCCTCGTACTTGTCCGTTTCGTCCTCGCTCTCGCGCACTTCCTGCGCAGACTTGGGGTCAAACTCCATGACGCAGTCGATGGCCTTTTTCAGCGCGCCGGATGCATAGTATGCCATGTCCTCGGCGACAACGCTGCACTGCTCGAGTGCGAGCGGCGGAGTTGCGAGAAGGCGCTCGTCGAGCGTGACCTCGGCGTCCTTTTTCTTGCCGTCGGGAACGAGACGGATCGCGAGCTTTTCAAGCAGCCCGGATGCCGGCAGCAGCAGAGCCGTGCAGGCGACGTTGAACGCCGTGTGCGCGATCGCGATGCCGTACATCGTTGCGCTCTCGCCGAGTATCGCCGGAGCTGCAACGGCGCGGACGATGCAGAACACCGTGAGACACACCACCGTGCCGATGACGTTGAACGACAGGTGCACGATCGCCGCGCGCTTTGCGTTGCGGCTCGTGCCGACGGAGGAGATCAGCGCCGTGACGCAGGTGCCGATGTTCTGACCCATGATAATGGGTATGGCCGCGGCATATGTGACATGGCCGGACAGCGCCAGCGCCTGAAGAATGCCGACGGATGCCGAGCTTGACTGGATGATCGCGGTAAGCGCCGCGCCGGCGAGGACGCCGAGCAGCGGATTGGTGAAGGCAACGAACAGCTGCCTGAACGCAGGCACCTCGCGCAGCCCGGAGACCGCGCCGGACATGGTGTCCATGCCGAACATGAGCGTTGCAAAGCCCAGCAGGATCATGCCGGTGTCGTTTTTGCGGCTGTCCTTGCTGAACATATACATTATTATACCGATAAGCGCGAGCACCGGCGTGAACGACGTGGGCTTGAGAAGCTGCACCCACACCGCGTCGCCGCTTATGCCGCCGAGGCTCAGCAGCCACGCGGTCACGGTCGTGCCGATATTGGCGCCCATGATAACGCCGATCGCCTGCTTGAGCGTCATAAGCCCCGAGTTTACAAAGCCGACGACCATAACAGTCGTGGCCGATGAGCTTTGTATAACAGCGGTGACGACAAGGCCGGTCAGAAAGCCGGTCATCGTCTTGCCGGTCATCTTGCCCAGCGTCGTGCGCAGGCGGCTGCCGGCGCGGCGCTCGAGCGCCTGACCCATTATGTTCATGCCGAACAGGAACAGGCACAGTCCGCCTATCATCTCCAGCGCGTCAAATATGTCCATAAATTACCCTCTCTTACATTTTACAATTCATTTTACAATCCCCATTTTAGCCCCCGTTTATCAAATCAATAATCCGCACTTTGTAAAATCCCCGTAAATTCTTTTTAGAAGCGCTTTGACGCAGCTACGGATACGCTTATTGCCGGTGCCCGGTGTCGAAGTTACCGACGAAACCGTAAAACTGCCGCCATACGTAAGTGCGGTGCTATGTTTTGCGCTTGCCCGGTTCGGAGCAACGGAGCAAACCATAGCTGCCTCGCGTAACACAAGTGCAATGCTAAATTTCGCACCGCACCCCATTGGCTCACCTGCAAGGGGAGCAGGCAGCTTTGCTGCCGAGGGGTTGAATTTAAGTGCAAATCAAGCCTATCAACTGTCAGCTATTAGCTCTCCGCTGTGGCCAAAGGTCGCTCGTAGGGAACGGATTTATCCGGTCCGCTTGCCACGGTTTTGTCGGCACCCACCGGTCGGGATACCGCAATAAATGTATTGGTAATTATTCACTATTAATTATTCATCATTCATTATTCATTGGGGCGGTCACAGACCGCCCCTTTTTTGCCTTCCCCTTGCGGAGCTTG
>DKRV01000007.1:43849-52444 GCA_002472405.1 Clostridiales bacterium UBA7273 | reverse complement strand
TACAGTTGGTTTTTGACCAGCAAACCAAAAACGAGTCGTACGAATAAACCACATTGGATTTTGAGCTTACATCAATACCAACGAACAAAGTGGACATATAGTTGATCTTGATCATGATATCACGCTCCTTTCCGATCTGGATTTGTGAAGCCTAAAGCAAAAGGTTTATTCTCCCCTGCGAATATATGGGCTTCGACACAACAAGCATTGCTTCCTCCGACACCTTTGCGGCTCTTCAGACCGGCGTTGTTGAGGGCCTTGCAGGCTCCACTCCTGCAGGTGCATATCTTAACTATCGTGACATCATTGATTACTACTATGTATATCAGATGAGCCCGGAAGTAACACAGATCATGATAAGTGAAAAAACACTTGCAAAGCTTTCTCCCGAAGATCAGAAAACCATCGTGGATATTTGCCGTCAGGAGTGCGCCAACAGCGTAAACTACGCAAAGGAAGAGGACGAGAAATATCTGAAGCTGATGGAGGACAACGGTATTAAGATTGTCCGCTTCACTGACGAGGAAATTGAAATGTTCGCTGAAGCCGTCCGCACGAATGTTTGGCCGCAGCTTGCCAAAACCTATGGTGAAGATTTTATCAACGAGCTTCTGAAGCTGTATAAGTAACATTAATGTTTTGCATATATATCCATAAAAGGGCCTCTTGGCCCTTTTATGGACTCGATAAGAAAGGGTGAAATCGATGATTGCTTTCTTAAAAAGAGCCGATCATGTCATCTTCAAGATACAGGAATATATTTGTATAATAACAAGTGTGCTGATTACTTCTTTAATTGTTATAGCCGCAATAATGAGGTATATACTCGGTATCAACTTTGGTGGATCCGAGGAGCTTGTGTTATTTGCGGCGTTTTGGTTTTATTTTACAGGAAGTTCTCTTGCATACCGTGATGATGCGCATATTAATGCAGATATGACCTCTCTGCTTTTTAAGAGTGAAAAAGCGAAAAAGCGAATGGCTGTTGTAAAGTATGCAGTAAGTATGGTTATCGCAATTGTTGCAACGGCTTGGGCGTTTCAATTTGTCAGCTGGAGCTTTGAGCTTTGGCCGACCACTCCTATTTACAAGCTTCCTCTGGCCTTATCCAGACTGTCAATAATAGTTTCGTTTATATTGATGAGTATTTATGTTCTAATTCATCTGATAAGAAGTGTCGCTATATTGAAGGGCGGTGAAAACTGATGATACTGGTAATAGCCTTTCTGTCCGTTATTGTCTTTCTTGTGCTTGGTATATCTATCCCCTTGACTTTTCTCGGTGCAGCTGCAATAATAGTATATTGTTCGGGCTCCGATCCGATGTTTCTGCTGTCGTATGGCGGAAGCCAAATAAACAATGTGCTGCTCCTTACCATTCCCCTGTTCGTGCTTGCCGGGGCTGTTATTGATCATGGCGGAATAGGCCGAAGACTGATTGATTCTGTTGAAAAACTGGGCTTCGGCAAAATTAAAGGCGGGCTTGGCATTGTTACTGCCATATCCAGTGCGGTATTCGGTGCTATATCCGGAAGCGCCGGCGCTACTATTGCATGTATAGGCTCTATAATGTCTCCGAGGCTTGAAGAAAACGGATATGAAAAAGGATTTATAGGTTCTCTCATTTCAAGCTGTGCGGTTTTGGGCCTGCTGATACCGCCAAGCATGTCTATGATACTGTATGGCTGGGTAGGAGGGCAATCCGTTTTAGCCTGCTTCCTTGCAACCATAATTCCGGGTATCATTCTTGTAATCTTGTTTAGTACGGTAAATCTTTTTTACGCCGCCAAAAACAAAAATATTGTAAAGTCTGTCGACAGTAAGCCTGTTGCTTCGACGCAGGGGAAAAAGAAGAGCTCCATCCCCGCATTGCTCATGCCATTTGTTATTTTGGGCGCTATATATGGTGGCGTCATGACCACCACTGAAGCTGCGGCACTGTCGGTCATCTATGCGATTCCTGTTGCGATGCTTTATTATAGAGAGATGACCATGGGCGATTTAAGAGATTCTCTTATCAGCGCAGGTAAAACTACCGGCGTTATAATGATGATGCTTTTTTCCGTAATGATACTCAGCAGACTGTATACCATGAACAATGTTCCTCAAATGCTTTTGAAAATGCTGACTTCTATATCTGATAGCCCGGCTGTTATCATGATAATGATAAATCTGTTTATGATTCTTTTGGGAATGCTGATGGATGATACAAGCGGCGTGCTTCTTGCTACACCGATACTTCTCCCGATTGTAACTGAACTTGGAGTCAGCCCAATTCAATTTGCTGCGATAGTCGGCGTAAACCTCGGCATGGGCAATATTACCACTCCGACGGCACCGCTTCTTTACTTGGGCGGTAAAATTTCAGGTGCAGAAGTAAAGGAAATGCTGCCGCATACCATGAGACTTATCTTGTTTGCATGGCTGCCGACTCTGATTATTACTACATATGTGCCCGATTTGAGCCTGTTCCTGCCGAGACTGTTTGGTTACTGTTGATAGAACCGATGGGATAACCGCATGCTGATTTGGAGTGAAGATAGAAATGAAAGTTCAGCAATCATTTTTACAGAAAGCAGAGTTCTTTTCCGTATATATTGAAACAATAAACGGGAAATATAATGCAGCCTGGTCAAGCCATTCTTATTATGAATTTATGCTGGACTTTTCCGGAGAATTTTGCGTAAGTCTCGGAGAAACTACATATTCACTAACAAAAGGTGATGTACTTGTTATCAAACCAAATCAGCCACATAGGGTAGAGCCAAAAGGACCGGAGGAATTTAAGCTGATATCCATTGTTATGTCCGAAAAGTTTTCTGACTATTTACAGTATAGAGATATTAATTGGAATCCTCTTGTCCTTTTCGAAAAAAATCTCTTGATGCCGGTGCTTCATTTCCACGGGAAGCATCTTGAACGGTTAGAACAGATGATGTACATGCTAGTGGCGGAGAGTGAGAATAAGCAGAATTTTCAAGATGTTTTTATTGCTGATATTTCTGAACTGATAGTTCTTGAAATCGGACGATATTGCGGCAGTATTTATCCTGAGATAGTTAGAAATGCAGTATATAATGACGTTTTCAAAGATATCCCTTACATGCTGAAAAATATACTTGAATATATTAATTCAAATTATCAGAACAGTAGCTTAACATTATCCTCTATAGCCGAACGTTTCTGGGTAAATCCATCCTACCTGAGCCGATACTTCAAAACATATATGGGTATTAACATTGTGCAATATATAAGATCCATGCGTATTTTTTATGCAAAATCTCTTCTTCAGAGTTCGGATATGAGCATTGCAGAAGTTGCGGAAATGGTAGGGATCAAAAGTGCATCTCATTTTAGCAAAATTTTTGAGAATGAAGTTGGCGAATCTCCAAGTAAGTTCAGAAAAAGTTATTTTGACAGGAATCATAGCTGATTTTTCAGCTATGAAATTGTAGAGAAGACGATAGATTTGAGGTAGGTCTTAAGATGTAAGACCTACCTCATTTTCTCCTTTTGCTTCACTGGGCTGAAGTCTTTTTTCCAAAATCGATTAGGTGCAATAACTTGCGATAAGGTACAATAAGATAAGCAGCATGCCGCTTTTCCGCCGGGACCTTTCCAAGTGCCCTCGGGAGTTCAAGTCTCCTTTTTTTATAAAAAAACAGCCCATCCTGACGGACGGACTGCTTTTTGGTGCGAGAGAGGAGACTTGAACTCCCACGTCGGTTGACACACGCCCCTCAAACGTGCCTGTCTACCTGTTCCAGCACTCTCGCGAATTGCTTTTTTCAAAGGCAAGAGTTATTATAACAGAGAAAACGAGAATGTCAAGGATTAATTTCAAATTTTCTTGCCTTTCTGACATACACCGCCGTATAGGCTATGCACAGCAGCAGCGCGGCAAGCATCAGCTCGCCGCCGATGCGCGGCTGAAAGAGGTAATAGCGCGAAAAATATGCATAGTAGCAGTGCAGCGAGGCAAGCTCCGCTAAAACCGGCACTGGCGCAAAGCGCAGGTCGGACGCCGCAAGCACCAGAGCCAGAACTCCGGGGATGAAGAAATACCGGTCGTGCATATGCGGAAGCAGATAGGGGATGCCCATTGCAAGGATAAGGGCAAAGCCGAGGATCACACGGTCGGAAAGCCGTTTGCGAAGAAGGATCGCCGCAACGTAAACGGCCGCAACGAGCAAAAATGCGGCAATGATAAGTACCCTTGCGCTTTTTGCCGTATCTCCCGACCATGAGAACATGCTGGTGAGCGACGGTGCGTTGTAATTCATCGCGTCACCCACCGTGCCGGCCTGCGAAAAATACAGTGTCAGCGTATCCCACAGCGGCGCTCCGGCGATGACGGCAGGCAGCATGAAAACGATATAAGCGGCAGGGAAGACGAGAAGCTGCGTCCAGCGAATCTTCTTTGCAAGCAGCAGAATGAAAAACACCGGGATAATGAACACGGCCTGCAATTTGAATGCAAGGCAGGCGGCAAGCGATATCATTGCTCCGACGCCTCTTTCGCTCAGGCCGAGATACAGCGCGAAAATTCCGAAAAAGGCATAAATACTGTCGCACTGCGCCCAGTACGCGCCGTTTGCTACGACCGTCGGCAGATACAGCACGGCGAGGAAAACGCCCAGCTGACTTGCCTTCGAGCCGGAGTACAGGGACAGAAGCTTCATGCAGCTCCATGCGAGCAAAACGTCAAACAGCACCGACAGCAGCTTTATAAGATACAGCTCCGAAATGCCGAAATACGAAAACGCCGCGAGAAAGTACATATACGGCGGATTGTAGTTGCCGGGGAAGAAGGCAAGCGCCTTAAAGCCGCCGTTATCGCGGAAAAACTGCGTCCACGGCGCGAGAAATGTGGTGTAATCATCGCTTTGCACATCAAAATAAAATCCGCGGATGAGCATGGCTACCGCCGTGAGCACAAGGGCGCACACGAGCAGCGGCTTATCCTGAAAAATTCCCTGCCGGTAAAGCAGCAGCATTGCAGCAGCGAAGATCACGGCAAGCGATACAAGGTTGAAAAACTCCATTTTTACTCCGTTTCGTACAAAAAAAGCGGCTGCCAGTTATAGCAGCCGACGAAAAATTCATTTTTCACAAAATATTTCTTGACATAGCTATATATACAATGATAGAATAACTTGCTATGTTATCTTGTGGTGAAACGACTGGCACCCCAGTGTTTACAATCACAATATACCATCAACCAAACGTAAATACAACACCGGAACGAGGAAAATTAACAACTCGCCCGGGCGTTCTCAATTACGATTAAGGAGTGTGTACGAATGCCAAAAGACGTTCTCTACGGCAAAACTCTCAGAAAGAGCTTTGCACGGTACGAAGAGATCCAGGACATGCCCAACCTTTTGGAGATCCAGAAGAAGAGCTACAAATGGTTTCTCGAGACCGGTCTGCGCGAAGTATTCAGGGATACCGATGCGGTGACCGACTATTCCGGCAATCTTGAGCTGAGCTTTGTGGATTATTCCATGGACGAAAAGCCCAAGTACACTGAAGAAGAGTGCAAGGCACGCGATGCAACGTATGCAGCGCCGCTGAAGGTCAGCGTGCGTCTGCGCAATCTCGAAACCGAAGAGATCAAGGAGCAGGAGATCTTCATGGGCGATTTTCCGCTCATGACCGCCGGCGGCACATTTATAATCAACGGCGCCGAGCGTGTTATCGTCTCCCAGATCGTCCGCAGCCCCGGCGTGTACTACGATAAGACCACCGACCGCAGCATGACGAGTATTTACGCGGCGACCGTCATACCGTATCACGGTGCATGGCTCGAGTACGAGACCGACGCAAACAACACCTTCTATGTCCGTATAGATAAAAACCGCAAGCTTCCCATCACATGGTTCCTCAAGGCAATGGGCAAGTATGACGAGACAAAGCCCGAAACATGGCTTTCCTGCACACCCGACCCCATCGTCGGCGCGACCACAAACGAGCGCCTGAAGGAGATCTTCGGCGATGACGAGCGCATAGCGGTCACCGTTGATAAGGACACTACCACCAGCCGTGACGAGTGTCTTATGGAGATCTACCGCAAGCTGCGCCCCGGCGATCCTCCCACTGTTGAAAGCGCCGAGTCCCTGCTCGACGGACTGTTCTTTGACCGCCGCCGCTATGACATTTCCAATGTCGGCCGCTATAAGTTCAACAAGAAGCTGGCTCTGCGCGGCAGAATAAACGGCTTTACGCTGGCAATGCCCGTTGCAGACCCCTCAACCGGCGAGATTATTGCCGACGCAGGCGAGGTCATCTCACGCGACATGGCCGAGAAGATCGACGCTGCCGGTGTTGTTGAGGTCTGGCTTGATGTTGACGGCAAGACCGTCAAGGTCTTCTCCAACGGCATGGTTCCTCTGCAGAGTATGGTCGATATCGACCCCGAGGAGCTCGGTATCAAGGAAAAGGTTCGCGGCATCGTCCTCAAGAGCCTCATGGAGCAGTACTCCGGCGACGCTCTCAAGGAAGCTATCCTTGAAAATATAGATGTACTTATCCCGAAGCACATCGTTGTTGACGATATGTTTGCATCCGTCAACTATCTCAACTGCCTTGCTTACGGCATCGGCGAGAAGGACGATATCGACCACCTCGGCAACCGCCGCGTCCGCTGCGTCGGCGAGCTGCTGCAGAATCAGTTCCGCATCGGCTTCTCCCGTATGGAGCGTGTTATCCGCGAGCGTATGACCCTGCAGGATCTTGATATCGTAACTCCTCAGAGCCTTATAAATATCCGCCCCGTGACCGCAGCGATCAAAGAATTCTTCGGTTCCAGCCCACTGTCGCAGTTCATGGATCAGACAAACCCCCTGTCCGAGCTTACTCACAAGCGCCGTATGTCGGCACTCGGCCCCGGCGGTCTGAGCCGTGAGAGAGCCTCCTTCGACGTCCGTGACGTTCACTACAGCCACTATGGCCGCCTGTGCCCGATTGAGACTCCCGAAGGCCCGAACATCGGACTTATCTCTTACCTTGCATCCTACGCAAGAGCAAACGAGTACGGCTTCCTCGTTGCACCTTTCCAGAAGGTCGAGAAGGGTACCTGCCGCGTCACAGATCAGGTTGATTACCTGACCGCCGACATGGAGGATAACTACATCGTTGCTCCTGCAACCGAACCGCGCGACGAAAACGGCTGCCTTATCAATAAGCGCATAACCTGCCGCCACCGCGACGAGATTGTCGAGGTCGACCGCGAGAGAGTCGATTACATTGATATAAGCCCCCGTATGATGGTATCCATCGCTACTGCGATGATCCCATTCCTCGAAAACGACGACGCAAACCGCGCACTGATGGGCGCGAACATGCAGCGCCAGGCAGTTCCTCTTATGACTACTCAGGCGCCTATCGTCGCAACCGGCATCGAGCATAAGTGCGCCGTTGACTCCGGCGTTGTCGTCCTCGCGGAAGGCGACGGCGAGGTCGTCCGCGCCGATGCGCAGAACATCTCCATCAAATACGATTCCGGTGATATAAAGAACTATAAGCTTATAAAGTTTGCACGCTCCAACCAGGGCACCTGCGTAAACCAGAGACCAATCGTTTCTCTCGGCGAGCGCGTTCACGAGGGCGACGTCATTGCAGACGGCCCGAGCACCAAGGACGGCGAGATATCCCTCGGCAAGAACATCCTCGTCGGATTCATGACCTGGGAAGGCTACAACTACGAGGACGCTATCCTGCTTAACGAGCGCCTTGTCATGGAAGATGTGTTCACCTCTATCCATGTTGAGGAATACGAGTGCGACGCACGCGATACCAAGCTCGGACCCGAGGAGATCACCCGTGATATTCCCGGTGTGGGTGACGATGCACTCAAGTACCTTGATGAGCGCGGCATAATCACTGTCGGCGCAGAGGTCCGTGCCGGCGATATCCTCGTCGGTAAGGTGACCCCGAAGGGCGAGACAGACCTCACCGCAGAGGAGAGACTGCTTCGTGCCATCTTCGGCGAAAAGGCGAGAGAGGTTCGCGATACCTCACTGAAGGTTCCCCACGGCGAGAGCGGCATAATCGTTGACGTCAAGGTGTTCACCCGTGAAAACGGCGACGAGATGAGCCCCGGCGTAAATCAGGTCGTGCGTGTTTACATCGCTCAGAAGCGTAAGATCTCCGTCGGCGATAAGATGGCCGGCCGCCACGGCAACAAGGGCGTTGTCTCGCGCATACTTCCGCGTGAGGATATGCCTTATCTGCCCGACGGCACTCCGCTTGATATAGTCCTTAACCCCCTGGGCGTTCCTTCCCGTATGAATATCGGTCAGGTTCTCGAGGTCCACCTCGGCTATGCGGCTCAGGCACTCGGCTGGAAGGTTGCAACGCCTATCTTTAACGGCGCAAACGAAGCCACCATCCGCGATACCCTGCGTCAGGCCGGCCTGCGCGAGGACGGCAAGAGCGTCCTGTACGACGGCCGCACCGGCGAAAAATTTGATAACGACGTAACCGTCGGCTGGGTCTACTTCCTTAAGCTGCACCACCTGGTCGATGATAAGATCCACGCTCGCAGCACAGGCCCCTACAGCCTCGTTACCCAGCAGCCTCTCGGCGGCAAGGC
>DKRV01000007.1:0-43767 GCA_002472405.1 Clostridiales bacterium UBA7273 | reverse complement strand
GTCAAGTCCGACGATGTCACCGGCCGTGTGCGCACCTACGAGAGCATCGTAAAGGGCGACAATATTCCGCAGCCCGGCGTACCCGAATCGTTCAAGGTTCTGGTCAAGGAGCTTCAGTCGCTGTGTCTTGATATCCGCGTTCTGGATAAGGACGGCCAAGAGATCGAGCTCAAGGATGATGACGATGACGATTTCGTTCCCAAGATGAAGGACGAGATGTACGACACCATGTCCGATGACGACGAGATCGAGGCCGAGGGCTACACGATCGAGGACATTCCCGAGACCGACGATGACGATTTCGGTTTCATGTCCGATGATGACTACAGTGAGGAGGATGAATAATAATGAGTTTTACACCGTTTGACGCCATAAAAATAGGCATTGCCTCCCCTGAAATGATTCTTTCCTGGTCCTCCGGCGAGGTCACCAAGCCCGAGACCATCAACTACCGCACCCTCAAGCCCGAGCGCGACGGCCTGTTCTGCGAGCGCATTTTCGGACCGACCAAGGACTGGGAATGCCACTGCGGCAAGTACAAGAAGATCAGCTACAAGGGCAAGATCTGCGACCGCTGCGGCGTTGAAGTCACAAAGAGCAAGGTTCGCCGCGAGCGCATGGGCCACATCGAGCTGGCCGCCCCCGTATCTCATATCTGGTACTTCAAGGGCATACCCAGTCGCATGGGCCTGCTGCTCGATCTCACTCCGAGAGTACTTGAGAAGGTTCTGTACTTTGCAAACTATATAGTCACCGACCCCGGCTTCACTCCGCTGGAAAAGTGCCAGATACTCACCGAAAAAGAGTATCGCGACATGCGCGAGAAGTACGAGGACGACTTTGACGCCGGTATGGGCGCCGAGGCGATAAAGAAGCTCCTTCAGCAGATCGACTGCGAGCAGCTTTCAGCCCAGCTCAGAGAGGAGCTGGCAAACGCCTCCGGCCAGAAGAAGGCAAAGCTCGTAAAGCGCCTTGAGGTCGTCGAGGCATTCCGCCAGAGCGGCAATAAGCCCGAGTGGATGATAATCGACATTCTGCCGGTCATCCCTCCCGAGATCCGCCCCATGGTTCAGCTCGACGGCGGCCGCTTTGCAACAAGTGACCTCAACGATCTGTACCGCCGCGTTATCAACCGCAATAACCGTCTTAAGAGACTTATCCAGCTCAACGCGCCCGACATTATTGTCCGCAACGAGAAGCGCATGCTTCAGGAAGCCGTTGACGCACTTATCGACAACGGCCGCCGCGGCAGAGCCGTAACCGGTGCAAACTCCCGCGCACTCAAGTCGCTGTCGGATATGCTCAAGGGCAAGCAGGGACGTTTCCGTCAGAACCTGCTGGGCAAGCGTGTTGACTACTCCGGCCGTAGCGTTATCGTTGTCGGCCCTGATCTTAAGATCTATCAGTGCGGCGTTCCCAAGGAAATGGCCATTGAGCTGTTCCGCCCCTTCGTCATGAAGAAGCTTGTTGAGGACGGCGTTGCAAACAACATCAAGTCCGCAAAGAAGATGGTCGATAAGCAGCGCACCGAGGTTTGGGACGCGCTCGAGGTTGTCATCAAGGAGCACCCCGTGCTGCTCAACCGCGCACCTACTCTGCACCGTCTGGGCATTCAGGCGTTCGAGCCTATCCTCGTTGAGGGCCGCGCGCTCAAGCTGCATCCTCTGGTATGTACCGCATACAACGCCGACTTCGACGGCGACCAGATGGCTATCCACGTTCCTCTGTCTGCCGAAGCGCAGGCCGAGGCAAGAATACTCATGCTCTCGGCAAACAACCTCCTGCGTCCGCAGGACGGCCACCCCGTAACCGTTCCTACTCAGGATATGATCCTCGGCTCCTACTACCTGACCATGAAGCGCATAGGTAAGGCCGAAAAGGGCGCAGAGCATGTGTTCGTCACCGACCCCGGCGACACCGATCTGCCTGCAAACGAGATCGTTGACGGCGATGACTTCGTCGCGGCCGAGGAAAAGGCAGCCGCAGAGGGCGGCAAAGCCCCGTCTTACAAGCCCCTGCTTATATACCGCGACCCCAGCGAGGCTGTCATGGCGTACAGTCAGGGCGAGGTCGGCCTGCACGCGCCTATCCTCGTTCGTGTTACCAAGAGCTTTGACGGCGTTGAGAAGTCCAAGGTCATTGAGAGCACCGTCGGCAGGATCATCTTCAACGAGAAGATCCCTCAGGATCTCGGCTATGTTGACAGAAGCGATCCCGAGCATGCCTTTGACCATGAGATCGGCTTCCAGGTCGGCAAGAAGCAGCTCGGAGATATAATCGACCGCTGCATCAAGATCCACGATTTCACCATTTCCGCCGAAGTGCTTGACGGCATCAAGGCAATGGGCTATAAGTATTCGACCGTGGGCGCTATCACGATCTCCATCGCCGATATGACCGTCCCCGAGGCGAAAAAGACCCTCATCAGCGAGACCGAGAACAAGGTCCTCGCCATCGAGCGTCAGTTCAAGCGCGGCTTCATCACAGATGACGAGCGCTATCGTCTGGTCGTTTCCGAGTGGGAGCAGACCACCAAGGACGTCACCAGCGCACTGCAGAACTGCCTGGATACCTACAATCCTATCTACATGATGGCAAACTCCGGTGCTCGTGGCTCCATGAACCAGATCCGTCAGCTTGCCGGTATGCGCGGCCTTATGGCTAACACCTCCGGTAAGACCATCGAGATCCCCATCAAGGCAAACTTCCGTGAAGGTCTCAGCGTTCTGGAGTACTTTATCTCATCCCGAGGCGCACGTAAAGGCCTTGCCGATACCGCACTTCGTACCGCCGACTCCGGTTACCTCACCCGTCGAATGGTCGATGTCTGCCAGGATGTTATCATCCGCGAGCCCGACTGCGGCACGCATGACGGCGTTTGGGCAGCTGCCATCTACGACAAGGGCCAGCTCGTCCAGTCCTTCGGCACCAGCATCCACGGCAGATTCCCGGCAGTTCCCGTCTGCGATCCGCAGACCGGCGAGGTGCTGTTTGATACCGATCATATGCTTATGCCTGCGGACGCAGAGATCCTTGAGGCGCACGGCATCGAGCGAGTGCTCATCCGCAGCGTCCTGTCCTGCGAGGCTCGCACCGGCGTGTGCGCAAAGTGCTACGGCATCAACCTTGCGATCGGCCAGCCCGTCAGTGCAGGCGAAGCCGTCGGCGTTATCGCTGCTCAGTCCATCGGCGAACCCGGTACTCAGCTCACCATGCGTACCTTCCACACCGGCGGTATCGCAGGCGACGATATCACCCAGGGTCTTCCTCGTGTTGAAGAGCTGTTCGAGGCGCGCAAGCCCAAGAAAATGGCTGTCCTTGCCGAGGTTTCCGGCACGGTTTCCATCGAGGAGACCAAGAAGGGTGCGCTGTTTGCAATAAGCGTCACCAGCGAGGAAGAGGGCGAAACAAAGGTATACACCGTTCCTCACTCGGCAGGCATACTCGTCAAGAACGGCGACCATGTCGATAAGGGTCAGGAGCTGACCAGCGGCGCACTCAGCCCGCACGATGTCCTGCGCATCCGCGGCATCGACGATGATGAGTTCGGCCGTCCCGGCGTTCGTACCTATATCATTCAGGAAGTCCAGAAGGTTTACCGTCAGCAGGGCGTTGATATCAACGATAAGCATATCGAGATCATCGTCCGCCAGATGATGCGTAAGGTCAAGATCGAGGAATCGGGAAGCACCGATCTGCTCTCCGGCTCGACTGTCGATATCGGCGAGCTCAAGGCGGCAAACCGCAAGATCGAAGAGCGCATCGAAGCAGGCGAGAAAGGCCTCAGCAAGGCGACCTACACCCAGCTTCTCATGGGTATCACCAAGGCATCTCTGGCAACGGAAAGCTTCCTGTCGGCAGCATCCTTCCAGGAAACCACCAAGGTTCTTACCGAGGCCGCTATCAAGGGCAAGGTCGATCACCTTGTCGGCCTGAAGGAAAATGTTATCATCGGCAAGCTCATCCCGGCCGGCACAGGACTTTCCATGTACCGCGACTTCAAGGAGCAGACCGACGATACCGTTACCGACGATCCTGCTCAGTACGTTGACCTTTCTGCACTTGTCGGCAAGACCAACGCACTCTGATAACCCAATAATAGCAAAACCACCCGGCTGAAAAAGTCGGGTGGTTATTTTAATGAAAAATGCGGCGTTTATGAAGCACGCAAAAAAGTCACAGAATTTTTTTGACACGCTGAGTGGCGCATTTGCGCCCTTTACTTTTTGTCTTGTTGGCGTTATCATATTGTCAGCAACAATTCAGGAGGAGAGCATGAACAAAACAGCACTTATAATGATAGACATGCAGCGAGGATTTATCGACCCATCGTCGCCGATCTGCATAGCCGGAGCTGCCGGAACGGTGCCTGCATGCGCCGAGGCGATACGCTTTTTCCACGAAGCCAAGCTCCCGGTGTTTTACGCCGTGCGGCACTATCGCGCCGACGGCAGCGACGTTGAGAAAGCGCGCGCCAAGGTGTGGGCAGACGGTGGAAAGCCACTGTCGGAGACTTGCGATGAGAGTATGTCCGATGCCTTTCCCGAGGAATTTGAAGTCATTGACAGCGACCGGATTATGATAAAGCCGCGCTTTTCTGCGTTTTTTGCAACGAGCCTTGATCTTGTCCTGCGCCGACTCGGCGTACAGACGGTCGTGCTTGCCGGAACCACAACGCCAAACTGCATTCGCACGACCTGCTACGATGCTCTGTCGCTCGACTATGACGTTGTCGTGCTCAGCAACTGCACGTCGTCCGTAACGCCGGAGGTGCAGCGCGCAAACCTCGAGGACATGCAGCGCATAGGCGCAGAAATAATGACACTTGATGAAATTAAAAACCACGGCTAAAAGCTTTAGCCGTGGTTTTTGATTTATTCGTCCTTTGCAATCATTTGCAGTGCATGCTCAAGAACGCCGAGCACCGCGCTCAAATTCTGCTTTGCGCCGCCCTCGTTGCCGGGGAGGTTGAGAATGAGGCTTTTGCCGCGTATTCCGGCGACGCCCCTTGTGAGCATCGCGCGCGGAGTGAGGCCAAGACTGTAATGCAGCATCGCCTGGGGAATGGCCGGTATCTCTCGCGAGATAACGTCGCGCGTAGCCTCGGGGGTGATGTCGCGCTTGCCGAAGCCGGTTCCGCCTGTGGAAACTATGAGATCTGCGCCAAGCTCGTATGCGCATTTTATAAACTCGGCAGATATCTCGTGCCGTTCGTCGGGAACAAGCCCTCTGTAGATAACGGGAAAGCCTGCCTCCTCGAGCATCTGAGCGACGGCAGGGCCGCTTTTATCGACCTTTTCGCCTGCCGAGCATCTGTCGCTAACCGTGATAACCGCAGCTTTGTAGTCCATTTGACCCTCCTTATTTCTTGAAGCTGTCTTTAAGCGCAACCGCGCGATTGAATACGAGATGTTCCGGGGACGAATCCTTGCTGTCAACGCAGAAGTAGCCCATGCGAAGGAACTGGAACTGAGCCGGAGCGGCAGCGCCCTCGAGCATCTTTTCAAGCTTGCAGCCCGTGAGAACCTCGAGCGAGTCGGGGTTGAGGCAGCTTATATAATCCTTGTCCGCAGCGTCCGGATCGGGATCGGAGAACAGATTGCTGTAAAGCCTGACCTCCGCGTCGGCGCAGTTGTTTGCATCGACCCAGTGTATCGTTGCACCCTTGACCTTGCGGCCGTCGGCAGGATCTCCGCCGCGGCTTTCGGGATCATAGGTCGCAAGAACCTCGGTAACATTGCCGTCGGCATCCTTAACGCAGCCTGTGCAGGTGATGAGATATGCACCCTTCAGGCGGCACTCGGGGCCTTCGGGATAAAGCCTTTTGTACTTGGGAACGGGAGCTTCAAGGAAGTCCTCGGACTCGATCCACAAATTGCGCGAGAAAGTGACCTTTCGAGTTCCGGCCTCGGGATCGTTGGGGTTATTCTCAACGTCAAGCTCCTCGCTCTGATCCTCGGGATAGTTAGTTATCGTGAGCTTTATCGGGCGCAGGACTGCCATCGCGCGCTGAGCGTGATCGTTAAGATCCTCGCGCAGGCAGTGCTCAAGGAATGAAAACTCAACAGTGCTCGGAACCTTTGCAACGCCGATCCTCTCGCAGAAATTGCGGATTGACTGCGGCGTGTATCCGCGGCGGCGCAGACCGCACAGCGTCGGCATGCGCGGATCGTCCCAGCCGGAGACAAGCCCTTCTTCAACAAGCCTTCTGAGCTTGCGCTTGCTCAGAACGGTGTAGTTTATGCCAAGGCGCGCAAACTCGATCTGGCGCGGCTTTGAGGGAACAGAGACGTGGTTTATGACCCAGTCGTACAGCGGACGGTGGTCTTCATACTCAAGTGAGCACAGCGAGTGGGTTATGCCCTCCAGTGCGTCCTGGATGGGGTGGGCAAAGTCGTACATGGGGAAGATACACCACTTCGTGCCCTGACGGTGGTGCTCGATATATCTGATGCGGTAGAGCACGGGATCGCGCATGTTGAAGTTGCCTGAGGCAAGGTCGATCTTTGCGCGCAGCGTGTATTTTCCCTCGGGAAATTCGCCGTTTTTCATGCGCTTGAACAGGTCGAGGTTTTCCTCAACAGGTCTGTCTCTGTAAGGGCTTACGGCAGGCTTGCTCGTATCGCCGCGATATTCCTTAAACTGCTCGGGCGTGAGCTCACAGACATAAGCAAGCCCTTTTTTTATAAGCTCAAGAGCATACTCATAGGTCTTTTCAAAGTAATCCGAGCCGTAGAAAAAGCGGTCACCCCAGTCAAAGCCGAGCCAGTGGATATCCTCCTGAATGGCATCGACATACTCGGTGTCCTCCTTGGCCGGATTTGTGTCGTCCATGCGCAGGTTGCAGATGCCGCCGTACTTTTCGGCGGTGCCGAAATCTATGATAAGCGCCTTGCAGTGGCCGATGTGCAGATATCCGTTCGGTTCGGGCGGAAAACGGGTGTGCACCTGCATTCCGGCAAATCTGCCGCCCTCGGCAAGGTCCTCGTCGATGAAGTTTTCAATAAAATTCTTGCTTATCTCTTCCATGGTTGTACTCCTGTTAAAATAGGTAGTAAAATTATAAACGATATTCGGCGCAATTACAATAATAAAACTTAAATTTCCTCGCGCTGTTGCATATACGATTGAGAAAACGCGAAAACTGTGATAATATGATCGCAGGTGATAAATATGAGCGAAAAATTTGATATACTCATCATCGGTGCAGGTCCGGCCGGAGTTTCGGCAGCGCTGACGGCCTGCAACCGCGGCAAAAAAACAGGCGTTATCTCAAATCCGCCGGAGAGCAGCAAGCTTTATCTTGCCGAAAGCGTCAGCAATTATCCCGGCATGTCCGGCACAGGCAGCGATATTGTCAAAGCAATGCGCCGCCAGCTTGAAGAAAGCGATGCCGATGTGATACCCGGCCGCGCGCTGAGCGTTGTGCCGCTGGGCAAAACAATAGGCGTTGCCGTCGGCAGGGAATTTTATGAGGCAAGCGCCGTTATCGTTGCAGCCGGCATCAGCCGCCGCCCGATATGCCCGGGCGAGACCGCGTTTCTCGGCAGGGGAGTGAGCTACTGTGCGACCTGCGACGGTATGCTTTACAAGGGCAAGACCGTTGCCGTTATCGGTGACAGCGAGGAGGCAGAGCACGATGCACAGTTTCTGCGTGATATCGGCTGCAAGGTGCTGAGCTTTTCCGGCAGGGAGAAGCTTGATATACGCGGCGGCATGAAGGCGGATACGCTTGTTGCCGACGGAGTCGAATACGCCGTCGATTGCGTATTTATCCTCAAGGATACCCTCACGGCCGAAAGCCTTGTTTCCGGCATTGAATCCGAGCGCGGCATAATCAAAACCGACCGCAGCTGCAAAACCAACATCAAGGGCGTTTTTGCCGCCGGAGACTGCACCGGCGCACCGTATCAGATAGCAAAGGCCGTGGGCGACGGCAACATCGCCGCCCTGTCGGCATGCGAATATATAAACACAGAAAAGGAGATATGAAAAATGTCTATTATGCATCTTACAAAGGATAACTTCGATTCGATCACCTCCTCCGGCCTTGTGCTGGTCGATTTCTGGGCAACATGGTGCGGCCCCTGCCGCATGCAGGCTCCGATACTCGAGGAGTTTGATAAGCAGATGGAGGGTAGGGTCCAGGTCTGCAAGCTCGATGTTGACGAGGTTCCGGCGATCGCTCAGCGCTTCGGCGTTATGAGCATCCCGACGCTTATCGCCTTTAAGGACGGCAAGCAGCTCAGCAAGGAAGTCGGCGTTACAAGCTGCGAAGAGCTTATGACCATGTTCGGCTGATAACTTAAAAAATTTATTGCAATATTTATTGCATTTCAAATTCTGCCCGTATATAATGGAGTGTCCGCTATATACGGGCGGAATTTTTAATTCGGGAGGAAAAAATGTCTGACTATATAATTAGCTGCTGCTCGACGGCAGACCTCACTAAGGAACACTTTGAAGCGCGCGACATCAAGTATGTATGCTTCCATTACATGCTCGACGGCGAGGATTACATGGACGATCTCGGCCAGAGCATGCCGTTTGAAGAGTTTTATAAGAAAATGGCGGAAGGCGCCGATACCAAGACAAGCCAGGTAAACGTTGCCGAGTATATCGACTATTTCACGCCCTTCCTCAAAGAGGGCAAGGACATTCTGCATGTCACGCTCTCCAGCGGCATTTCCGGCACAGTGAACTCCGCGCGCAATGCAGCAGCCATGCTCGCCGAGGAATACCCCGATCGCAAGATATACATAGTCGATTCCCTCGGCGCATCCTCGGGCTACGGCCTGCTGATGGACGCTCTTGCCGATAAGCGCGACGAGGGCATGAGCATTGACGAGGCTCACGACTGGATAGAGGCACATAAGCTCAATCTGCACCACTGGTTCTTCTCGACAGACCTTAGCTTCTATGTCAAGGGCGGCAGAATTTCAAAGGCGGCAGGCTTCTTCGGAACGATGCTCAATATCTGCCCTCTGCTTAACATGGATAACCTCGGCAGACTTATTCCCAGGGAAAAGATCCGCACGAAGAAAAAGGTCATAAAGACTATCGTTGACCGCATGGAGCAGTGCGCGGACGACGGACTTGACTATTCCGGCAAATGCTATATTTCTCAGTCGGGCTGCGTCGAGGACGCAAAGGAAGTAGCAAAGCTCGTCGAGGAGCGCTTCCCCAAGCTCAACGGCAAGGTCGAGATAAACTATGTCGGCACGACCATCGGAAGCCACACCGGCCCCGGCACCGTTGCGCTGTTCTTCTGGGGCGCTGAGCGCGGCGAATGATGGATAATGAACGGTAAGTTTTCTAAGCTGAAAGATATTCACAGCAGGTTTACATGGCTTGAGCTTCTGCTGATTACGGGCTGGATATTCCTCATGAGCATATACATAGCTCCGGGCGCTTTTCGGCATACAGTTGGCTTCATGCTCAGAAATCCGCTTCTGATACTGCTGAACGTCCTGCCGATAGCCGTGCTGCTGCTCGTGATATATTTTGCCTGCATGAACAGCTTTGCCTCCGGAGCCGCCGCGAACCTTGTATTTGGGCTGCTGTCGTATGCAAATCTGCTCAAGATAGACGGACGCGATGATCCGCTTGTCCCGGCGGATATACTCCTGCTGCGTGAGGCGCTTCAGGCCTCCGGCGATTACAGGCTTGATCTTCACCCGGCGGTCATAGCGGTGATCGTTTTGTCAACAGCCGTTTTTATAGCCCTCGCGATCGTGCTTGGCAAAAAGCGGAAACGGAGGGGGTCCACGGTGTCGAGAATAGTCGGCATCGTGCTGAGCATAGCTGTTTTCGCAGGCGCGTTCTTCGGTCTTTATCGCGACAGGGAGCTTTATGCCTCGTTCCCCGTAAGCTCTGTGTATAACGTAACGACGATATTCAACGAGCTGGGCCTTAACTATTGCTTTTTATATAACTTCAATCTCTACACCGTCGATAAGCCTGACGATTACTCCGCAAAGACGGTTGAAAGCTATATTTCAGAGCAGAAAACCGAGGAGCCGGAGGGCGTAAAGCCGCAGATAATCATGATAATGTGCGAGGCGTTTAACGACGTCACCGATGCCGACGCCTTTACATATTCCGAGGAAGACGATCCGATGCGCGGCTTTTACGAGGTCGCTTCAAGCCCCAACAGCATAAACGGGCACATCGTTGTTCCCAATTTCGGAGCGGGAACAGCGAATACCGAGTTTGACGTGCTCACCGGCATGCAGACAAACCTCATAAGCGAAACATCAAATTCCGCAATGAGATCGTTCCATCACTCTGTGCCGTCCATGGCGACGGTTCTGGGGGATCAGGGATATTCAAGCCTTTATTTCCACCCGGGCAGCAGCTGGTTTTATAACCGCGATTCGGCGCTGAGCTTCCTCGGCGTTGACGAGAGAGTGTTTGTTGAGGATCTTGAGGATAAATCCAATATGGAGACCTCCTTCCTCAAAAACCTAAAGCAGCTTGTTTCCGAGCGCACACAGAACGGCGAGAGGTTGTTCACCTACGCAACGACAATTCAGAACCATCAGGCGTATACATATTCAAAATACGATTTTGAGGTTCCCAAGGTGCAGACAAGCGTTCAGCTGAGCGACTATGCCGAGGAGCTTTTGTCGGTGTATGCCTACGGCGTGAAGTGCTCTTCGGATATGCTGCTTGAGCTGACGGAGTATTTAAACAGCCTTGATGATCCGTATGTGCTCGTGTTTTTCGGAGATCACAGGCCGAACCTCGGCGCGGACTATCTTGCGTATAACGAGATCGGCATGGATATCGCCGATGACGTCGTTGCAAACTGCTCTGCTCCCTTTGTCATATGGGCAAACGACGCGTATGCAAAAACCTCGGATTTTGCCGATCGCTTTGCGTCGCTGGATATCCCCAAGGACGGATATATAAGCGCAAACTTCCTTGGCGAAGTTACCCTTGAGCTTGCAGGCTGCGCAAAGAGCGAGCCGTTTTTCAGCTTCCTTTACGACCTGCGCCGCGAGATCCCAGTTATAAAGACCGGAGTGAACAGCGACGCCGAGCAGCCGACGATAGATAAGCTGCACTGCTGGCAGTACTATCGCATGAGCTGAAAATCCCGGCTTGACTTTTTGGGTAAAAAGTGCATATAATATATTTTGCTAAAGGCAATGACGGACAGGAGTAAGCCAAGCATGCTTTTCAGAGAGGGAACGGACGGTGAAAGTTCCTAAGGCGTGCCGCCGAAGGTCGGTCCCGAGCAGCCGTGCCGAAATTCAAGTAGGCCGGACGGGCGCTCCCGTTACAGAGCAGTGAGTGCCGCGCATCGCGCGGAATTCAGGTGGTACCGCGTAATACTGCGCCCTGATGAATGTCAGGGCGCAGTTTTTTATTTGTTAAGGAGGATAAGATATGAAAGAGCTGCCGAAGGTGTATGACCCCGGTACGGTTGAAAAAAGAATATATGAAATGTGGCAGTCGCACGGCTGCTTCAAGGGCGTCATAGACCCCGACAAAAAGCCGTTTTCAATAGTTATGCCGCCCCCCAATGTGACAGGTCAGCTGCACATGGGTCATGCGCTCGACTCGACCCTGCAGGATATACTGACGCGCTATAAGCGCATGCAGGGCTATGCCGCGCTCTGGCTCCCCGGCACGGATCACGCAGGTATCGCAACGCAGATAAAGGTCGAAGAGGAGCTGCGCGTTAAGGAGGGCCTTACCCGTTATGATCTTGGACGCGAGAAATTCCTCGACCGCGTCTGGGAGTGGAAGAATAAATACGGCAACCGCATCGTTGAGCAGCAGAAGGTGCTCGGCGCATCCTGCGATTGGGACAGAAGTGCGTTTACGATGGACGAGACCCGCGCAAAGAGCGTGCGCGAAACATTCTGCGAGCTGTACGAAAAGGGACTTATCTACAAGGGCAGCCGCATCATCAACTGGTGTCCCAAGTGCCGTACGGCGCTTTCCGACGCCGAGGTCGAGTACAAGGATATGCCCGGCTCGTTCTGGCATATAAGATACCCCATCGAGGATTCTGACGAGGAGTTCATCATCGCGACCACACGTCCCGAGACCATGCTCGGAGACTCCGGCGTTGCCGTTCACCCCGATGACGAGCGCTATAAGCACCTTGTCGGCAAGAACGCCATCCTGCCGCTGGTCGGAAGAAAGCTCCCCATCGTTGCCGATGAGTATGTTGAGCTCGGCTTCGGCACGGGCGCCGTCAAGATGACGCCATGCCACGACCCGAACGACTATGAGGTCGGCCTCAGACACAATCTTGAGCAGATCCTCTGCATTGACGAGGATGCGAAGATAATAAACGGCGGAAAGTACAACGGCATGGATCGCTACGAGGCGCGCAAGGCCATCGTGGCCGACCTCGAGGAGCAGGGCTATCTCGTTAAGGTCGATCCGTATAACCACAACGTCGGCTGCTGCTACCGCTGCGGCACCGTTGTCGAGCCGCTCACAAGCCCCCAGTGGTTTGTCAAGATGAAGCCTCTGGCCGAGGCGGCGATCGAGGTCGTTAAGGACGGCAGAATAAAATTCGTTCCCGAGCGCTTTACAAAAACCTATATGAACTGGATGGAAAATGTCCACGACTGGTGCATTTCCCGTCAGCTCTGGTGGGGCCACAGAATACCGGCATGGTACTGCGACGATTGCGGCAAGATAACCGTATCGCGCACTGATCCCTGCGAGTGTGAGCACTGCCACAGCAAGAATATCCATCAGGAAGAGGACGTTCTCGACACATGGTTCAGCTCCGCGCTCTGGCCGTTCTCGACCATGGGCTGGCCGGACAAGACCCCCGAGCTTGACTACTGGTATCCGACCTCGGTTATGGTAACGGGCTATGATATCATCTTCTTCTGGGTCGCGCGAATGATATTCTCCGGCATGGAGCAGATGAAAAAAGAGCCGTTCCACACCGTGTTCATCCACGGCCTTGTGCGCGACAGTCAGGGCAGAAAAATGTCCAAGAGCCTCGGCAACGGCATTGATCCTCTGGAGATGGCCGAAAAGTACGGCGCGGACGCGCTGCGCTTTAACCTTATAACCGGCAACAGCCCCGGCAACGACATGCGCTTCTACGTTGAAAAGTGCGAGGCAATGCGCAACTTCTGCAACAAGATATGGAACGCATCGCGCTTTGTCATGATGAACCTCACCGTTGAGGATAATCATCTGCCCGAGGCGCTCGAGACCGAGGATAAGTGGATACTCTCCAAGCTCAACCGCGTCGTCAAAGAGGTCTGCGATAATATGGACAGCTTTGAGCTGGGAGTTGCGGCAGGAAAGATCTACGATTTCATCTGGGATGATTACTGCGACTGGTATATTGAGCTGACAAAGCCGCGCCTGAACGGCGATGATGAAGCGGCAAAGGAGAGCGCCCAGCGAGTGCTTCTGTATGTCCTTGTTGAGATACTCAAGCTCCTGCACCCGTTCATGCCGTTTATCACCGAGGAAATATGGCAGGCGCTGCCGCACGAGGGCGACGCACTTATGATGCAGTCTTACCCCGAGTACAGCGAAAAGCTCAACTTCCCCGAGGATGAGGCAAACTTCGGTATGGTTATGGATGCCATCAAGGCCGTCCGCGCGCGCAGATCCGAAATGAACGTTCCCCCGTCCAGAAAGAGCCACCTTATCATCGTCACTGATAAGGCAAAGGCATTCACCGACGGCGAAAAGTTTATCTGCAAGCTGGCCTATGCTTCCGGCGTTGAGGTCAGAGCGGAGCTGCCCGAGAGCACCGACGGCATGGTGTCTGTCATAACCGATAACGCGCGTATGTTCATGCCCATGGCGGAGCTTGTTGATCTTGAAAAAGAGCGCGCACGCATGGAAAAAGAGCTTGCAAACGCCAAAAAGCAGCTCGACGGACAGAACGCAAAGCTTGCAAACGAAAACTTTGTCTCCCGTGCACCCGAAAAGGTCGTTAACGCCGAGCGCGAAAAGAAGGCAAAGCTCGAGGCACTCATCGAAAATCTTGAGGAAAGCCTCAAAAATCTCGGATAAGCCCGACCGTTTTTTGCAAAATCCGCATATATAAACATTTAAACTGATGCTGAGCATAGCTCGGCATCAGTTTTTTTATATTTTTATTGCATTGGAGTGAGGAAAAATGAAGATCGCATCGGAATATTCCGACGGCAGGCTAACGGTGTTTTTAGCAGGCGAGCTTGACCATCACAGCGCAAAAACGGCAGTTGACGGCATTGCCGACAGCATCGACAGATATCTTCCGCGCGACCTTGTGCTCGACCTGACGCAGCTTGGCTTCATGGACTCGTCCGGCATTGCGGTCATAGTGCGAAGCTATAAGAAAATGCGCAGCGCCGGAGGTCGGATGTACATTGAAAATCCGCAGACACAGCCGCTTAAAGTGCTCGATGCCTCGGGCATCGACAGAATGATACCGATCGCCGCAAAAAGGGAGGTAACAACATGACGGTGACAAACTACATAAAGCTTGAATTTCCGAGCTTCAGCTCGAACGAGAGCTTTGCGCGCGCAGCCGCGGCCGGTTTTGCCGCACAGCTCGATCCGACGCTCGATGAGCTGGGCGATATCAAAACCTCGGTCAGCGAGGCGGTAACAAACTGCATCGTCCACGCGTATCCGGACAGCATCGGAACGATAAGCATGCGCCTTAGGATACTTGACGGAGAAAAGCTCGAGATCGTCATCCGCGATAAAGGGCGCGGTATAGCCGATCTTCAGCAGGCGATGCTGCCGATGTACACCACCGGCGGCGAGGAGCGCAGCGGCATGGGCTTTACCATTATGGAAAGCTTTATGGACAAGCTGAAGGTCAAAAGTACGCCGGGCAAGGGCACTACGGTAACGATGCTGAGAACTATCCGCCAGCGCAGAGGCTTTAGATGACCGAGTGTATGCTCAACGATCTGCGCCTTGCGAAGAAGGGGGACAAGGCGGCGTCCGAGCGGCTCGTTGAGGATAACTCGGGGCTTATCTGGAGCGTTGCGCGGCGCTTTTTCGGCCGCGGCGTTGAGCCGGACGATCTGTATCAGCTCGGCTGCCTCGGCTTCCTTAAAGCCGTTGCGGGCTTCGATCCCGGGTTCGGAACGCAGTTTTCGACCTACGCCGTGCCGAAGATCGCCGGAGAGATACGTAGGTTTCTGCGAGATGACGGAACGGTCAAGGTAAGCCGAGGCATAAAGGAGCGCTCAATGCATATAAAAAGTGCGCGATGCGCGCTTGAGCAGCGCCTCGGCCGTGCTCCGCTGCTGTCCGAGCTTGCGGCCGAAACCGGACTTACGCCCGAGGAGATCGCCTTTGCAGAGACTGCGACAAATCCTGCGGAAAGCCTCCAGCGCGAAACCGGCGAGGACGGCTTTACTCTCGAGCATGTCCTGTGCGACACTGAGGGTGAGGAGCGCATGATCGAGCATGTAGCGCTCCGCTGCGCCATCGAGGAGCTTCCAGAGAAGGAACGCAAGACACTATATCTGCGCTATTATCACGGCTTCACGCAGGAAAAAACGGCTAAGGTGCTCGGAGTATCGCAGGTTCAGATATCGCGCCTCGAGCGCAAAGCGATAGCACAGCTTCGCGAAATGCTGTCGTGACTGAATGCTCACACGCAATTTGAGCGTGTGAGCATTTTTCTTTGCTTTGAAATAATGCATTCTGCCAAAAACTTATTAAGAATTTATTAAATAATGTAAGAACACTTGAAAAACGCCAAGACTGCGTTACAATATCATGGTGTTTTGTTGGAGCTTTGCAGAATGTGAGGTGTTTGTATGGAAAAAAGAAAAAGAGGCCTTGCGATCGATATACTTAACGGTTCGATGTGGGATAAAATATTGCGTTATGCGCTGCCTGTTGCCGCCACCGGCATTCTCGGGCAGCTGTTTAATGCCTCGGATATAGCCATTGTCGGCAATTTCGCTCAGGGAGATACGGTCGCGGCGGTCGCAGCCGTCGGCGCAAACGGACCGGTCATCGGCCTGCTGCTTAATATTTTCATCGGCATTGCGCTGGGCGCAAATGTTGTCATAGCAAATGCGATCGGCAGGGGAGACAGCAACACAGTCTCGCGTGCCGTACATACATCGATTGTAGCCGCCGTATTGGGCGGCATTATTGTCGGCTTGCTCGGGCAGCTTGTCGCCGAGCCGGTGCTGTCAATGCTTCAGGTGCCGGAGGATGTTTTCCCGCTTGCGCTTAAATATATGCGCATTTATCTTCTCGGACTGCCTGTAATATTCCTTTATAACTTTGAAGCGGCCATATTCCGCAGCGCCGGCGATACGAAAACGCCGCTTATAGCGCTGGCGCTCTCGGGCGTTCTGAATGTAATACTCAATCTGTTCTTCGTCATCGTTCTTAACAAAACGGTTGACGGCGTTGCGATAGCCACGGTGCTTGCAAATGTTGTGAGCTCCGTTGTTCTTCTGCGCAGGCTTTTAAGAAGCGAGCTTTTTATCCATGTTGAGTTTAAGGATCTGCGCATCGACTGGAAAATACTTTGGCGCATACTCAAGATCGGCGTTCCGGCAGGCATACAGGGTGCGGTGTTCTCGCTTTCAAACATCGTTGTCCAGTCTGCGATAAACAGCCTCGGCAAGGTCACAATGGCGGCGTCCTCTGCGGCGTTCAATGTTGAGGTAATGGCGTATTACATCCTCAACTCCTTCGGACAGGCCTGCACTACCTTCGTCGGCCAGAACTACGGCGCCGGTCAGATCGACCGCTGCCGCAAGGCGCTCAAGCTCTGCCTTATAGAAAGCGTCATAGCAACGGCGTGCGCCGTGTGCATTGCGCTGCTCTCCGGCAAGTATCTTATCGCGCTGTTTAATAACGATCCCGAGGTCATCCGCCTCGGCATGGTAAGGATGAAATTCATTTTCATGTCCTATATTTTCTCAACCATCTACGACTGCATGTCCGGCTACATGCGCGGCTTCGGCATTTCGCTGACTCCTGCGCTGCTTACGATATTCGGCGTGTGCGGAACGCGAATCATATGGATCTACACCGTGTTCCCGGCATCGCAGACGTTTGAAACGATCATGCAGGTGTATCCCATAAGCCTTGCCATAAACATGGTGCTCATTTTCTGCGCGCTTTTAATAACGCGCCCGTCAAAGCGCTATGACCATGTGGTTCTTGACTCTTGAAAGAGCCGGTCGAACGTGGTAAAATAACACGCTATGAATAATGATTTTAACAAAAGATATCTCGAAGCGAGAAGAAAAGTAATAGAGACCGATTTTGCCGGGCTTAATCCCATGCAGAGAAAGGCTGTCATGGCGACTGAGGGCGCGCTGCTCATCCTTGCGGGCGCAGGCAGCGGCAAAACGACGGTGCTCATAAACAGAATTGCAAATCTTATGCGCTATGGCAAAGCCGGCGACAGTGAGGAGATACCCGAAAATGCGAGTGTTGAGGATATCGACGCAATGGCTCGCCTTGACGATGAGGCAAGGCGCACGGCGGCCTTTGAACCGGTCGAGCCGTGGCGCATCCTCGCAATAACGTTTACGAATAAGGCTGCCGACGAGCTAAAAACAAGGCTTTCCAAAATGCTCGGCGAGGCCGGAACCGATGTTTGGGCGTCCACCTTCCACTCGGCCTGTGTGCGCATACTGCGCCGCGATGCCGACCGACTGGGATTTACCTCAAGCTTTACGATCTATGACAGCTCCGACAGTCAGAGCCTTATTAAGCACATTCTGCGCGATTTTGACCTTGACGATAAAAAATATCCGCCGCGCATGCTCCTTTCGGAGATAAGCCGCGCAAAGGATGATTGCTGCTCGCCCGAGCAGTACTATGCCCGAGCCAAGGCGACCGGCGACGCGCGCAGAGTGAAGATCGCGGAGATCTATGCCGAATATTCTCGCCGCGCGTTTGCAGCCGGTGCAATGGATTTTGACGATCTTATTTATTACACCGTGAAGCTTCTCAATGAAAACGAGGACGTGTGCCAGTATTGGCAGAAGCGGTTTAAGTACATACTCATCGACGAATATCAGGATACAAATAAGCTTCAGTACATGCTCGCGTCAAAGCTTGCAGAGGGCTGGGGCAATATATGCGTTGTCGGCGATGATGACCAGAGCATTTACAAATTCCGCGGCGCAACGATCGAGAACATACTTTCTTTCGAGGACGAGTATAAGGGATGCCGTGTCATCCGTCTTGAGCAGAACTATCGCAGCACGGGGCATATCCTCGGCGCTGCAAACGCCGTTATCAAAAATAACCTCGGCCGTAAAGGCAAGGAGCTGTGGACAAAGGGCGATATGGGCGAAAAGCCAGAGCTTTATGTTGCCGATAACGAGCACGATGAGGCGCGCTTTGTTGCGTCCCAGATCCTCGGACTGTATGGCAAAGGCGCGTCCTGGGGCGATAACGCGGTGCTTTACCGCATGAACGCGCAGTCGCACCAGATAGAGCAGGCGTTCAAGCGCAACGGCATTCCGTATAAAATTTTCGGCGGCACGGGCTTCTTTGACCGCGCAGAGATCAAGGATATGCTTGCATACCTGTGCGTCATAGCCTCGCCGGACGACGATCTGCGTCTCGGCAGAATAATAAACAATCCGCCGCGCGGAATCGGTGCCAAGAGCGTTGAGACCGCCGCCGCGATAGCGCACGAGAATAACTGCTCGCTGTTTTCCGTCATAAGCAAAGCCGATCTCTATCCAGAACTCAGCCGTGCCGCTCCGCGCATGCTGCTGTTTGCAGGGATGATAAATGAGCTTATAGCGCAAAAGGACGAGCTTGCACCCGACCTTCTGTATGATCAGCTCGTTGAGCGCACGGGATATCTGCGCATGCTCGAGGAAAAGCACACCGTCGAGGACGATGCGCGTGCGCAGAACATAAAAGAGCTGAAATCGAGCATCATTAACTATAAAGGCGAGACCGACACTCCGACGCTCGAGGGATACCTTGCCGATGTTGCGCTGTACACCGATATGGATAACTACGATGACAGCGCCGACTGCGTCGTCATGATGACCATGCACTCGGCAAAGGGACTGGAGTTTCCCAACGTCTTTGTCGTCGGCTGCGAGGAGGGCATATTCCCCGGCATAAAGGCCATCGGCGAAGCCGACGAGATGGAGGAAGAGCGCAGACTTTGCTATGTTGCAATAACGCGCGCAAAAAAGCGCCTGTTCCTGTCCTGCGCCTGGCAGCGAATGCTCTTTGGCCGCACAACGGCAAATCGCGTTTCTCGCTTTATCGACGAGATCCCCGAGGAGCATCTTGAAAAGCGCAACATCCCCAGAGGCTACGGGTATTCGGAAAAATCGCAGGTGCAGAAGGAGTTTGCCTTCCGCGCTCCGTCGCAGCAAAGCTTCAAAAAGCCCGTTGCGCCGCCGTCTGCGCCGAAGCCCAAGGCGGCCGAAAAACCGCAGTTTTCTGTCGGCGACAGAGTGCGCCATAAAGCCTTCGGCGATGGTAAGCTCAGCAAAATGACCCCGATGGGAAACGACTATCTGATAGAAATCGAATTTGACAGCGGCACGGTTAAAAAGCTCATGCTCCGCGCGGCCGCACTGCACATGGTAAAGATATAAAGCAATGAAAAACCAAAACAAAGCCGCCCTCGGGCGCATCTGCCTCATATGCACGACACTTATATGGGGCAGCTCATTTGTTATCTTAAAGACTGCGCTTGACAGCATCACGCCGATGTGGGTGCTTGCTATCCGCTTCGGCGGCGCGGCAATAATGATGTTTATCGCCTGCCTGCCGCGCATAAAAAAGATAGATAAGCAGTACATCAAGGGCGGAGTTTTAATGGGTATATGCCTTTCGGCGGCATATATCGTGCAGACCTACGGCCTTGTGTACACCACCCCCGGCAAGAACGCCTTTCTCACTGCAACATATTGCATCCTTGTTCCGTTCCTTTATTGGGCGATAGTGCATAAAAAGCCGGACAGATATAATGTGATCGCAGCCTTTGTGTGCCTTGTCGGCATGGGCTTTGTGTGCCTTAACGATGATCTGAGCGTTAATATCGGCGATATCCTCACGATCTGCTGCGGTCTGTTTTACGGCCTGCATATTATCGTAACGGCGCGTTCGGTCGAAAACCGCGATCCGCTTATTCTGACGATGCTCCAGTTTGCAACGGGCGCTGTTATCTGCCTTGTCGGAGCTGCGATCTTCGAGCCTGCTCCGCACGATATATCCTCCGGAACGTGGCTTAGTATCGCCTATATGACCTTTATCTGCACGGGGCTGTGCTTTTTCCTTCAGACCATCGGCCAGAAATACACGCCGCCTGCGCAGGCTGCCGTTATACTGACGCTTGAGTCCGTGTTCGGAACGGCAATATCCGTCATCCTCGGTGAAGAGGTGCTCACGTTCAATATCGCTCTCGGCTTCTGCCTGATATTCATAGCGATAATCACGAGCGAAACAAAGCTAAAATTTCTTCAAAAGCCGCGCTCGTGACAAAACTAAATAACTTTTTTAAAGCGCAGGCTCATATGAGCTTGCGCTTTTTGCCGTTTTGATGCAATATTAAATTATCCTGCATACGGTAGGTGATGATAATGATAAAAATACTCATTGTTGAAGATGAAAAACCGATATCCGACCTTATCAGGCTGAGCTTAGGAAAATCGGGCTATGACTGCGACTGCGCCTTTGACGGCATGAGTGCAGCTGATATGCTCGATGAAAACATATACGACCTTGTGCTGCTTGATATCATGCTGCCCGAGGTGGACGGCTTTGAGCTTCTGGAGTATATAAAGCCGCTGTGCATACCGGTTATATTCATAACGGCCAAGGGCTCGGTGAACGATCGCGTGCGCGGCCTGCGCATGGGTGCGGAGGACTATATAGTAAAGCCGTTTGAGGTGCTTGAGCTTCAGGCGCGCGTTGACGTTGTTCTTCGCCGCTATAACAAAACGGAAAGCGTCATCAGCATCGGCGGCCTTACGATAGATACCAATGCAATGCAGGTCATTCGATCGGGCGAGATCGTGCCGCTCACTCGCAAGGAGTACGATATTCTGCTGCTTTTCGCGCGCAATCCCGGCACAGCGATGTATCGCGAGACCATATACGAGCGCGTGTGGGGCGGAGACTATATATGCGGCTCAAAAACCGTCGATATCCATGTTCAGCGCATGCGCAAAAAGGTCGGTTGGGAGCACAAGCTCGTTGCCGTAAACAAGGTCGGCTACCGCCTGGAGGTTTAGAATGAAATTTCGGCTCAAGATCATGCTGTGCATGATATGGCTGCTGTCGCTTGCCTTCGGCATCGGCGGAAGCTTCATGATATGGGGCTCGTTCAGCTCGGCTCTTGCGCAGGAAAAGCAGACTGCCGAGGACTCGTATCGCTTTCTTGTGCGCACGATCGAGATGGTAAACAGCATAAATACGCTGCCCAACACCTCGGATATTGCCGGAGTTTTAAAGCAGATGGACGGTATGGGCATAACAAATTTTTCGGCGATAAGGCTTCTCTCGGGCGGCGTGCTTGAATACACGTCGGGAAACACCGAGCTTTCGTCGGACTATACCGAAAGCGGCATCGCGATCGAAACGGCGCCGGACGGCGCGCGCTATTATAAGCTCAGCGGCACCGTCGGCACCGAGGCTGACACGCTTGCGTTCATCGCCTTTTACGACATTTCATCAGTTTTTGCTATGCGCGACGGGCAGTTTAAAACGTATGCCGCTGTGTTTGCGGTGACCATTGCCGTGTGCGCCGTGCTGTCGTATTTCATTTCGCTGTGGCTGACAAAGCCGCTGGATAAGCTCACAAAGGCAACAAAAAAGCTCGCCGAGGGCGAGCTGTCGTACAGAGCCGATATCCGCACCGGCGACGAGATCGGCCAGCTGTCGGAAAGCTTTGACGCTATGGCACAGAAGCTTGAGGAGAATGTCGAACAGCTTCAGGACGCAATGCGCCGCCAGGAGGAGTTTATGGGCAGCTTTGCACACGAGATGAAAACGCCCATGACCTCGATAATCGGATACGCAGACCTTATGCGCACGCAGACACTCAGTCCCGAGGAGCAGTCGGCTGCCGTGAACTACATTTTCTCCGAGGGCAAGCGGCTCGAGAGCCTGTCGCTGAAGCTGCTGGATATTATAGTCGCAAGAAACACAAAGCTTGAGCTTAAAAAAGTTTGCCCTGCGCAGCTCATTGAGCAGACGGCAGACCATCTGCGCCCGGTGTACACAAAGGACGATATCGGCATCGAGTGCAGCGGCGACGAGGGTGAGTGCCTGCTTGAGCCGGAGCTTGTTAAATCGCTGCTGATAAATCTCATCGATAACGCCCGTAAGGCGCTCGGCCACGGCGGACTTATCCGCATATCATCGCAGCTGACGGACACGGGCTGCACTATTCGTGTGCGCGATAACGGCCCGGGCATACCGCCCGAAGCCATAGCGCACCTGACCGAGGCATTTTACAGGGTCGATAAGTCGCGCTCGCGTGCTCAGGGCGGAGCGGGGCTGGGGCTTGCGCTTTGCAGCGATATTGCCCGGCTTCACAACGGAAGTATTGAGTTTGAAAGCAGCAGAGAAACCGGAACATGCGTGACGGTGCACTTGAACGGAGGTGCCAAATGAGAAAAAACACAGCCGTGGCGGCGCTTGTATTGCTTGCCGTGTGCATAGGGCTGGGGATTCCGCTCGGTGCATCGGCCGTTCAGGACAGGGTGATTTTGAATAAAAGCGAGAGTATTCCCGACTCGGACGCAACGCTGGAGCTGAACACTCGCGGCAGCGTGAGCCTTGCGCAGAAGTATTGGCTCATGAGCACTCAGCGGCTCAGCGTTACGGAGCTTTCGGAAGGAAAGTACATGACAACGGAGCAGGTCGGCGAAAAGGCGATAGAATATATCGAAATTCTGGATAAATATGATATCAATTGCATCGAAGCAATGGCTGACGGCGAGTATTATATTGAATATCAGAAGCCGCAGCTTATGATGTCAGAAACCAACAGCCGTGCTCCGTCGCTTATTGCATGGAATGTCTGCGTGAGCGACAAGACAGGGGACATGAACCTTCTCATTGACGACGAAACCGGAGCGCTGCTGTCGCTTCTGTATATTGACCGCGACCGCATGGGCTGGGAGACAGGTACAAAAACGGAGATCGATGTGAACAAGTTGTCGGACATCGTGAGTCAATTTGCGCAAATGTACGGTGCCGAAGTACTCGAAATTTGGGAGAACACAAATGACAACGAGTCAAACTTCAACGAATTCGGCATAGATCTGATGTTTCCCGGAGGATTGGATACTACGGCGTTTGCAGAAAACTCCGAGGCTGAGCAGAATGCGGTCAACTCGCTTACGCTGCGCGTAAACAGCATGGCGTACACATTCAACGACGGAGGAATATTATGAAGAAAAGAAAGAGCCGCGCGCTGACGGCGCTTGCCGTCTTAGTCGTTCTTGCCGCAATTGCTGCGGCGGCAATGAAGCTAGGCCTGTTCGAGCGAAAAAACACCGTGCGCGATGAACCTGTGCCGGATTGGGTGGATGTTCAGCTCATTGATATTGACGGAGCCTCGCGCCGCGGCGTGAAGCTTGAAGAGATAAACGACATCGTTGTCCACTATGTCGGAAATCCCGGCACTACCGCGCAGCAGAACCGAAACTATTTCAATAACCCCGACAGCGAGGTCAGCTCGCATTTTGTCATAGGGCTCGACGGCGAGGTGATACAGTGCGTCCCGCTCGACGAGAAATCATCGGCAACGAGCGAGCGCAACCGCGATACGATATCCATAGAGGTCTGCCACCCGGACGAGAGCGGTAAATTTAACGATTCAACATATCGGTCGCTTGTCAGACTGACGGCGTGGCTGTGCGATACATACGGATTGTCCGCAGACCATGTGATTCGTCATTATGATACCTGCGGAAAGGAGTGTCCTTTGTACTTTGTCCGCCATGAGGACGCATGGGAGCAGTTCAAAGCCGACGTTGATTCGGCAATGTGATACGGAAAAGCCACGCAGAAATTCTGCGTGGCTTTTGGTATTCAGAGAGATGCGTTATGCCTCGATTTTCTTTTCGCCGTCTTTTGCAAGCTTCTTCTGGAGCCAATCCTTGCCGTTGACAAAGCGCTCAACGATGAAGGAAACAACATAGTCGCCGGCTGCGTTTACCATGGTTGCAGGAGGATCGACGAGGTTGCCGATAGCAAGCGCGATAGGGAAGGCGACCGCAAGCTGATCGGGGAAGAACAGCGTGCATAGAACAAGCTCGCCCGTACCGCCGCCGCCGGGGATACCGCTCATTGCAACGGAGGAGAAAACCGCAACGATAATTGCCAGTATCGCCTGACCTGTGCCGAAGTCCATGCCGAATATGCCGAACAGGAATGCAACCTTTATGATCGCGCTCATTGCCGAGCCGTCCATGTGCATCGTTGCACCGAGCGGAACGACGATGTTAGAAACCTCCTTCGAGATGCCGGTCTCTTCGGCGACCTCAAGGTTGGTGGGGATGGTTGCTACAGACGAACAGGTGCCGAAGGACACTGCCGCCGGGCGGAACAGATGCTTCCACATGACCTTTGCGCCGCCCTTGCCGCCGCCGAAGCGCGCGTAGATCGGGAAGAATACGAACATGTAGGCAAAGCACAGAACGTAGTAGATGATAAGCGTGCGGCTGTAGTCGCCGATGAGGTCGGGACCGTAGGTGGCAACGAGATATGCAAAGAAGCCGAAGAAGCCGATGGGAGCATAATAGGTAATGATCTTTACGACGTTCATGAGAACGGCCGTGAGGTTATCCAAAAACCTTGCGACCATGCTGTCCTTGCCGCCGGTCATCTGGATGCCGAAGCCGAAGAAAACAGCGGCGATGATAAGCGGAAGAATTGCTTTGCGGCTCCACAGCTCGCCGAAGTCGGGCTTGGTGAAGAAGTTTATTATCATGTCTGTCACGCTCAGCGTTGAGCTGACTTCACCCTCGACTATGGTATAGTCGCCGGTGACAACGGGGCACAGACGTACGATGACGTACATGATAACGGCCGCAATTGCAGCGGTGACGAAGAATGTGCCGACAGTCAGACCCATGACCTTGCCTGCGCGCTTTGCGCTGGACATGTTTGCGATAGCCGATGCTATCGAACAAAACACCATGGGGACGACGACGCAGAACATGAGGTTTATGAAAACCGTGCCGATAGGTTCGAGAACGGTCGCGCCCTTGTCGATGATCTCGCCCGATGCGTCCTTGACGACGGGGTTGAGCGCACCGACGATACAGCCGCCGACGATACCGGCGAGCATGAATATTATAAATCCGTAAGTTTTAAAGAATGATTTCTTCTTTGCCATGATTGCACTCCTTAAAAGTTTTTCTGTGAAAATTATATTCGCATGTATTTGCAAAGTAAATTGACGATAGTGCTTGAAACATTGCAAATAGTGCTATATAATTTTTGGCGAAAACATTTTGGGAGCATTGTGATGACAGAACGGTATAAATACAGCAATGACGGCTATTTAAACGAGGATTTCAGGCTTTTCCACCTCAAGGACAGCTCCGGCCAGGAAAAGGACTTCCATTTCCATGAGTTTGATAAGCTCGTCATTTTAATATCCGGCAAGGTTGATTACACCGTTGAGGGCACGACCTACAAGCTCGAACCGTGGGATATCCTACTCGTGCGCCATCATATGATACACAAGGCGGCAATTGACCTTTCCGTTCCGTATGAGAGGATAATCATATACCTTGATTCCGCTTATGTTGAGCGATTTGCGCCGAACGCAGGACTGATGGACTGCTTTGCCTCGGCCGAAAAGCGCGGCTATTGCCTCATGCGCCCGGATGAAGGAAGCGTCGGCATGCTGAAGGATGCACTCAAGCGGCTTGAGGATACTCAGAACGATGAGCTTTTCGGCGCGCAGCTTCTGCGCGGCACGATGCTCGTGCAGCTTCTTGTTCTGGCAAACCGCATCATGCTAAGCGACAAAAGCCATGCCGACACTGTGGCCGACTCCGGCGGCAAGATCGCCCCGGCGCTGTCTTATATAAACGAAAACCTTACAAACGAGCTTAATATTGACGATATGGCGGCGCTGTGCTATTTGAGCCGTTATCACTTCATGCGCCTTTTCAAGGCTCAGACAGGCTGCACGGTGCACAATTACATACGGCAAAAGCGACTTGTGCTGGCTGCGCGGCTCATCCGCGAGGGGATGAGCGCCTCGGCGGCCGCTGCCGAATGCGGCTTTGTTGATTACTCGGCGTTCCACAGAGCCTTCACCAAGACGTTTCGCGTAAGCCCCGGCAGGATCAAAAAACAGTGATACGACAATGTTATGTAAACCGCAGGCAAATGCCTGCGGTCAGCCTATGCCTGCGGTGCGGAAAACTTCTGCTTTACCTGATCTATACGCTGCTGCTGGGCCTGCTCGGAGGAATACCAGCCATGACTTGACATCTCTTTATAAATGCTGTCCTGCATGCTCAGACTGTTGCCAAGTGCGGTGCAGAAGGTCTGATGAACATTGTCGGTGCTTGATTCTATCGCACCGTGCATGAAAAGGTCACACACGCCCTTAGTGGTTAGAAGCAGGTTCTCCATTATATCTCGATCGTTCATATTTTGTCCTCCTCAGACTAGATTGAAAAACTTCGTGAAAAGCTTTTGGTTTTCGTTTATAAGCTGCTGAGCCTGACGTTTCAGCTGAGGATCGGTCAGCTGGTTTGCCGCGAGACTGCACTGCGTCATAAGAAATTTCGTGTGACCGAGCGCGTCTTCAATATACAATAATTCTTTAGGTGTCATTTATTGGACCTCCAAATAAAAATGTTCGTTATTATTATCTGCGAAGTGAGCGTACTTATTCTAAAAGAAAAAATTTTACCAAATTGACACTTTTGCGGCCTTGTGAGTCTTGAAATTGACAAACACTTGTGCTATCCTATATACAAATTAAAAAACAATACAGGGGGTATAGTTTTATGTTCAGCGCAATAGTTTACAAATCGACGACCGGTTCCTGCAAAAAATACGCGGATCTTCTCTCGGCACGCCTGCACATTCCGGCATTCCCTCTCGGCAAAGAGTATGTGCCTGCCGATACGAAGATAATCTACGTTGGCTGGCTGTTTGCAGGCAAGATCATGGGCTACGACAAGGCGGCTAAGAAGTACGATATCGGCGCCGTTGTTCAGGTCGGCATGAGCCCCGTTTCCGCAAAGAGCGAGGAAGTTTGCCGCAAGAAAAACGCGGTAAGCGCGGATGTTCCTGTGTTCACACGCCAGGGTGCATTCAATATCAATAAGCTTCCGCCGCACTTCAGATTTATAATGAAGATAAAGAACAAAGATATAGCAGCTCGCTTCGAGGGCAAGGAAAACCTCAGCGATGCGCAGAAGGCTACTTACAAAATGGCGTCCACCGGCGTCGGCGAGCCGCCCTGCTGGTGCGTTGACGATATCGTCAAATGGTGCGCCGAGCACTGATACTGTATTTCATTTATTGGGAGGGCGCAAGCCTGACCTATTATTGAGATAGCCGCCATACACGCTTGCGGCGCTCTTCGGATCGTGATACGACGAAGCCCACATCGGAGTATCTGCTTCCCGATCCCGGAGAAACCGCAAATATGCTTGGCAAAGTCTGTTTCGGAATTGATGCGGGGGGACTGACGCAGACTGTCCGCGGCGTCATCTGCGAAACTCAATAGCGCGCACCGAGGGCACGGAGCAGGGAGGAATTGAGCACTCCGCCCGGCAAAATGTTTTCGGCGCAAGAGGAAAATAAAGCGAGAGTCGGTTGACGCTCGCTTTATTTTTGCTTATAATTGCCGTGAAAATAAGACATGGAGAATGACATGAAAAATATAGACTCAAAGGTGATTGAAGACACTGTCGCGCGGCTTTGCATCGAGGCAAACCTCCGGCTTCCGCCTGACGTTATAAACGCAATTGAAAGCGCCGAAAAGGCAGAGCCGTGGGACGGCGCAAAGCGCATCCTCTCGCTGCTTGGCGACAATGTGCGCATAGCATCCGAAAAAACGCTGCCTGTCTGCCAGGATACCGGAATGGCCTGCGTGTTCGTTGAGCTTGGGCAGGACGTACACATTGACGGCGATTTTGAGGAAGCGGTCAATAACGGCGTGCGCCGCGGCTACGGCGAGGGATATCTGCGCAAAAGCGTTGTGTGCGATCCTCTGCGCAGGGTAAACACCGGCGATAACACCCCGGCGCTTTTGACGGTTAAGCTTACGCGCGGCGATAAAATGCGCATAACGGTCATGCCAAAGGGCTTTGGAAGCGAGAATATGAGCGCGCTTAAAATGCTAAAGCCTGCCGACGGCTTTGAGGGTGTGAAAAATTTTGTGCTTGAAACGGTTGAGAAGGCCGGAGCAAACCCCTGTCCGCCGATAATCGTCGGCGTCGGCATCGGCGGAAGCTTTGATAAGGCGGCCTACCTTGCAAAGCATGCGCTGCTGCGCCCGGTTGACGAGCCGAACCCCGATGAATACTATGCTGCGCTCGAGAGTGAGCTTATGGATAAGATAAACGCACTCGGCATAGGGCCGCAGGGCTTTGGAGGAAAAACGACGGCGCTTGCGGTGCTCATAGAAGCAATGCCTACCCACGTTGCCGGACTTCCTGTGGCGGTGAATATAAGCTGCCACGCGACGCGGCGTGCAAGCGCAAGTCTGTGAGGTGCATGATGGAATACAGAATAAGCGTTCCGGCCTCAGAGGAGGAACTGAAAAAGCTTCGCGCCGGCGACAGCGTTCTGCTGTCAGGCACGGTGTACACCGCGCGCGACGCGGCCCACAAGCGCATATGCGAGTGCTTTGATAACGGAGAGCCTGCGCCGTTTGAGCTGAAAGGCAGCGCGATATACTATGTCGGCCCGACCCCGGAGCACGACGGCTGCTGCATCGGTTCGGCAGGGCCGACAACATCCGGAAGGATGGATGCGTATGCGCCGCGCCTGCTGGATGCCGGGCTTAAGATAATGATCGGCAAGGGCAATCGCAGCGATGAGGTGGTAAATTCAATGATCAAAAACGGAGCCGTGTACCTTGCGGCGATCGGCGGAGCAGGGGCGCTCATGGCAGCGTCCATTGAGCAGGCCGAGCTCGTTTGCTGGGAAGATCTCGGCTGCGAGGCAGTGCGCAGACTCACGGTAAAGGATATGCCGCTTACCGTCGCCATCGACAGTCAGGGCAACGATTTGTATAAGCTCGGAAGAGAGCAGTATTTAAAAGAGGTAGAAAAATAATGGACTACGCAAAGAAATCGCTTGAATTGCACTATCAGCTCAAGGGCAAGATCGAGGTCGCCTCACGCACGAAGGCAAACGACCGGCAGTCGCTCAGCCTTGCATACACCCCCGGCGTCGCCGCACCCTGCCTTGAGATACAAAAGGATGTAAACAAAAGCTATGAGCTTACCCGGCGCTGGAACACCGTTGCCGTTGTCACCGACGGAACGGCCGTTCTCGGACTCGGCGATATAGGCCCCGAGGCCGGAATGCCGGTCATGGAGGGCAAGTGCCTGCTGTTCAAGGAATTCGGCGGCGTTGACGCCATTCCTCTGTGCATCCGCAGCAAGGATGTTGACGAGATCGTAAACACCGTCTATCTTCTTGCAGGCTCGTTTGGCGGCGTGAACCTTGAGGATATCTCCGCGCCGCGCTGCTTTGAGATAGAGCGCAAGCTCAAGGAGCGCTGCGATATTCCGGTTTTCCACGATGATCAGCACGGAACGGCAGTCATAATGCTGGCCGGGCTTATGAATGCCCTGAAGGTAGTCGGCAAACGTCTTGAGGATGTGAAGATTGTCACATCCGGCGCAGGAGCTGCCGGAATTGCGATCATAAAGCTGCTTGTTTCCGTCGGCGCCGGAAACGTCGTCATGACCGACAGAACGGGCGCAATATATAACGGCCGCCCCGGCCTTAACCCTGCAAAGCAGGAGATCGCGGAAACAACGAACCGCGCCTGCGAAAAGGGAACACTTGCCGATGTGATCAAGGGCGCGGACGTGTTCATCGGCGTATCCGCCCCCGGAGTCTTGACCTCCGATATGGTGCGGACTATGGCACACGACGCGATAGTGTTTGCCTGCGCAAACCCCACGCCGGAGATATTCCCCGATGAAGCAAAGCGCGCCGGCGCAGCAATCGTCAGCACCGGCCGCAGCGATTATCCTAACCAGATCAACAACGTCCTTGCATTCCCCGGCATATTCCGCGGCGCGCTGGATGCCCGTGCATCCGATATAAACGACGAGATGAAGATCGCCGCTGCGCATGCTCTTGCAGGTATGGTCAGCGAGGATAAGCTCTCCTGCGATAATATCCTGCCGCAGGCATTTGACGAGGGCGTGGGCGAGACCGTTGCCGCCGCCGTCAAGGCCGCCGCGATAAAAAGCGGAGTCGCAAGGATATGAAAAAGCGTCTTTTCGCTGCGTCGGCAGGCATAATAGCCGTTATTCTTGTTTTCGGCCTTGTGTCGTTTCTGCTGACGCCCTATGCAAAGACCTATTCGGCAGAGCACGTCTCGCAGTCGAAAAAGCAGATAGCGCTCACCTTTGACGACGGCCCCGGCAAGCATACGCAGCAGCTTCTTGACGGACTGCGCGAGCGCAATATAAAAGCAAGCTTCTTTCTTATGGGCAGCAAGGTCGAAAAGCGCCCGGAGATAGTCAAGACCATGCATGACGACGGCCACCTCATCGGCTGCCACACATGGTCGCACATAAGCTTTTTTGAGCATACGGACGAAGAGATAGCCGAGGAGATCGACCGCACAAATAAGCTTATCGAGAGCATAACGGGGGAGTATCCCAAGTTTCTGCGTCCGCCGTACGGATATTACACAGGTGCCATGCTCAATAAGATCGACAGTATTGCCATTCTATGGTCTGCCTCGCCGCGCGACTGGGTGCATATCGACGAGGAGTATATCTACAGCTGGTTTCTTGACCATGCGCGCGACGGAGATATAATCCTCCTGCACGACACCAAGGACGCCACGGTCCCGGCAGTCCTGCGCGCGATCGACACGCTCACAGAGCAGGGCTTTGAATTTGTCCGCGTTGACGAGCTGCTGTGCCGCAACGGCGATAAGCTCGCCCCCGGCCTTGCGTATCGCTTCTGCCCGTACGACAGCAGAGCGTGGTATATTTAAAAAATCGTATATTATCCACAAATCTGAGAGCTGAAATTTTAAATATCTCATAATTTCTTGTTGAACGTATGAGTGATAAAATATTAATGCAAAGTGCAGGAAATATATATGCATTATAAGGAGGGCAACATAAAAAAGGCGCTGATAGCAATGCTGCTGATGGCAATATTTCTTATAGGCGGCGGCGGACTCGTGAGCATGCTGTTCACCCATGCGCTTGGCGGCGGTGTTGAACAGAGCTACATTTATCCTATCTATGGCGCGATAATCGTGCTGACCGGAGTTATCGTTGGTGCGGCGCAGGTAATCGTGAATGAGATCAGGAACCAGAAGAACAAGGAAAACGAAGACAGAGAATAGTCCAAATTGGCTATTCTCTGTCTTTGTATTATATCAAATTATTACCGTGAAGCAGCTGCCGGAGCCGGGAGCGGATTCAACGCTCACCGAGCCGCCGTGCAGCTCGGCAATTTCCTTTACGAGCGGAAGTCCGAGGCCGCTGCCGGAGTTTTCGCTCCGCGAAGCGTCGGCCTGCCAGAAGCGCTGCCATATCTTATCCTGCTCATCGGGAGCAATGCCTATGCCGTCGTCGCGCACGGTGAGCTTCATCCTGCCGTCTGCGGCGCGCCGAAGCGTAAGCCATATGTTGCCGCCCTCGCTGCCGTAGCGATATGCGTTCTGCAAAAGGTTCTGCACAAGGCTTGCAAACAGCTGCGCATTGTAGCGCGCGCTTATTCCGTCTGCGATATCCGTGTGCAGGCTTATTCCGCGCCTGTCCTCGGGCATATAGTCCTCGCAGACCTCGCGCACAAGCTCCGACACGTCGCCCTCGGCAAGGGGATAGCGCTCAGTGCCCTGCTGGAGCCGCGTAAGGCTCAGCAAATGGTTTACGAGCAAGGACATGTTGTCTGCCTGCTCGTCTATAACATCAAGCGTTCGCAGAAAATCCTCGCGCGTTACGTCCTTGCGCTTTGCGCGGTCGCAGCTTGCTCTTATGACTGTTATCGGCGTTCTCAGCTCGTGAGAAGCGTCGGAGGTAAATTGCTTTTCCGCGGAAAACGAGCGTTCGAGCCTGTCAAACATGCCGTCAAAGGTATTTGAAAGCGCGATAAGCTCCGATGGGCCGCTGCGCAGCGCTATGCGCTCGGTGAGGTCGTTGCCGTCGCTTATCGAGTTTGCCGTTTTTGTTATTTTCTCGACCGGCGCAAAGGCCTGCTTGGAGATTATCCAGCCGCCGATTATGCTGATTATAAGTATCACCGGCAGCAGCATGGCCGTCATTATAATGACGGTGTGCGCCGCGCCGTAGTCGTCGGTTCCGGGGGCGATGCCGCGTATCCAGATCGGCTGCCCGTCACGGGTCACAAGCTGCGCATCGTATACAAAAAACTCGTCGCCGTCAAGCGGAATTCGCTGAACAACGTATTCGTCAAACGGAATATCCGAGGGATTGAGTCCGTCTACCGTGACGCCGCGCAGAAGCTTTCCCGATTCGTCATAAAACGCACAGTAAACTCCGCGGATATAAAAATCAACGTCATCCCAGGCAATGTCGCTGTGCTCGGCCTCGAATTTCTCCTCGTTGTGATTGACCGTTTCAACAAGCCGCTCGGGCGAATCGTTAACAAGCCCTGTGCGATCGACCCAGATGATGAAAAACAGCATGATGGCACACAGGATCAGCATCATTGCCGCTATCCAAACCGTCAGCCTGAGCTTTGCAGACATCCTCAGTCCTCCCTGAGCACCCAGCCGATGCCCCAAACGGTGTGTATAAGCTTCTTATCAAAGCCCTCGTCGATCTTTTTGCGCAGGTAGCCGATGTATACGTTGACGACGTTTGAGCCGCCCTCGTATTTGTAGTTCCAGAGATTGTTCTCGATCTGCTCACGCGAGAGTACCATGCCCTTGTTGCGCATCATAAACTCAAGAAGCGAATACTCCTTCGCCGTAAGATCGATGACCTTTCCGCCGCGTGTGACCTGCTTTGCGGCAATGTCGAGCGTGAGATCGGAAAGCTCGTATATGTTCGAGTGATTGTCGCCGCTTTTGCGCGCCATGACATGTATAACTGCGATAAGCTCGCGGAAGTCAAAGGGCTTTACCATGTAGTAATCGCCGCCGGACTCAAGTCCGCGCACCTTGTCGGAAACGCTGTCGCGCGAGGTGAGGTACACGACCGGCGTTTTGCAGCCGTCAGCGCGCAGCCTGCGCACAAGCTCAAAGCCGTCCATCTTCGGCATCATTATGTCGAGCACGATAACGTCGTATTCCGCGCACTCGCAAAGCTCCAGCGCTTCAAGGCCGTTGAAGCAGGAGTCAACACTGTATCCCTCGTCGAGTATCGCCTCGGATATCATCCTGTTAAGGTGCTTTTCGTCTTCAACAACAAGCGTTCTCATATCTCTCATCCTCCCGTTTTTTCCTTATTCTATTTGCGATTAATTATATTGTCAATGCCCTCTAATCCTTCTCTAATAATTTTCTCATTATTTTCTCATTTTTCGAGTGTAAAATAATTATGGATATTTATATACAATAACATCCTCAAGGAGGACGGAAGATGAAGAACGGATTCAAACGGGCGCTGAGCATGCTTTTGTGCCTTACCATGGTTCTGGGACTGTTTTGCTATGCTCCGGAGGCTTCGGCGGCGGTTGACAGCAGCGGCTATGAATGCACAGGTTCTGTCGAGCAGCTTTTAAAAGCAAGCAGCGACGCAGTTGCCGGTCAGTGCTACAGGATCGTCAATAATGACGATATCATAGCGCTTGCCGACTATGTTGCTGCCGGCAGAAACACCAAGGGCGTTACCTTCTACCTGAAGGCCGATGTCGATATGCGCCGCAACACATGGAACGGTATCGGCACGGATAAGTACGCCTTTGAAGGCACGCTCGACGGCTGCGGCTATGCGGTCGTGGGTCTGATAACATATCTTTTCAAAAACGCAGGCTCCAACGCCGTTATCATGAACCTTGGCGTTAACGGCGTTTCAAACGGCGCAAACGCGGCAGGCATAGCGTCTACGCTGTCCGGCAAGATCGTAAACTGTTGGAGCGCCGTCAAGGTTGGCGGAACGGGAAATAACGGCGGACTTGCCGCGATCGTCACGGGCGGTAAGATCATTAACAGCGCAAACTACGGCAGCGTAAGCGGCACCGGCAATGTTGGCGCTATTGCAGGCAAGGTTGCCAATGCGCGGATCGAGTGCACATACTATGCCTATAACAGCGCAGATAACAACGGCAGCGTCGGCAGCAAGGATGCTGCCAGCAGCATTGACGCGCTCCGTTTCTCATCCAGTCCTACCGTCTGCCTGACGGAGAAGGAAAAAACCGTTGGCAGCGTGACGAGCGACGATCTCGTTGAACTTCTCAACGCATGGACGTCGGCCGACGGCGGCGCGAAATGGCGCAAATGGGTTTTGAATACGACCGCCGAAGGCATAGAACGCACGGGCGGAAAGTACCCCAATCCCTCTCAGGCTTACCCCGGCTATTCGGCAGAAACGCCTGTTTATAAAGACAGTGTCCCCATGGAAACGCTCTATGAGTCGCAGTCGGATGCGCAGCCCGGCATATGCTACAGCATAGGCGACGTAAAAGAGCTTGAGATGCTTGCAAAATTCGTAAACGAGGGTCACAATACCGAGGGCGCGACCTTCTTCCTCACAGGCGACCTCAGCATAGTAATAAACGGCTCGTTTTATAAGGGCGAAAGCTGGGTGCCCATCGGCAACAGCGAGACAAACAGCTTCAAGGGCGTGTTCGACGGCCAGGGCTTTGTCATAAACGAGCTTATTATAAATAAGTGCAACGATCCTGCCGGTCTGTTCGGCTATGTCAACAGCACCAATGCCGTTATCAAAAACGTCGGCGTCGGCGGCGGCATAACCGCAAACGACTATGCCGGCGGCATAGTCGGCTTCCTACGCGCAGGCACTGTGTCAAACTGCTGGGTCGGCATGAATGTAAACGGCGATAAGGCAACAGGCGAGATCGTCGGATATATGGACAATGCGCGCATATATAACTGCGCGGCCTACGGTACGGCTACAGATAACCATAAGTACGGCGCGATAGTCGGCGAATCGACCGTAAACAGCACCGTGCAGTATTGCTACTACAGCAATGATAACTCCGACGTCTCCGGAACGCCGAGCGTCGGAAACTACAGCATAAACGTTCCCTTTAAGATCACAAACGGAGACTATACTCTCACGCACAGCGTGAACATAAACGGGCAGAAAACGCTCAAGGTTCTCAACGCGCTCAACTATTGGGTCGATACGCTCGGCTCAAATCAGAACATGCGCCACTGGAAGCAGGACATGTCTCCTGCCAGCATTGCCCGTCTGCGCGGAAGCTTCCCGGCACATATATATTTTAATGATCCCTCGAGCCTTGAATATATAAGCGAGCAGCCGGAGGAAGTCGATCGCACGGATAATCCGTATAACGTGATCTACAAGTGTACTGCGACCATGACCGAGCTTTACGAGAGCAAAACGGATGCTCTGGCCGGAGGAAACTACAGCATATCCACCGGCGACGAGCTTGGGCTTCTGTCAAAGTACGTTCAGGAGGGCTACTCCACAAAGAATGCAAACTTCTACCTGACCGATAACGTCAATATCACTACTCAGGGCATCGACGTCGAGGGCGCAGGCTGGGTCCCCATAGGCACGACGCTCAATAACCACCAGGGCATATCCACCATTACATATTTCCGCGGAAATTTTGACGGCTGCGGATACACCGTATCGGGGCTGTATCTTGTATCAGACTTCATCGACATGGCCGGACTTTTCGGCCAGTGCTGGGGCAGCACCATAAGAAACCTCGGCGTTGCCGGCGAGATGCTCGCCGATGACGAGGTCGGCGGCATAGTCGGCAGAGCAAACGACTGCATTATCGAAAACTGCTGGTCGTCCGTTATCATTCAGGCCTCCACCGAGGTCGGCGGCATAGTCGGCTATGCGCACAACTCCACCATAAATAACTGCGCGGCCTACGGACCGCTGTACACCACCAGCGACGAGGGCGAGAAGTCCGGCTTTGTCGGACGGTCAAACGGCTCGACCTTCAATAACTGCTACTATCTCTACGGCCTTATCGACGATTTCTACAATAAGACCGATAAGGACAGCGTCTTTAACGACTGCATGTACTTCAAGTACGATGTTGACGGAACGCAGAAATGCACCCTCAAGAAGGCCGTCACCATCGACAGCTACACCGGCGATGATATGCTCGAAGCGCTCAACGCCTGGGTCTATAAGCAGGATAGTGAGCTTTACTGCTCGTGGCACACTGCCTCGTCCATAAACGAGATCCCCGGCGCAAACGGCTATTTCCCGGTTCTCGTCAACCCCAAGCTGAGCGGCACCGGCGCTGATGACGGCTACTGCGGCGACTATGAGGCGACAAACACCATGCGCGCACTGTACAGCACGCGCTCCGACGGCGTCGAGGGCGGCTGCTACAGCATAAGCAATATGGATGATCTCGTTGCGTTCAGAAAATATGTCAACGAAGGCTACAAGACCAAGGACATAATCTTCTTCATGACGCATGATATCGATATGTCCGTAAGCTACTCGGCCGCAAGCGGAACCTCGTGGACACCTGTTGGCACCGTGAAGGATCCGTTCAAGGGAATATTCGACGGTCAGGGCTATACGCTCAAGTATCTGTATATTAACAGCTCGGCCGACGATCAGGGCTTCTTCGGCCAGGTAACGGGCAACAGCGCCGTAGTTAAAAACCTCGGCATCAGCGGCTCGGTAACGTCCAAGGGTGTAAACTCCGCGGCCATATGCGCAGATTTCAATTTCGGCACGATAGCAAACTGCTGGTCGAGCTGCAATGTTGCCGGTGCGTCAAACTCCGGCGGCATTATCGGCGGCGGCAATATGGGCACCGTCATTAACTGCACAAGCTACGGCGCAGTAAACGGCGCATCGACCTACGGCGCAATTGCCGGCGCTCCGGTCGGTACGGTGCTCAAATACTGCTATTATCTCTACGGTACCTGCCAGCAGGGCTATCCTTCGGATAAGGGCGTTTTGTATCCCACGGTGCAGAGCTTCAACGGAACCGGCGCTGCATGCATACTCGCAGAGTATGTGACTGTTGAGGGAACGCGCACCAAGAACGCGTCCTCGGCGCTCAAAATGTATGTCGATGCCCATCCCGAGACTAACTACTGCTACTGGGGCATAGGCGACTCGGAGGAGTATTACCTCCAGGGCGTCACCGGCTTCCCGGTGCTCATCTCCGCGTCCGACACAAAGGGTGATCATGACTACAAGCAGTATCAGGCCGAATTCAAGGATAAAAAGTATTTCTCTGTTTTGGCGGCTCTCAAGGACGCAAACGCTGCCGAGGGCGGCGGCGTCGTGACGCTGCTTATAAACGCTCAGCTAAAAAACCGCGAGGATATAGTCTTTGACGATGATGTTACGCTCAACACCGGCGACTTTTCGCTCATAATAATGTCAAACGTATCCGTAAAGAGCATGAATCAGCTCCTCGGCATGTTCATCATAAAAAGCGGCGGACTTATAAACCTTGACGGAGATAAGTTCATTTACTCGCAGCCGAAGGCCGATGATTCGTGCAACAGCGCGTTCTACTCAAAGGAAAGCCTGACCATCCAGACCGTCGCGACAGAGGATCCCACCGCATATGACCTTACCTTCTACAGCGGCGAGTTTATCGTAAACGCGGCTCTCGATTCCGGCAATCCTCATAAGATACCCGGCGGCAGCAAGCTTACGATCAAGGAAAGGGCCACGCTTAATGTCGAGCGCAACGCCCGCATACGCACGACCGGCGGTGCTCAAATATTTGACTACGGCACCATAAAGATCGGTAACGCGACGCTTGACCGCAACAAGGGAAGCCGCATAGTCGGCGTTCTTGAAGACAAGAGCGGAACCGTGACTCTGCCGTTTATCTACTACGAAGGATATCATCTGCGCGGCTGGTCTGCTAACGACGAGCTGTATGCTGCCGGCAGCAGCGTTGAGGTGCCGACAGAGACCACCTTCACCGCAAGCTGGGCGATCGGCGACAGGCTCGATCCCTATCCCGGCGACGACAGCTACACCGATGACGGCGAGCTTGTGTATGAGTTCAAGATCCACGTCATTCAGGCCGAGGGCGGAAAGATAAGCCCCGAGACAATGAATGTCGCGCGCGGCGAAACGCTCAAATTCAAGGTCGAAGCCTCCGAGGGCTACTACATCAAAAATGTGCTTGTTGACGGCGTGAGCGCGACTCTTGACGATAACGGCGAATATCAGTTCATAAGCGTCGGTGAGGATCACAGCATAACGGCCATGTTTGCCAGATACACAAACACGGACTATAATAGTTATGTAAACCGCTTTACCGACGTTAAGCCAAGCGACTGGTGCTATAACAATATCCGCTTTGCGTACACCATGGGGCTTATGCAGGGCACGACGGCAACAACGTTCTCGCCCAATGACCCGACCGTCAGGTCGCAGTTCATAACCGTTTTGTGGCGTATGTCCGGCAGCCCGGTCGTACCCGGCGACGGATGCAAGTTCACCGATATCAGCCCGAGCAGCTATTGCTATGAGGCTGTCCGCTGGGGCGTTGCAAACGGCATAATCAACGGATTTTCCGAAACTACTTTCGGCCCGAACGGAAAGCTTACTCGCGAGCAGCTTGTAACTATGCTGTTCCGCTATGCCAAGAACTATGCCGGTGACGATGTGTCCAAGTACGACACGACCAACATCCTCGGCTACTCCGATGTGCTGAAGATATCCAAAGGCATGACGCAGCCCTTCCAGTGGGCGATCGGCGCAGGAATAATAACGGGAACCACCAGCACTACGCTCACTCCGCAGGGAACCGCGACCCGCGCCCAGATAGCCGCGATACTCTCGCGCTACTGCAACCAGTTTGTCCTCAAGGTCCCTGTAATAATGTAAATCAAATCTCTCTCCCGGCCTTTGGCCGGGAGATTTTTTTGCTTATAGAGCATTTTCCTATTGACAAAATAGGAAAAGGATATTAATATAACACCGTTATATAACACTGCTATATTAAACAAACTACCAGAATACTATGCTGCAAATGAGAGAAAATAGAGCAGCAGGGGAGCTCGAGGGGACAAAGACCCCACTCGTGATTAGATTATAGCCATCAAAAACGTCTGATTTATCAGGCTTTTTGACGAGCGTAGCGAGATTTTTCGTGAAAACTTGTTTTCACAAAAAATGTGGCGTTTTTGAAGCGTGCAAAAAAGTCACAGACTTTTTTGACACGCTGATGAAAGGAGAGAGCATAATGTCCGTTGACGATATATCGACGCTTGAGCGCATACACAGTGCGGCAAAGGCCGAGTTTATGGAAAAGGGCTATCGCTCATCCTCTCTTCGCAGCATAGTTAAAGCTGCCGGGGTCACGACCGGGGCGTTCTACGGCTATTATGCCGGCAAGCAGGAGCTTTTTGCCGCGCTTGTGGACGAGGAGTATCGGTATATAATCGGCGCATATAGGGATGCTCTCACCGAATTTGAGCAGCTTCCTATAGAACAGAAGCCCGAGCATATGGGCAAGGCCGGGCATGCGTGCATGGTGAAAATGCTTGATTATTCCTTCGACCATCACGACGCGCTGTTTCTCATTCTCCGCCGCTCGGAGGGGACTAAGTATTCGGGCATGATCGACGAGCTTGTTGAGCTTGAGGTCGAGGGTACGCACAATTACTATGAAGTGCTCCGGCAGCTCGGAAACACCGTGCCGCATATCGACGAGCACCTTGAGCACATACTCGTGACCGGTATGATGAATGCCGTTTTCGAGATGATAGTCCACAATATGCCGCAGGCCGATGCAGGCAGATATCTTGATGAGCTTGCCGAATTTTACACGGCAGGCTGGCTGAAAATTATGGGTCAGTAAAATGTTTAATTTTTTGACCTTGAGTTAGCGAAGGCTAACTCAAGACGAATTAATATCGGAAAGCATTGCTTTCCGGAGCTAAATTTTGAACAGGGAGGCAGTCCATTTGAAGAAACAATCCAATCTCGGCCGGCTGCTGAGCTATGCCGGCAACAGGAAGATACTTTCGTATCTTTCGTGGTTCTTTGCCGCCGTGAGTGCGCTCATAGCGCTCGTGCCGTTCTGGTACATATGGCGAATACTTAAGGAAGTGATAGAGGTTGCACCGAATTTCGGTGAAGCGGTTAACATAACGCATTACGGCTGGATGGCCGTGCTTTTTGCCGTAGCTGCCGTTTTGGTGTATATAACCGGGCTTATGTGCTCGCACATGGCGGCGTTCCGCATAGCAACGAATATGCGCATAGAAATGACCGAGCATATCTCGAAGCTTCCGCTCGGCGTTATCGAGCAGTTCGGAAGCGGCAAGCTGCGCCGCACCATATCCGAAACGACCGGCGCAACCGAGGCATACCTTGCCCATCAGCTGCCGGATAAGGCCAAGGCGATAGCAAACATCGTCGGCATGCTCGCACTGCTTGCCGTGTTCGACTGGCGTCTCGGACTTTTGAGCCTTGCGCCGGTGCTGCTTGCATTTATCTGCATGAGCGGCATGACGGGCAAGAACATGCAGCGCAAGATGACCGAGTATCAGAATGCGCTGGCGGATATGTCAAACGAGGCTGTTGAGTATGTCCGTGGCATCCCGGTCGTGAAAACCTTCGGCCAGACTGTGTTCTCGTTTAAAAAATTCAAGGGAACTATCGATAATTATGAAAAGTGGACGACGTCGTATACGCTCGATCTGCGTGGGCCGATGATGCTGTATACGCTGGCGATAAACAGCGTTTTCGCATTCCTTATCGTCGGGGCGTTCTGGTTCTCGCACGGCACGGTAACTCCGGAGCTGCTGCTTGACGTGCTGTTTTATATCATCATAACGCCCGTTATAACGCTTACGATGACAAGCCTTATGTATATGAGCGAAAACAACATGATCGTTGCCGACGCGATCGACCGCGTTGACAGTGTTCTCGATCTCTCTGAGCTTAGCACATCGGATGATGTGCAGCATCCGGCGGACGGTTCGGTTGAGCTTGAAAACGTGAGCTTTTCCTATGACGGAAGCAAAAATGCCGTGGACAATGTTTCGCTGAAAATTGCCGAGGGGCAGACCGTTGCGTTCGTCGGCCCGTCCGGCGGGGGAAAATCGACACTCGCGAGCATCATCGCCCGATTTTTCGATCCGCAGTCGGGCAGTGTCAGAATTGGCGGAGCTGACGTTAAGCAGATCCCCAAAGATGAGCTAATGAACACGGTATCATTCGTTTTCCAGAACAGCAGACTCATAAAGGGAAGCATACTTGACAATGTCTGCCTCAGCAACCCGGCGGCGAGCGAAGCCGAGGTCATGGCGGCGCTCAAGGCCGCGCAGTGTATGGATATAATCGAAAAATTTCCGCAGGGCGTAAATACAGTCATCGGAAGCGAGGGAATTTATCTCTCCGGCGGCGAGATGCAGCGCATTGCCATTGCGCGCGCAATGCTCAAAAATGCGCCGGTGCTCATCCTTGACGAGGCAACCGCCTTTGCAGACCCCGATAATGAGGTCAAAGTGCAGCAGGCGCTCGGCGAGCTTGCGCGCGGCAAGACTGTCATTATGATAGCCCACCGCCTGTCAACCGTCGCAAATGCCGACCGCATCTTCGTCCTGCGCGACGGCAAAGTGGTCGAGGACGGAGGGTTTGACGAGCTGAAGGCGCAAAACGGCCTGTTTGCCGATATGTGGAACGATTATCAGAAGTCGGTGCAGTGGAAAGTTGCAAAGGAGGCGTAAGACATGGTAGAAAAACTTCAGAGGCGCTTTGCACTCTCGCGTAAGGGCGCTGTGGACACGATAAAGGGCAGCCTGCTGTGCGCGCTGCAAAATATATCGTTCATGCTGCCGGTATGCATGCTGTATTGCCTTGTGTCGGATATGCTCGGCGGCACGCTCACGGCATCACGCATACCGTTTTACGCCGTAGGTACGGTGATATGCGCCGCGTTGATCCTCGTGTGTACATATCTTCAGTATAACAGCACATTTCTCGCAACCTATGTTGAGACCGGCGTGCGCAGAATAAGCCTTGCTGAAAAGCTGCGCAGGATACCGCTTTCGTTTTTCGGGAAGAAGGATCTTGCCGACCTTACCTCGGCTATCATGAACGACTGCGCGGTGCTCGAAACGAGCCAGTCGCACCATATCTGGCCGCTGATCGGCGCGATCATATCAACGACGCTTATTGCGCTTTCGCTGTTTATATTCAACTGGCGCATGGCGCTTGCGTCCGTGTGGGTGCTTCCGATAGCATTTTGCATAGTAGCTTTTGCCGCAAAAGTTCAGAAGAGTCTTTCGTCAAAGTCGATGGCAGCAAGGATAAGCTGCGAGGACGGAATTCAGGAGTGCATGGAGTCCATGCCCGATCTGCGCGCGAACAACGCCGAAAAGCGCTATCTTGCCGGCCTTAACAAAAAGCTGCGCGCATTTGAAAGTCGCCTTACAAAGTCCGAACTTGGAACGGCGGTGTTTGTCGTTACTGCAAGCCTTGTGCTGCGCCTCGGCATAGCCACAACGGCGCTTGTCGGCTCGTATCTTCTCATTGCCGGCGAGCTTGATATCATAACGTTTTTCATGTTCCTGCTCGTGGTTTCGCGCCTTTATGATCCGCTTGAAGGCTCGCTGCAAAACCTTGCCGCAATTATTTCAACGAGCACGAATATCAAGCGCATGAACGAAATCCTTGACCACCCCGTTCAGGAGGGTGAGGATAAGCTCACAAACGACGGCTGCGATATCGTTTTCGATCACGTCGGCTTTGCCTATGACGGCGGCGAGACCGTGCTGCGCGATGTGTCGTTTACCGCAAAGCAGGGCGAGGTCACGGCGCTTGTCGGCCCGTCCGGCGGCGGCAAGACCACAGTTTCGCGCCTTGCGGCACGCTTCTGGGATGTCGATCGCGGCAGTATAAAGGTCGGCGGAATGGATGTTTCAAAGATAGACCCCGAAACGCTCATGAGCCTGTATTCCATTGTGTTTCAGGATGTAACGCTGTTTGATAACACGGTTATGGAGAATATCCGCATCGGCAAAAAGGACGCAAGCGACGAGGAGGTCATGGCGGCAGCGCGTCTTGCAAACGTTGCCGAATTTGTCGAAAAGCTGCCGGATAAGTGGAACTCCAATATCGGCGAGAACGGCTGCGAACTGTCCGGCGGCGAGCGCCAGCGTATATCCATTGCGCGCGCTTTCCTCAAGGATGCGCCGATAATACTGCTCGACGAGGCAACGGCGAGCCNNCGACGTTGTTGAAAACGAAACGGCAATCCAAACCGCTCTCTCTCGCCTTATAAAGGACAAAACGGTGCTTATCATCGCCCACCGCATGCGCACAGTCTCCGGCGCGGATAAGATCGTTGTTTTGAAAGACGGACTTGTTTCCGAGCAGGGTTCGCCCGAGGAGCTTTATAAGAAAAACGGCGCTTTTGCGCATATGCTGAAGCTCCAGACCGAAAGTGACGGCTGGAAGATAGAAGCCTGAAAATAAGAAAAAACTCCGAACGATTTAGGCCGGCTGACATAAGAAAACA
>DKRV01000030.1 GCA_002472405.1 Clostridiales bacterium UBA7273 | reverse complement strand
TCTGCTACCATCTTGCCGTTCTCGTCGAGAATGACTGCCTTTGTGTAGGTCGAACCTACGTCACAACCGCCAAAATATTTCATTAGTGTTGCCTCCAATAAATATTTAATTAACTATTATAGTCGTTGTTATGCCAACTCCCCGTTATCGGAGAGTTGGCAGTGGTTTTACTTGTTGCTAAGATCAGGCTTCGTCGTACTTGTAGTCGGGGAACTTATCCATGTCGTACGGTGTCTTGAGCATATCCTTGCGCTCCATATTGTCGTAGTGATTCTTCAGGAAGGGCTCAACTACGTTGAACAGAAGCTTACCGTCGAGATCAAAGAAAAATACTGCGAACAATGCTGCATAGCCGATGCCGCCGAGGCAAAGTGCTTTCTTTACAAACTTTTTCATATTCTCTGCTCCTCCCTATTACCATGTCATGTCGTCGTCGAGCTCGAGGAGAGAAGGATCCAGAGGCTCTTCGTGCATAACTGTGGTCATGTAGTCGTTTATGAGACGACGCATCTCGGCACGGGAAACAGTGCGGCTGTCGGGCAGTGCGTGAGGAATCCAGAATGCGGGGATGTTTCTGTCACGGAACTCATCCTCGAACAGGCCGTGGACGCCCTGCATACCCTTGCACTGGAGCTGATCGTACATTGCGACCATGTCGCAGTTGAAACGCTCCATGTAATCCCACAGCTCAAAGATGTGGTGCATGCCGCCGACTGCCATACGGCGCATCGGAGCCCACATGTGGTACTGTGCGACATCCTCGAGCATGTTCTCGTAGCTGTCGGTGCGGATGGTCATATCGAACATGAGAGAGTCCATATTGATGACAACATTCAGGCCCCAGGTGTTGTAAGCCCAAGTGCACCAGTTGGAGTAGTACAGAGGTGCGCAGGACCATGCGATGACTCTGTGGCGAGTGTTGGGGAAGGTATTTGTCTTATTGCGGACGGCGCGCTCCATAATTTTACGGACATGGCCGTCTACCTCGTGCCAGATAGGAAGATCGCCCATCTGGGACTGATAGATGCGGTACAGTGCCTGTGCAACGCCGTTGATGGGGTAGGAATTGGTCTTTGCGGCGACTTCCCACTTCTCCCACTCGAACTTCATAAGCTCGTTCTGACGCTCAATGTACTCGCACATGAGGTCAAAGTTCATGGGAACACCAGTCTGGTCTTCGATGAACTTCCAGCACTTCTCGATATCCTTCTGGACAAACTTGTTTGCGAGGGGATCGTCAAATATCATGGGCATCTGCAGAGCAAACAAAGGCTTGTCGTTGAACCAGTCCTGAAGAATAGCAGTACCGACGGAGCCGTCGCAGGCCTCGTTGCAGGTTATCATGAACGGACTGTAGTCAGGAATATCGTCAAGGACGTAGAGGCCGGACTCAGCCTGGCACATCGGGCAGGGGTCGCCGGGCAGGCCGATGGACTGAACTGCGTCGATGTAGTTGTGGACGGTGTGAGAGTTAACGTGGCAGGTGACGAAGTACGGGATCATTTCCAGAGCAACTGCCTTAAACTTGTCGCGCCAGCCGTAGAACATACCGCCCCATACGGTTTCCTTCATTGCCATGGTGTGATACCATGCATCGTTCTTCTTTCCGCCGTGGAGTCTGGTGTCGGCATTGAACATGCTCATGAACTGATAGATGGTCGCGTTGACCATTGCGCGATAATGCCATGCAGAGCCGCGCAGAGCCTCGCCGCGCATGCCTTCCATGCCGCGGTCAAACCAGTGCAGAACGGGCAGATAGGTCTGGCCTACCCAACGGTAGCGCCATACGCCCTTTGCAAAGTTGATAAGGCCGCCGTACTTCATTACGTCCATTACCATGTGGATGTAGTTGTACAGCCAAATATAATTGAAGTAGTAGAAGGTGTCCTTTACGCCGCGCCACTCTCTATGCTTGTAAAGACCGGTCTTCGGGAGGTAATTTTCACCGAGGCGGCGACCGCCTTCTTCTGCGGTATGGGGCTTGCCATACCAAAAATCTTTTAATGCTTTCTTAAAATCCATAATTACTTGCCCTCCTGAATCTTCTTGATCTCGACAGATTCAACGAATGCCTGGAAGCGGGTACGGAGCTGACCGGATGCGGTGTTTATGTACTCCTTCTCGATCGAGCATACGGGGATACCGAAGTCGCGCTTGAGGACGACAGTGTCAACAACGCGCTCATAGCTCCAATACTCGCAGAACTTGTTGGAGCAAACAATGATGCCGTCTGCGTTGTATTCCTTGACGAGGTCTGCCAGACGCTGCTTTCTTGCACGCATTTCATCCTGAGGCATGAAGCGCGGGCAGTTGGAGGTCTTAAGATAATGCTTTGCGATAGCATAGAGGGGATCCTCGCCCTTCTCTACAACTATCGGCTGACGGGACTCGACTGCACCGTAGCAGTAACGGTCGCAAACGACCTCTGCGCCGCAGCTTTCAACAAGCTTGGTGAAGTCGGGGTCGTCGTTCTCGCTTCCCGCGAGCACGACCTTGCAGCGGAACGGCCACTTCTCGTCGGGCTTACGTGTCTTCATTTCCTTTGCGGTCTCGCGCAGGTAGGGCAGAATGAGGTACTTCGGGCATACCAGCGATACGAGCTGGATGACATGGAACTCATAGCCGGTGATGGTCGGATTATCGAGCTTGCGGTAATCGCCTATCTCGTTTATGAGCTTGCAGACCTCATTGTGCTGCTTGATGGCTTCCTTGAGCGCCTTATCGGAAACATCGATTCCGAGATTGTCATGCAGCGTGGTCAGAACATGAGCCCTGAGCTGATCGCGGAAGTACTCATAGTCGTTTTCGGTGTTTTTGAAGGGAACGTCGGTGAACTCGCAGAAGAACTTGTCGTTCTGGATGACGTTCATGTCCTTGACGGAGTCAAGATGCTTGGGCTTAATGTGCTCCTGGAAGCGGCAGGTGACGGTGCAGGTCTCGGTCGCCATCTGTGCGTCGAGGAAGTTGAAGCCGCCTTCGAGTGCGCGCTCGAAAAGGCTGCGGCCATAATGACATACGCGGGCGGACATGTAGTAGGTCGCGATGTCGGGTGAGCTGCAGCGCGGTGCTCTCAGACGAACTGAGAAGCAGCCGGGCAGGTCGAGAAGCACTTCGGGCATGAAGTAGCAGGTATAGCCGATGGCGAATTTGCCCTCTGCCTTTGCCTGCTGAACCAACTCGTTGTTGGCTTCCTGAAGCAGATTCTCAAAATAAATCAGATGCTTAAGGTCTCTCACGGATAACCCCCCATAAAAAAATATTTTGCTGAGCTTTTCAAGGGCATACCCTGCCCCTTATGTACCCATTTATTTTAACAAACTGTCATATTCTTGTCAATTGCAATTTGTCGGATAAATCAACATTTAGTGCGTATTTTAGCCGATTTTTGTTATACATTTATGTATATCGTGTCTAAACTGTGAAGTTAGTCAAAAAATTTTGAATAGTTAACGAACACGCTGTGCAGCTACCCTGTATCATTTCCGGGCTGCCGCCGCCGCGTCCCGAGATGCCGGAATTTATGCTTTTTGACGCCTTTCTGAGGTCGATATTGCGGCTTCCGATGATGTATCTGTAGCCTGCTTCGTCGCTTCCCGAGAACGCCGCAGCGACTCCCGAGCACTTTTTGACGGCCTCGTTTACGAGCGCCCTGAGCGCCGGCTCGTCCAGAGCATTTTCAAATAAGCAGATGTTCCCCTCCGTCGGCTCTATGGCCTCAGCTTTTATCCGCGCAAGCTCGCGGCTAAGCTCCGCCGCGCGAGCCTTCAGCTTTTCATTCTCGCTCAAAAGCCGGCGCACGGCAGCGGCTGTCTCTGTTCGCTTTGCCGACAGGAGCATGGATATCTCCGCGTTGTTCGAATCTGTTATGACCTCATGGTCGAATGCGTCCAGGCCGCAGAGCATGGTTATGCGCACGCCGTCTCCGCCGCGTCTGCGGCGCTCGGCCGTGAGTATGCGCACGGTGCCGACCTCGGCGGTTGAATTGACATGCGGCGCGCAGCAGGCGCAGATGTCGGTGTTTTCTATCTCGACGATGCGCACGTTTTCCGTAAGCTCAAGCTTGCTGCGGTACTCGAGCGTTTTCAGCACATCCTCCGCAGGGAACGTCGCCGTGACCTTATAGTTTGCCGCGACGGCGCGGTTTGCCTCGCGCTCGATCTCCAGAAGCTGCTCCCACGAAAGCTCGCCGTCGAAATCTATCGTCACAACGTCGCTGCCCATGTGGAAGCCGACATTGTTGTACCCATATTTCTTATGCACAAGCCCCGACACAATATGCTCGCCGGAGTGATTTTGCATCCTACGAAAGCGCGTTTCCCAGTCGATGGTGCAGTCGTAGGTCTTGCCCGTCTCCAGCACTTGGTTTACATAATGTTTGATTTCCCCGTTTTTCTCGTGCGTGTCAAAAACGCGAACGCCGCCGATCACTCCGCTGTCGCCGAGCTGGCCGCCGCCCTCGGGGAAAAACGCCGTGCGGTCGAGCGTGACCTCAAATCGGTCATCGTTTTGTTCGCACGAGGTAACCGTTGCCGTGAAGGCTTTCATGTGGCTGTCGATATAATATAGCTTTTCGGTCATATTAATACACTCCGATATTTTTTGCTTATAATAACATTTTGCCGCTTAGCTTTCAATGAGGTATAAAGCAAAAAATTTTAAGGTCTCGCACCTTCTGCATAAATACTCGATCGAAAATGATATGCAGGTTTACATAATTTTAATTTTACGTCGTGCGACAGGCCTGAAATGACATAATTCCGGTTTCAGATACAGGTATTTTCAATCGTGAAAATACTTGACACGGCTTCTGCGCAGGTTATAATTAGTAATATTGTGTCATTGATTTTTTGTAACATCTTAAAGAGAGGTGTTTAGCTTTTGGACGAGAGAAAAACGGAACAGAGCTGTTTAACCAGAAATACTGTTGATTGCATCGCCGGCTTGTTCAGGCGATGCATAAAAAAGCTTGACATATTTGTTTTTTCAAGCACCTTTGTGCTGACCTTCATGGTCCATATGTATATGTTTACGAACAAATTCATAAACCATGACGACATAGCCTATCTTTACCACGGCACTGATCTTCTTTCGTCGGGCCGGTGGCTTTTGTATTTTACGCAGGGCATCAGCGGATTTACCAGCAGTCCGTGGCTGAACGCACTGCTCGGCGCGTTGTACTTTGCCGCTGCCGCCGTTCTGATAATGCACATACTGCGCGTGAGCCGCTTTTTACCGGCTTTGCTCACATCTGCCTGCATTGTCTCTTTCCCCACCGTCGCTTCAACCTATGCTTATATGTTCTGCTCGGGCTCATACTTTCTCGCAATGCTGCTGTCGGTTGTATCTGCGCACCTCATCCAGCGGAAGAAGTGGCCGGCCATTGCCCTCGGTGGAGTGACTGTCGCCCTGTCGATGGGTATATATCAGTCATATTTCCCACTTACCGCTGCGCTGCTTGTTTTTTCAATGTTTATTGATGTAATAGATTCGCGTTTTTCGAGCTTTAAGGAATTTATTACAGTCGGGTTGAAATACATAGCTGGCCTTGCCTTCGGCATGATTCTGTACTTCGTTATTCTTCGGATATGCCTGAAGATCAACAACGTTGAGCTTATTGATTATCAGGGCATCAGCTCGATGGGCATAGTCACATTCAATCAGCTTATAGATCGCATATCCGCAGCCTACAAAAATTTCTTTTATTTCTATCGCTCTGCCGTATTCCACAGCTTCTTCAAGTATATCGCAGCGGCAGCTTTCATCTTTTCAGCCGCTGCGGCGCTTGCCATTATTCTCCAGTACAGGCTTTATAAAAACTTTTCCGCTATTATTGAAATGATCATATTAGTCGCACTTATCCCACTTGCCTGCAATCTTGTTTATGTTATGGCCGGTGAATTCACGGTTCACCTTGTTATGGTTTATCCTATGCTGCTGCCGCTTATTTTCCCGGCTGTTATTTCGGAGAGGATAAGCTTCAGCGGAATCCTGAAATCCCGTTCCGGCTTTGTATCGCTCGCGCTGACATTGGCTCTGCTTTTGACTCAGCTTGCCTGTGCCTACGAATTTGTGCTGATCGATAATCGTGCATATTTCTACATGGATATGACCTATAAGAATGTTTATGCTTTTATGACAAAGCTCACTGCAAAGATCGAATTACAGGACGATTTTTCATCCTCAACGCCCGTAGCGCTCATCGGCGAGATAAATATGGACAGCAATGTTCCTGCCGCCACCGGCATGACCGGTGTGTTCACCGGGAATTCCATCGCAAACATATACTCGCGAAAGCATCTTTTGTACAATGTTCTTGCTTCGCGGTATGACTATGTTGACGCAGACACCGCAGAGCAGATAAAGCAGACCGATGAATTTGAGGAAATGCCGTGTTATCCAAACGCCGGTTCTATAAAAACGATAAACGGTGTCATTGTCGTTAAATTTTCCGACTGATACCGTACGGAGGTAAAATATGCTGTCAATTATTGTTCCGGCATACAACGAAGAGCAAATGGTTCCCTTAGCCGAACAGACGATCTCTCAGCTTATGCAGCAGGAGAATATCCCGTATGAGCTGCTATTTGTAAACGACGGCTCGAAGGACAGCACATGGGCGCAGATATGCCATGCAGCAGAAAAGAACAAGAATGTTGTCGGAGTGAATTTCAGCCGAAATTTCGGCAAGGAGGCCGCAATGTTCGCAGGTCTTGAGAAAGCCTCCGGAGATTGCTGCGTTATTATTGACTGCGATCTTCAGCACCCGCCGGAGAAGATAGTCGAAATGTACAGACTTTGGCAGGATGGCTATGAAGTAGTTGAGGGCGTCAAGGACGATCGTGGCAGGGAAAGCGCCGCGCATCGCTTCATGGCTAACACATTTTACGGTATCATCAGCAAAATGACCGGTTTTGACATGGCCGATTCATCCGACTTCAAGCTTCTCGATCGCAAGGTAGTTGACACCCTCAACCAAATGAAAGAGCGCAATGTATTTTTCCGTGCGCTCTCATTCTGGGTCGGCTTTAAAAAGACTACCGTTTCATACTCGGTTCGGGAGCGTGTTGCCGGTCAGTCAAAATGGAGCACAAAGGCTCTTTTCAAATACGCCATAACAAACATCACATCGTTTTCCGGTTTTCCCTTGCAGATAGTGACCATCCTCGGCTACGTCATGTTCATCGTTTCCATAGTTTTGGGCGTGATCGCTCTCTATCAAAAATTCGCAGGTTATGCCCTGAGCGGTTTTACAACGGTTATTATAATTTTGTTGTTCGGATTCAGTATAATAATGATGAGTCTTGGAATTATAGGACTGTATATCGCAAAGATCTACACCGAATGTCAAGGGCGTCCGAGATATATTATTTCGTCGGTATTCCGCAGCGAAAACGATAAATAAGCTCAACCAACAGCACCGCTTTAGGCCAGTCTAAAGCGGTGCTGCTGTTTTTTCAATCCGGCAGTGAGCAAAAGGCAATATTTTCTGCCGTCGGCTCACCGAGGAGGCACGCGCGCCGGATGCTGCCGGAGCCGTATTTGCTGCGTATCTTATCCATAGCCGCGTCGATGCTGCGTTGCTTATTAAGGTTTACATAATCCACAAGCATGTCCATTTGCTCATCCTCGTCGGCATGCACAAGCTCAAGGCCGCGCAGGCCCATACTGTGCAGCGGCGACGAGAAGCTGTGGCTTTGGCGCAGAAGCTCCATGCCGTGCTCGGCAAGCTCGGCTGTAATATCCGTTGCATATCGCAGGCGCATCCGGTGCGTTTTCCACTGAAGCTGTTCTGAGCGCAGCGCGACCTCGACTGTGCGGCAGCGCAGGTTTTGCCTGCGCAGGCGCGAAGCCACGCTTTCGGCGAGCAGCAGCATGGTTTGGCGCGCCTGACGCTCGTTTTCGATGTTGCGCGCGAGGGTAACGCTGTTGCCGATCGACTGCGGCGGCTCCTCCTCCCCTACCCTGCGCACGCGCGAATCGTCCATACCGTTTGCATACCGCCAGAGCGATATGCCGCCCTTGCCGAAGCGAGCGCGCAAAAGCTCGGGATCGGTGCATGCTATCTCACCGATGGTCTGTATACCCATGCGCGCAAGCTCGCGCCGGGTGCTGCGCCCGACCATGAGCATATCCGATGCCGGAAGCCCCCAGACCATGCTTTTAAAGTGCTCCCTGTCTATGACCGTCACCGCGTCAGGTTTTTTATAGTCCGAACCGAGCTTCGCGAGCACCTTGTTCCACGAAACGCCCACGCTAACCGTAAGCCCGGTTTCCTCGCGCACACGCCGACGTATCTCGTCGGCCGTTTTCACGGGGTCGGGACAGGCAAGGCAGTTTGTTATATCAAGCCAGCTCTCGTCTATGCCGAACGGCTCGCACAGATCGGTATACTCGGCATATATCTCGCGCACCATCGCGGAATATTTCGCGTATCGCTCAAAGTGCGGCTCAACAACTTCAAGCTCGGGGCACAGCTGCCGCGCCTGCCATATAGCCATGCCGGTCTTTACCCCGGCGTGTTTTGCCGTCTCATCCTTGGCGAGCACTATGCCGTGGCGCATCTCCTGCGAGCCGCAAACCGCAAAGGGCTTTCCCTCAAGCTCGGGCTTATACAGCCGCTCGACGCTCGCGTAGCACGAATTTATATCCGAATGAAGTATCACTCTGTCCATATGCAGCATCTCCGTTTAAGATAGTGAGGCTATTATATATCGCGCTTTTGGATATGTAAACAGGAATTTTTATCTTTATCGGATATTTTGCTTGCCTTTTGCGGAGATATACTATATACTGTAGTCAAAGCGCAAAAGGAGACACGAAATGAGCAACAGTATTGGCGAAATTTTAAATTCAAAGCGCCGTGAGCTTGGATTTTCGCAGACCGAGCTTGCCTCGGCTCTTGCTATCGACGGCATAGAGGTAACAAATCAGGCAATATCAAAGTGGGAGACCGGGAGCACGCTGCCTAATGCCAGGCAGTTTCTCGCGCTGTGCCGCGCGCTTGAGATAGACGATATCTCCGGCACGTTCGACGGCGGAAGCCGCGACGGACTGCTCGCCGGGCTGAACACCGTCGGCAGGAAAAAGGCGCTTGACTATATTGAGCTTCTGCGCGACAGCGGACGATACGGTTTGCAGCCGGAGCCTGTCAAAACGCGCATGCTGCCGCTGTATTCGCTGGCCGTCTCGGCAGGCACCGGGCAGTTTCTCGACAGCGAGGATTATGATATGACAGAGGTCGGCCCCGAGGTTCCGGACGGAGCCAACTTCGGCGTGCGCGTAGCCGGCGACAGTATGGAGCCGCGCTTTCACGACGGGCAGACCGTTTGGGTCAGCCAGCAGCACAGTCTCATGACCGGCGAGATCGGCATTTTCCTCTACGACGGCTGCGCGTATCTAAAGCAGCTCGTCGCCGGCGACGGGTATCTTGCGCTGCATTCGCTGAATCCGGCATACCCGGATATACGCATCTCCCCGGCCCTGCCGCTGCGCGTGCTCGGCAAGGTCCTCGCGGCGTGAGGATATCAAAGCGGCAAAAAGGCGTGACTTTATCGGTCACGCCTTTACTTTTGCTTAAATAAGCGCACAGCCGCAGCAGAATAAACTGCTGCGGCTGTTAGCTGTCTGTAATGTTAAATTACTTTGCTGCCTTTGCCTTCTCGCACAGTGCGGTGAATGCGGCAGGATCGTGGATAGCGGTCTCGGAGAGCATCTTACGGTTCATGTCGATGCCGGCGAGCTTCAGGCCGTGCATGAAGGTGGAGTAGTTCATGCCGTTTGCCTTGCATGCTGCGCTGATACGGGTGATCCAGAGCTGACGGAAGTCGCGCTTTTTCTGCTTGCGGCCGACATATGCGTAGCGGCCGGACTTCATCATCTGCTCCTGGGCCATCTTGTAATGACGGGACTTGTTGCCCCAGTAGCCCTTTGCCAGACCAAGGATCTTGTTTCTATGTTTACGGGTCATCATTGCGCCCTTAACTCTTGCCATTTGTAATTCCTCCTATCAGTAACAGTCAGCCCTTAATTATTTGTAAGGGATCATCTTTTTGATGGTTGCCTCGTTGGTCACGTCGGCAATTGCGCCGGAACGCAGACGACGGCAGCGCTTGGTGTCCTTCTTGGTGAGGATATGGCTCTTGAACGCATGAGCGCGCTTTACTTTACCGCTCTTGGTGAGATTGAATCTCTTCTTAGCACCGCTATGGGTCTTAAGTTTAGGCATAGTTATTTTCTCCTTCCGTATGCAGCTATTATCAGAACCTGAGTCTGTAATAACATTCAGTTGTTTTCTTCCGCCTTGGCGGCAGCTTCTGCCTCTGCCTGCTTCTTGGCGGCCTCTTTCTGCGCCTTCTTGACTGCCGCGGCAGACTTCGGGGACAGGAACATGGACATATTGCGCCCTTCAAGCTTAGGTGCCTTATCAAGGTTTGCAACCTCTTCGCACTTTGCTGCGAAGTCGCGCAGGATGACCTCACCCAAATGAGTGTGTGCCATTTCTCTGCCGCGGAAGCGGATCGAGACCTTGACTCTGTCGCCGTCGGCAAGGAACTTGAGCGCGCTCTTGAGCTTTGTGTTCAGGTCGTTCTCGCCGATGCCGGGAGACATGCGGATCTCCTTGACCTCCATGACGCGCTGATTCTTCTTGGCTTCCTTTTCACGCTTGGACTGCTCAAAACGGTATTTGCCGTAGTCCATGATCTTGCAGACGGGGGGCTTTGCCATCGGGGATATCTTGACCAGGTCAAGCTCCTTTTCCTCCGCAATTTTCATGGCGGCTTCCGCGGACATTATTCCAAGCTGCTCGCCGTCGTCACCGATAACGCGTATTTCCTTGTCGAGGATATCTTCATTGATCTCATGATTCACGCTTGCGATTGTAAAACACCTCCATAATGCAAAAAACGGATGCCTGACAGCATCCGCGCAAACAAAGCCCCGCTCGGGGCGATGCTATTGACCGAAGCGCGCCCTTTGCGGCTCGGTGAGGTCGGGGATGCCGTACCTACTTTGTTTTCAGCTCTATTAATATATCAGCACTTTTCACTGTTGTCAAGGATTTTTTCACGGCGGAGGGGCGCTCCGCCGTGCGTAGTTCAATCTTTATCTCTTTTGTGAAACGCATAATAGGCAAAGTACGCCGCGGCGCTGCCTGTGAGCACGCTCCATATGCTTGCCCAGTTCTGCGAGCGCGGCAGGATGAAGTATGACCCGACGACCAGCAGCGCGGCCGACAGAATAAGACCTATTATGCTGAGCACCTTGCCCGGTTTACGCATTGGCGCACCGCCGTTTCTTAATAATTTTCGGAGCTTTCGGGGGCATTCTCACGCTCAAGCTCCATTGCGAGCTTGACTATGCGGCTGGTGCCCAGGCGCGTTGCACCAAGAGAGATGAAGTCCTCGGCATCCTCAAGCGACGCAATGCCGCCGGCGGCCTTGACCTGAAGCGAATCCGGGCTGCAGCGGCGCAGCAGCTCGACATCGTGACGGGTAGCTCCTCCCTTGCTGAAGCCGGTGGAGGTCTTTATGAAATCCGCGCCGCACTCGGAAACTATCGTGCACATGCGCATTTTTTCTTCATCGGTGAGCAGGCAGCACTCGATTATGACCTTGAGCACCTTGCCAAGGCACGAGCGGCGCACTGCCTTTATATCCTCGGCAACATCATCCCAGCAGCCGTCCTTAACCATGGAGAGGTTTATGACCATATCGATCTCGTCGGCTCCGTTTGCAACGGCGTCGGCAGCCTCAAATGCCTTTGCGGCGGTGGACATATAGCCGTTCGGAAAGCCGATAACGGTGCAGATCTTCATTTTGTCGCCGACATAGCGCTTTGCGCCGGGAACGTGACAGGGCGGAATGCAGACCGACGCGCAGCCGTATTTTATTGCCTGATCGCAGAGCTTTCTTATCTCTGCCTCGGTGCAGTCAACGCGCAGCAGGGTATGGTCGCAGTAGGCCAGCAGTTCTTTTATATCCATAGTTTTTGTTCCTTTCAGAAGTAATGACATTATTATATTTCATTCCGGCGGCATATTCAAGCATTTGTCCTTAATATACTCTAACAAAAACAATTTACAAGGACAGGAAAGAATATATGGATGAAAACACATGCACGAATTTTGCCCGTCTTATAGGCGTTATGAGCGCACCGCCGATTTTTTCGCACGCCTCGCGCGGAGAGAGCTTCTACACCTTCGCGCTTGAGGTTTCGCGCTTATCCGGCGCAACGGATACGATAAACATCATCGCGCGCAGCGAGCTTTTAAGCGCCGTCGAGGTCTGCGGTGCGGAGAAGCTCTGCGTCACGGGCGAGCTGAGATCCTTCAACAACAAAAGCGGCGAGGGCGCAAAGCTCGTAATAACCGTGTTTGCAAAGGAAATACTCCCTTGCAGCGAAAATGATCTCAACCTCATCTGCCTGACAGGAACGCTGTGCAAGCCGCCCAATCTGCGCGTTACGCCGATGGGGCGCGACATATGCGACCTGATGCTCGCCGTAAACCGCAGGTACGGCCGCTCGGACTATCTGCCGTGCATCACCTGGGGGCTTAAAGCGCGCGAGGCATCTTACTGGGACACCGGCACGACGGTTTCCCTCGAGGGGAGAATACAAAGCCGCCGCTACATAAAGCTCATCGGCGGCGAACCGGTCGAGAAAACGGCGTTCGAGGTGTCAGTCACTGAGATCGAGGAGTTGACATAATATAATTGGCCTGCCATATACGGTAGGCCAATCGGTTTACATAATCATTTTCTCGGCGGTATGATCTCTATCCAGTAACCGTCGGGATCTTCGAGGAAGTATATGCCCATACCGGGATTTTCATAGCATATGCAGCCGAGTGCGGCATGCTTTTCATGTGCTTTTTCCATGTCGTCGGCGACGAATGCGAGGTGGAATTCCTGCTCGCCGAGGTCATACGGCTTATCGCGGTCGCGCAGCCATGTCAGCTCAAGGGTGAAATCCGTCACGCCGTCGCCAAGGTAAACGAGCTTAAAGCTGCCGTCGGCGGCATTTTTCTCGCGCACGGGCTTGAGGCCGAGCGCCTCGTCATAGAATTTAAGGCTTCGTTCAAGATCGAACACATTAAAATTAAAATGGTTGAATGAAAACATATCGCACCTCCGATGTTTGTTTGAACTGTATTTTATTATGTTTTGCCACCGTATGCAAGCAAAAAACTTATTGGCATTTGCCCTGCCGTGCTTTATAATATAGTATAAAGTATTGTTTTTCATACGGAGTGCTGATATGAACTATTCCGAGCTTATAGATAAATATGTTCCGGCAGACGATGTTTTCCTTTTCAACACCGGCTGCGCGCAGAAGGCGTGGCTGCTGCTCGGCTGCCGGTATATAGACGCGATCAAAATGCACCGATTTGCCGTCTGGGCGCCGAACGCTCAGAGCGTTTCGCTCGTCGGCGACTTCAACGGCTGGGATCCGTCGAAAACGCCGATGGAAAAGCGCGGCGGCATATGGTATTGCTTTGCCTCCGGGCTAAAGAGCGGCGATCTGTATAAATACTGCGTAACGACGCAGTCCGGCAAAACTGTGTGGAAATCCGATCCCTTTGCGCAATGGTCACAGTCGGGCGTCAACACCGCGTCCATGGTGTGGACAGGCTCGCACGTCTGGCGCGACGAGGCTTTTATGCGCTCTCGCGCAGGCAAAAACTGCTTTGCAAGCCCCATGTCGATATACGAGCTGCACCTCGGCTCGTGGAAAACGCCCGAGGGCGGCGTGAACTATGCCTCCATTGCGCCCGAGCTTGCAAAATACTGCACCGAAATGGGCTTTACGCACATCGAGCTTCTTCCGCTGACCGAGTACCCCTACCCAGGCTCATGGGGATATCAGGTCACCGGCTACTATGCACCGACGAGCCGCTATGGAACACCTGACGAGTTTGCCGAGTTTATCGACATCATGCACAACGCCGGCATCGGCGTTATCATGGACTGGGTCCCGGCGCATTTTCCGCGTGATGAGCACGGCCTTGCTAAGTTTGACGGCACACGCCTTTTTGAATGCAAGGAAGAGCGTATGGCCTCGCATCCCGAGTGGGGCACGCTGATATTTGACTACGACATGCCCGAGGTACAGTCGTTTCTCATATCCTCGGCCTGCTTTTTCTTTGAAAATTACCACATTGACGGCATCCGCGTTGACGCGGTGTCCTCGATGCTGTATCTCAACTACGGCCGCAAGGACGGCGAATACACGAAAAATCGCGAGGGCGGCAACATAAACCTCGGCGCTGTGAGCTTTCTAAGAAAGCTCAACACCGCTGTTTTGTCAAGCTACCCTGGTGCAGTCACGATAGCAGAGGAATCAACGGCGTATCCGATGGTGACTATGCCGCCCTCCGTCGGCGGACTCGGCTTCAGCTTCAAGTGGGACATGGGCTATATGCATGATACGCTCGACTATTTCTCGACCGATCCGCTGTTCCGCAAGGGCTGCCACGATAAGCTGACGTTTTCCATGATGTACGCTTTTTCGGAAAACTTCATCCTCGCCTATTCGCACGACGAGGTCGTGCACGGGAAGAAATCGATGCTTGATAAAATGTTCGGCAGCTACGAGCAGAAGTTTGCGACTCTCCGCGCGCTGTACGGCTATCAGTTCGCACATCCCGGCAAGAAGCTGTGCTTCATGGGCTCGGAGTTCGGGCAGTTTATCGAGTGGAATTATCAGCAGGAGCTTGACTGGCTGCTGCTTGACTACCCTATGCACGAAAAGCTGCGCGAATACTACGCCGCGCTCAATCATGTATACAGCTCATTCCCTGCGCTGTATGAGATAGATAACTCGTGGGACGGGTTTAAGTGGCTCAATGTGAACGATAACGCGCTCAGCTCGATCGCGTTCCTGCGCTCTGCAAGGCCGGAGCAAAACAGTTATCTCATCTGCGCCTGCAACTTCATTCCAAACGAGCATAAGAATTTTATCATTGGCTTGCCTATGCCCGGCAGGCTGCGCGAGATCCTCTCGAGCGATGACGTGAAATTCGGCGGCTCAGGTTTACATAACGCAAAAACGATACGCAGCCGCGACACAGGCTTCGACGATCTGCTATGCAGCGCATCGATCGATCTGCCGCCGCTGTCGGTTGTCTATTTTGAATACATTCCGGAAAGGATGGCTGAGAAAAATGAAAAAGCAGTTCAGAAGCATTCTAAATGAAAAAGGCCGCAAGGAGCTACCGAACATTCTTCTTGCAGCGGCCGAGTGCGCTCCGCTTTCAAAAACCGGCGGACTTGCCGACGTTGTCGGAACGCTGCCGAAAGCGCTTAAAAAGCTCGGCTTTGACGCAAGGGTCATCACTCCATATCACCGCTGCATAAAGGATAAGTACGCTTCTCAGGTCGAGCACATGTTCGATTTTTATGTAAACCTCGGTTGGCGCACCCAGTACTGCGGCATAGAGCGCCTTGAGCTTGACGGCGTGTGCATCTATCTTGTTGACAGCGAGTTTTACTTCGGCGACAAGATCTATCGCGGCGGTCAGGCAGAGGGCGAGCAATACGCTTTCTTTACGCGCGCCGTGCTCGACGCGATACCGAACCTCGGATTTAGGCCCGACATAGTCCACTGCAACGACTGGCACACGGCAATGCTGCCCATGCTCGCAAAAACGCAGTACTGCGGTGCGATGCAGTCGTCCCTGCGTTGGCTTTTGACGATACACAACATTGCGTATCAAGGAAAATTCGGCTTTGACTACGTTCAGGATCTTCTCGGAGTTGAGGATAAATACTACACCCCCGAGTTCATGGAGCTAAACGGCTGCGCTGATTTTCTCAAGGCAGGCTGCGTTTTTGCAGACCGCATAAACACCGTCAGCCCTACCTACGCAAACGAGATAAAAACCGCCTATTTCGGCGAGGGGCTTGAGGGCATTCTCGACGCAAGGTCGCACGAGCTGTCCGGCATAATAAACGGCATCGACACCAAGGTGTTTAACCCCTACACCGATCCTGCGCTCCCGGCGCGGTACAACAAGGGCAGGCTCAACGGCAAAAAATTATGTAAACTTGCACTCCAGCGTGATTTCGGTCTTGAGCAGCGCGAGGATGTTCCCGTTTTCGCAATGGTCACGCGCATGACCGAGCAAAAGGGCTTTGACCTTGTAGAGTGCATGCTCGACGAGCTGATGCAGTATAACGACATGCAGTTTTTCATGCTCGGCAGCGGCGACAAGGAATACGAAAACTTCATGCGCGAAGCCGAGGCTCGCTACAAGGGCAGACTGTGCGCATACATTGGCTATAACGAAGAGTTATCTCACCGCGTTTACGCCGGAGCCGATTTTCTGCTCATGCCCTCGCGCTTTGAGCCTTGCGGACTTTCGCAGATGATCGCAATGCGCTACGGCACTCTGCCTATCGTGCGCGAGACCGGCGGCCTTAAAGACTCCGTGAAGCCGTACAATAAATTTACCGGCGAGGGCACCGGCTTCTCTTTCGCCGATTTTAACGCACATGAAATGAAGGATGCCATGCTTTTAGCGCTCGAATGCTATCACAAGCCCGAGGTTATGTCCTCGCTCGTGCGTCAGGCAATGGAGGCCGATTTCAGCTTCGACCGCTCCTCCGAGGAATACGCAATGCTTTATCTATGGATGCTCTGAGAAAAAAGATAAACACCTACTCCGGCTACGACGAGCTTTGGTCGGACGGCCGGCTGTACATTAAATATTACGGCGCAGCGGAGCACGAAGTGCTCTTCGACGGCAGGCACTGGCAGCCGTCGGAATCGGTTTCCGAAACCGCACAGCTGTATTTAAGCTCAGCGGCAGCACTGCTTGACGCTGCGGATAAATGCGCGCAGTTTAAATACCCGTCCGGCAGGATCTATGAGTTTCTGCCGGACGATCGCGGCCGGCTTCTCCCGGCGGAGCTTTTTCGCCTGCTCATGGACGACAAGGGTCTCGGCATAGACGAGGCAATAGCCGTTCTCGTGCGCGCGTTCGGAAAGGCGCTTTGCGGCATGGCGGAAATTGAGCCGCTTCAGGAACTTCAGCCGAGGACTGCATTTCTGGACAAGCTGCTGCACGACGAGCTTAAAATTCGTCAGATCGCCTTCCACGACTCATACGACGTCTCATTCCGCTCGCCGGTCGGCGCTGTGGAGGAAGGAGAGCCGATTGAGCTTTCCATAGCCTCGTTCGGCGGCGTTGCGGATGCTTCGCTCTGCGTTTACGGCGATGATTTCTCGCAGGAGCTTCCCATGCGGCGCGCAGGCGACATGTTCACGGCGCAGTTTATCGCGCCCTCGCCCACCGCGCTGTTTTACAAATTCAAAATTAACGGCGAGCATTTTCTGTGCCCCAATGACGACGGGCACACATCGCGCGTCTGCTCAGACGGCGAGGGCTTTCGGCTTACGGTGTACAAGCGCGGCTTCAAAACGCCGGAAAAATTCTGCCGCAGCATCATGTATCAGGTTTTCCCCGACCGCTTTGGTTTTTCCGACGACGGCACCGCACAGGCCGGCATTGAATATCACCTCCGCCTCGGGCAGACTCCTGAAATGCACGGCAGCATAGCCGAACCCGTCAAATGGCAGCCGCGCCCCGGCGAGAAGGACTACGCCCCCGATGATTTTTACGGCGGCACGCTCAAGGGCATAGCAAAAAAGCTGCCGTATCTCAAAGCGCTCGGCATCGGTACGCTGTACCTGAATCCGATTGTCGAGGCGCGCTCAAACCATCGCTACGACACGTCAAACTATGAAAACGTTGACCCGATACTGGGCAGCGTCGGTGATTATGTAAACCTTTGTGCCAAGGCCGAAAGGCTCGGTATCGGAGTTATAAACGACGGCGTTTTCTCGCACACGGGCGCGGACAGCATTTATTTCGACCGCTTCGGCAGCTACGGCGGCGTCGGTGCGCACGCGAGCAAGGCTTCGCCGTATTTTAACTGGTTTGACTTCCGCTCCTTCCCCGACGATTACCGCTGCTGGTGGAACTTTAAGGATCTGCCCGAGGTAAACGAGGAGGACGCAGGCTGGCAGGATTACATCATCCGTGCAGAGAACAGCATCGTTAAGCTATGGCTTCGGCGCGGTGCTTCCGGCTGGCGGCTTGACGTTGCCGACGAGCTCCCCGACGATGTGCTCGCGCTTATACGCGATGCCGCAAAGTCCGAAAAGCCCAACTGCGCCATCATCGGCGAGGTTTGGGAGGATGCGGTGCTCAAGGTAAGCTACGGCCACCGCCGCAATTACGCTTTAGGCTATGCGCTCGACAGCGTGATGAACTATCCGTTTCGCTCAGCGGCGATAAGCTTTGCGCGCGGCGAGTCGGACGCATTCGCGCTGCGCGATTTTCTTCTCTCGCAGCAGCATAACTATCCAAAGCCGATGTACATGGCGCTGATGAACCTATTGTCATCCCACGACGTTGAGCGCCTGCACTCTGCCCTCGGCGCAAGCGAGAGCCTAAAAGCTCTCGATCGGGCGCGGCAGGCGGCGTTTTCGCTGACGGCGGAGCAGTCAAAGCGCGCGGACAGGCTGCAAATGCTCTGCGCCGTTATTCAGTACTGCACGCCCGGCGTCCCCTGTCTGTACTACGGCGACGAGGAGTGCCTTGACGGTGCCGGCGATCCGTTCAATCGCGCACCGTTTGAGCCGTCGGGCAATAGTTTACATAACTTTTATGCTAAGCTTGGCCAGATACGAAACGGCAGCGAGGCGCTGATGAGCGGAAAAGCGGAGTTTTCCGCCGCCGGCCCCGATGTGCTCATCATTCGCCGCTCATCGGAAAGCGACTGCATTGTCTGCGTTATCAATCGCGGCAGCGCTGAATTTAAGCTGCGCGAAAGCGGACTTGTTCCGCTGCTCGGGTGCAGCCGCAACAGACTTGTGCCGCCCTGCTCGGCAGAAATATTTAAGTTTACATAATTTTTTGAGGTATTGATATGGACTACGCGGAAGTGCTCGCAAACGCTAAAAAGAACATCGGCCCGAACTGCAAGGTGTGCCCTGAGTGCAACGGGCTTGCATGCGCAAACACCATGCCCGGCCCCGGCTCGAAGGCGCCCGGAAACGGAGCAAACGACAATTGGAAGGCATGGCGCGGCATTAAGCTCAATATGGACACAATTTTTACCGACGCGCCTGTTGACACCGGCATTGAGCTTTTCGGCAAAAGCCTTTCAATGCCGCTGATCTCCGCGCCGGTCGGCTCGCTCAAGGCGCAGTACAATCCCACGGACGATATCCGCGACTTCAACGAATGCTGCGCGCAGGCCGCCGAGATATGCGGCATTGCGTCGAGCTTCGGTGACGGGCTCGATGCAAGGGTGTTTCCACACGGCTGTGAGCTGTCGAAAGCGCACGGCGGCATCGCCATTCCGGTCATAAATCCGCTGAGCATGGACACGATAAAGGCAAATCTTGACCTTGCCAAAGCGGCGCAGCCCTTTGCCGTTTCGCTCGTAATCGACTCGGCGGGTCTTCCGCATCTGAAAAAGGTCAGTCCCGATGCAGGTGCAAAAAGCGCCGAGCAGCTGCGCGAGCTTTGCGAGTACGCCGAGATGCCGGTTATCATCAAGGGTGTTATGACCGCGCAGGGTGCTGCAAAGGCGGCCGACGCAGGCGCGGCGGCAATAGTCGTTTCAAACCACGGCGGACGTGTTCTGGCCGGCGCTGCCGCAACAGCCGAAGTTCTGCCGGAAATAGTTGACGCCGTCGGAGACAGGGTCAAAATAATAGTTGACGGCGGCATACGCAGCGGTACGGATATCTTCCGGGCGCTTGCACTCGGCGCGGACGCCGTTATGATATGCAGGCCGTTTCTGATAAGCTACTACGGCGGCAAGACCGACGGCATCGTGACTTACATTGAAAAGCTCCGTGCGGAGCTAAAGGACGCAATGTACATGTGCGGCGCGCGAAAAATCAGCGACATTGACCGCTCAATGATACGAATTTAGTCGGCAAAACGCCCGGTTCAAGTGAACCGGGCGTTTTTGTTTTATTTGGTCATCAAATTGTACATTTGGACGTATTCCGGGGCTTTCATCGCGTTTTCCAGCAGATTATAATATTTGTCTTCAAACGTCCCATAGCCCAAATATCCAATATAGAACATATCTTTGTCGTGAAAAACTCTTATACCGTTATCCTTCAGGTACGTTTCCAATCTGTCGAGATTAGCAAAATATTGCTCCACAGCTCCGCGATAACGCGCTTCGATTATCCTGAATGCATCAAGCAGCGCACGGTTGTTCATCGTCTGCTCGTATATGTTGGGGTAATTTTCCTTTGCATACAGCATGTATGAAAGGATGTAGTACTTAAACTCCGAATACGCATAATACTGGCTGCTTGATATTTTAACATAATTGAGCCAGTTTTCTTCGGTCAGCTCCTGGGTCAGGTAATACTCATACAGCGAGTTATTGGTTATCGTATCCCAGCAATATGCCGTGAACTCGTTCATAAGTCCGTATATGCCCCTTTGATTTGCCGAAACGGCTGCACCCTTGCTGACGTAGGTATCATAGCGAAAAGTCCGCAGCTCCTCCGGGATTTGTGCCGCCATTTCCTCGCTCAAGTATGTTTCGGTTTGGGGAACCTTTATGTGCTTGCCCTCGCCCGTATAGTAGGCCATGACCCACGTTCCGTTATAGCTCATGTTCTGCCACGTATAGCCATGTGACTGCTCATGCACTGCCGTGCCGATGCAGTCAAGCAAGGCTTCGTTTTCCATCCATGTCATGAAATTGTCGCCCTCAATTTCCGTTGCGCGCAGGATATACGCACCGTTCGGGCAATAGTTGTCCAAAAGCGCAAGAACATTATCGTGCGTTGCTTCATCCTCCGGCGCGGGAACGCAGCTCAAAGGCTCGGGGCAGGGATACGGCAGCTTGCCGCTTACGATGTAATCGCTGCTGACCGGTGCTGTCGGCGTAGGAGTGGGAGTCGGTGTGGGTGTAGGTGTGGGTGTCGGCGTAGGCTGATTATAAAATCTGTACAGGAACGTCACTATCTGGGCGCGGTTGCATATCTCCGACGGCGCAAAGGTCGTTTCGGTCTTACCGTTTGTTATGTTGTTGGCAACAGCCCATATGACCGCGCTGCGGCAGAAGGATCCGTCCGCAACATCGCTGAAGCGGCAGACATTGCCGACATTGGGGCTTCCCTCCGCACGATAGAGGAACGTTACCACCTGGCCGCGCGTACACGGCTGCTGGGGCGAGAATTTTGTGCTGCTCGTTCCTTTGGTTATGCCGTTTTTGACTGCCCAGCGAACGGCATTGTAGCAATAGTCGCCATAGCGCACATCATCAAACGTCATTTCGGCATTGACCGTCGGCTCTCCGGCCGCGCGCCAGAGGAAGGTCACTATCTGGCCGCGTGTGCATGCCTGCTGAGGGCCAAAGTGGCTCTTATCAAGGCCGTTTGTAATACCCTTTTCAACCGCCCAATCGACGGCCTCGGTGTAATACTTATTCGGCGCAACGTCAACAAAGCCTGTTTGCTCTGGCTCTGCAGACGGCGCATTGCAGACTGAGCACGGCGTATAACCCATTGCTCGTGCAGAGCTTGCGGATATCGGGCGGCACGATTCGCTGAGATATCGGCATCCGTAATTGTGATACTTTTCGCCGGTGTCTGTTATATACACCGTGTAATCCGCCGCAGCTCCGACAGCCAGCAACGGGCACAGCAACGCGAAAATAAGAAGCAGTGCAATTAACCTTCTTTTCATCTCTTTCCTCCTATTTTTCGTACATTGTGGTCTCCTATGTCTATGACTTTACCATACAATGGACATATATGCAACAAAAAACCCGATGCAAAGGCATCGGGTTTTTTGTTTTAATTAGGGAAGAGAGGATGAAAGAAAACTATCTGATCTGCTTGGTTTGGGATTATTTGATCTCAAGACGTCTTGCCGCAGGAACCTCAGGGGTCTTCTCCGGCATGGTCAGAGTCAGGACGCCGTCGTTATACTCGGCGGTGATGGCATCGGTATCGATACCCTTGATGTTGAAGCTGCGGCTGAACGAGCCGTAGTAACGCTCGCGGCGTACGAAACCGTTGTCGCCCTTGTCTTCCTTTTCCTCGGACTTGCGCTCCGCGGAAATGGTCAGGCAATCCTTGTCGATATCAATGTTGATATCTTCCTTCTTGAAGCCAGGCAGTTCAGCCTCGAGGACATAGCTGCCATCGACCTTCTTGATGTCGGTGCGGAAACCGCTGACGTCTGCGTCGTTCCAGAAGCTGTGGCTCATTTCCTCCAGCTCACGGAAAGGATTATAAGATGCTACTCTGCGATAGCCAAAAGGTGTAAGTTCAAACATAATCAATACCTCCAATTTTTGAGGAGAGCTTAAATTCGATATTGAATTTATAACTCTCGTTTCTTGTTGTATATAAAGTACCATATAATTATGAACAAAAATAGTACTTTATGTGAACAAAATGTAAACCTTAGCACTCTTTTGGACTGAGTGCTAAGGTTTTGAGCTTGCAGATATTATTATGTCCTAAATCGTTCGTATTATTCGCCCTTTTTATTCAGCGCTTTATGCTTTACAAGGACGAGGATCGCAAAGGCGATCGCCACTGCCGCGATCGCAACGGATGTGTACACTATCGCGGAATTATATGTGTTGCTTATGTTTATCGCCTGCTCCGGGCGAACCGGGACAGTGGGCGTAGGCGTTGCCTCGGGGTTTTCCGGCTCCTCGCTCGGTTCGGGCGTAGGATCGGCTATCATCGGGTGGTCGGGAATCTTTACTGGCGCTTCCGCAGCCGGCTTACCGTCGGCTCCGAGCAAATCGCTCATAAGCACCCAGCCGGCAAAATCTTCGTTGCCGTCGTTTTTCACCGTGACATGCCCCCAAGGCACATCGCCCATATAGCTAACGCGATATTCCACCTTCAGCTCGGTGTCGTTTTCGATGAGCATGTACTTGCCGTTGACATCGCACTCGGGAGTTTCCCACGCAACAATATATCCGTCCTCGTTATACGCCGTGTAAACGGCACCGTCCTTTATAAGGTTGTTCGGATCGTCCCACGGATCGGCTACGGGCTTTATCCCCAGCTCGGCGCTTGCCGAGATCGGCAGCGCAGCCGCCATAAGCAGCAGCACCAGGGCGAAGAGAAGCTTTTTTTTCATACCAATGCCTCCAATGTGCACAAACACCCGAAGTATAGCACATACGCACGGAAAATGAAAGCACAATTTTGTTAACTGAGAAAAATTATGCCCATCATAGCGCTGTCGGCACGGTCTCCGGCTCTATAGGGCAGGTGTATCCGCCCTTTGCACGGCGCTTAAACTCCTCGCGTGCTGCTTTCAGCAGCTCAGGATCCTCTATGAGATCTATTGCGGAAGCCGCCATCACCTTGCCTGCACAAAGCATGCCCTTGTACGCTATGCTGCTTTTGCCGCAGGCAACCGTTTGCCATGTGTGCAGGGGCATGCCGCTGGGCCATGTTGCAGTTTCGATCTGCGCCGCAGGCGTGAGCCAACTCACGTCGCCGACGTCGGTACTGCCGGCAGTAAAGCCCGTTCCGGAGTAATACGGCATGAGAAAATCGTTCAGAGGCTCTGTAAGATCATGCGTTTTTTCCATGACCGTTTCGGCTATGTCCGCGTTAAAGTGTGCACCTATCCCGGGAACCGCGCTCTGCGGTGGGAACGTTTTTCGAAGCTCGGCCGCGAAGGCTCGCTCTTCATCGTTGTGCTGAACGACGCCGATCTTTTCAAAATTATCATACATGAGCTTTTCGAGTGTGAAGTTCGGCAAAAGCTCGGACGTTCCGTCAATGAACACGCGTTCAAAGCTTGTTTCGGTCATAAGCGCCGCGCCCTGCGCGATCTTATCCACACGCTTTTGAAGCGCAACGCAGTCCTTGACCTTGTTCGCCCTCGTCATGTACAAAACGTCTGCCTCCGACTGCACAACGTTCGGCGAAACACCGCCGGCGTTGAGGATGGCATAGTGCACGCGGCAGTCGTCGGTCATATGCTCGCGCAGAAACTGCACGCCGACGTTCATAAGCTCAACTGCGTCGAGCGCACTTCGCCCAAGCTCCGGACATTCCGCCGCGTGAGCCGCAGTGCCTTTAAATTTGTACAGCACCTGTATAGAGGAATTATTCGTGCCGGTTTTGACCTGATTAACATCCGCCGGATGCCAGCAGAACGCAGCGTCGAGCTTTTCCCAGACCTTCTCGCGCGCCATGAACGCCTTGCCGCTGCCGCCCTCTTCGCCGGGGCAGCCGAAGAATATGACAGTGCCGCTGCTGCCGCTGTCCTGAAGGTATTTTTTCACCGCGAAAGCCGCCGCAAGCGAGCCCACGCCGAGCAGGTTATGGCCGCAGCCGTGGCCGTCTCCGTCCTGAACGACGGGGTCTTTTTCGCACGATCCGGCTTTCTGCGAAAGGCCGGAGAGCGCGTCAAATTCGCCGAGGATACCGATATACGGTCTGCCGCTGCCAAACGAGCCGCAGAACGCGGTGTCTATGCCGCAGAGCTTTTCGCGCACATCGAAGCCGTGCTCGCGCAGGATGCGGCAGTAAAGCGCCGCGGCCTTATACTCCTTGAGCGAAAGCTCGGGGTTCTCCCATATCTCATCTGCTGTTTTTTCGTAGAAGTCCGCCATAGACTCGATTGAATCTATGGAGGCATTTTTTAGTTCTGTTTTATTCATATCAAAGCACCTTGGACAGGAAGTCCTGCAAACGCTCGCTCTGAGGATTTTCGAAGATATCCTCGGGCGTGCCTTCTTCAACGAGCTTACCGTCGGCCATGAACAGCACACGGTTGCCGACCTCACGGGCAAAGCCCATCTCGTGGGTAACGACGACCATCGTCATGCCCTCGTTGGCAAGTTCCTTCATAACGTCGAGAACCTCGCCGACCATTTCGGGGTCGAGTGCACTCGTCGGCTCGTCAAACAGCATAACGTCAGGCTCCATGCACAGCGCGCGCACGATGGCTATACGCTGCTTCTGGCCGCCGGAGAGCTGTATGGGGTAAGCGTCGGCGCGGTCGGCAAGGCCGACGCGCTCAAGCAGCTGCATTGCCTTGGCCTTGGCCTGCTCGGCCGGGATCTTTTTAACCTCAACGGGCGCAAGGATCATGTTCTCCAGAATCGTCTTGTGCGGAAACAGGTTAAAATGCTGGAAAACCATGCCCATCTTCTGGCGGTGCTTGTTTATGTCGATCTTCTTGTTGGTTATATCGACGCCCTCGAAAATGATGCTGCCGGCAGTCGGCTCCTCAAGCAGGTTCAGCGAACGCAGAAGCGTCGATTTGCCGGAGCCGGACGGGCCGATGACGACCATAACGTCGCCGCGGTTAATATCGACCGAAACGCCGTCGAGCGCCTTGATAACGCCCTTTTTATAGTATTTCTTCAGGTCTTTTACCTGGATTATTTTATCGTTTGTCACCGACGCTCATCTTCCTTTCAAAGTGTTCGATTATCTTGGAGGTGGGGAATGTCAGGCAGAAGTAGACAGCCGTTGCAACGACAAGCGGCTCGGCTATGCGGAACGTTGCGCCCTTGATGGATGCGACTGCATACATGATCTCGCCCACGCCGATGGTGTAGCAGATAGAGGACTCCTTGATTATCGTGACAAATTCGTTTGCGATAGCCGGGAGAATGTTCTTGATTGCCTGCGGCAGGATGATAAAGCGCATATTCTGCGTCTGGGTAAGACCCAGGGAGCGCGCAGCTTCGGTCTGGCCGCCGTCGATGCTCTGGATGCCGGAGCGGATGATCTCGCTGAGGTACGCCGCCGAGTTCAGGCTCAGTGCAACAACACCGGGAACGAAACGCTCAAAGCGGATAGTTCCGAACAGCTTGAACGACGGAATATCTATATCTGCGAACACTACATAATATATAATGAAGAGCTGAACAAGCATAGGCGTTGCGCGGAACAGCTCAACATAAATGCTTGCGATAAAGGACACCGGGTTGAAGCGGCCGAGAGCGGCGAGGAAGCCCTCCTCGCGCAGGTGCCCGTTTTTATCGAGCGCAAGGAAGCTGAAGGGATGCCAATTGCTCAGGCGCATCACCGCCAGCACAAGCGCAAGGATGAATCCGAATATAACGGTCAGCGCGGACAGGGACACGGTGCAGACAAGGCCGTCTATAAACAGCTGCCTGTAATCCCATGTCAGTGCAAAACCCTCCTGAGTAAAGAACATCGTCTTTCTCCTTTCAAACTATCGTGAATACGGGAAATTCTCCCCGGAGATTCTCCGGGGAGAAATTTCGTTATTGTTATCGTTATGCTGCGGTATCTGCTGCCGTGTCGTCGGCTGCGGGAACATGACCTGCGTCGTCGAGCAGACCTTCGTACTTGTCGCCGACTGCGAGGATGCCGGCTTCGTCAACGAACTTCTGGAGGCTGCCGTCATTGATTGCCTCGTCGATGATGAGGTTCATTGCTGCGAGCAGAACTTCGTTATCCTTGTTGACGCCGATTGCGGAGCCTTCCTGCTCGTAAGGTACGTCGCATACGATGACCAGATCTTCGTACTGTGCCTGGTATGCCTTTGCTACGATGGTCTCCATGAATGCGCCGTCGAGCTTGCCGGAGACGACCTCTGCGATGATGTCGGGAACCTTGGTCAGGCCGATGTTGTCAGCGTCGGGGGTGTTTGCCTCTGCCAGATCCATCTGGATAGAACCGGTCTGTGCGCCGATTTTGTACTTTGCGTTGTTTGCTGCTTCGAGAGAAGTGATCTCGTCAGCCTTTGCCTTGGAGGTGATGAAGGACTGGCCGCCATTGTAGTAGATCTTGGTGAAGCTCATGATGCTCTCACGCTTGGGGTCGGGGGAGTAACCGGCCATACCGATATCAACGTTCTTTGCCTGAAGCTCTGCGAGGGTGCCGTCGAAGTCCATGGGGACGATGTTCAGCTCGAGGCCGAGCTTATCTGCTATGTACTGAGCAAATGCGATATCGAAGCCTGCGAGGGTCGCGTTGCCGTCGGCATCGAGGGAGTAGAACTCGTAGGGTGCGAAGTCGGGGCTGGTAGCTACGGTGAGCTTGCCTTCGTTTACGGTTTTGAGCTCTGCCTTGAGCTCGTCAAGAGTCATGGAAGAATAATCTTTCGCATCGGCGTCGGTGTCGTTTTTGCTGTCGTTGCCGCAGGCACACAGTGCGAACACCATGACCATCGCGAGCATAAGTGCGATAAACTTTTTCATTTTCTATACCTCTCAAAAAATTTTAAACTGTTTTTTGTGTCGTTCCTTACGACGTTGCCTATATTAGCATGTTTATTCACTGTTGTCAACACTTTTTTGAAAAAATATTCGTAATTTTTCGTTAAACAGCCGTATTTAATGAATAATATTCATTATGGTGCGAATATTCACCGTTTTCATGAATTTTTGCATAAAAAATCGACCCCGAATTTGGTGTTCGGAGCCGGTTTTTATGTGCTTTGTACAGTTTTATGCTCTCTTTTTTAGTAAAGCTGCAAAAGAAAATGCCGCAAATGCGATTATATTGACTATTACTATCGCCGCGCCGGACGGCAGCTCAAATGCATAAGATGCAGCCATTCCGATCACGAAGCACACGACGGAAATCACCGCCGAGCATATGACAACGCCCTTAAAGCTGCGGCAGACGCGCATTGCCGTCAGCGCCGGGAAAATTATAAGGCTCGATATGAGCAGCGCACCCATCATGCGCATACCGATGACCACCGTGACGGCGGTGAGGACGGCTATGACGCTGTTTATGAGCTGCGCCTTTGTGCCCGTTGCGCGCGCAAAGGTCTCGTCAAAGGTGACGGCAAATATGCGCGGATACAGCAGCACGAACATCAAAAGCACAACGGCGGAGAGCACTATGCTCAGCACCGCGTCGGCATGGCTGAGTGAGAGAATGCTGCCGAACATGTAGTTTGAAACGTCGGTGTTCATGCCCGTTGTAAGCGATACGGTAACAACGCCTATTGCCAGCGCCGACGAGGATATCAGCGCGATAGCCGCATCGCCCTTTATCTTGCTGTTCTGATTTATCCTCAGCAGCAGGAACGCCGCCGCGATAACGACCGGAACGGCAAGATACAGCGGTGCAATGTTTACAGCCGCCGCAATAGCCAGCGCGCCGAAGCCGACGTGCGACAGGCCGTCGCCGATCATGGAATAGCGCTTGAGCACGAGTGATACGCCAAGCAGCGCCGCACACAGCGAAACAAGCGCACCGACAACCACGGCTCTGACCATGAAGTGATAAGAGAACATCTCCTTAATAAGCTCTATCACGCTCTCTCACCTCCCACAAATCTGCGTGCGAGATCGCTTTCGCGGTACTGCGCGGTCGTGCCGAAGAAAAGCTGGCTGTGTCCGAGGTGCAGAATATGCGTTGCATACCGCACCGCGGCGTGGATATCGTGCGATATCATGATGACGCTCGTGTTATCGCAGAGGTTGACAAGCTTTATGAGGTTATACATCTCGTTTGCCGCAACAGGGTCAAGGCCAGTCACCGGCTCATCGAGCAGCAGAAGCTTTTTTGTTGCGCACATTGCACGCGCAAGCAGGACGCGCTGCTGCTGTCCGCCGGACAGCTCAAGATAGCAGCGGTCTGCTATATCGTCGATGCCGAGCCGCTCCATATTCTCGGCCGCGGCGGCTTTGTCGGCTGCGTTATAAAACAGCCTGCCGTGCATTGAATTGAGTCTGCCCGAAAGCACCACCTCGCGCACAGACGCCGGAAAATCGCGCTGGATCTGCGTCTGCTGCGGAAGATATCCGATCTCAGTCGGCTTAAGATCATTGAACGTTATTGTGCCGGTCGAAGGCGTTTTCAGCCCGAGAAGTCCGCGCATGAGCGTGCTCTTGCCCGAGCCGTTTTCGCCGACGATGCACAGATACGAGCCTGCATCGAGCGAAAAGTTAATGTCACTGAGCACCGTTTCACCGTCATAGGCAAAGCTCAGGTCGCGGCATATTATCTGTGCCATATCAGTAAAGCGCCTCCTTCAGGGTTTCTATATTCATGCGCATGAGGTCAATGTAAGTCACCCCGTCCTCAAACTGCTGCGCGGTGATGCTGTGCGCCGAGTAAAACGGCAGCTTTTTGCAGCCGGTATCCTCGCAGATAACATCTGCCATCTTTTCGTTTGAAAACTCCATGTACAGCACCGCCGGTATGTTCTCCTCGCGCACATGGTCGATGAGGAACGCCACCGTCTTGGCCGACGGCTCGGTCTGCGACGCGCAGCCGGGGTAGGCAGCGTAATACGTCAGGCCGTACTCGCGCGTGAAGTACCGCATCGGGAATCTGTCGGCAAAAACAAGCGTTTTGCGCACTCCGTTCATGACGGTCGTGCGTATGTCTATATCAAGCTCCATGAGCTTTGCATTATAGACCTCGTAATTGAGCATGTATTCGTTTGCGTTATCCGGGTCAAGCTCGCAGAGCTTATCGCACAGGGCATAGCAGATCTTCGCCGCGTTGCCTGGCGTTGTCCACACATGCTCGTCAAGCTCCTCTTCCTCGTGCTCATGGTCATGGTCGGCATCATGGTCGTGCTCGCCCTCGTGGTCGTGGTCGGAAGCGTATATGCCCTCGCTGCTCTCGGCAACGGTCTCAACGCAGTCCATCATGCGCAGAACGTTTACATCGTCGGACACGAGCGTCTCGACCCAGGCTTCTGACTCGCCGCCGTTGCAGATAAACAGATCGCTTTCCTGTATTGCAACGATCTCCTTTGGCGCAGGCTCGTACGAGTGCACCTCCGCGCCGGGCTTTATCAAAAGCTTTATCTGCGCCCTGTCCCCTGCCATTTCGCGTGCAAAGTCATAGGCCGGGAAATTTGTGCAGACAATTTGAAGCTTTGAGCTGTCCTTTTTCTCCGCTTCCTGCGCGGCGCAGCCCGACAGGGCAATGCACAGCGTCAGCAGCAGCGGTATGATTTTTCTAAATGCGTGTTTCATAGTTTATTTCAGCAAAACCGCCGCGGCGGTTCCGATAAGGCTCATATTTTCGGCGTTTACGAATTCATAGCGTCTGCCCATGATCTCTCCGGCGTACACATCCATGAAGCGTTCAAGCTCGGGCCGCAGGAGCTTGCTCTCGGAATACAGCGAGCCGTCCACCGCGATGCACACAGGGCGCGCCTCGCCCGCTCCCGTGACCTCGAGTATGCCGCAGAGCATACTTGCAATGCATCTGGCAGAGCGCTCGAAAATTTCATTGATTATGTAAACCAGATTGACCCTATCCTCGCTGTTGAATCCCTTAGGAAAGCGACCGCTGCCCCACTTGTCGATAGTCGGGGTCACGACCTCGGTCATTTTTTCGATGATCTCGGATGCGCGCTCGGAGAAAAGCCCCTCGGCGGCGGCCATTTTCAGCGTATACATGCACACCTGTCCGAGATAGCGCCCTGATATCATCTTTTCGGCAACATACTCGCCGGTGTCTGGCAGGTCGGCGTCCATTGCAAGGTCTGCGTCGCCGCGCGCAAATCCGGCAAAAGAGCCGCTTTCGAGATTGACGAGCATCTTCCTGCCGCCGGGTACATTAAGCTTGCCTATCCTGCCGCATTCGATCTCGCAGCAGGTGTTGCAGCCGGTTCCTGCAACGAGGCCGATATAGCCGTCATAGCCGCCCTTGGCGAGTGCCTTGCCGGCAAGCAGCGTAGCCGGGGTATCATTCAAAACGACTATTCTGCCCGGGTGCTCGCCTCGAGCTTCAAGCTCCGCGCGCAGAGCCGCGCCGAGATACGAACCGACAGCATCTTTGATATCCACCTGCTTTGTCAATCCGAGCACCTTACCGTCACACTCGGGCGTGATCTCGATCGGATATGAAAAGCAGAAGCCGATATCCTGCGCCTGCTTAAGAAGCGGCTGCACGCAGTCGGCAACGCAGGAGATGAACTCGTTCCATTCCGCAGACTCGTCCGCTCCGGGCATGGGGCGCTTGTCAAGCGATTCGATAACGGCTTTTTTGCCGTCAAAGCCTACGGCGGCCGTGCGGAAATTCGTGCCTCCGGCGTCAATGACTACGGCCTTGCCGCCCTTTTGGAGCTTGCCGGAAGAGTACAGATACGTTGGCAGCATCGGCATTTCCTTCTGAAAAGCGTCAAGCCCAGAGCGCATCGCGCCGGCAAAGGCTTTTGTGTATTCGGCAAGGTCAATGCGCTCGGCATCCATGCCGTGGTTTTTCATAAACTGTGCTACTTTGATCATAATATACCTCAAAAAGACCCGGCGGAGCCCCGTCGGGTCTTTTATTAAACTTTTTATTACTCTGCCTTGTCTGCCGGAACGTCCTTGATCGATTGAACAACACCCTCGGCCAGGCCCGCAATACCCTGGATCTCGCTGGGGATGATGATCTTGGTCGCCTTGCCGTTGGCAGCGGCGGCAAATGCCTCGAGAGCCTTGATCTTCAGCACGGCGTCGCTCGGCATGGACTCGTTTATAAGGCGGATACCTTCGGCAGTAGCGGTCTGAACCTTGAGAATAGCCGCGGCTTCGCCTTCGGCCTCAAGGATCTGCTGCTGCTTCTTTGCGTCTGCGCGCAGGATAGCCGACTCCTTCTCGCCCTCGGCCTCGAGGATCGCAGCACGCTTTTCGCCTTCGGCGCGGAGAATGGCTTCACGGCGTTCACGTTCTGCCTTCATCTGCTTTTCCATCGCCGACTGGATCTCTCTGGGCGGCAGGATGTTTTTAAGCTCAACGCGGTTTACCTTTATGCCCCAAGGGTCGGTAGCCTCGTCAAGGATGGTGCGCATTTTGCCGTTTATAAGATCGCGGCTGGTAAGGCACTGGTCAAGCTCGAGATCGCCGATTATGTTACGCAGCGTGGTTGCCGACAGGTTCTCGATAGCGACCATGGGGTGCTCAATGCCGTATGTGTAAAGCTTGGGATCGGTTATCTGGAAGTAGATAACGGTGTCGATCTGCATGGTGACGTTATCCTTGGTGATAACGGGCTGAGGCGGAAAGTCCGCAACCTGCTCCTTGAGGGAGATGGTCTTTGCAACTCTTTCAAAGAAGGGGATCTTGACATGGATGCCGGTGCCCCAGGTGGCCTGATATTTGCCAAGGCGCTCGATTATCATGACCTTGCTCTGCTGGACGACGCGGATATTTCTTACGATGATTATAAGCGCAAGAAGTATCAGTACGTAAATTACATATTGCATTTGCTGTCTCCTTAAAATTTATTTTATTGGTTCTTTTTCCATAGCCGAAACTATGAGCTTGACTCCGTCTATCTGCCGTGCCGTTACAAGCGTTCCCTCGGGGATAGTCTCGTTATCGTCGGCGCTGCGTGCCGTCCATGTTTTCCCGTCAACATAAACGGCGCCGGTTCCTGCGATATTGTCGATCGTTTCGGTCACGCGGCACTCCTTGCCGATAACGATATCGGCATTTGTCGGCTCGACCTTATTGTTGACATACTTCTTCACCAGCGGTCTTGTGTAATACAATGTCACCGCCGACACGATGAGAAACACAACGATCTGAAGCCACACGGGCGCATCGAACATGGCGCACAGCAGCGCAACAAGCGAGCCTGCCGCAAACCAGATGCACACAAGTCCCACCGTTACCGCCTCGACAACGAGGAAAAACACCATGGCAATCAGCCAGAACATTGTCATCGTCATTTCAAATGGCATTGCTTTCACCTCCAATTTTCTTAAGCTGACGAGAGCCGAATCCATATCGCCTGTCAGCGCACCCTTTCGGCTATTTTTGCCTTTTTTGTCTTGATGGGCGCCAGCCCACCTG